>JBIIJQ010000031.1:0-31033 GCA_044233655.1 Chitinophagaceae bacterium | reverse complement strand
CCATTTTTCCCATTTCGAAAAAAAGAACGTGAGGATAAATCGCTTCCGATATATAAAATAACGGCCGCTAAGAATATGAGCGCAAGCCCGTAAATTAATTTATTGTTTTTCATTGTCGGAATTTAAAGATGATGAATTGTTTTCTTTTTCTACAAAAAGAGCCGTGAATACATTAGCTATACCTAGGAAAAATAAAATAGCACCCATTATGCTGAAAGGTCCACGAATTTCAAAATGACGTGAGATGTAATAACCTACAAGCAAGCCTAATGCAATGGCGATCATATTGAGTCCTTTTGTCAATGGTGTTTTAGATCGACTGATTTCTATACTTTCATTGATTGGAGGTGGTGTGAGTCCTTTCTCAATCATCAAGCGACGTTCATCCATCACTTTGCTTTTGTGTTTGTAATAAAAATAAATCGCCATAATGGGCACCATAAAGGTGAAGAAAATAGCAAAGAAGGGTAATAAATCTTCTGTGGGACTGAAAAGTAATGTATGCATTGTTTTAGTTTTTTAATTAGAGTGCGTAATTGGATAAAAGGTTACAAAATAGTTTTAATTAATACTGGGATTATAAAACTGAAAAAAATAAGTAAGTAAGGTACTACTTCGTCGTTGGAATTTAAAAGGATGGTAAGCATAAATTTAGTTGTTTTTACATTAGAGTATAGTATTTGTAAAAAGGTTACAACGAGTGTATATTATTTTTTATCCAACGTTATGACATAGACGAGCGTCTTGTTTTTATTCAATATCAATATATGAAAAAATTATTCTTATTCTTAGTAGTTTTGTTAGTTTCCTTTTATGCTCAAGCTCAAACCTACAACTGGGCTTATTCTTCAGGTGGTAGCGGCTGGGATGATGTTAAGTCAACGCATTTGGGCAATGATAATGGAACAGTCATGACAGGTATGTTTTCGAATACAGCTTCATTTGGGGCAACTACCTTAACATCCACTGCCTATCAAGATGCGTTTGTAGCTAAATATGATCAGCAAGGCAACGTATTGTGGGCAAAGGCAATCAGTGGCAATGAGCAAGATTGGGGTTATAAAGTAACAACTGATAATAATAACAATGTTTATGTAACTGGTTATTTTCAAAGTACAGCATTGTACTTTACACCTACAGATTCGATTGTGAAAAATGTTCAAAGTAGCCGAAATGTATTTTTAGCTAAATACAATAGCAATGGTGTATTCCAATGGGCAAAATTGGGTAGTGGTGGTGCTACAAATGCATATATGACTTCTAGGAGTGTAGTGACAGATAATCAAAATAATATAATTATTAGTGGAGATTACAACAAGCAAATACAATTTGGCGCAAGTACGCTTCCTAATACTAACACGACGAATATATTTATGGTAAAATTTGATCCAAGTGGCAATGTTATATGGACAAAAGCGGGAGTTTCAAATTCAATATGTTGGTTTGCCGACCTTGCAACAGATGCATCGAATAATATCTATGCAACTGGAAAGATTTCTACTGCCATTACATTTGGTGCTACTACGATTACCAACAATCAGGGTGATGATATGGTGATAGGTAAGTTTGATGCAAGTGGTAATTTGCTTTGGATGGATGTAGTAGGTAAAAGCTTGTCGGCTTCAACTACTGCCAATAATTTGGATTGTGGATCGAGTGTAAAAGTTGATGGAAGCGGCAATGTTTTTGTTGGTGGGTCTTTGGTTGATACAACTTATTATGATGCGAACTTAAATATGTTAATTACAAAGCAATTTGCCTTTGTGGCAAAATATTCAAATGGAGGTGTGCAACAATGGCTTAAAAAATTCGGTAATGATGAAAAAGACAATATCAATGCGATTGATTTAGATGCTAACGGTGATGTATATGCCATTGGAATGTACAGAAGTGCATTCAATGTTGGCGGAATAGCATTGCCAAATGGGGCGTCTACGAATGCATTTGTTGCCAAGTTTAATAAACTAAATGGGAATACAATTTTTGCGTATCAATTAGGCGTTTCTGCAGCTGAAGTTGAAGGATGGGGTATAGGCGTCAATCAGCAAAATGGAAATGTATATACATCGGGTATTTATAGAGGTAGTTGTGCCTTCAATGCCAATACAATAAATCCACAAGGAGTATGGGATATTTTTGTTGTATTATTGAATAATAGTGTGATTCAATCTACCAATGATATTGTTCGTGATTTTAATATAGAGTTGTTTCCAAATCCTGCTACAACGACACTCTCTATTTTAGCTTCTAGTGATATAGATTTGAATAATTCTGCAATTAAGGTTTACAGTAGCGATGGTAAATTAATGAACAAGCGTAGAGTATTAAGTAATAAATTAATTGATGTTTCCGATTTGAAAGCTGGTAATTATTGGTTGGAAATAGTGAATGATGAGAAACGAATGATAAAGTTATTTGCTAAATACTAATAATGGAAAAGCGAATTCATTCGCAATTAAACTGCCCACCACAAAAAAATGATATCATGCCAAAAGCAGTAGCAATGAGTAATATGCTCAAGCATGGTAATAAACCTGCAACGATTGCATAGCTATATTTTTCTTTTTTATAAAAAATCCAGCCTGCTGGGATAGAAATGACAATGAATATGGGTAGTGAAATTACACTCCAAAATAGACACCACGTAGTATAGGAGTTCTCTGAACCTGGAGAATCAAACATCATAACTGACATCAAGGACATAATTACTGCAGGAATTAAGCCTAACCCGAAAATAATATTGAAGATGATTAGCCAGGTTTTGGTTGATTTCGGTGACATGTTTTTGCAACTTAATTTCTCGAAAGTATAAAAAAATACCCAATGATTTTATAATCAAATCATTGGGTAAATATGATAAACGACATTCCAATAATATAGTTGTTGTAGAATTTTAGAAGTTAACTTGTGCTTGTAGGCGAAGTAGTCTTCCCTGTTGTTTGTTATTTTGCAATGCAAAATCTTCAAAACGTCTATTAGATATAGTATACATGGCGACCAATTCGAAATTTTTATTTGGTTGCCATTCTATACCTAATTCAAGTTCTTTTACTGTGTAGCTTCGAGCGTCTTTTTCATGTTTTTTTCCACCATCATAATAATGACCTCTTGCAAAAGGGTAAAATAGTTGTTTTTTATAATTTGTTTTGTAATTCAATGTGATATATCCACCTGATAAGTTTTGAACTTCAATTGAATCTGTGGTTGGATTGAATTCAGGACCTTTACCAATATTGTATTCAGCTTGTATTCCAAAGGGTTTAGGATACATTATAAAACTAGCGGCTACTCGTTGGTCTGTATAGTTAAGGTCTTTAAGGTGTTTTACACCTGTGGTTAATTGGTCTTTTGCTACGACGTATTTCCCTGTATAAGCTTGAATAGCCGGTTCGATTATTTGATTTCCAATTACTATTGGATATGTCACACGCCCTACTACATGTGGTCTATTGTTTAATTCGGGTTTATTTGCGGTTTGTCCATTATATGCACCAAAGCCAATAACCCCATAATCTCCACTTCCTTTGTAGCCATCTTTTACCAGCATTGCAAATCGATCTCTGATTTTTTTAGGAGCCCAATAAAAGAATACGCCTAAATCACGTTCATTAGATACAGCACTGTTCAAGGCGTCATTACGGTCTAGCGCTAATCTGTTTTGGCTTGATTGCATATTTTCAAATCCAAATGGTACTTTGCTTTGACCAATTCTAAATCTGAATTCGTTGTTTTTGTCAACACCTATATCCATATAGCAGTCTCTCAACTGACCAAAATGCAACCCTGTTGTGCTTGCGCTACTTCCAAAATCAGGTTGAATATAGAAATATACATTTTTATGGATTTGCCCATAAAAAATAATTCGAACCCGTCTGAGGAAAAATCCTCCATCCTGTCCCCATGATCTATCTCCTTGTTCATTTTTAAGTTGAGCATTGGTTTCGAGCAGTCGATTGTAACGTGCTTGCACATAGCCTCTGATTGAAAATGATTCGTACCAATGTGTTTTTTTCTCAGTTGGATCAGTATTCGACTGTTGAGCCAATGAGTTAATTGCAAGGAAGCACATCATGCTTATAGTTAATAGATGTTTCTTTATCATTACTAAATAGTTATTAAAAAATTAAATTATGGTGCAAAGGAAATTGCAATTGTTGTAAAAATTTAATACTTGTGTGTTACCAAATTATTATCAAATGAAAATTTATACATAATCAATATTAATTCAATATTACCAAATTGTTACCAATGGTAGTAAGCATAAGAGAAATCATTTTTTTTTTTGAAACTTGCACTTAAATTATTTTTATATGAGTTTATCATCCATTTTGAAGTTATTTCAACCAAAAGACAGAATTTTTTACGGGTTATTTGAAAAAGTAGTAGAAACGAATACTCTAATGGGTAAAAAGCTCAAAGAGTTAGTCAATACACCCGATTTTAATGAACGACAAAATATAATTAATCAATTAGAAGCATTAGAACATACTAATGATGATAATACTCATAATATTTTTACTGAATTAGGTCGTAATTTTATTACACCCTTTGATCGAGAAGATATACATGCTTTAGCTAGTTCATTGGATGATATAGCTGACTATATATATGCTTCAGCTAAAAAAATCAATTTTTACAAAGTTGATCCAATGGAGCAAGGATTTCAAAAGATGGCTGATGTGATTTCGCAAGGTACCGAATGTATTCATTCAGCAGTAATGGAACTTCGTAATATGAAAAATGTAAATAGTATTACTAATGCATTGGTGAAAGTAAATAGTCTTGAAAACCAAGCCGATGATATATATGACATGTGCATTGAAAAATTATTTGCAACTGAGCCCGATGCAAAAGAAGTCATTAAGAAAAGAGAAATTTATCAAGTAATGGAAATAGTTACAGATAAATGCGAAGACGCAGCAAATGTTATAGAATCAATCGTAATTAAATACGCATAAAAACTATAGAATAATAATCTATTAAATATAGTTTAATCATTAATATTTAATAGCCATTTGTCCAATATTCAAATTAAATACATATGACATTTGTACTCGTAATAATTATACTTGCCCTGATATTTGATTATATCAATGGATTTCATGATGCAGCTAATTCAATAGCAACGGTAGTATCAACAAAGGTTTTAACTCCATTTCAGGCTGTCTTATGGGCTGCTTTTTTTAATGTGGTGGCCTATTTTATATTCAAAGATCATGCAGTTGCAAATACAATTGGCAAAACCGTTTTTAAAGAATTTATTACATTACCTGTTATTTTTTCTGGTTTAATAGCTGCAATATTTTGGAATTTATTGACCTGGTGGTTTGGTATTCCTTCTTCTTCCTCTCATACATTGATTGGTGGATTTGCAGGTGCTGCAATTACTGCTGCATGGATGAAAGATTCTTCGCTGGATATGGCACAAATAGTTGATAGTACTAAAATATGGAAAACGGTTGCGTTTATTTTTCTAGCACCTTTGATAGGGATGGTAATATCGATGCTCTTTACACTCGTAATGATTAATCGAAATACTTGGATTAAATGCAGCATTTTTGCTTTAATGGCAGTCGGGCTTTGGTTTGTATTTCAAAATTTTCAGGAAAATAAAATTACTGAAAATATGACTAAGTTTTATAGAATTGACAAGAATAGTAAAATTGTAACCGACGAAACTTATAAATTAGAAAAAGAAACTGATCCTGCAAAACAAGCTGAAATAAAAAAGAAAATTGATGAAGCGAAAGCGAAAGTAGATAAAGCCGAAAAAGCACTAGAAGCCTCAAAGCCATTTATACATGAGTATGAATCAAAAGGGGCTAAATGGGTAGCTACCCAGATCGAAAATAATGTAGATATTAAAACATCAATAATAAGCAGATTTGGAGATAAATTAAATTCCTATTTTAAAACAGAGTTACTTAAGATTCGTTCAGCAAAGGATGCTTCTTTTAAACCTCAATATTTGATTGCGAAAAATTCAGTAGATAGTTTGAAGCCGTTGGCTAAATTGTATTATGAAGTTGGGTTTGATTCCATGATATCTTTAATGATTACCAAACAAGCAATGAATCCTGCAGATGCCATTAAGTTTAAAGAGAAAATGAAAATGGATATCAATAAAGATTTGACTAAAGCTATCGGTGACAGTGATAATAGAATGTTGCGTTATTTTATGATTGGGGGCTTGTTTATTTTTATTCTTACCTTTATTTATAGCGAAAAATTAAGAGAACCTAGTGCTGGTCGTCAAGCTACAGTATTTAAACGTTTGCAACTTTTAAGTAGTGCGGGATTCAGTATTGGACATGGTGGAAATGATGCTCAAAAAGTAATGGGAATTATCGCGGCAGCTTTGGTTGCAAATGGTGATATACTTGATATCAAGGATATGCCTACATGGGTTCCTATTTCATGCTATGCTGCTATAGGTATAGGAACATTGAGTGGTGGATGGAAAATTGTTAAAACCATGGGGACTAAAATTACAAAAGTTACGCCTTTGGAAGGGGTTTGTGCAGAAACTGCTGGTGCGACTACCTTGTTTTTAACCGAACAAATGGGTATACCTGTATCAACAACTCATACCATTACGGGTGCAATTATTGGCGTAGGTGCTACAAAACGATTAAGCGCTGTTCGTTGGGGAGTAACGATCAATTTACTATGGGCATGGATTCTTACTATCCCAATTAGTGCTTTGTTAGCCGCTTTGGTTTATTGGATTGTCAGTTTCTTTGCTAAATAGAAATTAAGACGTATTGAAAATTCAACTAATTAAATTGTTGTTTATATTACAAGTAATTTTCCAAACTGAATGATTCCTTCTTCATTACTAATGTTAAAGAAATAAACGCCTTTTTGTTTTAATCGGTATTCAAATTTTACTTTTCCTGTATTGATTGGAATTTTTTCAATCACTTTATTCGTAATGTCGTAAATAGTCATTTGAGTTGCTTTCCCATTTGGCAACGTTCCTTCGAAATGAAAATTCCCAGTACTTGGATTTGGATAATATTGAAGTGCTTCGGTAACTTTTGTTTGAGTAATACCAGTATTGACTTGAATACAATGTCCAGGTATATTAGTGTCTAACCAATTGAGTCTTACTTTAATCCAATTTTTCAAGGTGTCCATTTCGGCAGCATAAGTAGTCGCTATATTATTGACTTCGGGTGCTGGCCCGCTCACTCCAAGGATTGGCCATTTTTGAAAATGTCTTGCTTGTGCTTTTTGAACTATATTTTCAATACTATCCATATAGGCAAATAAATAGGTTGTGTCCAAAATAGTAGATCGATACTCTTCATAAGCACATCTCAATTCATTGCTAAAAGTTGTGTCTTGAAGCAATCGCACGTAATAGCCACACGAGTAATTATCTGTTGGGCAATCATTGATAAGATGTGCCCAGCCTGAACCGTCATTTTGATCGAATAATGAGCATGTTGCCATAGTTTTCCAAGCCCAATCAAAATCCCAAACTGGGCCAGCTTTCAATTTACCTTTCTTTTTGGAATGTTTGTCTTTGTTGAAGAATACACTTTTTTTAAATCCATCATTGTTGCGTGAAAGTTCATTGATGATAAAGTAATCGATGAATGATTTCGTATCTAAATACCTGCGGTAACCATTGGTCGTATCAGCGAAATTACTACTATACAAAGCACCTTCCAAGCTATCGACAAAGGAAGCAATATAGGTTTTTTGCTTAGGATGAATTGAGTCGGGACTTGGGTATTCGTAAAGAAAGTGAACATCAAATCCAGGGTGATCAATAGGCGAATAATTGGATTGAAAACTATTGCTTGTATTCCATAGATTTTGTTGAAGAATATAACCACCTGTCAATTGGTCCCCTAAGGTATCGATGGTTGAAAGCTTAGAAATATCTAAGCGATTACTATCTCTTTTTATCTTTTCGCTCAATAAATAAATTCCTTTATAGTTACTATCAATCAATACTTCACACAATCGTGTGCGACAACTTGTATTGCCCATTTCGCCAAAGAGTTTCAATGCCAAGCTATTCCTTATCAATGATCGATCATTGTAATTGGACAATAATGCATAATCATTTTCACTCGGCATGCCAAGAATCGATACATTGTTATTGGAACCTGCAGCAGTTCTAGTTTCAAAATTATAAGGTTTTTGAGGATACCCTGACGAAGAAGCTCCACGTATTTCAATTCCGATATGACCACTGTATATATTTGCAGGGCTATTTAAATACGTAATATTGCCTGCACCATTGTATTTAATGTCCATCAGGCAATTGATTTTGGTATTTTGTACAATTGATTGATTTTGTGTATTGATCATCACCAAAGGCAATTCAGTACTGTCCAGTGAAACAGTTCCTAAATCTTCAACACATAAATGAAACGTGCCTACAGCAGTCCCGTAACCAAACACTTGAATATAAATGGTTTGACCAGGATCCAATTCATACAATGATAACATCGAAAAAGTCCCTATGCCTGCATCATCATCACAGCCTAGATACTGAGGATTTGAACATAAACTATCGGTCCATAAGGCGAGTCCCGTATCGTTGATTGTGCCGCTATCGGTGGCAAAACTCAAATTGCCCGAGGGAGGTACTACCACTTTATACCATACATCTGCACCTTGATAACTAGCGCATCCAGGGTTAAATCCAGAACCTTGATAACCTGTATTATTGCCCCAAATACATTGTCCTGTATCAATAGGGATAGCGGTGCAAGGATTATTCCCTGCCAAAAAAGTAGAATTGCAGTTGCCAAGTGTATCAAATACCAACCCTGTGGGTGGTGTTGGTCCAGCCAAATGGTACAAATTCCAATTGGCATCGTATAATTGATAAGAGTTTTCGTTTTCGTAGGAACCAGCTGTGTAATTCAGTTTCAATGTGTCGCCATTACATACCTGAAAGGAATCCAATGAGCCAAAATTGCTTGCGCTAAAGTTTCCGACTAGGTTATTATTAATCGTAACACTCAAAAAGCCGCCATTCCATCCATCACCATAGCTATCGTGCATACTAAGTTTATAATAACAACACTGTGCTTGAGATTTTGTACTTATTCCTATGGTTAATAGCAAAATTGTTATTAATAAAGTTATGAGCCGAAGTATAGTTTTGATGTTGAAATACATGAATTAGAGATTTATATTCATTTCAAATATAATAGAATGAAATTGGAATTATGTTATTTATTGCTTATAAGTCTATAATGAGGAATTAGATAACTAATTGCAGTGCATAATCAAATTTTTAGAACCCTGCATCGTATATCATGAATTTTGCTATATTTGTAATCAACTTATGATAGTTTTTCTCAAAGGGCAATATGTTGCAAAATCGCCAGCAGTCGTATGGATGGAAGTCAATGGAATTGGCTATGAAGTTGGTATTAGTTTACATACCTACTCCAAAATTAGTCAACTCGAAAAAGGGACGCTTTTAACTTATTTGCAAGTGAAAGAAGATGGTTTCTCTCTGTTCGGATTTTTTGATGAAGAAGAACGTACGCTTTTTATGCAATTAATATCAGTGAGCGGCGTTGGAGCATCTACAGCACGTATGATGCTTTCGAGTATGAAACCTGAAGAAATTACCCGTGCCATTATTACTGAAAATGAGCGAGAACTGGAGCGTATCAAGGGAATTGGGGCCAAATCGGCCAAACGATTAATATTGGAATTGAAGGATAAACTAATGAAATCCAAACCAACCGAGAATTTACTGCCAACCAAAAACAATAATTTGGAAAATGATGCGTTAAATGCTTTGGTAAGTCTGGGAATAGCTCGCAATACGGGTTATGCTGCCATTCAAAAAGCCTTAAAGCATGATTCAACATTAACTTTGGAAGACCTTATTAAACACGCATTGAAAAATTTATAGGAACATTTTGAATCAACTTTTTAAATACACCCTTCAGTTTATCGCTTTGTTTTGTATCACATTGATTACATTGGTCGTGAGCAATGAGCAAACTTTTTCATTTTCGGCCTACGAAGTGCCCGAAGTGGATTCGCCTGAAGTGAAAAAGGATAGTTTGAAATTCGAAATCGAAGATCGTACCAACGATAAGATAACTGAAGATGCCCCGACAAAATTTGACCTTAAAGATCCTAAAAATATCAAAACAAATGTTGAATATGATCCTGCCCTTCAGCAATATTCAATTACAGAGAAGGTAGGAGATGAGTATTATCGTGCTCCATCCTATATGACCTTTGATGAGTTTATGAAATATCAGGCAGGAAAAGATGAGGAAGCCTATTTTAAAAAAAGAGCCAATACAATTAGTCAAATTTCTAAAAAAGGGGGCGTTATTCCAAAAGTCAATTTAGGCAATGCCTTATTTGATCGAATATTTGGTGGAAGTACTATAGAAGTGAAACCACAGGGGAATGTAGATTTGTTTTTTGGAGGTAATTGGCAAAATGTAAAAAATCCAACCCTTGTTCAAAGTGCTCAGAAATATGGCATCTTTGATTTTGATATGAATATGAATATCAACTTACTTGCCAAAGTGGGAGAAAAGATGCGTATGAATTTCAATTATAATACGAAGGCTACCTTTGATTTTGAAAATCAACTTAAACTAGAATATGCAGGGCAAGAAGATGATATCATCCGTAAGATAGAAGCTGGATACATAAGCTTTCCGCTCAAAACATCGTTGATACAAGGTGTTCAATCATTATTTGGTTTGAAAACACAATTACAGTTTGGTCGATTGATGGTTAACTCAGTTATATCTCAACAAAAATCTAAAAAGGAAAGTTTCTCACTCAAAGGTGGTTCGCAAACACAAAACTTTTCAATATCATGTGATAATTACGAAGATTTCAGACATTTTATGCTTGGTCATACCTTTCATAGAAATTACAATGGAGCTATGAAGAATTACCCAATTATTCAATCGTTGAGTAATATCAACCGATTGGAAGTGTGGGTTACCAACAGAAGTGGTGCTACAGAAAATGCACGTGACGTAGTTGCTTTTCAAGATTTGGGAGAGCCTATTCCATATCGTACCGATTTTTCCAAAGGTTCTGCCGATGTAATGGACAATAATTCAAATACATTGTACTCGCAAGTTATACAATCTCCAGGAACTAGAGGCATTGGAACAGTAGTTTCATCCTTGCAGGGACTAGGCTTAAAAGGGCGCATTGATTTCGAAAAAACCTTTGCACGTAAACTCAATCCAAGTGAATATTCATTTAATCCTCAGTTAGGTTTTGTTTCTATTAATTCGCAATTACAACCAGATGATGTAGTGGGTGTAGCCTATGAATATACTAACAATGGAAAGGTGTATCAAGTAGGAGAGTTTGCACAAAATCTTCCTCCGGATAGTACCAATCCCAAAGTGTTGTTTTTGAAAATGTTGAAATCAACAGCGCCCGATCCTACAGTGCCGTTGTGGGATTTAATGATGAAAAATATTTATTCATTGGGTTCGTCAGGAGTTTCCAATGATGAATTTATCCTGAATATTTTTTACCTCGATCCAGGTGGTGGAGAAAAACGATATTTACCCGAAGGACCCCAAGCAGGTGTGCCATTGATTAATTTATTGAATTTAGATCGATTAAACAATCAAAATGACCCTCAACCCGATGGACGTTTTGATTATGTAGAAGGCTTGACCATCAATTCTCAACAAGGAAAAATTATATTTCCAGTATTAGAGCCTTTTGGAGATGATTTGAAGCCTGTATTTGCTGGGAATACTCAATTGGAGAAAAAATATCTTTACAAGTTGCTTTACGATTCAACTAAAAATATAGCCATTCAATTTCCCCAATTCAATCGTTTTTTAATGAAAGGTTCTTTCAAGTCTTCTAATTCGTCTGAAATATATTTGGGAGGTTTCAATATTCCGCAAGGATCTGTAACTGTATTTGCAGGTGGAACTAAATTGACCGAGAATGTTGATTATACAATCGATTATGGTATTGGTAAACTGAAAATCATCAATGCAGGTATTCTCAATTCAGGTATTCCTATCAATGTTTCTTATGAGAATAATGCTACGTTTGGAGCACAAGTTCAAAATTTCATGGGTACTCGATTGGATTATTTTGTAAACGATAATTTTAGTATTGGTGGTACTTTACTTCGATTATCCGAACGACCTTATTTCAATAAAGTAACATTTGGCGAAGACCCAATTAAAAATACTGTATTAGGTTTAGATGCCAATTATCAAAAAGATGCAATGGGGTTAACTCGATTCTTAGATCGATTACCAATTGTAAGTACTACTTCACCTTCTATGATAGTAGCAAGTGGTGAGGTGGCTAAAATTATTCCTGGGCATAGTCGCTTTATAGAAATAGATGGCGAAGCCAATATTTATATTGATGATTTTGAAGGTACACGAAGTGGGTACGATTTGAAATTTCCAGTTACAAGTTGGGCATTGGCATCAACCCCACAAAATGCAAGTGATAAATTTGGGAATAGTCTATTCCCAGAAGCAACCTTAGTCAATGATTGGAAATATGGTAAGAATAGGGCTAAACTAGCATGGTATAATTTAGATCCATGTATGGTAGATCCTCGACAGAATTGTATGCCTGAGCATTTGAAAAAAGATACTGCCCAGCTTTCAAATCATTATATCCGATTGGTACAACAGCAAGATGTATTTCCTCTTCGATCATATACAGCATTGCAAGGCAATTTAACCACACTCGATTTGGCGTTCAATCCCAAAGAACGCGGACCTTATAATTTTGATGCATCTACATCTAGTGTAACTTCCGATGGTAGATTGTTAAATCCATCGCGTCGTTGGGCTGGTATCATGCGTCCAATCGATTACAGTGATTTTGAAACGGCCAATGTTGAGTTCATTGAGTTTTGGGTCATGGATCCATTTATCAATCGACCCAATGATCCAGGTGGATTTTTCTATATTAATCTTGGAAATATATCAGAGGACATATTAAAAGATTCTAGAAAGTTTTTTGAAAACGGGTTGCCTTATCCAACGGACCCAAGCAAATTAGATAAAACAAAGTGGTCAAATATTCCACGATTCCAACAACAAATTACACCAGCCTTCGATAACAATACAGATGCTCGTGCAGCACAAGATATTGGCTACGATGGGATGGTGAATACAGAAGAAGAAGTTCAATTCAAAACCTATCTCGATGAATTGACTGCCAATTTCGGTACTACATCAGTTGCTTATCAATCGGCCATTGCCGATCCTGCCAATGATGATTTCCATCACTTCAGAGGTGCTGATTATGACAATGCTAAATTGCCAATCATAAAACGATACAGTCGCTTTAATAACCCTCAAGGCAACTCACCTGTGTCTGATAATAATAGTCAATTCTCCAATGCATTTACAAATGTGCCTGAGTCGGAAGATATCAATAGAGATAATACACTTAATGAAAATGAACAATATTTTCAATACCGTGTAGAGATGAAACCTAATATGTTGGTTGGTGAAAATTATATTGTCAACAAACAAATATCGGCTGTTAAACTTGCCAACGGAAATACACAAAATGAAACATGGTATCAATTTAAAGTTCCGATAAGAGAATACACTGATCGCGTTGGAGGAATTTCTGACTTCCGTTCTATACGTTTTATGCGTATGTTCTTGACTGGCTTCCAAGACAGTGTGATTTTACGTTTTGCTCGTTTGGAACTTGGTCGTAATCAATGGCGTCGTTACAACTATTCATTGCAAAAACCAGGTGAATTAGTCCCTGATGATGATAACAATGCAACTTTATTCAATTTATACTCTGTAAGTTTGGAAGAGAATAGTGGTCGATCTCCTATTCCGTATGTTACACCTCCAGGGATACAACGTCAGCAACAACAAGTGTCGAACGGACAAAGTGTATTGCAAAATGAACAATCATTGGCAATACAAGTATGTGGATTAGATGATGGCAATGCCAAAGGAGCCTTTAAGTCTTTGGGTATGGATTTGCGTCAATTCAAATCTATGAAAATGTTTGTTCATGCAGAAGGAATAGATGTAACTCCAATTAAAAAAGGAGATATGAGAGCCTTTATCCGTTTGGGTAGCGACTTTGTTTCAAACTATTATGAATACCAAATACCATTGACTTTTACTCAATTTGGGATTAAAGATCCTAATTTAATATGGCCTAAAGAGAATGAGATGGATCTTAATTTCGAATCACTTGTAAAAGCGAAAGATGCTCGTAATAAAAGTGGTGTTAGTTATGCGATTCCTTATGAAGTAAAAGATGCATTTGGTAATTATATCAAAATTGTGGGTAATCCAAATTTAGGCGATGTGAAAATGGCGATGGTTGGTGTTGTAAATCCTAAGAAAACTCCAAACGATCCAAGTGATGATGGGGGTAAAAAATGCGCCGAAGTATGGTTCAATGAATTACGTCTGTCTAATCTTGAAGAATCTGGTGGCTATGCAGCCATGGGAAAAGTAGATATTCAATTGGCAGATATCGGAACTGTAAAATTGAGTGGAAACATGCATACCGCTGGATATGGTAATATAGATCAAAAAGTAAATCAACGTTATCGTGACAACTTCTCACAATTTGATGTATCGGCCAATATCAATGCTGGTAAATTATTGCCTAAAACATGGGGTGTGCAATTGCCAGTTTTTGCAGGTTATTCTCAAACAGTGAGCAACCCGGTATTTGATCCTTATGATTTAGATATCAAATACAAGGATAAAGTAAAAACAGCGTCAGGTGCTGAAAAGAAAAAAGTTAAAGAAGCTGCACAAGATTTTACGTCTATCAAAAGTTTGAATTTTCAGAATGTACGTATTACCCCTACAAAAAATAAACGCAAAGAATTGTGGGATTTGCAAAACTTTGATGTGAGTTACTCCTATACTCAAACAAGTAAACATAATCCATTGGTAGAAAATGATGAACTCAATGAACATCATTTAGGCTTAGGTTATAACTACTCATTTAAGCAAAAATCTTTTGAACCATTTAAAAAGCTAATACCTCAAAAGCGCAAGTATTATCAATTGCTTCGCGATTTTAATTTCAATTTGATGCCTTCTAATTTTTCATTTAGAAATACAATCAATCGTACTGTGGGTGAAACTGTCGTTAGAAATATAGATGAGGGGGCTTATAAATTAGAGCCATTGTATTTTAAATTCTTTACATGGAATAGAACCTATAATTTCAGATGGGATCTTACAAAGTCACTTTCATTTGACTACAATGCTGTCAATAATTCGAGAGTAGATGAACCCTATGGTCGCTTAGATACAAAAGCTAAGAAAGATACCTTTTGGTCCAATGTAGGTAGCTTTGGACGAAATACGGGTTATGCACAAACCTTTAATGCCAATTACAATGTACCTCTTTCGAAATTTCCATTATTGGATTGGACTACATTGAGAGGAAGTTATGGCGCTAATTACAATTGGACTTCCGCATCACTTTTATCTAAAAATCTTGGGAATGTGTTAGGTAACACCCAAAATAAACAGGTGAATGGTGAAATGAATTTTACCCAGTTGTATAACAAAGTGAAAATATTGAAAAAAATAAATTCACCAAAAGTAAATACCCCCGCTAAGCCACAAAGTAAATCCTTGGCTCAAAACGAAAAAGGCAAAGGAGGGAATAGTGATAAGGGGAATACCAAACAGGATGGAGGTAGTACTAAAGGAGGTGGACGTGATGGTGGTAAGGACAATGCGGGAGCCAAAGATGAAGAGCAAGATATCGTAAAGATGAATCCTCGAGAAGAAAAAGAGAAAGAACAAAATGCGCAATCAAATGGGCGAAAAGATCAACAGATTTTCAATAAAAATCCAAACGCACAAATTGCGGCATCTGATAAAAAAGATAAAGGACGAAAAGATACTTCAGGAGTTGCTGGTAAAAAATCAGTTGTAAAGAAAACAGCAGAGGATAAAAAGAAGAAAAAGAAAGAATATATACCTTCTGACGGTGTTCGATTTGTAGGAGGACTTTTGATGATGGTGAAACGTGCAAGTTTTTCTTATTCAGAAAATCAAGGAACTACCTTGCCAGGTTATATGGATAGTACCCAATACAGTGGTATGAATTTTGGAAATAAAATGAACCCTGGTGCACCATTTGTTTTTGGATATCAACCCGATCGTTTATGGCTCGAAGGCAAAGGGCGTGATAATGTAATGACAAGGGATTCATTATTCAGTGCGCCTTTTCAACAGCAATATGCTCAGACCTTTAATATAACTGCCAACATAGAACCTTTCAAAGATTTTAAAATAGATTTATCTATGAATAAATCATTCAACAAAGGGTATTCTGAATTATTTAAAGATACTGTTGGTGGTGGTTCTGATTACTCTCATTTGAACCCTTACGAAACAGGTGGATTTAGTATTTCGTACATTGCAATTAATACCTTATTTCAGAAAAAAGGAAAAGATAATTTTACAGGTGCATTCAATGATTTTGAAAATAATCGAAAAGTAATATCCGAACGATTAGGTATTGTAAACCCATACTCTGGTAATATAGCAGCACCTGAGGATGAAGAATACAAAAAAGGCTATACACGATATTCGCAAGATGTATTGATACCGGCATTTTTATCAGCCTACAGAGGTAAAGACCCTAAAACATTCCCATTGTTGAATTACAAAAATGAAGGCGTAAGATCAAATCCATTTAAAAATATTTTCCCATTACCAAACTGGAGACTCAATTACAATGGCTTATCTCGATTGAAGTTATTTAAAAATATATTTCAAAACTTTACATTGAATCATTCGTATACGGGTACATTGTCAATGAATAGTTTCAACTCTCAATTAATGTATCGCGATGTATACGCCTTAGGCTTCCCATCGTTTGTTGATTCTGTTTCTGGCAATTTTGTGCCATATTTTATGGTGCCTAACATGACCATTACCGAAAACTTTGGACCATTCCTTGGGATCGATGCAACTTTCAAAAATTCATTGAATCTTCATATCGATTATAAAAAGTCACGTACATTGAGTATGAGTTTGGTTGATTTTCAATTGAGTGAAACCAAGAGTAGCGAAATAGCAATTGGTGGCGGTATGCGTTTGAAAAATGTAACAATCCCAACCCGTTATTTTGGATTAAATAAATACAAGAGTGATGTAAATATCAAAGCAGATTTTGGATTACGTGATGATTATACTACTATCAATCGTTTAGATCAACGAGAATCGCGTGCGACTCGTGGGCAAAAAGTAATTACGATTTCACCGTCAATTGATTATATACTTACTCAAAATCTTACACTTCGTTTCTTTATGGATCGTCGTCAAAGTATACCGTATGTTTCGAACGCATTCCCGATTACGACTACACGTGGTGGTGTCATGATTCGATTCTTGTTGGGACAATAAAGTAATATGCCAGTTCGCAAATCGAGTTAAATCGTTGGTTTGTTTTTTGTAAGTTTTTACTTCCCACTTTCTCCACTACATTTGTAACGTTTAGGATAAATACCTAATGAGACTATGATCAAAGAAATACAACTGCAATTATTGCCATCTCAGGCCCATTCGGATATCGATATCCGCACTACGATTAATCAAGCTTTGTTTGTTAAGAAAGCTCAAAAAATGGAGTACGAAATTATTAAACAATCGATTGATGCTCGTGGTCGAAATCCAAAAGTTATTTTGAAAGTGAAAGTATACATCGATGAATTTGATATCCCTCAACGAGTGATTGGTTTTGCAGCTCAGGATGTTTCTCTCAATGAAGAAGTCCATATTATTGGTGCTGGACCTGCTGGATTGTTTTGCGCATTGGACTGTATTGAGCGTGGTTTAAAACCAGTCATATTCGAACGTGGTAAAAATATACGTGAGCGTCGTCGTGATTTAGCTATATTGAACAAAGAAGGTATTCTCAACGAAGAAAGTAATTATTGTTTTGGAGAGGGTGGCGCAGGTACTTACAGTGATGGTAAACTATATACTCGAAGCAACAAACGAGGGAATATCCATCGGGTATTGGAGTTGTTTCATTTGTTTGGAGCCAAGGAAGAAATATTATACGAAGCACATCCCCATATTGGTACCAATAAATTACCTCAAATTATTGAAACCATTCGTGAAAAAATAATAGAGTGCGGAGGCGAAATTCATTTCAATTCTAAACTCACTGACCTCAGTGTGAACTTTGGTATGATTGATACGATCACTATCAATGCATCTGAAAAAATGGATGTAAAGCAATTGGTATTGGCTACAGGTCATTCGGCCAGAGATATTTATGAATTGCTGTATAAAAAAAATATACTGATTGAATCCAAACCATTTGCATTAGGTGTTCGTATTGAACATCCTCAACATATCATTGATTCATTGCAATATCATTGTGATGTAAGAGATCCTTACTTGCCAGCAGCAAGTTATAGTGCCGTTGAGCAAGTAAACGATCGTGGTGTGTTTTCATTTTGTATGTGTCCGGGTGGCATCATAGCGCCTGCATCTACTCAAAAAGATACGTTGGTTGTCAATGGATGGAGCCCAAGCAAACGAGATAATCCGTATGCTAATAGTGGAATTGTAGTTTCTGTAGATCATCGCGATTTTAAAAAAGAGTATCCCTTGAGTGGATTGGACTATCAATTGGGCGTTGAACAAAAAGCATTTCTATTAGGTGGTGGTAAGTATGTTGCACCTGCTCAGCGCATGATTGATTTTGTAAAAAACAGTCGATCCATTTCGTTGCCCGATTGTTCGTACTTACCTGGAGTTAATTCAGTGAAATTGTCGGAGGTTTTACCTAAGGTTGTCAATGATAGTTTGGTATTTGCGTTTAAAGCCTTTGGCGAAAAAATGTCACACAAATATGATGAAGGCAAAGCGGGTTATTTTACCAATGATGCCATCATAGTAGCTACTGAAAGTAGAACGTCTTCGCCTGTGCGTATTACACGCGATGCAGAATCCTTGCAACATGTTGAAATTTCAAATTTGTACCCTTGTGCCGAAGGAGCAGGCTATGCTGGAGGTATTGTGAGTGCTGCGATGGATGGGATGCGGATTTCTGAAAAGATTAGCGAGAAAGTTGTTCTATAATAGTAACTTATTTTTTGACTGATTTGTATTCTTTGTCAATACTTATTTTATACTTTACTATTCGTGTAATTAATTTACGTGGTAATGCCTTGTCAAGTGGAAATTGGACTGCACCTTTCGACCATTTAAAATCTCCAAATCCTTCTTTGAATGCTTCAATCCCTTTGCCTGTTGGATAAAATCCAATGTGTTTTTTATAAGCTGCGAAATAGACTAGCACATGAATCATTTTATAAGCAGGCATGCCATAGCTGATGATTTCTGTTGCCTTAGGTGCTGCTTTACGTATAATGGCTCTTATTTCATTTAATACAGTTTGTGTTTCTATAGGAAATTGAGCTATATATTCATCCACATTTTCAGGTTTTTTTTGTATCATGATTTATAGATGTTTATATAAAAAAGATAGTTGTGGTAGTATTTATTGTATCCCTATTTTTTCAGTATGAATAGGTGTGTTTTTACTATTGTAAAATTGGATGAAATAAATACCTGCTTGATAATTTGAAAGATCAACATGTATGTTAGTATTTAATCCTGCTATTTTATAATTCGAAATGACTTTTCCGGTTAAATCGATGAAGCTGAATGAGCTTGCTTCACATTTTTCAGGTAATCGTATAGTCAATGAGTTAGAAGCAGGATTTGGGTAAATCAAATATTGTGTTGATGCTTGATTTGCTTCTTTTATTGTGGTCGCCATACCACAACCACCAGTAGGTGCATCTGTTTGCAATGGATCTGTATAATTGCTTCGTTGTATGCCAAAGCAGTACTCGCCCGCTTTAATCTCTTTTACATAAATATTGCCTAGTCGATCATTGATTGCACCTGGTCTAAGACTATCATTTGCCAATTGCCATTCTTCAGTGGCATCTTTTCGATAAAACATACGAATGCTATCATCGGTATTTTTGATCCATGTACTATCAAGATAACTATTATTTGCACCAGCATCATACCCAAAATGCAATAAGCCTTGTATGTTTCCTAAATTGATTCCATCTACTTTCCAATAACGTGTATCACATAATACAAATCCATTGGCCGCAATCGTTGATTTAAATCGATCGGGTGCAACCCAATTGTGTTCAATTCTTACAAGAGATGAGTCAGCTGTAACTTTAGCTTTTACAATAACTCTGCATTTTGCTTGGGGTAGGTTTTTAATTCCTATTGTTTGAATGATAGAGGTTTCTTCTGTTATTGCATCACTAATACGTGCATCAGGGTCAATCACAATCATTGCAGGATTAAAAGGTAGTTTTACATTGAACTGCATACATCGTCCATTGAACGTGATATGGTAAATGTATTTATTCATTTGAGCATCATAAAAACCGATTTCAAGTGGGACATTCGAAAAGTAATTATTGTTTTTATGTTTGCGTTGACGTAAAAAGACATTGACATCGTAATTACCTCCCTGTGGAATTGATTGAATAGAATCGATGGAGAAGTGTGCAAAGCCTTTATCAAAAATCCAATTATCAAAATAGGAAGTCATATTAACACCACTATATGTTGAAAGAAAATCTCGAAGTTGATTGCTATTGATATCTTTAAATTTATGCGTGTTCAAAAAAGCGGTCAAACCATTGAAGAAAAGACTATCACCCAAATAGCTACGCATAGTATGAATCATATCAGCACCTTTCAAATAAACCGTAGTGCCATAAGTATGGATACTATCCATATTTGCCACCGATTTAAATCCATCATCATTGATATGTGCTTTACTAATCACCTGAAAGTGATTGGCCTTGACGGCATCTATATAAGAATTGTAACCATAGGTATATTCTTGATGAAGAAATTCGCAATAACTTGCAAAGCCTTCATTGAGCCACATATCACCAGCGGTGCTACATGTAACTAAATCGCCCCACCAATGATGGGATAGTTCGTGAGCAATCAACGTTTCATAATTGAGCGTACCGTCTACAAAGGGTTTGCCAATATGGATATTGGTAGCATGTTCCATTGCTCCTGCATTAAATGGGACAAGTGTATAACCTACCTTAGGCCAAGAGTGAGTACCAAAATGCTGTTCCAACATAGAAAAAGATTCTTGTAAATGAGCAAAAGAACCATTGACTTTTGTGGTATCTACTACTTCGGAAGCTATTGTAGCTGGAGTGATTCCATTGTTACCATTCAGTGTTTTATGAACTATCACATAGTTGCTCACAGCTATTGCTGCCAAGTAGCTCGGTATTTCTTCATTTAGCTTATAATGCCATGTGATAGTTTGATTTGGGTTTAGTGTACTGTCAATAAATAGACCATTGCATGTAGCCATCTTATCTGCTGTAGTGGTTACTTTAAATTCATAACTTGAGCGTTCTACAAAATTATCAAAACAAGGATGCCATGTACGACCAAAGGAGTGGGGTTGTGCGTTAAATCCTACACCCATTTGAAAACCATAATTTCCAATAAACGAAAATCCACCCCATGCGGCATCGGCAATAGGAACGCCATGATAATAAAATACAACTAACGCTGTATCGTTTTGATTTAGTGGAACTGGAGAATTAACGGTCAAATAAAAGCCAGAAGATGAATAGGTCGCTGCCATATTATTGACAAAGACGCTATCGACTGTTAATCCTTCAAGATCAAAAACTAATTGAGAGATGTTGTTGAGTTTGCTTTTCACATCTAAAGTTGCTTTAGCAAAAATATTTTTGCTAACAAAGTCAGTTATATTGAAATCTATGATAGTTTTGCGGATGTCAAGAGTGTCGCTTCGAAGACTAGAAGCGGCCTTTGAATTTGACACAACAAATAAAGATGCCACTAAGCAAAAAAGAAAAAGTTTTTTCATGTAAGATGAATTATTATTTAAAAGTACGAAAAGCATTTTTATTCACGTTGTTGTGTTTTGTTTTTTTTATAAAAAATGCAAGTTCGCAAGATGGGAAAAAAGATAAAGTGTATCAAGGATTGATATTAGATGAGGTAATGGTGAAAGCGGTTCAATCAGGGTTTGATATTCCGTCTTTTATACAACGAGTTAAAAAAGACACGACATTTTACAAAGCATTTAAAACCTTGCGATTACTAAGTTACAATATGTACAATGACATCGAGATAGAGGATAAAAAAGGTACTGTTAAAGCAAGTTACAACAGTCTTACTAGGCAGCAAGTCAATAATAAATGCCGTACGATGCAGATAAAACAAGAGCAAGTAAAAGGCGATTTTTTCAATAAAAAAAGAGAATACACTTATTATACTGCCAAATTATATGCCCATCTTTTTTTTACTAAAGGTACCATATGCAATGATAACAATATTGTGGGGAATTCTAGGAATTTAAAAGGCACGACTAAATATGAAGAGCAATTAAGGATACTGATATTCAATCCCGGTCAACAGATTTATGGCATTCCAGGCATAGGTGAAAATGTGGCCATTTTTGAAGAACCTTATATGAGTCGATACAATTTCAGATTAAGTCGTGAAAATCGATTGAATGAGGATTGTTATGTATTTAGAGCAATTCCAAAACCAGAATATAAGAGTGATGTTGTTATCAATGAACTTAAAACGTGGATAAGAGTTTCAGATAATGCTATCGTTGCTAGAGATTACTCATTGTCATATAAAACCTTGTTTTATGATTTTGATGTGATTATGAAAGTGAAATTAAAAACAGTGAAAAAACAATTGGTTCCTTATGAAATAAGCTATAAAGGCAATTGGCATGCCATCACTCAACCGAGGGAAATAGCTACTTTTACCGCAATTTTTACAGATTTCGAGTAGTTTTTCTTAATTTTATTCCCTCAAAATTCCTTTTTTAAAGAATTAATGTTCTTTTCTTTTCGGGCATTTTGAATTACTATTATAGAAAATACATACAATGAGAAAAATAATTTTAAGTTTAATTTTACTTACCCTCGCTACTGCTTCTGTGGACGCACACAAGAAAAAAGCTAAGCGTAAAAAAGTAGTTCGAAAATCAGTTGTTACAAAAACTGATACTTCAGTGGTGGATACAAAATATGCCAACACAATGTTGCTTTGTAGTTCAAAAAATGGAATGCCAGTTTGGTATATGGCTATTGTGAAAGATTTTCAATTCCCAACTAATTTCATGGCACCTGCCAACTATAGATTATTATCCATTAGCGACAAACAATTGGACGAGTATTTGCACTCGATTCCGTATGATAATAGTGACAAGCATATTACAATTCCGCTTTATATGAATGGGATAATGGAATGTAAAGATTTTACCATTACTCGTACCGAAACAATGGATTCCGTATTACAAGCAAAATATCCTCAATTGATGTCTTTTAAAGCATTTGAAAAAGGAAATAATTTGAATGCTGCTCGTATTGATTGTGATGGATCTTCTACTAAGTTTATGGTAACTTATAATGGTACAACCTATTTTGTAAATCCTGTAAAATTCAAGAACAAAATATATTATGCATCCTATACAAAGGATGACCCCAATTTTGTAAAACAAAAATTTGAACGTTAAAAATAAACTCTAAAATATTTAAAATTTAAAATGAAAAAATCATTACTACTTCTTATTGTAATTATTTCGTGCTTCTCATCAAAAGCTATCCCTTTTCAACAACTTTGGACGCTTAGTGCAGATAAAGAAGTGTCTGCACCAGGTGAAAGAATCTTATACCCATTATCCTATTCATTGGCAAAATTGAATTCACTTGAGTTTAAGCAATTGCAACTATTCATTCCAACCGAAGAATCTGGACAATACAATACCATTAGTTTGCCTACCCCAAGTGGTGTTGAAATGGAATTTAATATTCAAGAAGTTTCAATGATGGAGAAGCCATTGGCCGATAAGTATCCAATGATTAAAACCTATACTGCCATTTCAAAGGTGAATCCTATGATTACTGCTAAATTGGATTTTACATTGTTTGGATTTCATGCTAAAGTGTTTAATGGGAGTGAGACCTATTTTATTGATCCATATACAGATATCAATTCTGATTGGTATATTATTTATTATAAAAATCAATATGCTAAGCCAATTCAGCACAGAATGCACTGTGATGTAGATAAAGAAAATGAATTGTCAGCACCAGAAACGGCAATTGATATTTCAGGTAATACGTTGCCTCAAAACTCTTATAAACAAAATGGAACCAACAAGCGAAATTATCGATTAGCGTTGGCTTGTACAATGGAGTATTCTACGGCTGTGGGTGGCGCAAATCCAACCAAAGCAAGTGTATTGAGTGCTATGGTCACTTCTATGAATCGAGTGAATGGTGTCTTTGAACGTGAGTTTTCAATGCATGCAACATTGGTTGCAAATAACGATACCTTGATTTACTTGCCTGGTGGGACTGATCCTTACACTAATAATAATGGGTCTACTATGCTTGGTCAAAATCAAACGACAGTAAACGCTCGAATTGGCTCAGCCAATTATGATTATGGACATGTATTCAGCACTGGTGGAGGAGGTATAGCTAGTTTAGGATCCGTATGTTCTGCAAATTCTAAAGCACAAGGAGTTACTGGTTCACCAAATCCAGTAGGTGACCCGTTTGATATCGATTATGTTGCACACGAAATGGGGCACCAATTTGGTGGTTCACATACCTTCAATTCTATAACTGGATCTTGCAGTGGAAACAGAAGCGGAACGAGTGCGTATGAAATAGGAAGCGCAACTACTATTCAAGGCTATGCTGGTATATGTGGCAATGATGATATTCAAAATAACAGTGACGATTATTATCATATCCGTAGCTTAGAGCAAATGACAGGAACGAATGTAATGGCTTGTGCTCAAAATACTGCTTCCAACAATGCTTTACCTACATTGAATCCAATCGATACAACCTATATAATTCCATACAAAACACCTTTTGAGTTGACAGCATCAGGTGTTGATACAGACAATGATCCATTGACGTATTGTTGGGAAGAATATGATAGAGGTGGGAATGGTGCCGCATGGGATGCAGTTACAACTGTAGCTCCAATTTTCAGATCGTTCGATCCTTCAACCTCTCGTACAAGAACAATTCCTCAGCGTTCACAGTTGATGTTAAACGTGGAGTCTTATAAAGGTGAAGTATTATCGGTGAATCAACGTATTGTTCGTTTCAGATGTACATTGCGTGACATGCACAATGGGTATGGTGCCTTTTATACAAGTACAGATACCTTGAAGTTAGATGTAAGAACTACGACTGGTTTATATCGTGTTACAAGTCAAAACACCAATGGGGTGGTTTGGACAGGAAGTTCACCTCAAACTGTTACTTGGGATGTAGCTGGTACGAATGCAGCTCCTTTTAATTGTGCCAATGTTGATATTTTTGTTTCGACCGATAGTGGTAAAACATGGCCTCATGTATTAGCTACCAATGTGCCAAATAATGGAACTGCCAATGTGCTTTCTCCAAATGTAGATGCATTGGGTGCAAGAATCAAAGTAAAAGGTGCTGGCAATGTGTTCTTTGATTTAAATGATAATTATTTCAGAATCAATAAAATTAATTATCCAGCAGGACTGAACGAAATTACAGAAAATCAAGTGAGCGTATTTCCTAATCCTACCAAAGGAGTGTTTACTATTGAAATACCTTCTGAGTTGAAAAGTGCATCCGTGCAAGTAGTCAATAATGTGGGTGCAATTGTGTTTGAATCTTCTATAGAATCAAAGGCTACCATCTCTTTGCCAACTATTTCTAAAGGTGTTTACTTTGTGAAAATAAAATCAGCTAATAATAAACAACTCGTTAAAAAAATAATTGTAGAGTAGAGAATTTATTCTTCTACAGTCCAAGTTTGTAAGCCGTGCTTTGTAAAAGAGTACGGCTTAATTTTTCCTTCTAATTTACCCAATGCTTCTATTACATTGAAACGAGTATTGGCAGGACAATAAAATATCATAAATCCACCACCGCCTGCACCACTGATTTTGCCACCAGTAGCACCCGCTTTTTTAGCGATTTCATACAATGCATCCAATGAATTATTACTAATATTCTCTGCCATTTTTCTTTTTTGTATAAAGCCGTAGTCCAATATTTCGCCAATTTGACTCAGCTTGCCTTTCAGCATAGCTTCTTTCATTTGCTGTGCTTGTTCCTTTAATTTATGCATAGCATCAATCGATTTTTCATTTTTCTGATTGACATTTTTTTGTTGTTCTTTAATAATGGTTGCACTTTCTCTGCTAGTGGCTGTATAAAAAAGCAATAAATTATTCTCTAGTTCTTGCATGTATTCATTTCGAATACGCAATGGATTTACAATTACTTTATCATCCGCAAAGAATTCCATATAATTGACACCACCAAAGGTGGCTGCATATTGATCTTGTCGACCACCAGCTAGTTGCAAATCTTTTCGTTCTATTTCGTAGGCATAATGTGCAATGTCATAATCGCCCAAAGGTAGTTTCAACATTTCTACAAAGGCTCCCAATATGGCTACTACTAAGGTAGAGGAGGTGCCTAATCCAGATCCTGCAGGAGCGTCTACAAAAGTTGATAATTTTAAACCTTTTGTTACAAAAGGGTAATCTTGTTGAATGCGATTATAAACACCTTTCAATAAATCGAGTGTGCCAGTTAATGGAATGGGCTCTTCAATTGAATAGGATTCAAATTCATTTCGATCAAAAGCTTGGAACGTTAACTTCCTATCATTGGTAGTTTGTATATTGGCATAAGCACTCAGTGAAACAGTTACGTTTAAGATGGCGCCACCATACAAATCGCTGTAAGGGCTTACGTCTGTACCTCCACCGGCCAATCCGATTCTAAGCGGTGCTTTGCTTCGATATATCATATATTAGTTTGTGTCTGCCAAAGATAAGATTGCGGAGGTAATATTTTGCCAACTGTATTTTTTCTTTTCTTGTTGTATTGCTTCAATATAGTTAGCAGGATCTTTTGTGAAAAATAGTTTGATATTTTCAGCAAGAGAAGCAGGATTTGCCTCAGCAATCAGTCCAACTGATTCAGGTACAAGTGCTGGCAATCCACCTACATTGGTCACTATCATTGGTTTTTCAAAATGATAAGCAAGTGGTGTTACGCCACTTTGTGTGGCATTCTTGTAAGGCTGTATTACACAATCGGCGGCACTGAGATAATATTTCACTTCGCTATCCGCTATAAATTCGTTTTTAAGAATCAAATAATCACCAATTTGTAATTGCTCAATTTGATCAAGATAGGGTTGAGGATTGTCATAAAATTCGCCTGCAATTAAAAATTGAATGGTATGTTGTTCGAAATATTTTTGTTCTTTTAAAATATGAATTGCTTCTAATAACCAATCTAGCCCTTTGTATTTTCGAATAAAACCAAAAAACAACACGATTTTAAAATCTGGGTTTAATCCTATATGTTTTTTAGCATCGAATGAATCTACCTTTTCGCCAAAATTATCATACAAAGGATGTATGACTTGCAACGATGGTTTTTGAGTTAATTGTTGAAGATCAGCCATTACTTTTTCACTCATGGTAATAAATGCATCAATGGGCTTCAAAAAGTAATGAGTAAATTGAGCATCTCCCATTCTCTTTTCATGAGGAATTACATTGTCAGCAATACAGATAATCTTAGTATGATTATTTTTTTTTACAATTCGTAAAATAGTACCTAGGCAAGGTCCCATGAATGGCAGCCAATATCGAACAACGATTATATCAGGTCGTTTGTTTTTTAACTTTAATCCTACTTTAATCCAATTGAGTGGATTGACAGAGTTAATCAATACTTTGATGGATAAATCGGTTGGAGCTGGGTCGGTAGAATATTGGGTAGTACCTGGAAAAAGAAATGAAGGGTATTGTAACGAAAAAGTAAAAATTTCAGTATCAAAATTCATTGAATTGAATTCTCTAGCTAATCGTTCATTGTAGGATGATAATCCACCACGAAGTGGATAAGCAGGACCTATGATAACAACTGATTTCTTTGTTTGCATTTCGTGTTGCAATTTACAATTTTGTTTGTGTAGAAACCTTGTTTTCTTTGAGCATTTTGTGCAATTGGATACATTCCATTGCTTCCTTTACATCATGTGCTCTTAAAATATTTGCGCCTTGCTGCAACGCTATCATATGTAGGGCAGTTGTTCCATTGAGGGCATTCTCAGGAGAGCAATTCAAGGGTTTGCAAATCATTGATTTTCTTGAAATGCCAGCCAATATAGGTTTTTCAAAGATTGAAAATAAGTTCAATCCATTGAGTAATTGATAATTATGTTCGAGTGTTTTGCCAAATCCAAACCCAACATCTAAAATGATATCATGTAGATTGTATTTTTTAAATAAACTCAATTTTGAAATAAAATAATTCATTACATCGTTGACTACATTTTCATAAACAGGATTTTGTTGCATGGTTTTAGGTACTCCTTGCATATGCATACATATATAAGGTGCTTGATATTGAGATGCTATAGCTAATATCGATTCATCTATATCACCTCCGCTGATATCGTTTATTATATCTGCCCCATTTGATAAAGCTTCTTTAGCTACTTCACTTCGATAAGTGTCAACCGATAGAATTGCAGATGGGAACGATTTTTTTAATTCTATTATCACGGGCACTACTCCGTCTATTTCTTCTTGTATCGTAATTTCTTCTGAACCTGGTCGAGAGCTCATACCTCCAATATCTAAAATACGAGCGCCATCCTGTAACATTTTTTCGGCCTGAAGTTGCAATGACTCAAAATTACTGATACGACTTTTAGAATAAAATGAATCAGGGGTTACGTTGATAATTCCCATTACTATGGGCGTATCTAGCATCAATAAAGTTCCTTTGCAATTAAGCGTAGTCTGTGTCATAATTGGATTTACAAACATAAGAATGAATTATTTGAGTGAAGTAATATTTTTAGATAACTTTTTATGTTGTATTTTTAGTTGTAAAATAAGAAAGGATACCATGGAAAAACAATTGGATTTACTATTGCCCCTCGAGATGGCTCAAAAAGCAGAGGAGGTTGGTATCAGCAAGGCCAATATGGGTTTTTTAAAAACAATCATATTGGCTATTTTGGCAGGATCGTTTATTGCATTGGGTGGAGTGTTTTCTACAGTTGCAACATCTGGTGTGGGCATGCCATATGGTGTCGCTCGATTACTGGGTGGTTTAGTTTTTAGCTTAGGTTTAATATTGGTTATCTTAGGTGGTGCTGAATTGTTTACTGGCAATAATTTAATCATTATGGCTTGGGCCAATAAACGTATTTCTACATTAAAAGTAATACGTAATTGGGTATTGGTATTTATAGGCAATTGGATTGGGGCTACATTTATTGTTGCCTTGATTCTAGTATCAGGACATTTTATGGCAGGCAAAGGACAAGTTGGTTTGAATATAATGAATATTGCAAAAGCTAAATGTGAATTATATTTTATGAATGCAATTGCTTTAGGCATCCTTTGCAATATATTGGTTTGCTTGGCAGTATGGCTTTGTTTTAGTGCTAAAGACGTGACGGGTAAAATTCTTTCTATTATTTTTCCAATTACTGCTTTTGTAGCTGCTGGTTTCGAACATAGCATTGCAAATATGTATTTCATACCATTGGCTATAGTGTTAGAAAACTACGCCGATCCATCATTTTGGACTTCAATCAATGCATTGCCATCCGATTATGCATCTGTCAATGTGCATAATTTTTTGATTCATAATCTATTACCTGTTACGATAGGAAATATTCTAGGAGGTGCTGTTTTGGTTGGTTTGGTCTATTGGTTTGTATTTTTAAGAAGCAATAAAAAAGAATCTTAAATTAAGTTAAATAATCATTACAATGAGGGTATTCAAGCTTAAATAATGCATTGAAATGAATACTTTTACGTTTCATTTATTTTCATGAAACGAAAAAATATACTCATATTATTATCCTTACTATTCTTGATTGTATCAGGATACGTTTATTCAAAATTATTTAGTTCTAATACAGGTGATTTTAAGGATAAAAAATATCTTTATATTAAAACGGGCTCTGACTATAATCAATTGCTACAACAGTTGAAAGATAGCCAATTGATAGAGAATCTCAATTCCTTTGAATGGACTGCAACTAAAATGAATTTGAAATCGAACATTCATCCTGGTCGATATGAATTGATGGAGGGTAATGGGAATTATAAAATAGTATCGATGATAAAAGCAGGGAAACAAAAACCAGTAAAACTTGTTATCAATAAATTGAGAACTAAAAAAGATATAGTACGCAAAATCTCAACGCAACTAGAAGCTGATAGTAATGAATTGCAAAAATTATTTTCGAATAATGAATATCTAAAAAAATGGAATATTGATACCAATCAAATTCAATGTGCAATTGTACCTGCGACCTATGAGTTTTATTGGAATACACCTGCTGATAAAGCATTTGAAAAAATTGCAAAATCATATGAACAGTTTTGGACAGATGATAGAAAAGCAAAAGCAGCGAAGTTAAATTTAACGATCCCTCAGGTTATCACGATTGCTTCCATCGTAGAAGAAGAAACCAATAAAGATGATGAGAAGGCACGTATAGCAAGTGTGTATTTAAATCGATATAAAATTGGAATGAAATTGGGTGCCGATCCAACCGTGAAATTTGCAGTAGGCGATTTTACATTGCGTAGAATATTAAATATACATACTCAAATGCCATCAGCTTATAATACATATTATGTGGCTGGATTGCCTCCGGGGCCTATTTGTACACCATCCACTAAAAGTATTGAAGCTGTGTTGAATCCTGAGTCGACAAATTATTTGTTCTTTTGTGCCAAAGAGGATTTCAGTGGGCATCATAATTTTGCATCGAACTATGCCGAACACTTAAGCAATGCAAGAAAGTACCAACAAGCTTTAGATAATCGTGGAATCAAATAGAAGTCGTTAGACTATTTGGGAAATCATATTTATCTTCGTTTTTATAATAATGACCAGACTCGA
>JBIIJQ010000103.1:0-6813 GCA_044233655.1 Chitinophagaceae bacterium | reverse complement strand
CAACGATCACGAACTTCAGTGGCCGTAAAATGAACAACAGCGACATGCTAGAGTGGACCACAGCAAGCGAGCAAAACAATGCTTACTTCAATCTACAACATGGTACGGATGGTGTGAACTTTACAACTATTGCAAAAGTGAACAGCCAAGCAGCAAATGGTAATAGCTCAAGTATCTTGAACTATAACTTCGAGAACACAAAACCACAATTGGGTCACAACTACTATAGATTACAACAAGTAGATATCGACAACCACAGCACCATGAATGCAAAAGTTGTAGACATCATTTGGGGTACAAATGGTAGCACAGTGAGTATCTATCCAAATCCAACACAGAATGTATTGAACATCGATTTGTATACAAGCAAAGTTCAAAATACAACAGTGAAAGTATTGGATATGAGTGGTCGTATCGTAAAACAAGTACAAGCACGTAGCGAAGCAGGCATGAACAAATTAAGCTTAAGCTTAGGCGATATTGCAAGCGGTGTATACACCGTACAAGTATTCGAAAACGATCAGTTGACTCATGTGAGCAAAGTGAAAAAGAATGACTAATAAGCTGAAAGTCCGCCGTGGCGAATAGAAAGTATAAAGAGAAACCGCCCTTCAGCAATGAAGGGCGGTTTCTCTTTATTTAAAGACTAAATAATGATAATAAATTATAGGTCTAAGTTTTCGAAAATTATAGCAGCACCTTGGCCTACACCAATACACATTGTGGCAAGGCCGTATCGAATTTTTTGTTTTTTCATTTCGTGAAGCAAAGTGGTAGAAATACGCACACCACTAGCACCCAATGGATGACCGAGTGCAATAGCACCTCCATTGACATTTACTTTTGACATATCAAGTCCTAATTCGCGTATACATGCTAATCCCTGAGAAGCAAAAGCTTCATTAAGTTCTACTAACCCAATATCTTGAATGGTTAATCCAGCACGTTTTAATGCCTTTTGAGTAGCAGGAACTGGACCTATACCCATAATACTTGGATCTACACCAGCGATGGCCATGCTTTTAATAGTAGCCATTGGTTGCAAATCATATTTTTTTACAGCTTCTTCATTTGCAAGTAACATGGCGGCGGCACCATCATTTACACCACTTGAGTTGGCAGCTGTGACAGATCCATCTTTAATAAATGCTGGTTTTAATTCAGCAAGTTTTTCCAACGGTGTCAATCGAGGGTGTTCATCTTTTTCAAACATACCTTTTTTACCCTTACCCAAATCTAATTCAACCGGAATTAATTCATCCACAAATCGATTTGAATTATGAGCCTTTTCATATTTTACTTGACTATCATAAGCAAATTGGTCTTGATCTTCGCGGCTTATTTTCCATTTTTTGGCAACGTTTTCCGCAGTTTCACCCATACTGTATGGATGATGCAATTTAGATAATGCAGGATTGATAAAACGCCATCCAATAGTGGTATCAAAAACTTCCACTTTTCGAGAAAAAGCACTATCACTTTTAGCCATTACAAAAGGTGCTCGTGTCATACTTTCAACGCCAGAAGCAATCATTAATTCGCCATCGCCACACATAATCGCACGAGCAGCATCCATAATAGCCTGAAGGCCTGATGCACATAATCGATTGACTGTATTGCCACCTGTAGTAATGGGTAATCCGGCTAATAAAGAAGCCATTCGTGCTACATCGCGATTGTCTTCACCCGCTTGATTGGCACAGCCTGCAATGACATCTTCAATGGCATTGACATCAATATTTTCATTTCTGTGAATCAAGGCTTTGATTGCAATGGCTAAAAGATCATCTGGTCTTACATTACTCAATGTACCTCCAAATTTTCCAATAGGTGTTCTTACGGTGTCTATGATATAGGCTTTGGTCATTTTATTAAAATATATATACAAAAGTACAAAATAAAAATGCCTTGTTAAATAAAAAACCACGCTATAAGCGTGGTGTTGTGATTCCGTTGGGATTCGAACCCAAGACCCCATCATTAAAAGTGATGTGCTCTATTTAAGCATCATACAAAGGTTTTTAATATTCAAGGTGTAACATTTTTACTGTCTTTTTTTAGGTTTGGTGTAACCATAGTGAAACATTTTATGAATTTATATGTTATAAAATTTGTTTTAAGTAATTTGGTTGAAATGGGTAGGGTAGATGATTTAAATTCTAGGTATTCTATTATTAATAATTTCCATAGATGATTTTAGCAGTTTTAACCCCTTTTGTAAGTTCAAAAATATAGTATGCATCTGTACTGTGAAGAAAAGCTCCACCAAAATCTGTATTTCTATTATATTTATACTTGTCACCTTCTTTGGACCAACAACTTATAATAGATTCTAAACCATAATAAAAAAAGCTAGAATGATCAGTTAGTTCTTTTGGGTTAGGAAGTAAAATAATACTGTCTAAATTTTCAAACAATTTGGAGCTTGGAAGTTCTTTAAATTCAATGATTGTTTCTATTTCAAATTCAGAATCACCACGACTACTTAAATGCTTAACTTTAGAATCAACAATTTCAAATTTGGGAATTTCTATACCAATTATTCGTTCAATTTCAGACCTGTTTTCATAACGTTCTGAATATTTACTCAGGATCTTATCTTGACTTGGGAATGTTTGTAAAAGATACCAATAACCTGACAAGATGATTAATAGAAGCATAATCATTCCTGTTAAACAACCTGTTTTCCATCTTTTTTTAATAAATTGGTAAACAACAGAGAATACAACAAGGAGTAATCCAATAATAATAAACCATATGCTGTCAAATAGGAAAGATAGTCCAATTATGACGGTAGAAATTAGCGGTAATAACCACCATTTATTTAAGCAGTAAGAAAGAAATTTTTTCATTTAATTTATTTTGGTATTTGTTGTGTTTATTAGCTTGATGTAGGTTGGGTTTGCTGAATAAAGATAAAAATAAATATAGTTTATTTACCCTCCAAAGCTTTATTTATTAATATCCTAGGTTTAAATTAGAAGTTACACACATTAATAATTTACTTTGAAAAGAAAGTAGCAGAAAATAGCTACCTTCCTTACTAAGTGTTAAAGTGTGTAAACAAATGTATAAACAAATTACTTATGAGCAAAGGATACAACTCGATTTATTATTAAATCAACGAAAATCCAAAACAGAAATAGCGACTCTATTAGGCATCACTAGAAAGTCAATTTATAATGAATTAAACAGGAATTCATCTCCTGGAGCCTATAAGAAATACACAGCTAGACAAGCCCAAAATAGACGAGATGCAAGGCGAGTAAATAGCAATAGGAAAATAATAGTATCTGCCAAGGTAATAGCAATACTTGAAGACAAAATAGGCCATGAACAATGGAGTCCAGAGCAAGTTGCAGGTAGATGCAAGGTAGATGGCATAGAAATGGTTAGTACAGAAACTATTTATAAGTACATTTATACTGTCGACAAAGCTAAAGGGGGGAATCTATTGTCAAACCTAAGATAAGCTCATAGAACCAGACGAAGACGAAAGAATAGCAAGGATAAACGAGGAACAATAAAAGATAGAGTTTCTATAAATGAGAGGCCAAAAATTGTGGATGAGAAGACTAGATTTGGAGATTTTGAGGGCGATACAATAGTAGGTAAAAATCATAAGAGTCAAGTTGCTACAATGGTGGATAGAAGCACGTTGTATACGATTATTGTTCCTTTACTCTCAAAAGAAGCAACACATGTAGCCTCTGAGATAAGTAAGAAAATGTTGCCATTTAAAGACGTTTGCTATACGATTACATTTGATAATGGTAAAGAGTTTGGAAGTCACCAGCTCATAGCAAAAAAATTAAACACAAACATCTATTTTGCTGACCCGTATAGCTCGTGGCAAAGAGGATGTAATGAAGGTACAAAGGGACTAATAAGACAATATGCACCCAAAGGTACAGACTTAAATTTAATCAATCAAACACAATGGTATGATATTCAGGAATCTTTAAATAATAGGCCTAGAAAAAAACTAGGTTACAAAACTCCAAATGAAGTAACTTTGAAATTCAGAAGTGGGTAATTTCAAACTAGAATCTGGCATATTTGAATATCAGACCTGCTTGTATTTGATTCGTTTGTGTGTAGGCATACCTATTTTTCATACAATTCAAAAATAGAGGTTTTATTGTCTACGATAAAATTTTCCACCAATGATTTGAAGACCCTCTTGAGTGATACGTCCTCTACCTAATAGTTGATTTCCTCCCATTCTTAAATTCCCATAGTTGTCGTAATAAGGTTCTTCACTTTTGATGTACAGGGATATATTTCCGGCATCTCCACTCCATTCACCGACCGACGGTTTTTCATTTCCTATTGAAGATTTGACAACCATTGAGCCTCCTCTGCGGAGAACAATTGTGGACTCCATTCCAACGTTGTCTGTTCCCGAATATGTGCCACTTATTTCTACTTTTGGCTGCTCAATGTTTTTTTCTTCAACTTCATTGGATTGAGAGTTAGATTTTGTGTTTTGCCCGTCATTTCCGCAACTCATTATTATTGTCGAAAAGGTAAAAAGCAAAATTGTAATTAAGATTGATTGTTTTTTCATTTTGCATTTCATTTTGATTAGATTAATTTATTTTCCGAAGTTTAAAATCAGGTTCGTTATTGCCGATGCAAATTGCAGTTTTATCAGATTTATTAATCGCTAATGTATATGTTGGATTTGAAGATTTTCCATCACTTAAAGAACATTCTATTTTTAGAAAAACGGTTTCATCTTTAATGATCTTGATTGTGCCATCATAATAAATTCGGCTATTGTCTTTGAGGTTTGTCTGCTGTAAGCTAACAACACCATCTTCTTTTACTAAAAATTTAAAGTCAATTGAAGGAATCGAAACCTTTTGGCCATTAATTACCATATCGTCTCCAAATTGATTTTTCATATAGTAACTTGGTTGAATGCCATGATAATTTCCTGAGAAATCTGGATGTAGTAGAGATTGTTTATCTTCTTTTACTTCAGTTGATTGAATCTGTTTATTCTCAGCTGTATTGCCACAACTTAAAAAGATGCATGAAACAAAGATGAATGCTCCAATAATTGTTATTTTCTTCTTCATGTGATTATTTTAAAATTGTCCTACTCGTTTGGGTTTTTGATGTTGCCCCGTTTTTTAATGTGGGTTCTAAGCTCTACTTTTAAAGGATAATTTTACAAATTATCTTTAGAACTATCAAAGTTGTCCTTTGATAGTTATTTTACCAAAGATAAAAAACGGGCCTGAAACTTCCAAATCTTAAAAGCTGTAAGCTCCCCTAAAATCCGGACTGATCACCTTCAATGCTGCCACTTTGAAAGTTTGATTGGTTTTATACAACAATAACGTACTATTTTCGTGGGAGTTTACATTAAAAGATTTACCATTGATTCCCCAAAAATATGTATTTATTCTTTGATACTGAGACAATAGGGTTGCCAAAAAATTGGAAAGCTCTTGTAACAGACCTTAATAATTGACCGAGACTTGTGCAATTGGCATTTTTGTATTTTGATAGTAACAGAAAACTAGTTTTTGAGGGAGACTTTATTATTAAGCCTTCAGGATTTGTAATACCATTAGATGCTTCTCGAATTCATGGGATTTCAACTGAAAGAGCGCAAAGAGAAGGATATTCTATTGAGTTTGCTTTGCAAAAATTTAATATTTTAATTCAACAAGTACGTTATCTAATTGCTCATAATATGTCATTTGATGCAAAAATTTTAGGTGCGGAGCTTCTAAGAAAAAGTATGCAAAATACTATTGAATCAAAAAATAAAATCTGCACAATGGAAAGTACGACTAAATTCTGTGCAATTCAAGGTCTTTATGGTTATAAGTATCCTACACTTTCAGAATTGCATTACAAACTTTTTAAGACAGGTTTAAGAAGCGCATAATGCTGCATTTGATATTAAAGCGACAGTAAAATGTTTTTTTGGGAATTAAAAAGACTTAACACATTATAATATGTCAATAAAAAATAATACAAATTGGCTTCTAGGTTTTTTGGAATCACCTGAATTTTGCAAATCCCTGTAAATCACCTCAAAATCCAGCCTAGCATTTCAACCTCTCACATCTTAAATTCAGAAAAAACCATCCACTGTTAATAAAAGCGAGCGCTGTTGAGGTTATTGTTGGAATTATATATTGCAAAATATATAATATGAACATGAAATTCTCACCTAGTCGCTTTTTGATGTAGAACCTGCATTGACTAAGTGGGAATTTTTAATTTAAGAGCGACACAAATGGTTACGCAGTTTGGCTTTTACAGTCAAATTGTACTGTTTAGGGGAGTTTACACACTAGATTTTAAATCTTGAACCTAGGTAAATAAATATAGGACATCGTTATTAAAAATTCCCAAATTAACTTTACTTTTGTTCAAGTTAAATGCTCCTCAGTGCCTAAAAATAATAGTTAATGAAACATCATCTTCTTTTCGTGCTAGCTTTAAGCAGTTGTTTACTTTCTTCTTATCGCTACAAAAATCGAACTTATCAAACCGAGTGTTTCTCCGTCGAAACAGATGGTTTTATTGCAGTAAAAATATGGGACACTAAGAGAGGTGTGAAATATAAACCAGAGCGTGCAAAAAAAGATGCTGTTCACGCTGTCCTCTATTCAGGTATTGCTGCTGGCAATAGTTGTTCTACTCAGCCACCGATTCTGAATACGCAGGATGAGCAAGATAAATTCAGTAAGATTATAAAAAGGTTTTTTTCAAGACGCGGTGCATGGGCATTATTTACCAGAAGTTCCATATCAGAAGTAACATCTTCTTCTCTGGTGAATAATA
>JBIIJQ010000095.1:0-8864 GCA_044233655.1 Chitinophagaceae bacterium | reverse complement strand
TTTCACCAATGTTACACCAAAATGAATTTATGCAAAACTTAGTGTAACATGAACATCACATTTAGGCTGGAATACAATCCAGCAAAGGATTCCAAACAATTAAAACCAATATTTATCCGTTGTACACAGGACAGAAAACATAAACGTATTCATACAGGTATTTCAGTAACTTCAGTACATTGGAATAAACAGAAGCAACAAGTTAGAAAATCACATCCTCAGTATCAGGTTTATAATCAGCTCATACAAACCCAATTTAAACATGTGTTGGAAACCTACCATAAGTTGATGATCACACATAAAGCATTGAATTTGGAGACACTCACTGAAACCTTAGAACAAATAGTTGAACAAGAGGATTTCTTTGTATTTGCCTTCAATACCAAATTGAATGAAATTAAATCCCGTAACAAATTGGGGACCTACAGACGTTATGCAACTGCTTTACATAAATTTCAAGTATTTTCATCAGGTAAATTACTTATACAAGAAGTTACTTATTCACTACTGAAGAAGTATGAAAACCACCTTATAATATAAGTTCTATAACTACAAACGACTAAGTGAGAATTTCATGTTCATATTACATTTTTAATGGATATTACTTCAGCAATCCAAAAACATCCCCAAGAGCGCTCGCTTGTTATTCGCAGTGGATGGTTTTTTCTAGATTTTAGCTGTGCGATGTTGTAATGCCAGTCCGGATTTTAGGGGGACTTAAAAAGCTCTCACAGCCCGAACCATGGACTTTTCTTTCTTGGACATGTTGAGCTCCTGACACCTGTAAAAAAATTCACCGAGATAGTTCTGAGGGAAGTACTTTAACCATGCGTCATAATCATCGTACTCGGTGGAACTCCAATAGCCGCAAACTGCAAAACCGCCAACTCCGATCTGTGTTAAATTAACATGAAGTGCATTTAATTCTTCTTTTGAAGGTAAATGCCAATCACTATACCCATTTAATATTAACTCTTCACAAGATGTCTTACCAGAGTTCCAATCCATATAGCCTAAGTCTGTTATTGCGGCAACTAAACCATGCCCATTCTCTTCGTAAACAACAAATCCACCATGCCTAAATTGTGAAACAACACCTCTTGGTTTTACTTTATATCCAGTCATTTGTTCAATTTGTGAAAGTGTTCGTTGATCCTGCCAAGAAAATTTAGCCGCTTGTTCGCCTGAAGTCAAAAAATTTATGGTTGTACCTTCCTTGCGCTTAATGCTAAAATCATGTATTGTACCTTTGCCATTGCCATTTGATTCATCCATTCCAGATTGCACTGAAAATAAACGAGTATAAAATTCCCAATTACTTGTAAGCGTATTTAAAGCATTTATACTGCTTTGTTTTCTTAAATAAAAAGTGTTAGCAACTCCATTGTAATTAATGACAACAGGGAAAACGGCTTTATTTAAATTTTGATAACTTGTTACTTCTTCAGAAGAAAGACTTAATGCTGCTAGTGTTTTAACACAATAGTTTGCACAAAAATCGATATTTTTATTAGTAGTTGCTGTAACAACTAAAGGTATTTCCCAGATTTTACTTTCTGCGTCTAATGATTTAGGGTCGCTACTTTTAATATCATAATCAAAAGAAATCTGCATTGGCTCATGCAACAAACCGACCATTTCGCTAACTACTTTAACTTCGCCTTGCTCATTCAGTAGCTGTTGTTTAATATTTAATGCAAACATGCCTCCCTTAATTTCAATTGAAATCCCTTTTGCCTCCACAAAACTAGTCAATTTATCAACCGATACAGTTGCTTTTAAAGTAACTCCCCAAGTACCATCTGGCAATTGAGATTCATTTAAGTCAGCATATGACTGTATATTACCATTGGTAACAGATGCCATTTCATCTGATACAACCCGATCATTCAATATTTCAGTTTTAGAGGAAATAAAGGTTCCAAAAGCCTGTTCAATGGCCGAACGCAAAGCAACTTGCTTAGCTTCCTCTTTTGTTTTGCCTTGTCCACTTACTACTATTGTTACGGTTTTATCACCAACTTTTGCAAATACATTGATGCTTAATGTGAGTGCTATAATTACAATTAGCTTTTTCATAATTTTTAATTTTTGACAATTTCTCTCATATAAATAAACACCCTTCTTTTACTATCGGCATTCTCAAAAGTGGTCAACAACTCGAGGCCTTTTGAAAATCCAATTGAATTTTGCTTTATCAGTTCAACCGTTTCAACAATAGTTTTTACATTATTGCTTGAGTCCTTAGTTTCTTTGGTTGTGATTACCATATCCATTGAAATTGTTGCTCCATTCAAAAAAGTACTTGCCTGCGATTGTGCTTTTACTTGTGCTACGCGGTTCATTATTGATTCGCTGGTGTATTTAGCTTTTTCAAGGCTAATGACCGACACTAAATATTGATGGTCATAATCATCAATAATTTTTACTCCTTCAAAGGGCGTTGCTGTATACATACGTTTGAAAAAGTTGCTAAAAGCAGTTTTGTCTTCGTTGAAGGATTGGGCATTTGTAAACACACTTATATGAGTAAATAATATAATTAATATTCTTTTCATTATAATAATCTGTTTTTTTGTATATGACTGAAAGTTGCTCCTATAATTTTAAATTCATCATAGCTAAAATAATTAGTTTTAGCATTATTACACCAATAACAAGCTAATGCTAAATTATTTATATCTTTCCCGTAATTAGCAATTGCAGAATCTTTTCTGTCTAATTCTAATCTTTTACCTCTTCTTCCGCCTCTTGTTGCTTTAGGGTACTTATGAAATAATTTTGCAGAATCGGCAGATGTTAGACCGCAGTACGAACAAGCATCATTTTGCGATTCATACCAATTTTTAAAGCTATCAAAATCAATATTTTTTAACCCTTTTTTTGAATTGTATAGTGTTCTTATTTCCTTGTCAACCCCTGTATATTTTGCAGGTCGTCCTCTTTTCTTCATAAATTTCATTTTTTAAAAAATAAAATGTCTATCGGTATTTCTTAATACCACTTCCAAATCATTTTCATTACGATTAAAACCAAAACGCTGCTCTAATCTATTTGCAATAAAATGTGATGTAGGAAAATCGGACTGTCTATTTCTAAAACCATATTCAGGAAATAAATTTTGATTTTCTTCCGCCCAGCGTCTAATCCTTTTCTTATTGAGTTGATTACCTATGAAATATTCGATGTAATGTTGTTTATAAGCCATAAATATTTATTAATTTAATTTATTCTCCCATGGTTCTATTTTAAATTTTGATATTCTTTCTAGTTTTGATAATGGAAGGATATGAGAATAAAGAAATTTTACAGGGTTAATATTTTGTATACTCTTTATGTAAATACCCAAACCATTTTTTAATTGCCTTTCATCAATCATTCCCAAATTACCACCAAAGTCGCTACCTGCTTCAATGATTTTATTTATTCTTAAAAAATATTCTCCATTACTGTTACAATCTTCCCATCCGACAATTTTATCTGTAAGTAGACATTCTGGAAAACCATAAAAATAATTTGAGTAAATAGACCAATATTCATTTAGTTGAGGTTCTTTAGAATCATTTATAACATTGCTTTTTGTTATCAAAATGGTATCTATTTCTGATGTTAATCTAAAATTATATAGATATTTATTAGATGATACCATCAACTTTTTAATTTCAACTTGAGAATTTTTATTCCTTAAATAATATGATGTAGAATTATTGTCTTTGTTTCCTTGAAAATAAACATCTTCATGCCTATAGCAGTCATTGCAGCCACCGCCGGGATTAGGAAAGAAAAATTCTGAGCGGGCAACTAAATATATATTTTTTTTAATTTCTTTATATTTTCCAATTTCTTCGTCTGGCATACAAAGTTTGGAAATTGTTCCCCAGAAATAATCTTCAAATATTTTCGCATTCTTATTTGGACTACAAGTAACGTTAAAATTAACTAAAAATAAATCTGAGGAACCATTGTAAGCAACTGGCTCACTAACATCTAATGAGAAATCAATAGATTTCGAAAGAATCTTTTTGGAAATGTCACAGAGATCTAACACTGCTTTATATTCAGCTTCCTCATTTAATTTTTGTAATTTAATATTCATTGCAAAAAGCTCGCCTTTAAATTCTACTTCCACACCTTTACTTTCACAAAAACTTGTAAGCTTCGTTACTGAAACAATTGCCATCAAAGTAGTTGCATAACCACCTTCAGGTATCTGTACTTCCGAGATAATATCATACTTAAGAATATTGCCATTGGCTACTGACACAATTTCATCCTTTATTAAATTATCATTCAATATTTCAGTTTTAGAGGAAATAAAGGTTCCAAAAGCTTGTTCAATAGCCGAACGTAAAGCAACTTGCTTGGCTTCATCTTGTGTTTTACCTTGTCCACTTACTACAAGGGTTACAGTTTTGTCAGCATCTTGTGCAAATGCATTAATGCTAATTGCAAGCGACATGATTAAAATAAGTTTTTTCATGTTTTTATTTTTACTTTTTAATAATTTCTCTCATATAAACAAACACACCTCTTTTACCATCGGCATTGTCAAAGTTGGTTAGCAACTCCAGCCCTTGTGAGAAGCCGGAAGAATTTTGTTTGATCTGTTCAATAGTTTCAATAATTGTTGTAATTTTATACGTGGAATCTTTGGTTTCTTTTGTTGTAATTACCATATCCATTGAAATTGTGGCACCATTCAAAAAAGTACTAGCCTGAGATTGCGCTTTAACTTGAGCAACTCTGTTCATAATAGATTCGCTTGTGTATTTTGCTTTATCCAAGCTGATTACGGAAACCAAAAATTGATGATCATAATCATTCACAATTTTTACACCTTCGAAAGGAGTAGCGGAATACATACGTTTGATAAAATTTGAGAATGCAAATTTATCTTCGTTGAAGGATTGGGCATTTGCAGTTATTGAAAATGCTAGGACTATTAAGATTATTATTATTTTCATTTATTAAAATTATCTATACAACCAGAATCTATTTAAGTTATAAATTCTATTTGTTCTCTCTAAGGGATTAGTAATACTGTAACAATATGAAAAATCCTTAAATTTTATATTAAATAATTGATACCCATTATGAATATTTTGATGCTGCAAAAATTTACCCGCTGCAATTGGATTTTTAAGTTGAACTAAATCATTTTTCATTTGATTAATCAAAGACCTATTTTGATTAATTAGGTTTGTACTATCATTTTGACTAATTTTTTTCCATGTTTTAATTTCAGCAACTATATATCTATTTCTAGTTCTTTCATCTATAGTAAAAAGTTGTAATGAATAATTTTCATCGCTAGGTCTGTAATTTTTATGAATCCCTTCAATATATCCAAAGTGCCATATTTCGCACTTGTTATCTTTTAGAGTAAATGATTTATTAAACAACCATTCTTCAAAACCAAATCCATAAATTTTTTCGTGGATTAGGTTTTTTGATTTGCCACTTGGACCAGAAGGTTGATGCCAACCGCTTGTGTTATAACTAAGACGAGTATTTATTTTATTCATTTACTTTAAGTGTTTTTTTGAATAAAAATTAGGAATAATTTTATATTCTTTTACTTTTTCAATATCAATCAAAGTAAGAATATCTTCATAATGGAAAGTAATGACTTAATTTTCATCTTCTAATTTACCCGGTTTGACTGAAAATGATGTTATTTTAATAAGTTCATCAGTCTTGTATGTAAGCTGTAACGTTATTACAGCATATTGCTCAGAACCTGGATAAGAATGTATTTTTAAATAACTACCGTCCTTATAAATAGGATAATCAGGAGAATAATCTCCACGGCCACTCATGCAAATTGTCGAACTATCTGCGAAACATCTAAGTTTTGCTTCATCATTTTGAGCATAACGTGCATAATCATATATCCCTTCTCTTTTTTGATTTTCTGTTAGGCTATTATATTTCTCGATATGGTTTTGGTAGGATTCTTTAATATAATTATACTTTAAAGTAATTGCCTTTTTAGTGAGTGCATATGTAGTTGACGACCTACTTGTTTCAAAACCACCGAAAGGAGTATTATTAAGGTAATCAGATTCGCTATATTCTAGTTTTTGAAATTCGATTATATTCCAATTAGATTTAAATTCACGTGGGATCTTAAAATCAATTACATTCATTTCATTCAAGTCATAGGATATCGGATAATGATTTTTGTAAGGCTTATCTGCTTTGTCATAAGGACTGTAGCTGTTAATTCCATCATTTACAAAAAAATTAGCTTGTGCGAAATATAAATACCAACAAAGGTCCTGCAAAATTCCTATAGAAGGAAAATTTCTAAGTGTAAATTCTTTACCGTCGATAGTTACTTTATAGTTTCTTTTATTTAGTTTTTGAAAATTATTTTGTTCATCTATTGACATTGATAACCCTTCTAATCCTTTTATTAAATAGTCTTTAAAAAGTATTAAATTTTTATTTGCTGCAATATCTATATTTAGATTTATAATCCATTCATTTGGTTTATTATCTTTCGCAGTCGGTTCTGTTGCTTTTACAGAGTAATTAAAAGAGAAATCTGCAATAGTTTTAAGGGTTTGGCATAGTGCTTTTAGAATTGTAATCTCATTTTCCTCATTAAGTTGTTGTATTTTAATATTTGCAGCAAACACCCCTCCCTTAAATTCAACAGCCACACCTTTATTCTCACAAAAACTAGTTAGTTTAGAAACTGAAACGGTTGCTTTTAATGTGGTTGCATAACCACCTTCTGGAATTTTTACCTCACTAATAATTTCAAACTTTTGAATATTACCATTGACTAAGGAAACAATTTCATCTTTGACAAGCTTATCATTTAGTATTTCTGTTTTAGAAGAAATAAATGCACCAAAAGCTTGTTCAATTGCAGAACGCAGTGCAACTTGTTTTGCTTCGTCTTGCGTTTTACCTTGTCCACTTACTACAAGGGTTACAGTTTTGTCAGCATCTTGTGCAAATGCATTAACGCTAATTGCAAGCGACATGATTAAAATTAGTAGCTTCATATTTTATTTGTTTAAGGATTTAAATTTGTTTTTGGCTGCTTGGGCAGTCTTGCTTGAAAGTTTATTTTTGGCTGCAAAGGTTTCGATTACTTTAAACCAATAATCATAGCTACATGTTTTAGTATTGCTAGGTTTTTTCTTCGTGAGATTTAATGCAAACTTTACTTTAGCAGCAATACAAGGTGAAATTTGGGTATTTGTTCCTTTAAAATAGTCCATATTTACTTCCAATAAATATTATTATAAGTTATGGATTTAGGTTGATTTCGGGCTTGCTCCACTGCTACATCTCTGTATGAGTTTACCCGCATTTTATCTAATTCATAATTTCTAGATGATTGATTCTCCCTATAAGTATCATCCCGTTTTCCTTTTTCCTCTGTTATTCTTACTAGTTCCTTTTGACTTGCAATTTTATCTGCATATTGTTTCATTTTAAACTGCCATCTTGCTTTTTCATCAGCTTTTAATTTGCTATCGATTGATTGTATAAAAGCTGCTATATCTGTTTGGCAGGCTGCCATAGGGTTTATACTGTTCAATATAATACCCACTTTTTCAGCACCAGAGGGAGTTTGCTCAGCTGTCCAAGTTATTTTAGCTTTTTTAAACTTCAACGTACAATCTGCATCTATTTTTTGCTGATATACTGAAGCCAAAGTATCTAGACACTTGAAATAACAATCCTCACATACATTGGGTACAAGTGATAATTGGTAAATGGCCTCATCATATTTTTCTTGTTTTGCTAATATTTGAGCATCTTTTATGATGAAATCACAATTTGTGCTGTAGTAGGTAATTATTTTCTTTTTACCCTCTTCTAGAAACGTAAGAAATTCTTTACTCTTTGGGTTTATAGTTTTGATTGCTTCAATAAAAGCTTTATTCTCATTTGTACCAACGCCCTTTAAACTTAATGTAGTATTTGAAAAGATTGTATTCGTTATTGCATCACCAATAAAAAGAGTGATTTCTAAATTTTGAGCAATCATTTGTGGAGGTCCTGCAATAATATCTTTGGTTCCCACATTGATATTGGCGGTAATAATAAAACGTTGATTAATGGCTGAACCTCCCATTCCATTTGATGAGGCAATTTGCGACAATTTATTCTCCAATAAACTTTTGGCTTGATCAGGTAAGGGTTCAATCTGTATAGGCACATAGGTATTCAAAATTATACGATTAAAATCGGAAAGTTTGTTTTGTGAGAAAATATGATTTGAAAAAAATAATAATGTAATAAAAAAGTAAATGCTTTTCATGGTTTTATAGCTATGTTGTTTAAATAAATACTTTGTGTATACCCTACAAGGGCTTCAAACTTTAAATTAATAAAGGATACGCTTGGTAATTGAATCGAAACGGTATTACTGCTATAACCATCACTACTCCAAATTTCAACATTATTAACTTTAACCTTTAAAGTACCACCTGGCGAATAAATATTATAAAAAAAATCTAATTTTGGATTTAAAGAAACATTAGTGAAAGTTCTTGTAATGGTAAAAGAAATTGGAGTCGTTGAACTATTTTGCCAAGCAAGAATGTTACCAGAATTACTAAAGGTCCAACCATTATTTATCCATCCGCCCCAGTCGGCATTACTAAAAGATTTAAAATAGTATGCTTCAATGTAATCTTTTTTTAAAATTGAATCAATACCAAAATTATTTTCTACCTTAAGGCTAACAGGATATTTTCCAATTGATTGATAAACAACGTTTTCATTAGTTTTTAAAGAACTAGAAGGGATTCCCCCAGGAAATGACCATATGCATGTGAAAGGGTTTTTAATCGAGTTACTTGAAAAATTTACTGTTGATCCGATTTCAATTGATC
>JBIIJQ010000075.1:0-15008 GCA_044233655.1 Chitinophagaceae bacterium | reverse complement strand
TGAACACTGATTGGATAGATTAGAGTGATTCATACAGAGATAAAATCTGTGCTAATCTTTCAAATCTGTTAAATCCGTGTTCTTTTGAATAAATAAAATACATGAACACTGATTGGATAGATTAGAGTGATTCATACAGAGATAAAATCTTTGCTAATCTTTCAAATCTGTTAAATCCGTGTTCTTTTGAATAAATAAAATACATGAACACTGATTGGATAGACTAGAGTGATTCACACAGAGATAAAATCTGTGCTAATCTTTCCAGCCTGTTAAATCCGTGTTCTTTTGAATAAATAAAATACATGAACACTGATTGGATAGATTAGAGTGATTCATACAGAGATAAAATCTGTGCTAATCTTTCAAATCTGTTAAATCCGTGTTCTTTTGAATAAATAAAATACATGAACACTGATTGGATAGATTAGAGAGATTCATACAGAGATAAAATCTGTGCTAATCTTTCAAATCTGTTAAATCCGTGTTCTTTTGTTCGAGAATAAAGGAAGTTTCTATAGGCAATCAAGAAATTTAAATATTTTATCTATTATCTAAACTCAATTACCTTTGCATTCCATAAAAAGATAAAATAATATGCAAAAGACGCTCAAACAGCTCAAACTCAATAAAATGAACCTTGGCACGTCTACCGGTAGCAACTGGATGACTTCTAAAAGTGAAATAATTGATAGTTTTTCACCCGTAGATGGGAAATTAATCGCCTCTGTACAAACGACCTCAAAGGCAGATTATGAAAAAGTAGTCAAATCGGCTCAAAAGGCATTTCAAGAATGGCGCCTCACTCCTGCTCCAAAGCGTGGTGAAGTTATCCGTCAGATTGGGGATCAACTCCGTAAATACAAACAACCCTTGGGCGAACTAGTGAGTTACGAAATGGGCAAAAGCCTTCAAGAAGGCTTGGGCGAAGTGCAAGAAATGATCGACATCTGCGATTTCGCAGTAGGATTAAGCCGTCAATTGTATGGACTCACCATGCACAGCGAGCGTCCAGGCCATCGTATGTACGAACAATATCATCCATTGGGTATCGTGGGTATTATCTCAGCGTTCAATTTCCCTGTAGCCGTTTGGAGTTGGAACACCATGTTGGCTTGGGTTTGTGGCGATGTATGCATTTGGAAACCATCCGAAAAAGCACCCCTTTGTGGCGTTGCTTGTCAGAATATCATACAAGAAGTATTTAAGAAAAACAATGTACCCGAAGGTGTATCATGCCTCATCAATGGTGGCAGAGAAGTGGGCGAATGGCTTTCGCATGATCAACGTATTCCATTGATTTCGGCTACAGGTAGCACACGTATGGGCAAGGCCATTGGTGCAGCCGTAGGCGAACGCCTTGGACGTAGCTTACTCGAATTAGGAGGCAACAATGCCATCATTATATCCGAACATGCCGATTTAGACATGTCCTTGATAGGTTGTGTGTTTGGTGCAGTTGGTACAGCCGGACAGCGATGTACCTCTACTCGCCGATTGATTATACATGAAAAAGTATATAAGAAGTTTACCGAAAAACTGGTGAATGCCTACAAACAAATTAAAATTGGCGATCCATTGGATCAAAAAAATCATGTAGGACCATTGATCGATAAAGATGCTGTACAACAATACCTCAATGCCATAGAGGCTGCCAAAGCCGAAGGTGGAAAAGTATTGGTAGAAGGTGGCGTACTGAAAGGAAAAGGATACGAAAGCGGATGCTATGTAAAACCATGTGTGATAGAAGCAAAAAATAGTTTCCAAATTGTACAACACGAAACCTTTGCACCCATCTTATACATCATGAAATATAAGACCTTGGATGAAGCCATCGAAATGCAAAACGGCGTACCTCAAGGATTATCCTCAGCCATCATGACGGTGAATATGCGCGAAGCCGAAAAATTCCTTTCCCAAGCCGGTAGCGACTGCGGCATAGCCAATGTCAATATAGGTACAAGTGGTGCCGAAATAGGTGGTGCATTTGGTGGCGAAAAAGAAACAGGCGGCGGACGCGAAAGCGGCTCCGATGCATGGAAAGTATACATGCGCCGACAAACCAATACCATCAACTATACCGACAAGTTGCCATTGGCACAAGGTATTAAGTTTGATCTTTAGATCAATGTGATTTGAGTCGTAGACCAAATCTTATCCCGATTCATCGGGATTAAATTAATGTAATTATTTTTTAAAGAGGCGATTTCGAAATTGAAATCGCCTCTTTTTTTATTTCTATATTGGAGCTGAGCTTCATCTATTTATTAAACAATGTCTTGCTACTTTGTGCGCACGGCGCACTGAAGTATCAAGGCTATACTTCGGGGACATTATCTTTATTGAGCGGAGTTAATACAGCGCTTTCGTTTATCGCTATTTTAAATCGGTTCTGTGGAGCTTTATATCTAACCTATCGTGTAACGCAGAACCAAATATCTCGAAGAAAGTAGGTTTTCATTTTTCTATAGATATAGATTTGAAATGAGGAGTTAACTTTCTTTCATAAATCATATTCTCTAAAGTAATAATTTTACTTTAAAATAGACTAATCACGAATACTGTTATAATCAATATAACCTAATTGAGAAAGTCTGATACCCATTGCGTGAGTACTAACCTTGAAAATACCGCTTAACTCAATTACTAATTTGTTTAAGTCATTTTTTCTTTTTGAAGAATTAATTTTTTCTTCAAGTAATTTTTTAGGCATTAATAAGGCCGCAGCAAAATTATTGGCTTCCCGTTCCTTTAATTTTTCCCCTGTAGATGAATTTTCATCTCTGTTAAAAATTAAATTATTTTTATCGTTTTTATCAATAAATAAAGGTTCATGTTTTGCATGTAAAATATAGTGTCCAAGTTCATGGGCGATTGTAAATCGTTGTCTATTTTCAGAATGGTTAATATTGAACCCTAATTTAGGCGTTCCATTATTTAAAGCCAAAAAACCAGAAATGTTATCCTCTAGATCTACCTCATTGATTGATATTTTTAGATGCGTTGCTATAAGTTTAGGTTTTATTGGGGCTTTAAAATTATTAGATTCAACTAATAATTTTTCTGCTAAATCCTCAATTACTTGATTAATCATTTTTTTGAAATTTATAAATTAATTAAATTTAAAATTGTATTTTGATCGGTATCTGATACTCCTTTGTTTTCTAATATTTTATTCATTGAAGTTGATTTTTCTTCAAAAATTACTTTTATTTCTTCAGAGGAAGGAATTAATAAACTAGGTTCTATATTTAATTCTATTGCAATATCTATTAAAAAATGAAGTGAAACTTGTCTGTTACCAGATATGATATTTGAAATTGAAGCCTTGTTTTTATCTAATTTACTAGCTAAATCGGATTGTTTCACATTCTTCATTTTTAAGTATCGGCTTATATTTTCACCTATTACCTTATACAGTATTTTTTTTTGAGATTCTGTCACTGCTTCATTTCTATTTATTTTGCGAAGGTACATAATTAGATTTAAATATACAATAGCTATTATTAAATTAGTTTCCATTTAGACAACTTTATTAAAATAGACAACTTTATTTTTTCGGAATACAAAATACAACTACCTTTGTCAAAATTTAATATAAAATGGCAACAAACAAACCCATTGGGGACAATTCAAGAAAGGGAGCAGTAAAAGATCGTTCGCAAGTTTTTAATCCAAAAATAGATTCGTGGGTTAAAAGGAATTCCGACACAGGTAGATTTATGGATGTGAAAACAACTAATGACAAACCTTTTAAAGGAGTTAGAAAAGAAAAGTAAAAAACATAGCTTTAAATATGTTCGTCAAAATACTCATGCCGAGAAGAGAGTAATAAAAATTAAAATATTATCTTAAATATGAAAAATGGATTAATAGTTTGGTTGAAGTCAGGAAGTCCAGCAATGACAATTAGAGAATTCAATAGTCTTAATGATTATTGGATATGCGATTGGTTTATTAACGGGGAGCTTAAAACTGCACAATTTTCAGCAGAACAACTAACAACTGAAGAACCTGAAAATGATTAGGAATTTAAAACGTCAAATCCTTTTTGTCGAGAAGTAAAAGGAATAATTGTTGATTAAAATTAATTTCATGCAAAACATAGGCAATTCAGATGAAGTTAGCTTATGCCATAAAGATAACTCCATTCATGCAAGCGGCACAAACGGAAAACTATTAATAGGAGCCGTTTGTACTTTATTGATGATGTGGGGTATATCCATTGTGGCAAAAGCTAGATTCTAAAAACAAATGGGGTGAAATGCCCCTAATTTTTAAACCTAAACTTCAATAAATGAATAAATCTGAAAATTTAAAATTTATCTTGTTACGTTACGACCACTACATTGAAAGTGTGCAATCTAAAAGTAATTTATACATTGCTTTAAACTCACTTATTGTAACTGGTTCAATAGCAATACTTACTACTACCGACTTGCAAAAATTTAATAGTACATTATTATCAATGATAATTATTATTATTTTAGCAAGTATAGTTTCAATAATAATAACACTAATTGCCTTAACTCCTTATTTGAAAACATCACAAACTAAATCAGTGATATTTTTTAATGACGTATCAAGTGAAAAAGAAAATGACTATTGCGAAAAAATGCACCTTATCAATGATGAAAAATTCAATATAGACATTACTAAACAAATCCATTGTATAGCAAAAGGTCTAACAATAAAATATAAAAAAATGAAATGGGCTGGTCTGTTACTAATATTTCAATTCATTACAATAATAATTTGGATAATAATTTTTATAATCAAAAACAAATAAAAAAATAAATGAATTTATTTCAACCTTACAAAAGTATAATTGCATCTGCATTAAAAAATAATACCATAAACAAATCAATTAATGAAAGCTATCTTGGAAAAACTAATTTATTTTCATTAAGTGATTTTCAAAATCAAAGAACATCATTATCAATTTCAAATGATTTGGTGAAAATTGCTAATGAAATGGGAGTTGTTCCAATAGAAGAACAAGTAGTTGGACATCATCCTCATTTTAAACATTTGAAGCATACGAAAAATACAGAAAATCATAATATTGTTTCTGTATTTATAGATGTGAAAGGTTCTACAAATTTGTTTAGAAAATATGATCCTGAAACAATCTTTATTATAACAAATACAATACAATTGGTAGCAATTAATGTATGTAAATTATTTGGAGGTTTTATTCATAGACTTCAAGGAGATGGTTTATTTGTTTACTTTGGAGGAAAAGAAGTAGATAAATCAATGGCAAATACTCACGCTTTAACTGCTTTGAGCTTTTTTAATTATTTTCTTGAAAATGATTTGAAAAGTTTATTTGAAGAACAAGGCATAGAAAAAATAAAAGCTAAAATTGGTATTGACTTTGGAGACGATAATGATGTACTTTGGGCAATGGCAGGAATTGAAGAATCAAGTGAAATTACTACAATAAGTTTACATACAAGTCTTGCTTCTAAAATGCAACAATTTGCAGGAAGTAATGAAATTGTAATAGGACAGAATGTTGTAGAATTCGCGAAATTAAATACTAATTTAATTGAAGTTGTTCCTGAACAAAGATATATTTTTCAAGATAGAGATAAAGGTTTTAATTATACACAATATAAGTTTAATTGGCTTAAATTCTTAAAACAACTAAAATACATTGTGACCTCTTCATTAGACGGCTCTATTGAAATTAAAAGTATTGATAAGCCTAATATCTATTTTCATGATTCTGCACCACTTAAACAGATTGCAGATAGAAATAAACCATGGAGATGCTAACTAGGATAGAAAAAGATTTTAACGTTGCTTGTGATAGATTTCCAAAATTAATATTAAAAAAGATTGCAAAAGGCATATATCATTGTGTTGGAGAAATTGATATTTTTGATAATAAGAATAATTACTGGGATAGTTTTCAAATTATAATAAAATTATCAACTGCATATCCATATTCATTTCCTAAAGTATATATTGTTGGTAATAGAATACCGATTGAAGATGAAAGGCATATTAATAAAGATGCAAGTTGTTGTGTCGCAATATTACAAGAGGAAACATTAAGAGCAAGTAGAGGGATTACAATACTTCAATTCATAAACGAATTTGTAGTTCCTTTTTTTGCTAACCAGTTATACTTTGAAAAACATAATAAGTGGGCAAATGGCGATTATCTTCATAGCATTGACGGTATTATTCAATTTTATAAAGAACAAACTCATTTAGAAACAGTAAATGAAATTCTCTCGTTTTTAAAAAAACTACCGACTATAAAGAAATTGGGTAGAAATGACAAATGTTATTGCAATTCAGACTTAAAATACAAGAACTGCCATTTACCTCTATTAATCAAAATTGTAAGTTTACCAATTAAGAGAGTGAATCAAGATTTATTATTAATTCAAAATTCTATCAAATAAAATGAAAACTAAATTTATAGTGTTTAATTCCCCGCTAGCTCATGTGTATTTTAACACTAACGGCTGGCGCAGGTTTGCAAACTGTGCCTGTATTCTTTCAACACCCGTTCTATAAAACCTCCTTCACTTCATATCCCTTTGCAGCAGCCTTTAACTACTCACTTAATGTCAATATAAGCCACCCACGCTGTTCGAGATGTTCGGCTTTGCAGCATCTCGTACCTCAGATAAAATGAGTTCTCTGAACTCATAGGAGTAGTAATGTATTATATTGAACATAAAAATAATACTGCAACTTTGCGTTTCAACTAGTTTTATCTATCTTCGATTGACACAGTCGAATGAGTTTTTTTCACAGACTGCCATTAGCGGTCACCCATAGACTACACCCCCCGCTAGCTCAAGTGTATTTTAACACCAACGGCTGGCGCAGGTTTGCAACCTGTGTCTGTATTCTTTCAACATCTAGCTTTTCTTTCTTCTTTTTCTTTCATCAGCTGCCAAGCTGTTCGAGATCTTCAACTTTGCGGCATCTCGCACTACAGATAAAATGAGTTCTCTGAACTCATAGGAGTAGCAATGTATAATCTAGAACATAAAAATAATACTGGAACTTTGCTTTTCAACTAGTTTTATCTATCTTCGATTATCAGTAGTAAGCGTAATTTTTTCACAGACTGTTGCTGGTGGTCATCCATAGACGACACCACTTCAAAAAAAATAAACCAACAAAAAATATTACCGGAGAATGTCACTTAAAAGAGAACTGATATACATTGACGAAAAAGACGAAACCGATAGAATTGAAAAATACTCATACATAGGTGACAGATGTGTTGTTGTTTTCAAAAACAATAACAAAGAATTTTCTTACAGTAAAAACAGGGCAAGAATTGTAAGGACTGCGGTAAGTGGAGACAAAGCATTTAATGTTTTCAATTACTTAAAAGAAATTGCCGACACTGTTGGACTAAGAACAGAAGAAGGCGGCAACATACTTGCTAAAAGTTACGAACGTATTTCTGAAATTCCTGAAGACTGTATTCTGTCAAGTCTTTTAAATGGCTCTATTCAACCAAGTAATAACAATTCTGCAAATCCTGATTTTTTTCCTTTTGGGTTTAATTTAAGTCAACGTATTGCAATTAATAACGCATTTGCAAATAATTTAAGTGTAATTGAAGGTCCACCTGGAACAGGCAAAACACAAACCATTCTAAATATTATTGCCAATGCTGTTATAAATGGACAAAGTGTTGCAGTTGTTTCAAGTAATAATTCTGCAACAAAAAATGTTTATGAAAAACTCGAAAAGAACGGTATTGAATTTATAGCCGCACTTCTTGGAAATTCCGAAAACAAGAAAGAGTTCATCAGCTCACAAAAAGAAATACCCGATTTATCCAAATTCAACTTAAACAATACTCAAAAGGCAGACATAAAAGAAAAAGCAAAAACGCTTGTTACTCAACTTTCAGAAAATCTTAATAAGAAAAATGAAGTGGCAACATTGAAATTGCAAATTGACAACCTCAAAACAGAATATGAACATTTCAAAGAAACCTATAACGGCAAAACAGAAAAAAATATAGAACTCAAAAAGAATGTCACAGCCGAGAAAATACTTGAACTATGGATTTCTCTTGAAATACTTGGAGAAAAACGAAAGAATATAAACTTCATCAGAAGAATAATTTATCGACTAAAATATGGAATAAAGGATAAAGCATTTTACACAAATTCACTTGACGAAATGATTTTCATTTGTCAATCGAAGTATTATCCAACCAAAATTCTTGAACTGACACAAAGAATAGAACTTTTAGAACATTCTCTGAATAATTTTGCATTCGACAGAAAAATGAATGAATACACAGAAATGTCAATGCAACTGCTCAAAGCAGAATTGTGTAAACGGTATTCTAAGCAAAAGCGAGAACCATACACAATTTCAGAGCTTCGTCAAAAATCAAACGAATTTATCAAAGATTATCCTGTCATTATGAGTACGACTTATTCATTAAGACAGAGCTTGTCAGACAAACTTTTCTATGACTATGTAATCATTGACGAAGCATCACAAGTTGATTTGGCAACGGGTGCACTTGCTTTGTCTTGTGCCAAAAGAGCAGTAATTGTTGGCGACATTAAACAATTACCAAATGTAGTTGACACCGATATGCAAATAAAAACGGATATGGTTTTTAATTCTTACAACTTGAAAAAACCTTACTCCTATTCAAATCACAGTTTGCTATCCTCAATTGTAGAATTACTTCCAACTGTCCCAAAGACACTTTTAAAAGAACATTATCGTTGCCACCCAAAAATCATAGAATTTTGCAACAAAAAATTTTATGACAATCAACTTATTGTTCATACAGAATATACAGACAAACGCCAACCTCTTGTTGTTTACAAAACACCAAAAGGAAATCACGCAAGAGAACGAATGAACCAACGGCAAATAGACATCATAAAGCAGGAAATTATACCAAATGAAAAACTTGAAAATGTAGATTTAGGCATAGTGACACCTTATCGTAATCAGACAAACGCATTACAAAAAACATTTCAAGGTACTTCGATAAAAGCCGACACCGTTGACAAATTTCAAGGCAGAGAAAATGACGTTATCATACTTTCAACCGTTGATAACGAAATTTCTGATTTTACAGACAATCCTAATCGCTTAAATGTAGCGGTTTCCAGAGCAGTTGAACAATTGATATTGGTTGTCAATGGAAATGAAATTGAAAACGACAACAACATTTCTGACTTGATAAAATATATCGAGTATAACAACTTTTCTATTGTTCAAAGTGAATTAAACTCAATTTTTGATTTATTGTATAAAGGCTACGAAGAAAAACGAGCAAAAATTATTCACAAATCAGGCAAAGTATCAGAGTATGACAGTGAAAATTTAATGTTTTCATTAATCAAGCAAGTTTTATCAGGTGAAATGTTTTTAAAATATGACGTTCTTCTCCATTTCCCAATTAGACAGCTTATCAAAGATTTTTCCAAGTTAGACGAACAGGAAACAAAATATGCATTAAATTCATTAACGCATTTAGACTTTATGATTTACAACAAACTTGGCAAAGCCCCTGTTCTTGGAATAGAAGTTGACGGTTTTGAATTTCATAAAGAGGGAACAAAACAAGCTGAAAGAGATAGAATGAAAGACCAAATTTTGGACAAATATAATTTCCCTATTTTGCGTTTCAGGACAAATGAAAGCAACGAAAAAGAAAGATTAACGAACAAGTTAACTGAACTACAAACAACAAAATAAAATTGGGCGAACCGCTAACATTCCGATCTCGCAGAGTCCCCGCTAGCTAAAGTGTATTTTAACACCTACCCTCTCTCCTATAGCTATTCCCTTCGTGAGGCTTATATTCCGGCTACCAAACTGAATATATAAAACTATCAAGCCGTAGGCCTCGAATGCACGTTCGAAATTTATTACATGAGTTAGTAGCGTTTGGAATGATTTATAATTTATTAAGCCCTCACTGAAATGTGGGGGCTTTATTATTATGTCATTTTAATGAGTTATAGGAAATAGATTCTATATTTGATATAGCAAGTAATAAATTATTGTAGCCATTTACCATTTTGTAGCGCTTATTAGTGATGGGAAGTTGGTTATATAACTAGTTGGCGCAAATAGCCAACGACAACTCAAGTTGATTCATTATTATGAATTTACTATATTTGCAACATGACCCTTGAACTTTCAAAATTAGAATCCATTAGAAATTACTTCAATACTCAACCTGTATTGAAAGCGTACTTGTTTGGGTCTTATGTTCGTGGTCAAGCTGATAATGAAAGCGACATTGATATCCTTGTTGATTTAGATTATTCTGAAAAAATTGGTCTTCGATTTATTCAAATGAAATTGGATTTAGAAAAGCTTTTGAATTCAAAAGTTGATTTGGTTTCCTCAAATGGTTTGTCCAAATACATAAAACCTATTATTGATACTGAAAAGTTGATTATTTATACGAGGTAAGTTAGGAGACCATGTCCGGTTAATGCATATATTAGATGCTATTTTAGAAATTGAATCATATATAGGCAAAGCAGATTTCTCAGTTTTTATAGATAATTCGATGATGCGTTTTGCATGTATTAAACAAATGGAAATAATTGGAGAAGCTTGTAATCATATTTCTGATGAAACAAAGCTGAGATTTAGTTCGGTTGAATGGTCACAAATTGTTGGTATGAGAAATGTGTTTGTGCACGAATACTTTGGAGTTGATGCTAATCTAGTTTGGGAAATCATTAAAAATGATATTCCAGATTTGAAAGTTATAATAATGGAAATAATATCTACAATCGAATAAGCCATATTCTGCCCCCTAGTTCTTCAAAGCATATAAAAAAATTATACGTTCTACGAAGCATATTTGCTTCGTAGGTGTATTCTGTTGCGTTCCGCAACTCTTATGAAATATTGTTAACCCTCTCTCAGAAAGCTATTGCCTTTGTGAGGCTTATGTCACCTGCGGTTGAAGTTATTTAATACCTGCCAAGCGTTGTATTAGACATTAGGCACAATACTTGAACGCCTGTGGAATTTTGAAACTTGACTGAATAAAATTATCTTTGATTATAAAATCTCATGTAAATTGTATTTCAACTATAATATTAAAACGAAAATGAAATTAATTAATGTTAATTTCCTTACATGTAGCATTGTTGCGTTTATCTCATTGTTGACTTTTGGATGAAAAAATGAAAAGGTAGAACGCAAACTCATTGGGGAGTGGGAAGTCATAAATTCTATTTTAACTACACGAGATTCAGCTAAGCTTATACATCAAGCTGATAACTTAGGAACAATTTCATTTAATAAAAACAAAATAGACAAAACTTTAATAGACCTAAACCTAGGGAGTTGGAATTTCAATAATTTTCCTGACACAATCGTTTTACAAAATGGAAACCTTTCATGGACAAGTACTGACAAGGGTGATTACATGAAAATACCTTGGACATTGGATATTTTTTTTTCAACAGATTATGTAAAAGATTTTCCTGTTAAAGGTTCGACCTATTTTAACTGCTACCAAGGGAAATTTGACGTAACTGAAGTGAAAAATAAAAGTCATTACAAAATCATTGGATAGATTTTTAAGCCAGAAAAACAGTATTACACATGGATTTTTGAACTTAAAAAAAAATAAAAACAACCATATTTTTAAATTAATATTCTCTCCGAAGAAATAATATTCATGACAGGATTTAAAGTAACAACTTCAGACAATCAGGAAATAGTATTTGAGTTTTACATTGATACTGCTCCAGTGACTTCAAAAGCATTTATGGACATATTGCCATTTACAAGAACGTTTTATCACGCAAGAGTTTCTGGACAAGAGATATGGATAGACAATGTACCTAAACTTGACATTATCCAAGAGAACGCATCAGTATATACTGAAGTAGGTGAAGTTGTAATTGGACCTACAAAACCGATTCGAGCAAAGACAGCAAACTGTTTTGGAATATATTATGGCGAGGGCAAAGGATTAGATGCTTGTAACATTTTCGCAAGAGTCATCAAACGTGATAAACAAAAATTACTCGACCTTGGAAATAGTATTTGGAAAAATGGGTCACAGGAATTAACGATTTCAGCAATCTAATAAGCGAAATAACTTTTCATACTGAAGACTATGACTTCATGAGAAATATGCATTAAGTTAATTTTTGAAACTGAACATTTTAGAATAGTACATCTTAAAAAAGAAGCTATCTCTTTTTCAATTAGATAGTTTTTTTTATCTTTAGTTCATTTTTTTATACCTGTCAAGAATCATGTACTAGTTTGACTACAAAGGCAATCTTATTTTTCAGAATATCATACCTCATAAATCAACTATGAATAGCATATGAAAACTTCAACCAGGATTAATAGAATTGGGATTCTTTGTATTATTTTTGGTACAATAGGAATGCTTAATTCCATTTCAACCATTTTACTACCATCATTGATTGAAATGGTAAAAGAAAAAGCGCCTGAGCATTCATTCGAGGTTCCTATAGAATTTGTTAAGGTTGCATACTTAGAGCTTTTTGCAAATATCATATATATTATGGCTGGTATTTTATTTTTGATAAAAAAACCATTTTCACTGAAAATGATGTACTTGGCTCTTACAATTAGCATATTGAGCAAAGTCGTTCCCCTCGTTTATTTTAGTATGTATAGCTCAATTCCATTTCCTAACTATAGTTTCAATTCTTCAAATCTAATCAGACCTTTTATTGATATTGTTTTGTTCATTGGAGTCATACGATTATCCAACTTTTACTATAAATCGCCAGATGAATTAAATGAAATGTTGGGAGGTAATAAAATAAGAAAACCAATCGATGCACGACTTCTGAAAACTTTTACATTTGTTTCATTATTTTGTTTATCAATTCCACTTTCAATATTCGGATTCTGGAATCATGCTATTAGTTTGGGATCTACACAAGCAGATCAAGTAGCAATTTTTCATAACTATTTCCCATCTTATCTTCGTGAACATACTACATTTCTCAGTATATGTTTTTGTGTTTTAGCAATTATTCTAAGTTCTTTTAGTATGAAGCTACCAGGGAAATTATGGCAAGGGTTGAATATTATCATTCTATTATTTAGTAGCTTGTTATTGTTATTGAATTTATTTTGGTTAATGTAAATACTTGATATACCTATATGATATAAGCAAGCAAAAAACCTAAGTTACGTCAAATTCCACTAGCCCATTCTTTAACAAAAAAAGGAAAAGGAAAACGGTGATTGTGCGTGCGTGAGTTACATCTATAGAAACTGTAATCTAAAATTGCTGTTGGACAAAGGTCGTAAAATACAAAATTCCATTTTTATGAATTACTGGAAATAGATTCTATATTTGATGAAGCAAGTAACAAACTATTTTATCCATTTACCATTTTGTAGTATTTGCTACTTGTCGAAAATTGATTCTATAAAAGTTAGACGTAAGTCAAAAAGACAAACATTCATGAAAATTAGAATATTACTACTGACAATCACAATTTGGATAAGCTATTCCGCAGCAGCTGAAAGGACGATCCCCCCAACTGATTCAGTAAGAATTTGCGGACTAATAAAGAATCATAAAAGCTTTTCCTTGACTGAACTTGATACATTTCCTAAGACGGTTATAAAAGACCAAATCATCTACAACCATAATGGAGAAATAAAGGACACCTTGCGTGGCATAATCGGAATCCCTTTGAAAACATTACTTGGATCTGTTGACTATATTTATGACAAACCAAAAATGTTAAATGAATTTTACTTTGTTCTTATTGCTTCAGACGGGTATAAAGTTGTTCTCTCTTGGAATGAAATTTATAACACAGAAACAGGAAATAACTTCTTTATAATAACTCAGATGGGTGGAAAGAAACTCAAGGATTTAGAACAAAGAATTATGTTTATTTCTGCCGCATATCTCAAAGCAGGCCGTAGATATATTAAAGGACTTGAGAAAATTGAAGTGAAACGAATTGAATAATTAGCCAACCATCAAGCTCAAGTATAATTTAACACCAACGGCTGGCGTCCCGATGCTCGGGATGCTTGTATTCTTTAGTCCTAATTAATTTGATAGTTTTATTATTATTCCTGCAGTGCCAAGTGTATGTTTTGTATCAATAAATTCAATATTTGATAATGCAAGTAACAAACTATTGCAGCCATTAATCAATTTGTAGTGTTTGCTAGTTAGCTATAGAATTTTACTTTGCAAAAAGTCTTGAGGTCACGGCTAGTTTTCACAGACATCTACTTTATTAAGCTAATGAAATGAAGGATATAGCTTAAATAGTTCAGGAACCTCTTTTATCTAGCCTACGGGATGCAGCACAGCTGATTTCTAATTTATTGTCTAATAAAGGAGACAATAAAATCAGTAATTAAAATTTAATACTCGCACTAAATATAAATAATCTAGGTGCTCTATTTTTAACAAAGATTCTATCTTTGTCAGTTAACGTTCTGCTTTTATCAAAATCGAGATAGGTTACTATATCCTGAGCTAATAAATCTCTGGCATTAAATTTTAATTCTACTTTATTATCCAAGAGAGTTTTAGCTATTTGAAAATCAATTACAGTTCTTTCTTTATCAAAAAACTCAGGTAATATATTACTGCCTGCAAGAGCAAGCCTTCTGCCAATTCTATTTAGCGACAAGGTAGATGACAAACCAGAACTATCACTTGCATAACTTAGTGCAAAATTTATGATGTATGGCGACTGACCTTGTAAAGGACGAGAAGTAATAGAATCTGATGTTGCATTACCAACAGTTACCAGCGATCTTGTAATAGTGCCATTACCAGACAACGTAAAATTATTAAGAAATGATTTTTCATTTTTTCTAGCAAAAAGAGTTGATAAAAGAACCCTAAATTCAACTTCTGCTCCTGAAATGGTTGCAGACTTACTTTGCACATAACGTGCCTCACTTGCATAAAATGATGAAGTAGAAAATTCAATTGGGTTTGTAATTGCTTTATGAAAAGCAGATACAGAAAGCAATTG
>JBIIJQ010000065.1:0-17384 GCA_044233655.1 Chitinophagaceae bacterium | reverse complement strand
GCCCTTCCTGGGAATATTTCATATCTAACATCGAAATTATTGATACTTGCCCTTTTTAAAGTTGAGTCACCACTAACAAAAAAACCTGAAAGATATTCTGGGAAACCAAAATTTGCTAATTCTCTGAATTCAGGTCTATTTAACGTTTTGCTGTATGACATACGAATATTAGTTTTTTCAGTTAATGAATAAACCAAATTAGCTGAAGGACAATAATCTACCTTTGTGTAATTGACATTTATTGCACCTAACCCACGTTGAGCAGCCACTAATTTTTGATTAAAACTTTCCATTCTTACACCATAAATAAATCTAAATTTTTTGTAACGCTGATCGTTCATTAAATATGTATGTAAAACTGAAGAAGATGCATCATATGCAGAATTAGGAACTGTAGCATCATTCACTAATATTGTTGCTTTTCCACTAGAAAGCAAACCTAGGTTTTGTGTCAAAAAAATCTGATCATAAGGCAAGCTTAGTATTGAATAATCAATTTCATAAGGATTGCCAGTTGTAGCTTGTGCAAAACCTAATACTCTATTCGTATAATTTCTTTCTCTAGCTAGGTATCCAAATCCCATCTTAAACATATTTTGGCTGCCTTTAAAAAGTGTATAAGGTTGCGAAATGTCTAATTTTGCAGTTTTAAGATTTTCTTGAGATCTAGCAGATATCATAGTACCATGTCTTCCTGGAATGTCAGAAGTTAACTGATTACTATTGGAAATTGCTTGAAATGGTGTACTTCTATCCACTTCGCTGTATGCAACTAACCAATTAAATTTTGTTTTAAATTTACCAATTTGATGATCGCCTAATAGCTGACTGTTGAAAATTTTATCTGAAACAAAATTTCGAAATATTTCTTTTATTTTGTTAGTTGAGTCTATTGTATATTCGGTATACCCTCCTCGCTTCACTAATGTATTATCAGTATTTACACTCAGGTTATTTTTCCAACTTATATTATTTCTATTGTTTATTTTAATACTAACATTGCCCAATGCCGACCAAATAACTTCTTGATTATACACAGAATCAATGAATTTTCTCTCTTGTATAGGAACATAATTTGAGTCGTTAATGTTACCACCATTACCATTGTAAGAATTACGTTCTCCCGATACAAATGAATTGCTTCTGTTATAGGTAACTGAAAAGAGCGATGAAATAAATTCTTTATCTTTTCTTTTTATGTTAAAGCTTTTTACTAATTGTAAACTAAGGTTCGGATCCGTATTTATTTCTTTTACTCCCCACTTGTACTTACCAAATAATTTTGCATATCCAAGTTTATCAGATGTTGTTGCATCTATAAAACCTTGTTTATCGGATGGTATGCCACTTGGCAACGCCCGTGAACCATCATCTAGGCCTAACCAATCTCTACTACCTTTCATTTCAGATACATAGCTTTTTTTCCCAGTTATCAAATTGTTGTAACCTTGGCTTAGTGAAATAATAGTAATTGGTTTAGATGAAGTAGATTTTGTAGTAATTTCAATAATTCCTCCTCCAAACTCTGCAGTTTTATCTGGAGTAGCTGTTTTATAAATAACTAAATTATCAATAATGCCAGATGGAAAAATATCATATGCAAATGCTTTCCTATCACTTTCTGTACTTGGTAACGGGGCCCCATTTATAAATGATGCATTGTATCTATCATTTAAACCACGTATTACGGCAAATTTATCATTTTGGATACTTGCTCCTGTAACACGTTTTATTACATCACTACTACTTTTATCAGGTGTTTTCTTAATTGTTTCTGCTGAAACACCATCGCTAACACTTGCACTGTTTTTTTGAGCTACTAATAACGTTGCTACCGTCTCACCTGCTCCTTTCACTCTTTGAGCGACTACCACAGCACCTTTAAGCTCTTTAAAAGATTTCTTACTTAATGAAATATTAATTTCTTTATTTTCATTTTCTCCTAGATTGATATCTGTAACAATTTTTTCGACATATCCCATATAACTACATTTTACAGAATAGGTTCCTGCTTGAAGTTTATTGAAAACAAAAACACCATTTAGATCTGCACGTGTACCAATAGACTTTTCAATTAAAAAAATTGAACTTCCCTCTAGTGGTAGACCAGTCTGGGCATCTACTGCCTTTCCTGTGATGATTCCCTTTTGGGCAAATGCGGTACTTCCAATAAGTAGGAATAAAATAAGAAAATGTTTTGAAAGCATTTTAAAAATTGTGTGAAGTGAAGTAAATATTTCTTTAAGGAAGTAAAATAGAATTAACATTTAGTAAATGTTAATTCTATTTCTATTTTTTGCAGATTTATACAAGTATTATAAATGGTATCAATATTTTAATATCATTATATATTTGAATAAACTAATTTAAAGCAAACCAGTATAAATATAAATGGTATTATTTTTGGATATTAACTTTTACATTTTGGTTGATACCGTTTGAAAATTTTGTGCTTAAGATATAAACACCATTGCTCAATTCGGACACATCAATGTTATTAATTCCATTCTCTAAAGTAATTTTCTTTATTAGTTGACCAGTTGTAGAAGTAAGATTTGCTTCTAATTTTTCAGCACTATTTAAGCTTACATTAAATTTTCCATTGGTCACAGGATTAGGAAATACTGATAGATTTTGTTCATCACAGTTTAATACTGCATTTAATACAGGTGAATAAGTAAACGAACCATCTATATCTATCATCTTTAAACGATATAATACTGCTTTATTGTTTACAAAAATATTATCATCTTTAAAGTAATATGTTGAATTAGTAGAAGAATTACCTTGAGCTCTTACGCTTCCGATAGTTTCCCATTTCGCAGTATTAGCCTCAGATTTTTCTATTTCAAATTTTTCACTATTAATTTCAGAAGAAGTACTCCAATTAAGGTGAGCTATACAATTGTCTGACTTTACAGAGAAGTTATTTAAAATCAATGGAAGTGGAATACCAATTACTTGTATAGTAGAAGAAGATGAGTTATCTGTAGTAAGGTCGCCAAATACAGAAGGGCCATTTGCACAAGTGCTACCATTGCCAAAATTTATGTTTCCTGAAAAAGGTTGTGGAGGTGTAATTGTAACACCTTGTACCTTTAGTATAATTGTGCGACTAGTTGTTACAGCAATAGGGTCTGTTGAATTACAAATACGCAATTGAGAACCAGTGTTGGATAATATGGTCCAGCCAGCAGGCAAGCCTGTTTGTTGTGCATTTGGTAAAAACGCAACTGAAGGTGGTACATCAAATAGCGGTCTAAGTTTAGCTTGTGGAACATCTGATACAGGTCCAGTATTACCTATTGTTACTTCAATATCGATGGTGGCACCTACAGATACAATACCTGAATTTGATGGTAAAACGTTTATAAATGGATTAGCTTGTCCAAAAGACTTAGAAGCTATAATCAAAGTTCCAATGCCAAATAGCATTATTAATTTTAAATTTTTCATTATAATTTTTCTTAAAATTGATTAGTTAATATTAATAAGTACTTAAGCTATTATTTGCACCATTGTTTACAGGTGTACTATCAGAACCTCCAGAAACTGTAATAACTAAATTAGAGTTAGTACCTGCTGGTGTGCCAGCATTTCTTTTAATAGTAAAACCTAAAGTAGACAAACCAAACTGTGGAATAGAAACACCTGATTTTGAAGTAGCGATAACAAAACCACCTGATAAACTAAAATTCCAATCACCGTTATTGTAAGGAGTTGCAAAAAATGCAGAAGTACCATTAGTACCTGAAGTTGGTGTACTAGAAAGTGTTGCTATCGATGGTACTGCGAGAGTAAAACCTGATGGAACTGGAATATTAACTGTAATAGTACCATTTGAATTCCCTACACCATTCTCAAATATATCTACCAATAATTCTGCTGTTTGATTAGCAGCAAATAAAGATGTTTGTATTTGAATACCTGGCGTTAAATCTGCACCAGATAATGCTGCACCTGAACTAGCACCAGTATTAGGACGGTAATCAGGATTGGTAAAACTCCAAGCATTTACTAATACATCACATGGTGTGTTTATAATTGTATTATTATTAGCAGGATCGGTTAGGTAAGTTGCTGTTGCAGGATTCTCTGCAGCCAGAGCTAATCCAGTTGCATTAGTAACAGTCGAATTAAAAGTATAATCCATAGCAATTACATTATTTTTAAATGCTGCTAGGCCATTGGCTATAACATCTGCATCCATTACTAAACCTCTCCAATTGTTCATTAATATGCTATTATAAATTTTCAACTCTGTATTTCTTCTTAATCGTGCTCCTCTTCTAAAACCATCAGCTGTTGGTTGGGTAATACCACCTGCATTACTTGTACATCTAAATGCACCTATTTGTGTTACATTGTAAAAACTTGCAGATGTTTTTGGTGTAAGAGTAAATGGTGACGCGCCGTTATTGTCAGACTCAAATCCTTCTGAAGTAGAAACAGCAGGAGCATCCGAAACTGCTGGATCTTTAACACCTAAAGCAAATTGTACTGTTCCACTATATCCATTGTCAGTATCAAAATCATCGTCAAGAGTTCTATAAGCAACTAAATGCTTACAATTTACTGAACCACCAAACCACTCAAAGGCATCGTCAAATCCCATAGAACATTGTACATGATGTATAGTAGTACCACTACCTACAGATCCAAGCGTTAAACTATTCATTTCATTGTTTTGTGCTATCGCGAAACCAGCAAACTCAATACGAACGTAAGTTAATGAACCCGAATTATCATTTGGACTGACACCACCATGGCGAGCTCGAGGTTCTGCAGCACCTATACCTTCAATTGGAACATTTGTACCTAAGTTATTAAGTGCTCTACCCTCAATAATTAAACCTCCCCAATCTCCTCTTAGTCTTGAACCAGGAGCTTTGCTAGAGGTAAATACTATTGGATTACATTCCGTTCCGTTTGCAATAATATCTGCTCCTCTTTGTATTACTAAAGAGCTAATTACTACATTTGCATCTCCACGAATTACTGTACCTGGTTCAATAGTTAGTGTTACTAAACTATCTACATATACAGTACCTTGTAGTAAATAAACATTATTTTTTGTCCATGTAGTATTAGACGTAATTACGCCCGTTACTGTTACTGTAGGTGCTCCATAAGAAGCGTTTTGTGGGTCCCAATTTGTCCAATTATCTGTCCACATTGGTGTAGGAGCAGGAGCAAACGCACCACGATAAGTGGTAGGAATTACTTGTGACATAGCTATCATACTTGAAATAACTAATAAAAATGTAAGTGTAAAAATTTTTGTTGTCATTTTGATTTTTATTTTATTTAGAGCGCAAACGTATTCCATAAAAATAAAATAGTTACATTAAAATACATTATGAAATTGTAACCCTAATATTAATTTAATGTTTTTCAAAAATTCTTTAGAAGTGAAATGAATATTGAAGTATTAATATTATCATGTTGAAAATTGAAATTCATGCAAAAAGGATCTGGTAAAAAATACTTGCGAAATGTAGCCCACCAAAATACGTTTAAACATTAATAAATAGTTGTTGAATAAACTACATATACATTCACCTCAAATTCATTTTGCTCGGCTCTCATTAGTCTTGCTTTAGATATCAATCCAAATGTTGCAGTTGAAAATGCAAGCTGTAAAATCGAAGAAGAGATAAGAATATTCAACGTAGATTCTCCAATTTCTATTTTCACTAGCTGTAAAGATTCGACTTGGATATCTAGGTTCCAATACTAAGATGATACTATTTAGATTGCTGTGACTGAAGTACGATAACTAGGTCCCTTAAGATTTCTCTTTTATTCATTTGACCAAAAACCAAACAAAGCAAATGATGCCAACACGAAATTGATTTTATGTTAAAAATGCCGTTATACCTTTTGAACTCTTTATTAAAATCATCTTAGCTTAAGAATTTTATTACTTGTGAGAATACATATTAACCAACATACATAGTCGGCTAATATAACTATGAAGCAGTCTAAATGCAAAACCGATATTTTTTCAAATCGTTGAAAATAAATATTGGCTACAAACGCAACAAGACCACTCAATAGCTCAACGTGTGGACGCTAGTGATTTAAACTTTATAGTACTGAAAAAATGCGAAACAAATTTTAATTAATGATTTCATAATATTAAATAAATAATTTACTTATTACTATTTCTACATTTGCAAAACTTAAAATACTTATTTGATATGACAAAAGAATTCTACATTAATTCATTTATTTTCTTATCCTTAAATTTCTTTTTAGCAGATAGGTTAAATGTAATTAGTTTAGTATTAAATTATAAACACATCTTAAATAATATTATTAATGTAAAATTAGGTTTCAGTGCAACCTTAATTGGAAAATATTGCAAACAACATTGTTATGTCAACATTCATAAATTGAATTAACAGTGAATTATTAATTAGAAATAAACTATTATTTATATTTCAATGAAAATCTTAAAACAGGTACTTATTCTTTTTGCAATTATTTGTTTTGCAAAATTTTATTCATTTGGGCAAGCTAATCCTTTTATAAATGTTTTGCCATCAAATTCAGGCATTGTAGCTACGGGTGGTACTATAGATATTGTAGTAACAATAGGTAATACTGGACCAATTTCAACTATCCTACAAGCTAAACTTAGACCAATTATTCAAGTACCACCTTCAGTTACATTTTTGCCTAATGCGCAACAAGTTGGCTTACCAGCTGGATGGACAATATTATCAAACACTGGTTCTCAATTACGTGTTTGTAATTCAACAGATTCTATTCCTATCAATACAACCCGTACAATTACACTAAAGGTTCAAGGTGTTACTGTTGCACCTCCACAAACTTTTTCAGGAAACATAAATTTTGGTAATGGTACAACTTGTGGAGCAGGGCCTTCTGTTAATGGCGACGTTATTGCAGATAATTCAGCACTTTCTACTATAGAGGTATTACCCGGATGCAATTTGGGAGTTACTGCTACAGCAGGTACAATAGTATGTAATGGTGATTCTACAAATATCACTTGCAATGTTACCAATCCAACGGGTCCTGTGGAGTACAATATTTCAGGAAATGCTAATTATCAATTAAGTAATATTTTTATTGCGCCAGCAGGTACATATACTATAACAGCAAGAGAAGTTAATAATCCTATAGCTTGTATTACTAATACAGTAATTACGATAACAGAGCCAAATGCAATACCTATTACCATTGTAAATATAATAGACCCTACATGCACTGATTCTTTAGGTATTGTTTCTATAACTTCAGATACAGTAGGCTTGACTTATAGTGTAGATGGGGGTCCATTTAATAGTTATCCAACAACAGGATACCAATTAGCTGCAGGTGCTCATACTATTTTAGCTAAGAATGCTATTAATTGTAGCCCTCCTATTACTAACTTTACAATAAGTGCTCAACCACCTACACCATTAACACCTACCATAGATACAATAATTCAACCTACTTGTACTATATCTACTGGTTCGGTTCAACTATCAAATTTACCAGCTGGTCAATGGACCATAAATCCGGGAAATATAAGCGGGAACACTACAAGTACCAACATAAATAATCTTGCCCCTGGCAATTATTCTTTTAATGTAACTAATTCTTTTGGTTGTACTTCTTCTAATGCCGCTTTAATAACACTTAATACAGTATTAGGAGCACCTCTTGCACCAACCGTAAATGTTACTCAGCCAACGTGTGCAGTTTCTACAGGTAGTTTTATAATTACTGCTCCAGATCCAAATTTATTGTATAGCCTAGATGGCGGTGCATTCAGTGCTTATCCGGTAGGAGGCTATATTGGTATTGTTACTGGTACCCACTCACTTATAGCACAAGCCACAGGTGGTTGTCTTTCTCCATTTACATATATTACCATAGATGCTCAGCCTCTTTCTCCTGCTTTACCAATTGTAAGTATTACACACCCGACTTGTACAATAGCTACTGGAGAAATACTTGTGGTTAGCGATACTACAGCACTAACATTTAGTTTTAATGGTGCACCATTCAGCAGTTATCCGGTTAATGGCTTTACAGCAAATTCAGGAATTTATACTTTAGCAGTTCAAAATTTGAGTGGCTGTGCACCCACTGTACTCAATAATATTGTAATTAACCCTCAGCCTCAAACTCCTATCGTCAATGCTTCAGCAACAACAATAAGTTGTTCTGGAGATTATAGCACCATTACTGTTTCAGCTACTGGAGGTGTTTTACCATACGAGTTCAGCCTTAATGACACAATATATCAACCTTCAAATTTGTTTTTTGTTCCTTCTGGCTCATACGTAATTACAATTAAAGATTCTAACGGATGTTCAAATAAATCCGATACCATCTTTTTAGCAGAACCGCTTCCAATTAGTGGAACTGTTGTTGCAACTCCAATAACTTGTCATGGTGATAGTAGCACTCTTACAATAACTGCAATAGGTGGTGTAGGTGCTTATGAATATAGCTTGAATAGTGGTTTATATCAATCTTCAAATAGTATTAATGTGCCAGCAGGCGAATATAAAATAGATATACGACTGAAAGATAATGCCGCTTGTTATGCAGCAGTTAGTCCAGAAATAACTATTACAGAACCTGAAAAATTAAAAATAGTTGCATCTTATGAGGCTATTAAATATTGCGGAGATAGCACTATGATAAAGATTTCTGCAAATGGTGGAAAGCCACCTTACACTGGCTTCGGTGATTTTGTAAAAGGACCAGGTGTATGGACATTCACTGTAGTTGATTCTAATGGATGCTCTGTTACATCTGAAATCACTCTTTTGCCTCCTGGCTGTGTAGAATTAAATGTGTATCCTAATCCAGCGATGAATAGTATAAGTATAGATCACTCAGCAGCAATTAGCAAAGGAGCTTATTTTCAAATTATTGCAGATAATGGTGCCAAACTACTATCACAAAAGGTGAAAGAAAATAGTTTTTATAGTACTATAGATATTAGTGAACTTTCAAGAGGGGTTTACTTATTAGTTTATATAAATGGTAACGAAATAAAAGTTGCAAAATTTACTAAGTTAGGTAAGTAACAAAATAGTTTATAAAACTAAATAAAAAATAATTGCAATTAACCTGATTCTTCAGTCTCCACTACTAAAAGGAATCTAACTTTCTAAATAATTCTGTGGGACTTTGCGATTATTAAACGAAAGCATGAATTTTTACTATTTTGAATTCAAAGTTCTCATTAGCATGTTGGTTCCGCGAAGCATATTTGCTTCCTAAGTATATTCTGTTGTATTCAGCAACACTTACAAAATGATTTTGAATAATAATTAAGTTCAAAATAGAAATGCAACACATTTCTTTACATTCACATTCATTTGGTTAAATTTACTGAAAGCAAAGTATACAGCTAAAAAGGGAGGACGCTTGGCAGAACGGCAGACAGATTCATTAATACTATTTATGAATAATATAATATGTATAAATAGTAATTTATCAATTGATGAGTATAGTTTTGCGCCATGAAAAAATTTATATTGTACAATTTAATCAAAATTACTTTACTTGCAATAACTGTTCAAACTATTATTAGCTGTAATTCAAACTCCACAAATGAAAACACTCAAACAACTGCTGCGCCAGAAGGTCCAATTTACAAATCAAGTCACGTAATGACTATAGCAGAACAAGACTCATTAACTCCTAACCAAGTTTTGCAAGAATTAAAAGATGGTAACGAACGCTTTAACGCTGGCAATGTAATAAAAAGAGAGCTTTCTATACTTCAAGAACAGGAAAATTAGAGTTCATCGACTAACATAACATTATTAATAATAAAAATCAAACAAAATGAATTTCAATTTACTGATAGATAATCTCACCAATCCGGCATTATTGTTTTTTGTACTTGGCGTAGTTGCTGTGTATTTAAAAAGCGATTTGGAAATACCACCTAACTCATCTAAATTCATTTCTGTCTATTTATTATTCTCCATTGGGTTTAAAGGCGGACAGGAATTGTCACACGAAACATTTTCGAGCGAAATTGGCTTATAGATGTTATTAGGAGTCTGTATTTCGGCTCTCATACCAATGTATACCTTTTTTATACTCAAAAGAAAACTGAACATCTTTGATTCAGGAGCTATTGCAGCGGCATATGGATCAGTAAGCGCAGTTACATTTGTAACGGCTGTATCCTATTTAGAAAGTCAACAAATGAACCTTCATGGACACATGGTAGCAATAATGGCCTTGATGGAATCTCCTGCTATCATTGTTGGGTTGGTATTAATTTCAATTTTCAATAAGGAAGAAACAGCAACAAAAATAAAAATCCCATCAGTCATAAAACATTCCCTAACAAATGGAAGTGTTTTATTGATACTAGGAAGTTTGATAATCGGTTTTATGGCTAATGCAAAACAAGCAGAGGGAATCAAACCATTTACAAATGATTTGTTTAAAGGATTTCTTGCCATTTTTCTTTTAGATATGGGAATTACAAGTGGGAGAAAGCTAAAATCATTTTTTTCGTATGGAATATTTCCTTTGGCATTTGCTATCATTATTCCATTAGTAAATGGATGTGTATTTGCAATCTTAAGTGGATTTGTAACGACAGACATATCCAGCAGATTTATTTTTGCTGTGCTAGCCGCAAGCGCATCTTATATTGCGGTGCCAGCCGCAATGAAGATATCAGTTCCTAAAGCAGATCCTGGGCTATATCTCCCTATGGCACTTGCGGTAACTTTTCCAATTAACATCACAATTGGTATGCCTTTATATTTTCTAATAGTTCAACAATTTTAAAAAAATATAGGTAATATCTACGTTTGTCTCTTGCCATATACTTTCAAACAATCTTAGCATTTCTGAATTGGTATAAGTTGCACCTTGATTCTAAAAAAAATCCCTGTCTTACTTATTTTCTAAAAGTAAAGGCAGGGATTTTTAAATATAATACTTTACTTATTTAAATTCAATCCTTGTGATTGTCTTACCTGTCGATGGCATGTCTTGACCCATCATGTTCATTTTCGTGCTTGTAGTCAAATCTTCAGCATATGATTTTACTAATCCTGTTTTTAAATTTACAGTGAGAGCGCCAGTTGATAGATTGTCAATATCCATATTCATTTCACCTTGTTGTGATTTTATTACTTTAGTTCCTTTTGTTTTCTTTTTAAAAGAAACCTCAGCAATATCAAGATTGATTTTATCTACAAAATAAATAGTTTGTGATTTGACACCGTCTTTCTCTTGATCCTTTTTCCAGCCACTTCCTTCTTTTGCTTCAGCAGGAACAAACAGGAAAGCATTTTCAATATTATTGGATTGCTGATCCATCATTCGCATCATACCTCTACCCTTACCTTTTCCTTTGGACTTATCAGTTTCATCTTCTTTCAATTTACCTTCAAAAGAAATTTCAATCGTATCTGCAACACCAATTTTTCCTTTGAGTTGCTCTGCCATCATACCTGTATGAGTAGAAGGATCCTCGCTATTGTAAACAATTTTTTGACCAAATCCATCAAAATTAATATTGATTTTTTGCAAGGTAGATTTTAATTTATAACCCTCTTGGGTGATTTCAATTATTTCATACTCATTAAAGGAATTGGAGATCGTTTTCATATCCATCGATTCTTCTCCGCGCTTTTGTTGATTGGCAATTGAGTCGATAGAATTTGAATTGATCTTATGGCCAATAGCTAATTTCAATTTATCAGCATTTTGAGCATTCATAGTTATATTGAATGCAAGTAAAAATGTCAAAGCAAGTGTTTTTTTCATGTTGTATATTTTTAGTAATTGTTAAATAATTTAGTATGTTAAATAAAAATGCCAGAAGCCATCATCATGGCTTCTGCAAGGGCTTTTTTATTTAAATTTAGTTCTATATTTTTTTGTTCAAAATATCCTATTACTTGTTCAGTAGCTAAATTGCCAACTAAATCATTTTGTGCCATAGGACATCCACCTATACCATTTAATGCACTATCAAATCGGATACATTGATTAGCAAAAGCTGCATCAATTTTTTCAAGGGCAGTTTCTTTAGTTGAATGAAAATGAGCTCCAAATTCTAGTGAAGGAAAAGACTTGATTAAATGTGAAAATATGGCACTGATATTATCTGGATTGGAAACACCCACCGTATCGGACATTGAGAATATTTTAACACCAAAAGACGATAATTTTTCAACCCAATTGATTGCAATTTCACTACTGTACTCATCACCATACGGATTACCAAATCCCATAGAAATGTAAACCACCATTTCTTTTTTATGCTGAACACATAATTGTTGAATTGATTCGACTGTCTTCAATGAATCTGTAATTGTACTATTTGTATTTTTTAGTTGAAAGGTTTCAGATATAGAAAAGGGAAAGCCTAAATAAGTAATTTGATCATATTGAACTGCATCCTCGGCCCCTCTTGCATTCGCAATAATTGCTAGCAATTTAGAATCACTCATTTTCAATTTAGGTAGCACCAAGGCTGTGTCAGCCATTTGAGGGATAGCCTTGGGAGACACAAATGAACCAACATCAATCGTATCAAAACCTACTTCTAATAACTTATTGATATATTCAATTTTAGTTTCGGTAGGAATAAAATCTTTCCAACCTTGCATAGCATCACGCGGACATTCAATCAGCTTAATAGGATTCATACCTTGAAAAATTATTTTACAAATATACTCTGAAGTTGTTTACTAGTATTCAATCTAAATGAATATCCACAAGAAATAAAATTTGTACGATTATTACCATAATATTGATACCCAAGTGAAAAATCAATGACTGAATTTTTATTGAGTGCATATGTGACTCCACCATCTAAATGATGATTAGTAAAAAAGTTTGGCTGATAATAGCCATACCCCTCTACAAAACATCCCAATCGCTCAGTTATAGAATACCCATAAGAAAGCGTATAAATAAAAACGCCTTGCGTATTTATACCATCCCATTCCATACCTGCATTATATGCAAGGCTGAATTTATCGCTTAAGGTATGTTGCATTACAAACCTAAACTGTGGTGCTATGTGTTGATTATTCAATGTTGGATATGATAAAGTAGGTATTGCCAAATGTGCAATAAAAGATGTTTTAGGAATAATTCCTTTTTCTTTTAATAAAGGTGTTTTAAATCCTATCCAAATAGGTGAAATTGCTGTTTTGGTTGAGGTAACAGAAGTGGATGTAGTAACCAATTCAGTCACTAATCTCAATTCAAAATTATCGGAGATACCATACTTTATTAACATGGTTGGCGCGGTGAATGATCTATCTGAATTTGAATTTTGCTCTAATAAGAATCCAGATTCAACTTGTAAATATTTTTTCAAGGTGAGGAAAGGTGATTCGGTTAAATCAGGACGATCTAATTGAATAGGTGGCAACTCGTAAAGCTGAGCTTTTACTTCAGGTAATTTAAAAAGGAAAAGCAATAAAAGCAATAAGGAAAATCTAAAATTCATGCCAATTTTTAATTTAATTATTTAACAATAAGGATCGGAATTTCTAATTGATGCCTTACTGTATCAATAGTTTGACCAAAGAATAGATCAAAAAAACCTTTATGACCATGCGCTCCAAGAATGAGCATGTTTACATTTTCTTCTTTACAAATACGTACAATTTCTGTAGTTCTACTTCTATATCCCAATCGTATAATAGCTTCTTTATGTTGATGACTAAAAAAGTCTTTATAAATGTTTAATTGCTGTTCGTCTGTAAGTGATTCATTGTCGGCCGAATATTCTCCTAACACTTTTGCTCCTGCACTTTCAACGATGTGTATTAAAACAAATTTAGTGGAATCATTTGCTTGATTGAGTGCATGGGATATTATTTGCTGATCGCTCTGACTGAAATCCAATGCTAAACCAATTACATTATATGAATTAATTGGATTAAGTTTTAAATCAACAATCGTTTTATGAATTGAATAATGTTTATTTTTTATTTTTTTCATTACCAAAGGATAAAAAATAGTCAGTATCAACAGCACCAAAAACAATATTAAACCTATCATTACTAGTACATTTAACCAAGTAATCGAATTACTATTTAAAAAATCAATTGCTTTTCCCAACACCATTTTAATATTTAAATAGAGTATAATAGATGTTATCAAAACTGAAACAATAATTAGCCATGGTTTGATAGCAAAGTTTTTCATTTTTTCTTTATTACTAACCGAATAAATCAAGGGTATAATAGCAAATGCTAACTGAATACTCAGTATAACCTGACTAAGGATAAGTAAATCAGTCATTTTATCTTCTCCTGCAATCCAGATTGTAATCATAGCAGGAATAACAGCCACCGATCGTGTAATTATTCTTCTTAGCCAAGGGTTGAATCGTATATGCAAATAACCTTCCATTACAATTTGTCCAGCTAAAGTACCAGTGACTGTACTACTTTGTCCAGCTGCTATTAATGCTACAGCAAATAAAATTGGAGCCAATTTATTTCCTACCAAAGGGGCCAATAATTTGTGAGCTGATTCAATGCTGTTGACATCACTCATTCCATTTTTAAAAAAAACTGTTCCAGCTAAAATTAAAATTGCAGCATTTACAAACAATGCTAAATTCAATGCAATTGCACTATCAATGAAATTATACTTAATCGCTTTTCGTTTTGATTCATCATCATCTCCTATTTTCCTTGTCTGTACCAATGCAGAATGCAGATAAAGATTATGTGGCATTACAGTCGCCCCAATAATTCCTATTGCAATATATAGTGCATCACTATCAGGCAGCGTTGGTTTGATTCCTTTTAATATTTCAGTAATCGATGGTTTTACAAATAAAAGTTCTATAAAAAAAGAAACAAATATGATCGCAATTAAACTGATAATGAAAGCTTCCATTTTACGTATGCCTAACTTTTGTAAATACAATAATAAAAAAGTGTCTAGAATGGTGATCCCAACACCCCAAATTAAGGGTAATCCGAATAATAAATGTAAGCCAATAGCCATTCCTATTACTTCTGCCAAATCGGTTGCAGCAATAGCTATTTCGGCAAGGATGTATAAACAAAAATTAATGACAGGTGGGTAAGTTTCGCGGTTTACTTGTGCTAAATCACGTTTATAAACAATCCCTAATCGTGCCGATAATGATTGTAATACAATTGCCATTATATTGCTCATTACCAATACCCAAACTAATGCATACCCATATCTACTTCCACCTTCAATATCTGTAGCCCAATTGCCCGGATCCATATAACCGACTGATACAAGATAAGCTGGTCCGAAAAAAGCAAGTATTTTTTTCCAAATTGATTTTTTTGCACCAATATCAACTGAAGCATTCACCTCTTCAAGGCTTTCTTGATGTTTATTTGTAAAATTCATATTGTAAAAATTATAAGTTAGATTAATCTAACTATGCAAATATAATAATAAATAATTAGCTTTTCAGTAAAATAAAAAAAAGGGTGGAAATAAAATTCCACCCTACAAAGTTTATAATAAAAGAATTTATCGAATAAGCATTATATCGCCTTTTTTAATTATTCGTTTTCCACTTACAAATTCAATCTCAGCATAATAGAAATAAGTTCCAGGGTCTTGATTTACACCATTAAACGTACCATCCCAACTTTCATTATCATGTTGTGATCTATAAATTTGTTGCCCCCATCTATTGGTTACATTGAACGAATAATGAACAACGCATTTGCCTTTAATTAAAAATCTATCATTGATACCGTCACCATTAGGTGAGAATGCATTCGGGATAAACATGTCCTCACAGTATTTCACATCTATTTCTACACAAGCTGTATCCTTACAATCATGTTCATCGGTTACTACTACACAATAATCCATATCAACCATAGGATATGCTTTAGGATCAGCAATATCAATAGCACTCAAATAAGTTGGCAATGTCCAATAATAAATTTTTCCACCTGTTGCATTCAATTGCACTGTATCTCCATAATTAATAGAAGAATATGTAGGTGTTGCTGTAGCTACTGGATTTGGATATACTCCAACAGTTGCAGAAGATGATGTTGAACAATTTTTAGCGTCTGTTACCACTACTGTATATGTTCCAACGCCTACATTGAGGGCATCAGGTCCTGTTTGTCCATTTGACCAATTATAACCAAAAGGAGAAGTTCCACTTACCACAGTTGATATAACAGAACCAGAACGATTATCACAACCAGTAAGATTCGGCACCAAACTTACTGAAGGTTGCGGATTCACTTCTACAATCACACTTGCAGTGTCTACACAAACTCCTTGTGCTACAATGACAGTATAACTTGTAGTTGTAGTTGGTGAAACTGTAATACTTTGCGTTACATCTCCAATATTCCAAGCATAAGACTGTGCAGTAGGGTTTGCGGTAATAGTAGTGCTTTCACCAATACAAACATCTTTGTCGCCATCAAACGTAATAGGTGCTAAATAATCAACATGAATGGTTCTAGTAGCCGTATCACTACCAACCGCATTTGTCGCGATCAATTGTATAGTATAATCACCAGGCGTATTAAAACAAACGATTCCTGGGTTTTGAAGAATAGAACTTGAAGGGCTACCAGATGGGAAAGACCAAGTCCATTGAGTTGGCGAATTAATCGTCATATCTGTAAATGTAACACATGTACCAGCGCATATAGTGTCATCACTGACAGTAAAATTTGCAATTGGAATAGGATTGGAAGTAATGTTTGGAATTGAAGTAGGACAAGTAGCTAAGTCACTTGCAGACATATTTCCTATTGGTGTCAGGTTACAAATTCCATTGATGATTGGTCCTGAATAAAAGCTAGGATTTGTATTAAATACTGCATAAACGACATTTCCTATCATAGCAAAACCACCGCCTGCTGTTTGAACTGGATTGCCATTCACTACAAAACTATCAATTAAAACTCCAGCAGGATTGTATTTATGTATTTTCCCCGGGCTAGTAGCAGCATATAGGTGATAAAAATTATTTTGTGCATCTACTACTAAATCATAAGGTCCTGAACTAGGATAAGTTGTAGTCAAAAAGGTTGCATTTCCAGTTCCGTCGTATTTCCATATTTCACCAGTACCACCATTGATACTATAAATAAAATTTGGACCACCTCCCGGATTTACAACTGGAACAGTATGACCGGTACTAATCCATGCTGAAACACCATTATAATAACTATACATCCCACCAACATTTGAGTAGAACGCAGGAGAAGGTGTTCCTCCATTGAGATTGGTACTGATGGTAAGTCCACCACCACCACCACCTACTACATAGGTGTAAGGATTAGTTGCAGATAAAGGCAAGGATGGATCATATGCTTGAATTCCTGGACCTCCATGTACAAATAACAGATTAGAATCTGCACCTGCACAAT
>JBIIJQ010000094.1:0-9127 GCA_044233655.1 Chitinophagaceae bacterium | reverse complement strand
CATTGATGTAGTGTCACCAATTTCTAAGGTTGTAGAAGTAGAGTCATTGGTTACTTTTTTTACCAATCCTTCAATACCAACTAATTGATCTTTTAGTTCACTCAACGATGCAGTATCGTTCGAAACCTTATTCATGATGTCAGCAAAACTAAATTTTGTTTTAACTTCTTTACTAGAATAGTCATTGACAGGTTTATTTACAAATTTCAAAACAATAAAAACACCAGCGATGACAATAATTAGAAATCCTAGAAAATAGGCGAGTTTTTTATTCATAATTTTAATTATTTAATGCACCTGCATGAATCCAAGCAAGTAGTTTATTAAGTGTACATGCATCTAATTTACCTGTTCCTTTAGGCATAGCAGAATAACCATTATCATGATTCATTGACCCCCATAATCTACCGTTGTCAACATATGTTTTTACATTTGTATGTCCTTCCAAATTAATAATAGCTGAAGGAGAATTTCCTCCATGACAATTGGTACAATAGTTGGTCATGATTGGAGCAATAGTAGTAGAATATTTTACACTCGAAGTATCACAGACAGACGCGTTGAGTAAATCTTGTTTATTCTTGTTTACACAACTTGCACTAAGGATTACAATAGAGACAAAGGTTGTAATTAATAGCAAGATACTTTTCATTTTTTATAACTTTTCCTCTCAAAGTTAGAATATATAATTTCATTTTTTTTAATCATAGGTCAAGTTTAGCAAACCTTTAGGAATAGATAGATTATGGGTTGATTAATTCAATCTGTAGGAGTTAATTCAGTTGAAGTTTTTCTAAAAATATAAGAAAAATATATTTATTGGTTTAAACAAACCTTTTTTGTAGTAATTTCGTCTATTAATTCATAAGCACAACATATGCAAATTGTACATTTTAGAATATTATTTTTTATGGTTGTATTGTTTTCCTCCCTGAAAGCAGTTTCTCAACCCACAGGATCCATCGATTTAGGCGCTGATATTACAGTACCGTCTTGTCAACCATGTACAACAATTCAATCTGTCATTACAGCACCTAATGTAGGCACTAGTAATTATACAGTAAGTCAAATCAATTATCAGCCCTATTCTTTTTTACCAGGTACTATTATTCCTGTGTTTTCTGATGATATGTGGTCAGGAGTTATTAATATGCCATTTGATTTTTGTTTTTTTGGCAATACTTATAATCAACTAATAGCTGGTTCTAATGGATTAATTAGTTTTAATATAGCTCAAGCAAATGGTGGATGTCCGTGGAGTTTTGCAGCAGTAGCTCCTTTACCAAATACTACATACACTTCAGCACACAATGCTATTATGTGTCCTTATCATGATTTATATCCACCAGCAGGTGGCTCTATGTCTTATCAAACCATAGGGACTGCTCCTAATCGAGTTTTTGTAATATCTTGGAATTTACTGCCTATGTTTTTAGGAGCATGTAATGTATTATTGAATACACAACAAATTGCTTTGTATGAAGGTACCAACGTAATTGAAACTTACATAGCAAATAAAGATTTGTGTACACAATGGAATGCAGGACAAGCAATTCATGGTATTCAAAATAATGGAGGAACTATTGCAGTCATTGTACCTGGAAGAAATTTACCAAATCAATGGACAGCTACTAATGATGCTTGGCGTTTTCTTCCACAACCTGCTGGTGGAGGTGGTGGAGTACCTGCTGGTGTTTCCATCGAATGGTTTGATGTAACCAATAATATAGCTCTTCCAGATTCAACGGATTCTTTAAATGTTTGCCCTAATGTGACTACAACCTATAAAGCAGTAGCTACTTTTTATCTTTGTGGAGGTGTTGAAAAAGATTCTGATGAAATTACAATTGTAAAACAACTTCCACTTTCAATCAATGTAACTAACGTTACAGATGCTAATTGTTTTGGAAATTCAGATGGATCCTTTACTGTGGTGGCTTCAGGTGGGACCAACTCATTTACATATACCTACAATGGAATACCAATGACTGGTGGTACGCAAAGTGGATTACCAGCTGGTACATACAATGTAGTTGCCACAGATGGTGCCAATTGTACTATTTCAACAGATGTTACTATCAATCAACCACCAGAAGTAATTTTATCTATTGCAGAACAAATAGATGTAAAATGTAAATATCAAAAAAGTGGTTTTGTTAAATTGGATGCTGTAGGCGGAATTCCAGGATACCTATATTGGTATGGAAGCAATGCATCTAGTATAAGCCCCGATATGAATTATCTTGAAGCAGGTAATTACAGATTTTATGTGGCTGATTCTCATGGGTGTTTAGATTCTGTCGATACGTATATTTCCCAACCAGATTCTTTATTGAGTGTGTATTTGATACCTCATATTGCTACTTGTATCAGTAAAAAGGATGGATCTGTAGAAGCTATTGCAAGTGGTGGTTTGCCCAATTATGGATATGAATGGAGTAGCAAACCGCCTCAATACAGTGCAACAGCCACCGATTTAGAATCGGGTGTTTATCATGTAGTTGTAACTGATGCAAATGGTTGTATTACAGCTACTCAATCACCTGTAGAACAACAGTTATGTTGTCAAATCTTTTTACCAGATGCATTTTCTCCAAACAATGATACCAAAAATGATGTATATCGAATTTTAGAATATGGAGGTGGTGTAATATTAGGTGAATTTAGAATTTACAACCGTTGGGGCCAAGAAATTTTCAGTACCAGAGAGATTACGAAAGGTTGGGATGGTACATTTAAAGGAGTACAACAAAACCTTGATACCTATCATTATGTAGTTGTATATCAATGCAATGAAAAAGGTATCATAAGTCAAAAAGTGAAGAAAGGAGATTTTATCCTAGTTCGATAAATCATTCTTTAAATAAACAAAAAGAACGCATAAATTATGCGTTCTTTTTGTTTTAAGTAAGATGATCACTAAAGATTCGTGACTCAATAATATTTGAAGATAAAATTATTTGGAAGCAGCTAATCGACAATCTTCAAGAATAGCATCCACTTTTTCTGGTGTAAGATTTTCTTTGTAAAATTTACCCAATTGCATCATAGGGGCATAGCCACAAGCGCCTAAGCATTCTGCAGTTTTAAGTGTAAATAATCCATCTGCAGTGGTTTCGCCATTTTTGATACCAAGTTTGTTTTTGATATGATCGATGATCTGATCACTTCCTCGTAGCATACAAGGACCTGTTTGGCAAACCTCCAACACATATTTTCCGACAGGTTTTAAATTAAACATGGTATAAAAAGTAGCTACTTCATATACTTCAATAGGCGTAATGTGAAGTTGTTTTGCTACCTCATCCATTTGCTCTATAGTCAAGGAATTATTGCCAGTTTCTTGTATTAAATGTAACACAGGAATCAACGCACTTTTTTGTTTGCCTTCAGGGTAACGTTTACTTAATTCTTGTATTCTATCGATTATTTCTTGCGAAAACATATATATAAATTCAAAGTGTTATTAATTCAATTATTAAAAAAAATCTAAGCATCTAACTCACCAGCGATTAAATTTAAACTACTCATGGCTACGACTGCATCACTCAACATACTTCCAATGACCATCTCAGGAAATGCTTGATAATAAATAAAACATGGTCTTCTGAAATGTAATCGATAGGGTGTACGTCCACCATCGCTGATAAGATAAAATCCTAATTCTCCATTGCCACCTTCTACCGCATTATAAACCTCGCCAACAGGCAATTCTGTTTCACCCATCACGATTTTAAAATGATAAATTAAGGCTTCCATTTTAGTATAAACATCTTCTTTCAATGGTAGATAAAAATCAGGTAAGTTAGCATGGAATACACTAGGATCATGATCCTTCAATTTTTCCATAGCTTGATTTATGATACTCAAACTTTGCCATATTTCTCCATTTCTTACCAAAAAGCGATCGTATGTATCACCAACTGAACCAACAGGAATAGAAAAATCAAAATCTTGATAACCACTGTAAGGATGAGCTACGCGCACATCATAATCGATGCCTGTTGCTCTAAGATTCGGACCGGTAAAACCATAATTTAATGCTCGCTCAGCAGAAATAGCACCTGCACCTATGGTACGATCCATGAAAATACGATTTCGATTTAGAAGTGATTCAAACTCTTCCATCGCCTTCGGGAATGTTTTCAAAAAGTGGTTGATTTTTTGAAAGGCTATGTCAGAAAAATTACGTTCTAAACCACCTATACGGCCTATGTTGGTCGTAAGACGAGAACCGCATATTTCTTCAAATATTTCATAAATCAACTCTCTGAATTCAAATACATAAAAGAAACCTGTAGCAGCACCTGTATCAACACCCACTACCGAATTGCAGATTAAATGATCGGCAATTCGTGAAAGTTCCATGATGATTACTCGAAGGTATTCAACTCGCTTAGGTAATTCTGCTCCAATTAATTTTTCAACTGTCATGTGCCATCCCATATTATTGATAGGCGATGAACAATAATTGAGTCGATCGGTTAGGGTTGTGATTTGGTAATAGGATCTTCGCTCGGCCAATTTCTCAAAGGCACGATGGATATAGCCAACTGTTGAAACGGCATCTACAATTATTTCACCGTCCATTTCAAGTATATTCTGAAATACACCATGGGTTGCAGGGTGTGTAGGTCCTAAGTTGAGCGTTGTTGTTTGCTTACCTAGTGAGCCTTCAGGAAGTTGTATATTACTTTTTTGATTCATTGATTCCTTTTCTTAAAATTTTCAAATGTTATCTGCCAAACATATCATCATCTTTGTCTACACGAGTTTGATCTTCAAGTTGATATTCTTTACGTAATGGGAAATAATCCATTTCGTCTACATTCATAATACGTATCAAATTAGGATGGCCTACAAAATTGACTCCAAAGAAATCATAAGCCTCACGCTCGAGCCAATTGGCAGTAGAAAAAATATTAACAGCAGTAAAAACATCAGGCTTACTAATGGGTGTATATATTTTCATACGAATACGGATACCTGCACGAATGTTTTGAAGCAGGTATACAACCATTAATTCTCTGTCTTTATCATTTGGATAATGAACAGCAGTAAGATCATTTAAAAATGTAAAGCCTAATTCTTGACTATCTTTCAGAAAAGATAATACTTTCAAGTTATTGTCTTTTTCTGTTTCAAAAGTTAAAATGTCATAATGCATGATAAAATTGGAAACTTGATCTCCAAATTTCTCAACCAATCGTTGTTGTATTATCTCGTTTGTTAACATGTGCTAGATTCTAAAATATTCGTTGACTATTGGATTCCGTAACTATTGAGTAATTCTTTGTATTTGTCGCTGTGTCTGCGGCGTAAGCTTTCCTCCTTCACTAAATCTTGAATACGCATAAAGCCATCTAAGATAGCTTCAGGGCGAGGAGGGCAACCTGGTACGTATACATCCACAGGAATTATCTGATCGATGCCTTGTAATACCGAATATGTATCAAAGATGCCACCACTAGATGCACATGCACCTACTGCCATTACCCATCTTGGTTCGGCCATTTGAAGATATACTTGACGTACTACCGGAGCCATTTTTTTTGAAATAGTTCCCATCACCATCATTACATCACACTGACGTGGGGTAAATGCCATACGTTCTGATCCAAAACGAGATAAATCGTAGTGAGCTGCCGCCGTAGCCATAAACTCAATTCCACAACATGATGTAGCAAATGGTAAAGGCCAAATAGAATTACTACGAGCCAAACCAACTGCTTCACTCATTTTCATTGCAAAAAATCCTTCTCCTGCATGACCTTGAGGAGGTTCTACAAATTTAACTTTGGTATTATGAGTTACTGGACGCATTTAATTTTATTTATAAAATGATTTATGATTTTTATTCGAATATCTGGCAAGCTATTATGCTATTTTTTTAGAGTTTTAATAATTATTCCTCCCAATTCAAAGCACCTTTTTTGATTATATAAGTAAACCCAATTACAAAAAATCCAACAAACATAGCTACTGCAAGAAATCCTTCCCAACCCAATGACTTGAAATTGACAGCATAGGGATAAAAGAAAATAACTTCTACATCAAACAACACAAATAGAATGGCAATCAAAAAATACTTAACCGACATCGGTTGACGAGCATTGCCTTCTTCTTCAATTCCACATTCAAAATTGGCCAATTTGTCGCTGGTAATACGTTTAGGACCTAGTAAGTGTGTAGCACCCATCATGACAGCTACAAATCCAATGGCAACCAACAATTGGATTACGATTGGTAAATAATTAATAGGGGCATTCATCGTTTCGAGAAGCATCATAATTTTTTAAATATATCCTACAAAAATAGGCTACAAAAATGCAATCTTCAAATAAATAAAAACTATTCTATAAATTATTTTTAAACCTTACTCCAACGCTCCTTTTACGATGCCTTTTTTATAATATAAGTTACACTTTATCAGCTTTTTGCGCATTGCAACTATGGCACATGGGTTGAAGGTTTTCGAGAGTATTCTTACCGCCTTTGCTTTTGGGTAAAATATGGTCGATTGTCATCAATTCAAACTCTTCGGTGTATAAATCAATATGAAATCCTCCTGCATGATTTCGGGCTTTAATAAGATAAGTACCTACTTTATTGCAGGAATCATTGATGCAGTTTCGACCTTTGTGATGAAATACACGCAATCGTCTGTGATTCGCATAGCGGGTATTGAGTAAGTTCATATCCAACAATTCATCGAATATGTATTTATGTCCTAAAATTTGCGGTATTTGAAAAGGTTTCTGCATGGCACAAACGCAAATATCTTTCATTTTTTGTTACTTTTGTAGCTATGTCAAAAGAAAAAATAGTACAGTGTGCATTTTGTCTAAAAAAAAGCGATGAAGTGAGAATGATCGTGAGTGGAGCGAAATCATCTATTTGCGACGAATGTATTTACAATGCCACACAGATTATAGAACAAGAATTGGGTAAATATACGCCTGAAGATGCACCCAAATCGAAAGGGAAATTTACAACCAAATTCAATTATAAACCCAAAGATATTACTGCCTATCTCGATCAATATGTGATAGGACAAGAAGAAGCCAAACGCGTATTGAGTGTGGCTATTTATAATCATTACAAACGATTGAATCAGAAAGTAAGTGATGATGTAGAAATTGAAAAATCAAATATCATTATGGTAGGAGAGACAGGCTCTGGCAAAACCTTGCTTGCAAAATCCATTGCCAAAATGCTCAATGTGCCTTTTGCCATAGCCGATGCTACTGTATTTACCGAAGCAGGCTATGTTGGCGAAGATGTAGAAAGTATTCTATCTCGATTACTTCAATCGGCTGATTATGATGTAGAGCAAGCCGAAAAAGGGATCGTTTTTATTGATGAAATTGATAAAATAGGACGCAAAAGCGACAATCCGTCCATTACACGTGATGTAAGTGGAGAAGGAGTACAACAAGCTATGTTGAAATTATTGGAAGGTTCGGAAGTATTGGTACCACCACAAGGAGGTCGTAAACATCCAGATCAGAAAATGGTGAAAGTGAATACTCAAAATATCCTATTTATTTGCGGTGGAGCATTTGAAGGTATTGATAAAGTAATTGCTCGTCGTATACAAACATCAGCTATAGGATTTAAATCCAACAATGAAAACAGTGCGTTGGAAAAAGATACCTTGATACAATATATCAATACCATGGATTTGCGTTCGTATGGATTAATACCCGAATTACTTGGCCGTTTACCTGTAGTTACCTTCTTGAAATCCTTGGATAAAAATGCCTTGCGACGCATCTTGACTGAACCTAAAAATGCCTTAATCAAACAATATACTCGACTGTTTGAATACGAAAATATTAAACTTACCATCACAGATGAAGCCCTGGATTATATCGTAGAAAAAGCCATTGAATTTAAACTCGGAGGACGTGGGTTACGTTCTATTTGTGAATTGGTGATGAATGATGCAATGTATGAATTGCCGGGCGAAAAACATATTCATGAGTTTGTAATTACCTACGATTATTCAAAAGAGAAAATTGAGAAATCGAAGTTTTCGTATTTGAAAGTGGCGTAGTTTATAGTTGAGGGTTGAGGGTTGGAGATGCTTGTTTCAACAAAAATGATTAAATTTATTTTGTTTTTCATATAGTACCTCATTCTTGCGCCAGTGGGGATTTAAAATAAAATTAATAACTGTTCTGAAATAAAATCATTTGTTAAAATGGTTTTTAATTTTTAAATTTTGTTGTTAATTTTTATCCATGCAAAAACTTATATTAAAAACAGCTTTACTGCTCGGTTTTTCATTTTTTACTTCTGATGCATTTTCTCAACAAACCTTGAATGTAGCTGGTAACTCAGCAAAGATTAATGGAATGACCTTCGATTATTCAATCGGAGAAATGACTATCGTAAGCACTGAACGCAATGCCAATTTAATTGTAACACAAGGTTTGTTACAACCCCATGGCTCGGGGAGTGCATCCAACGATGTGCCGGGCAATACCACATTATCCGACCTTTCGGATAATATCAAGGTTTATCCTAATCCAACACAGAATATACTATTTGTAGAAACTTATGAAACTCAAGTAGCTGATTATAACTATCAGCTAATGGACGGCTTAGGAAAAGTAGTATTAAACAAAGAAGGTCAAACAATAATAGGCCTTAACAAGTTTGTACTTGATCTACAAAGCTTTGCTGCAGGTACTTATTATCTTATGCTACGCAAACCAAATCCTACAGGACAATTAGAAAATTACTCCTTCAAAATTCAAAAATTAAACTAACACTCAAATCTTAAAAACCATGAAAAAAAAATATTCAAAAAATTATCCTCCTTCATGATGGCATTGGTCATCAGCGGTACATTGTTTGCACAAGTGCCTCAGAAATTTAATTATCAAGGCATAGCGCGTGATACCAAAGGAAATCCAATGGCACAGCAACGCATGACCTTGAAACTAACAGTATTACCAACAGCCGATGCAACCACAGGTGAATACGAAGAAATACAAACCGTTACTATCAATGAATTTGGCTTATATACCTTAGAAATCGGTAATGGCACACCTTTGAATGGTGAAATGAAAGCCGTGAAATGGGAAACTGGTAACAAGTATATCAAAGTAGCTATTGA
>JBIIJQ010000030.1:0-32774 GCA_044233655.1 Chitinophagaceae bacterium | reverse complement strand
CCAGGTTACCCTTACCAGCTGCGGTCTCAATGTCTTGGATAATGGTAGCCAACTGTGTAGCCATAGGCGGTAGTTGCCCTATTGCGGCGATATCGCCTGCATGATCGGTGAGGAAGTCGCTCGATTTGATGAGGGAGTTCACTCGGTTTGTTTGTAGGTCATTCATATTTATTAAAATTTAGAATTCAAATTTAAAGCGATTCTTATACGCAATATTCAGCTCCAAACGCCCTCTAGGCCCAGCATCAACAAATTTTAACAATTGCCACAAAAGGCCTCAAGTTGCATTGTAGCACAATTACGTTGCATTGAAATACAACTAGGTTGCATTGAAGCACAATTAGGTTGCATTGAAACACAATTAGGATGTATTGAAATACAATTAGGATGTATTGAAATACAATTAGGTTGCACTTTTCTGACTTCTTTTTGTCCATTTTTCTTGACGTTTTTGTTTTAAAATGTGTCAAGTTTTTTTAGGGAAAGACAGTATGATTTATAGGAATGAATTGCTTACATGATATGTCTGTCTATGCGAATGTGGGTATTTCCTCAATGTCCAATCCATAGAATGTAAGGTGGTAAGGTGCGGAGACGGCGAGATTCGAACTCGCGATACAGTTACCCATATACACACTTTCCAGGCGTGCTCCTTCAACCACTCGGACACGTCTCCGTTTTTTTAAGAATTGCAAATGTAGTTAAATTACTTGAAATAAATTGTAGGCATTCTGTGTAGTCGTTTCCTCTACTTCTTGTATGGAAATGTCTTTTAGTTCGGCCAATTTAGTTGCCACATGGGTTATGTATAAGCTTTCATTGCGTTTGCCTCGGAATGGCACAGGCGTTAAGTAAGGCGCATCTGTTTCCAATACCATGTGTTTGAGATCTATTTTTTGAACCACTTCCTGTAGCCCCGCTTTTTTATAGGTAAGTACACCGCCTATTCCCAAATAAAAACCCATATCAATGATTTGCATGGCCGTCTCATAGCTGCCACTAAAGCAATGGAAAACACCTTTTACACCCTGTTTTACATATTCTTTTACGAGTTGTATGGTATCCTGTGTTGCTTCTCTTGTATGGATTACAATGGGGATATTGTATTCGAGTGACCATTCTAGTTGAGTCCGAAAGGCTTTTTTTTGTTGTTCTACAAATGTTTTATCCCAATAATAATCCAACCCAATTTCACCCACTGCACAAAATTTTCTTTTTTGTAGCCAAGCATGCATGATGGCTAATTCGTCGTCTACATTTTCCTTTACATAGCATGGATGCAAGCCCATCATGGCGTAGCAATGATCGGGAAATTGTTTTTCTACTTCAAGCATCCCATCGATGGTTTCTGAATTGCAATTGGGTAAGTAAAACCGATTGACACCCTGCTCAATGGCAGCTTGTATGCGTTCATTTCTGTCAAGGTCAAATTGCTCATCGTACAGATGAGTATGTGTATCTATCAACATGCGGTAAATTTAAACTAGGAAAATTACATTTTAATTTTTTTCATATTCCAACCTTGTTGTTGGCAATGGGCCAAAAATCGAGGTAAGGTATATTCGAGTCGATGCCAAGCTTTTTCACTGTCGTGAAATACAATGATTGAGCCAGCCTTGGTAGTGGATATCACATTGTTCAAACATTCTTCGGGAGAAATTTCGGTGTCAAAATCGCCACTCAATACATCCCACATAATAATTTTCATAGAAGGAAACATACGTTCGATACCTGTAGCTTGTGAATAGGTAATACGTCCGTAGGGCGGTCGAAATATATTGGTAGTAATTAGTTTGGCAGCAGTTTTTATATTACGGAAATAATGAAGGTTGGCCGTTTTCCATCCATTTAAATGATTGTGTGTATGATTGCCAACTGCATGTCCTTGTGCAAGAATTTCTTGAAAAATAGGTTGATGTTCATTTACATTTTTTCCGATACAAAAAAAAGTAGCTTTTGCATTATACTTATTCAATTGCTCTAACACATAAGGTGTGATATGTGGGTGAGGACCATCATCAAACGTAATATAAACACTGTTGGCATGATCTTTAATATGCCATATACATTGATTGTACATAGCCTTCAGCAATCGGGGTGTTTTGATAAGATAATTTCTCATTATTTGTATCGTATGGTCGCTTGATAAATCATATTGACCACTTTCGACATCCGAAAATAATCTAAAGTTTCGTAACTATCTAAATCGTAGTGATAATATTTATTTCGATAAGATAGTGTATTGCTAATCAAGATAGAAGGATAACCCATGTCGTGATAACTTTTATGATCGCCATCATTGAGCACTGGAAAAGGGATAGCGGGTTTGAAATTTCTAACGGGCAAGCCTGCAGCATACTGCTTCAATAAATTTTTCATGACTGAACCAAACACACCATTACGATTGCTTTGTAAAATAGAAATAAAATCGCCTTTGTTAGAATAAAATAAACGTTGTAATATAAAAGGATAATGCTGCGAATGAGGTGCATCAATGAAAAATCCAATGCCTTTGATGTTGATCATACCCGCGAGTGGAATATTATTTTCATACATCGATTTTGCATGAATATAACTTCCCATTTTGTTTGTATTCAGATAAGGTGGTTCTTCAAGAGAGTATGCAATGAGGTCTATTCTGTATTTTAAATTTTTTTCGACCGATCGAAATAGTCGTGCGAGCTCGATCAATCCGGCTATACCACTTGCATTATTATCTGCACCAGGTGCTTCGCCATATACATCATAATGCGCTCCTATCACAATGCGTACAGCAGTATCGGGACCAAATGATGTAATTACATTTTTATAAATAGTTTTATTGATTTCAAATTTTTGTATAAATACTTTTTTCGAGTAGCCTTCAAATTTTTGAAAAATCCAATCGGCTGTATTATTTAAATAAGTTATATTTTTAGGATTACGAGCATAAGCTGAGGTTGACAATTTTACAACATACTTTCTTAAACTATCCTGATTGGATTGTGCCATAGTTGCTGTGCAACTATAAAAAAATAGAATACAAATGAAAATGCGCATGGTGTACCATGCAAATATATTTTCATTTTGTGGGATTCAATTATAAAAATAAAAGTAGTGGTGTTTTTGACTAAATTTGCATTCCTTAAAATTGAATATTTATGTCGAATGTAAGAACAAGATTTGCCCCTAGCCCTACTGGTGGGTTGCATTTGGGTGGTGTACGCACTGCGTTGTTTAGCTATCTATATGCTAAAAAGCACAAAGGACAATTTGTACTTAGAATTGAAGACACAGACCAAAATAGATATGTAGAAGGAGCTGAACAATACATTATTGATTGTCTTACGTGGTGTGGTATTGCACCTGATGAAGGTCCACATGTAAGTGCTGGTGAGCATCATCCATATCGACAAAGGGAAAGAAAAGAAACCTATAAGCAATATGCACAACAACTTGTTGATGCTGGTCATGCCTATTATGCATTTGACACACAAGAAGAATTAGAAGCAAAACGAGCTGAAGTAAAATTACACAATGAACATGGTTCTTTTCAATATGATTCTACAAACCGATTGCATTTAAATAATTCACTTAGATTAACGAAAGATGAAGTTGCTAAATTACTTAATGAAGGTGTACCCTATGTGATTCGTATTAAAATGCCAGAGAATGAAATAATCACATTTCAGGATATGATACGTGGTGAAATCAGCAATGAGTCTAGCTTGGTCGATGATAAGGTATTATTGAAAGCAGATGGAATGCCTACGTATCACTTGGCTGTAGTAGTGGATGATTATTTAATGAAAATTACGCACGCCTTCAGAGGGGAAGAATGGCTTCCTTCTGCACCCGTTCATATTAAACTGTGGGAATATCTAGGATGGAAAAATGAAATGCCACAATGGGCTCATTTGCCATTGATATTAAAACCTGATGGAAATGGAAAATTAAGTAAACGAGATGGTGATCGATTAGGGTTTCCTGTGTTTGCTATGAATTGGACCGACCCCAAAACAAATGAGTTGGCAACAGGCTTTAAAGAACTAGGTTTTTTGCCAGAGGCGTTTATCAACTTATTGGCTATGTTAGGTTGGAGTAGTGGTGAAGAAAAAGAACTTTTTTCAAAGGAAGAATTGATACAACTATTTTCGATGGATCGAGTGCACAAAGGTGGTGCAAAATTTGATTTTGAAAAAGCCAAGTGGTTTAATCATGAATGGATAAAACACCAATCGGCCGAATTGTTGTTGAACGATGTAAAAGCAATTCTATTAAAGCATCAAGTTGAGGTTTCTTCTGATGAAGCTTTATTTACAATCATATCATTGGTAAAAGATCGATGTACCTTGTTGGGTGATTTTTATACACAAAGTGTTTACTTCTTTGAATCGCCTAAATCTATTGAGATAGAGGCTATACAGCCTAAATGGAATGATGATAAAAAGAATTTCTTTATAAAAATTCAATCGTTGTTTAATGATATTTCAGATTGGAATATGAATGAAATTGAAACTTGTTTCAAACAGTTAGCAACAGAAATGAACATAAAGGTGGGTGAATTGCAATTGCCATTCAGGATAATGCTCGTAGGTGGAAAGTTTGGACCTGGGGTATTTCAAATAGCCGAAATGATCGGTAAAGAAAATACCATTGAACGAATCAATACAACCTTGAATTTGCTATAAATCGTAACGACTAATTAATCGGTAATAAACGGATAATCTTCCTGTAAGTAGATGTCTTTGTATACTTCGCTTACATCTGGCCATGGTGAATTTTCGGCAAATTCTACAGAATCGTCAACAATTGCTTTTACTTTATCTTGTATAGCTTCCAATTCAGCTTCAGTAGCAAATTGATTTTCGTTGATGATATTTAATACATGTTCAATTGGATCTTTCAATTTAAATTCCTCCAATTGTTCTTTGGTTCTATACTTAGCAGGATCGCTCATGCTATGACCTTTGTATCGATATGTTTTGATTTCCAATAGTGTTGGTCCTTCGCCATCTCGTGCTCTTCGAGCAGCACGTTCGATCGCATGATGTACATCTTCTGGTCGCATACCATCTACACTATCGCCAGGCATATCATAAGCATCTGCAAATTTATATATATCTAAAACATTGCTGGTACGCTCTACAGATGTACCCATTGCATAGTAATTATTTTCACAAATAAAAATAACAGGTAGTTTCCAAAGCATAGCCATGTTGAATGCTTCATGCAACAAACCTTGTCGGGCAGCGCCATCTCCAAAAAAACAAAGTGTAACCGAATCAGTACCTTGATATTGTTCGGCAAAAGCAATGCCAGCACCTAGACCAATTTGCCCTCCTACGATACCGTGTCCACCGAAGAATTTTTTCTCTTTGGAAAAGAAATGCATACTACCACCTTTGCCTTTGGTACAACCTGTTGCTTTGCCATACAATTCGGCCATACATTCACGAGCACTCATCCCTTTGGCCAACGCCAAACCATGATCTCGATAAGCTGTAATCATATTATCGTCATCGCGAATGGCAGTCATACATCCAGCCGATACGGCTTCTTGGCCTATATACAAATGACAAAATCCTCGGATTTTTTGCATGCCATAGAGTTGCCCTGTTTTTTCTTCGAATCTACGTTGAAGAAGCATTATTTCATACCAATATAAATAAATTTCTTTGCCGAAAGTAGTTGCCACGTTTCCTAATTTTGTAGCGAAGATAAGAGTAGAATCGGATTTTCGGAAATAAAAAAAGAGCTATGAATAACATAGCTCTTTTTTCGATTAAAGATTTGAAAACCCTCAGTTGTATTATAATTTATAACTGAATCCAAGATTAAATACTTGTTTCAACTGAGTCCAACCCAATGGACCTAATTTATCATTGATAAGAGCACCAGTCGCATCTTTTGCCCCCGATGAACGAGTGTATTTACCTGGTTGGTCATTGTCATATACCATTGTAAAGCCTACACCTGCGCCGATAAATTTGCTTAGTTTAATTGCAAAGAAATTGTCCCAAAGGATATCAATATTGCCAGGGTTGTCTTTACGTACATATCCACCTGGCATTAATTTGTTTTTTGCTAGATAGTTAGAGTATAAATCTAAACGAGAATTGTACATAATGTTACTTGTAATATTAGTTTTGTAACGTGCTGATAAATAAGCTCCAAGTTCCATACGGGAGGTATTGCCTTGTTCTACACCAAAAGCAGTTCCAAATGTTGTATAGCTTGATTTTACAACCGTCATTTTAGCTGCTAATGGAGAAAAGAATACAGAGAAATTATCACTCGGGCGATACTCAGCACCCAATGCTAATGTGAAATATGCTGGAGAGAAAAATTCTGAAATTGGATTCAATTCCCAGGTTGGTTTTGAATAATCAAATCCTTTAGAAAATTGCGATTGGAAACGGAAAAGACCCATTAAGTGAGTACTTCTTTTCAATTTACTTTTAGAAACAGTCCAATTTTTTGGTTGTACACCATATCTAGCAGAAAGATCGATACGATCATCAATTTTTCTTGGTTTAAATGAGTTAGATGCTACATAGTTTAAACCATAATACAAATCCATTGTTCCTTCTAATACTTTGTTGCCTTTTACTCGAGCTGCAAATCCATTGAACTGACCATTTACAGCCAATGACATACGTTCACCACCTGCTGCCCAGTTTTCAAGTAAACCTTGAGTTAAACCGATGTTCAATAATCCGCCTTTTGTCCAGCCTTCGTTTTTGGCTTCGACTTTACGTTTTAAATCTTTTTCAAGATCTTCTGTCTTGTTGAGTTGAGCAAATGATTGCATTGATGATGCAATAAGTGCAAAAGAGAATAGTAGGTTCTTCATTTTATTTATTTTTTTAGTGGGCGCAAAAATGCCACCATTTTTTGTGGTGGCATTTAAGATTAGATGTTTTAACAAATCCTTATTTTTTCAAAGCATCTCTGATTTCCATCAAAAGAACATCTGTAGAAGATGGTCCTGCTGGTTCAGCAGCTGCTTCTGCTTTTTTCATTTTGTTCATAGCTTTTACCATCATAAAGATAACAAGTGCTAAAAGAATGAAGTTGATTAAAACAGTAATGAAGTTACCATAAGCAAATACAGGTCCTAATTTTTTAGCATCTGCAAGTGAGGTTCCTACTGGTGTATCTTTGAATGCATAGTACATGTTGGAAAAATCGGGTTGACCGACTATACCAGCTACTATTGGCATTACTAAATCATTAATAACGGAGTCAATAATTTTACCGAAAGCGCCTCCGATAATTACCCCAACTGCTAAGTCCATGACGTTGCCTTTAACGGCAAACTCTTTGAATTCTGAAATAAATCCCATTTTTTGTAAGTTTTTAGTGTGAAGCGACAAATGTAGAAGGATTTTTGATTTTCAAATCAGAAATTAAGTGTTTTAACATCTGTTAATGAAGTCGAAATTAAAATACAAAAAAATACATGTTTAAAATACAGAGAATTAATTTATTACAATAAGTTCAATTTATGAATAAGCACTATTCAAAATTTAAGAATATGAACTATTTCTTTAAACCAGGATATTTCATTTTAAATGATTTGAGTGTTGAAACCAATTTTTCAGCTATTAGATAGTTTTTAAACCAGTTTTGATCAGCAGGAATAATATTCCATGGGATTGAATTACAATTGTCAAATGCTTCTTGATAGTATTTCATATAAGTAGGCCATAATTCTGATTCCTTCAAATCATTTTCATTATACTTCCACATCTTCTCTTGTATTTCCATACGCTCTTTGAGTCGTGCAACTTGTTCTTCGTGCGAAATATTTAGATAAAATTTAAGGATAGTAGTATCATTATTTTCAGTGATTAATGACTCGAAATTGTTGATAGCCTTCATTCTTTTTTTTGCAGTCATATCATCGCACCAATTGTGAACACGAGTTATTAATATATCTTCATAATGTGATCGATTATGTATTTGTATCATTCCTTTTGCCGGTGTATGATGATGGATACGCCATAAAAAATCATGAGATAACTCCTCAGGTGTTGGAGCTTTCCATGATTTTACTTGCACGCCCATTGGATTCATAAAAGTAAATACATCTTTAATAAGTCCATCCTTACCTGATGCATCCATACCTTGTATAATAACCAACAATGAATGTTTAGCTTCTGCAAAAAGCAAGTTTTGCAATCCATCCAATTCTTCTAATAAGGCTTTGGTTTTGTTTTTAGTTTTCTCTTTGTCCAATGATTTGGGAGCTCGAGTATCACATTGAGATAGGATTATTTTTTTCATCTTTCAAAATTACGCATTCAATTTCATATGTCTCTTATAAAAAAACTGAAAGGCTAACCAAGCTGCAAATGTAAAAATAGAAGAAAGTATGATTGGTAAGTTTAGATTAATACTTACTACATATCCGGCTACTATAGGTGGGATAGCTTGCGCCAATGATTGGATGGATTGATTAATGCCCAATATTTCACCTTGTTCATCTACGCCACCACTATTGGATACGATGGTTTGCAAATTAGGAGATAATAAACCCTGACTTAATGCTATGAAAGGAGAAACCATATACAAATAAATTGAATGTTGTGGTACAAGCAACATGATTAAAGCAATCGAAAGGGTTAAGGTGAAGATTGAAACGGCCATCATTGGTTTCATACGTTTGCTTAACCATCTTGTAATAAAACCTTGCGTAATTGCAATGCAAATTCCAATATAACCAAAATAGTCGCCAATATCAGATTGATTGTATTGAAATTTCTGTATTAAATAGACTTGAAGAAATTGAGTGAAAATACTAAATCCGAATGTCATGAGAAAAACGACTAAAAATATAGCCAATAATTTTGGTCGAGTAATTGCTTTATAGATATTATTAAATCCTTGAAAGATATTGATGAGCTGAGTAGACTTTGTTTTGAGTGTTTCGAAAAAATAGATACGTACTAAAAGGATATTGATTACACATAAAATGGCTGCAAACCAAAAAGGGGTTTCAAAATTGAACCAACTTATAATAGATGGATCTGCTAATTTTCCACCGATATACGGACCAATAATAAAGCCAAGACCAAATGCCATACCTATAAGTCCAAAGTTACGTGTTTTACTTTCGGGGGTGCTTACATCACTGATAGCTGAAAAGGCGATAGAAATATTACCTCCTGTAAAACCATCAAGAATACGGGCAACAAAAAGTAACCATACTAAATGCTGATGCACACCTATAGCAAACAAAATATATCCAATCAGTGTTCCTATCAAGGATATAGTTAGTACTTTTTTTCTGCCTACTTTATCGGCCCAAGTTCCTAGTAGGGGCGCTCCAAAAAATTGAGCTAATGGGAATGAAGCGATTAAAAAGCCAAATAGAATAGTACGCTCTCGGATAATTTCGGCTATCTGTGTAGCTGGATTTGTAAGCAATGAAATATCTACTGGCTGTATGCCATTTTTCAAATCAAGAAACAATGGCGCTAAAATAGGTAATACAATTGTGGCGCCTAATAGATCGATAAATACAGTTAAAAAAACAGGAATTAATAATTTTTTTTCAGATGGATTATTCATAAAATAGTTAAAGAGTAATTTGGTTTAGATTAACCCTTCGTTTGAATTGATGTTGTCATCAATTCGTAAAGTTGAGTAAGCTGAGGATTTTCCGCTAGGAGTTGAAGGTGTTTATGAATTGTTTTTTCATCATGTCTTATTGCTGGTCCCGATTGATTTTGTTCTGGAAGTGAATGAGATAATTTGTCAACTGTATTTTGAATAATAGGTAACATAATTTCAAAAGGAATCTTCTCCTTCTCAAGTATCTGATGTGTAAGTGTAAATAGATGGTTGCTAAAATTATTAGCAAACACAGCAGCTAAATGTGTGATTGATTTTTGATGGTCATCGAGTTCGTATATCTTATCACTGATAGTATGTGCGAGTTGAAGAACAATTTTTTGTATTGAATTATCAGAATAGTTAATAATTAAAGGAATCTGTGTTGACGTGGGCATGTTTTCTTTTTGTATAGAATATAAGCTCCATATACATGCCGTTTTGCTAGAAATAAATTGAAGTTCACTAAGTTGTATTGACCCAGCAGTATGAATCACCAATTTGTCAACTAAATTGATTGTATTTACAAAATCCAATAATACATCGTCTTTTACTGCAAAAATGTAAGCGTCGGCATCTTGAATTAGTTGAGTGATATTATCTGTATAGTCACATTCCAATTTGCCAGCAAGTATTTCAGCATGTGCTAAAGTTGCAGATACTACTTGCGTAAAAGTATAACCGGCTTTTTTTAGTTTCATGCCAAAAAAAGTAGCGATATTTCCTGAACCAATCATCGCAATTTTCATTGCGTAAATGTAGCTAAAATTACTTAATCCTTGATTGGATTATTTGCTTTCCATTTTAATGACAGGCACAAGCATTTCTTCAAGTGAAACTCCACCATGTTGAAATGTGTTTTTGAAGTAATTTGCAAAATGATTATAGTTATTAGGATAGCATAGATAGCCATCATGTTTTGCAAATATGAAAGTAGAGTTGAAGTTCGGTTTTGGTAATCCAATTTCACCAGGTTCTCTAAAGGCTAATACTTCTTTATTTTCGTATTGCAAATTACGACCATGTTTATAACGAATATTAGTGGTGGTTTGTTTGTCACCGATTACTTTGCTTGGCGATTTTACTTGCACACTTCCATGGTCAGTTGCAATTACTAATTTGATATTTTTATCAGCTACTTTTTTCAAGGCTTGTTGTAACGGAGAATGTTCAAACCAACTTTTGGTCAATGATCGATAAGCAACATTATCATTTGCAAGTTCTTTCAATACTTCCATTTCTGTACGTGCATGCGATAGCATATCTACAAAGTTGTATACAATGATATTGATATCATTGTGAAGCATATTCTGAATGTTATTGACCAATTGATCCCCACTTGCATGATTGGTAATTTTGGTATACGAATGTTTTAAATGAGTAAGTCCTTTACGACGCAATAAGTCTACAAAAAATTGTTCTTCGTATAAGTTTTTTCCTCCTTCTTCATCATCATTTTTCCATTCGATAGGGAATTTTTTTTCGATATCAAATGGTAGCATGCCTGCAAATATGGAATTACGACTATACTGTGTAGTGGTTGGCAATATCGCACATGCAATATCTTCTTCCAACATACGAAAGCTTTCTGTGAAAATGGGTTCTATTACCTTCCATTGATCATAACGAAGATTATCAATTAAAATAAAAAATGTGCTTTTACCCTTTTCTAAAAATGAAAAAACATGTTTTTCCATAATGGTATGACTCATTACAGGCGCTGTCTTATTATCTTTTTTAATCCATTTTGGATAATTTCTATCTACAAATTTGCAAAACTCGTTATTTGCTTCATCCTTTTGAGAAGCCAATACTTCTCGCATTTCGGGGCTGTCTGATTTTTGCATTTCCAATTCCCAATAAACAATTTTTTTATACAAATCACACCACTCAGTATAATCGGGATTAGAGTTTAAGGCAAGAAATAATTTTCTAAACTCTTGCTGATAGGCTTGAGTTGTTTTTTCGCTTACCAATGATTTTTTATCAATGATTTTTTTTAGAGTTAATAATATTTGATTAGGATTCACGGGTTTTATCAAGTAATCGGTAATTTGACCTCCGATTGCATCTTCCATTATATTTTCGGCTTCATTTTTTGTGACCATTACCACAGGTACATTCGATTTCATTTCTCGTATTTGAGCCAATGTTTCGAGACCAGTCATACCTGGCATACTTTCGTCAAGAAGAATTACATCTACATGATTTCCTTTCAAATACTCAAGTCCGTCGTATCCATTGGATTGGCTTTCTACATCATAACCTTTATTTGTCAAAAACATGATTTGAGATTTTAAAGAATCCATTTCATCGTCTATCCAAAGAATTTTTGTGTTCATTCGTTCCATATTTTAGGCAAAAGTAATTGCAATGTAACACTAACGAAGCATTTATGAAAAAATTGTGAGGTTATAACATTTTTACAAAATTGGGATTAAGGAATAGGAAAGCTTAAATTTGCACTAAATATAACAGTATTGCGAAAAATTATTAATGACCCTGTACATGGGTTTGTAACTATAGAGGACGATTTGATATTTCAAATTATATCTCATCCTTATTATCAACGACTCCGTCGTATCAAACAAATGGCCTTGGCCTACTTGGTCTATCCAGGTGCAGTCCATACTCGCCTGCATCATTCATTAGGGGCTTATCATTTAATGCATAATGCAATCGCCGAGTTGAAACAAAAAGGGATTGAAATAGATGCAACCGAAGAGCAAGCTGCAAAAATTGCTATTCTTTTGCATGATGTTGGTCATGGTCCATTTTCACATGCCCTTGAGCATACCTTGGTTGATGTTACACATGAGCAACTTTCTTTATTAATTATGCAAAAATTAAATAAAGAATTGAACGGTCAATTGGATAAAGCAATTTCTATTTTTACGAACCAATATCCAAAACATTTTCTTCATCAGTTGGTTAGTAGCCAATTAGACGTAGATCGGTTGGATTATCTAGCAAGAGATAGTTTTTTTACAGGTGTATCCGAAGGAGTCATCGGATATGATCGTATTATAAAAATGCTAACCGTAGTCAATGATGAATTGGTGGTTGAGGAAAAAGGATTACATTCAATTGAAAAGTTTTTAATAGCTCGTAGGTTAATGTATTGGCAGGTTTATTTGCATAAAACGGTATTGAGTTCCGAACTTATGCTTGTAATGATATTAAAACGAGCCAAAGAATTAGTATCGAGTGGTGTGGGATTGTTTTCAACCCCGGCGTTTCAGTTTTTTTTATCTCACTCACTTACGTATGAAGATTTTTTAAATGACGAAAATTGTTTATCTCAATTTTTATTGCTCGACGACAACGATGTGATTACCTCCATTAAGGTATGGAGCACTAATCCAGACCCAATTTTATCTGATTTGTGTAAGCGATTGAGTGAACGAAAATTATTTAAAGTCGTCTTTTATAAAGAAGAAGAGCGAAGTGAAATCAATCAATTAAAAATTGACTTTCTGGCCAAATTTCAATTTGAACCTAACTCTCAAAATTATTATTGGATAGAGGATGAAACATCCAATAGAGCCTATAATTCTGGGGATGAGAAAATTAAAATTTATTTCAAAGATGGCAAGGTTAAAGAGATATCTCAGGTAGAAAATACATTAATTAGTGCTGGACTTTTACTGCCAGTAAAAAAACATTACATTTGCTATTTAAGACAATAATTTAGACGTTAGAATATGAAGTTTACTGCACAACAGATAGCAACCGTAGTACAAGGTCGACTTGAAGGGAATCCGGATCAATCAGTATGGTCAATGGCAAAAATTGAGGAAGCTAAAGAAGGCGATTTGTGTTTTTTGGCCAATGCGAAATATGAAGACTATTTGTATAGTACGAAAGCCTCAATCGTGCTTGTAAACGAAACCCTCGAACTTAAGCAAGAAGTGAATTGTACCCTTGTAAGAGTTAAGGATGCTTATGCTGCTTTTGCGTTATTACTTCAAACGTATCAGGATATCACAGGTTCCAAACCTAAAGAAATTATTGAACAACCTTCGTTTATATCATCTACGGCTAAAATAGGGAATGGAGTTTATATAGGAGCTTTTTCTTACATAGGGGAACATGCTGTAATTGAAGATGGCGTTCAGATTTTCCCAGGGACTTATATTGGCGATAAAGTTCATATTGGAACTAAATCAATTTTAAATGCAGGCGTTAAAGTATATCATGAATGTATACTTGGGGAACGAGTCATTATTCATTCAGGTACAGTAATTGGAAGTGATGGTTTTGGTTTTGCATTTGAAAATGGCAGTTTTAAAAAAATTCCTCAGATAGGCAATGTAATGATTGAAAATGATGTAGAGATTGGTGCTAATTCTACCATTGATCGAGCTACCATGGGTTCAACAGTAATAAAGAAAGGCGCAAAGTTGGATAATCTTATTCAAATAGCACACAATGTAGAAATAGGAGAGAATACCGTTGTCGCAGCACAAGCGGGTATTTCGGGTAGTTCTAAAGTAGGGAAATATTGCATGGTTGGTGGTCAAGCAGGTATTGTTGGTCATATTAAAATTGCAGACTTTACCAAAATCAATGCACAAAGTGGAGTAGCCAAAGAAATAGTGAAAACACATACATCATTGACTGGTTCGCCTGCTTATGATTATAAATCAACTTTAAAAAGTCAGGTTATATTTAGGAACCTCCCAGAATTGCAAAAAAGAGTTCAGGAGTTAGAGCAAAAACTAGAAACATTATTAAACAATCAATTAAGCTAATCATTTCAAATTATTAGCATTAAATAAATTTATACAATGCAGAATCAACACACATTAAAAGAAGAATTTGTAGTAGAAGGTGTAGGGTTACATACTGGATTAAGTTCGCGTATGACAGTAAAACCAGCACCTCCAGGTTTTGGGTTTAAATTTCAACGAATCGATTTGCCCGATGAACCCATGTTCAAAGCAGATGTGGATTATGTAGTAGATACTTCTCGAGGAACTACGTTGGAATACAATGGTGCTCGTGTAGCAACGGTGGAACATATTCTTGCAGCATTGACAGGTATGGGTGTTGATAATGCCATTATTCAACTCAATAATGAGGAAACGCCTATCATGGATGGAAGTGCGCAGGCATTTGTAGAGGCCATTGAGAAAGTAGGACTTGAAGAACAGAATGCTAAAAAAATCTATTTTTCAATTGATGAGAATATAGCCTTTACGGATGATGAGAAAAATGTAGAGATGGTAGCTACGCCAAGCACTGATTATAAAATCACTACTTTGATTGATTTTAATTCAAATGTACTTGGCACTCAACATGCTTATTTAAAGAGTTTAAAAGAGTTTAAAAAAGAGATTGCACCTTGTCGAACATTTTGCTTTTTACATGAGATAGAATTTTTGTATAATAATAATCTTATCAAAGGCGGCGATTTAGACAATGCAATTGTAGTGGTAGATCGAGTGCTTGAAAAATCAGAATTGGACAAGCTTGCTAAGATGTTTAATAAACCTAATATTGATGTAAAGCAAGAGGGGATACTCAATAATTTAAAGTTGCATTTTTCTAATGAAGCCGCACGTCATAAATTATTAGATATCATTGGTGACTTAGCACTTATTGGATATCCTATCAAAGGAAATATAATAGCATACCGACCTGGACACAAAACCAATGTAGAATTTGCTAAAAAGATAAAAGAGCATATTAAGAAAAATAAAAACATGTTGGATGTACCAGTTTACAATCCAACACAGCCAGCCATATATGATGTAAATTATATTGCTCAGTTACTACCACATCGATATCCGTTTTTATTAGTTGACAAAATTATTGAGTTGAGTGATAATCATATAGTAGGAATTAAAAATGTAACCTTCAATGAACCTATGTTTACAGGTCATTTTCCTGATAATCCAGTATTTCCTGGTGTGTTACAATTAGAAGCGTTGGCACAAACAGGTGGTGTGATGGTATTGAATAATCAAGGTGGTCCTGAAAAGAAATACGATACCTATTTTTTGAAAATTGATAATGCAAGATTCAAGCAAAAAGTAGTACCAGGTGATACCTTAATTATGAAAATGGAATTGACGCGTCCAATAAGAAGAGGTATATGCGAAATGAAAGGAACTGCATACGTTGGCAACAAAATAGTATGTGAAGCCGACTTAATGGCTCAAATTGTACCTAGAACGTAATTTTAATTTATTATTTCACTCTCACAAACAATGTAAATCGATCGCCATCGGGTGCTATCGCTATGCGTACACTGGGTGAGTTAGTATCTTTCGTATTGATGTATTCAACGTCTTTTACATCAAATTTTGCATTGTCGTAATTTTCATCTTGTGATCGATCATTGAAGTCCCACCCATCTGCAAGGCATTCATCCAGTTGAGCTTGTAATTTTTCAAATTCTTCTATGGCAAGGTCATTATCCAATACTGACTTTAACTCTGAAATAAAAGCTCTTTCTTGATTAAACCAAGATAGGTAATTTTTTTTAGCACCTTTCAATTTCAATTTACTTTCATTTACTTTTTTTTCTGCGTTGGTTTCTTTGCCTTCAATATCCTTAAATTTAGTCAATGTGCCCGATTTTACTACAGCCATTAATTGACCACAAAAGTCATTGGCTAGTTTTTTATCGGTGTCATTTTCAGGCTCATTTAATTCAGGTTCAGTTTTTTTAGGTTTAGGTTTTTTTTCTTTGACAGGTTCGGAATCTGAGTCATTCTCTTCTATGTCCTCTTTTTGTTGTTTCTTTTTTGTTGTCGATTTAGGTTCTTTTATTGGTTTGTCTTCTATATCCTCTTCTTCATCTTTCTTCGTAGTTTTTTTATTAGATGCAGGTTTTGTAATAGGTACATATTCTTCCTCTTGATCTTCTTCTACTTTTTGGTTTGTTTGAGTTTGTTTTTTCTCAGTGGTCGTATTTGTTGTTTCAGGCAATAAGGGTGTTTGACCATCTTGTGTTTTAAAAAGAATAAGATCAATAGGTTTGTCTACTTTTCGAGACTTGCTTATCAAGCTATTACTCATAGTTGCAAACGTGTTGGCTGCCGCTGGATTATTGAAAAAAAATGACGTACTAGCCATCGTTGAAGTAGACATATCACTTTTGATTAAACTTACACAATTACCTTCATCGTTGCAAGTATAAGTAACACTATACCCAACCTTAGAAACTTCTACAATCACCTTTGTGATATCAGAAAGTGTAAGTCGTTGTGATAGATTTTGTTGTTTTTGCTCCAACATACCCGATACTGGAAAATAATTCAACGGAGATGATGCATCTGCAGAAAAACCACTAATACACTGATTCATTCGGATTAATAACTGCTTTGTATCATCTTGGTTGTAGGCGATTTTCGTAAAAAATAAAGCCAATAGAACGAAGAGTATTTTTTTCATTTGAATTTAATTATACTATACAATAATAATTCTATTTCTCTGTATTGACAAATTTTTGGGAAGTGAGTAAAAAAGCCCGTATGGAATAAAGCCTTCGTCGATGTATCTTTGAATTTTATTAATAGCTATGAGTTTAACTAAGTCACCTTATTTATTATTTGCCGATGATGAAGGCAATATTTTTGAAGACACTTCTTTGTATGTATTAGGTCGTACAGGGTGGGATGCTGTAGAGGTTGATTTAGAGGATTGGATTGAATTACCCGAAGGTGGAAATCTATACCATCTTCCCGGAAGACGAGGCATAGGACTTGATGTGCTAACAGGTGAAATGCGATTGTGCGAAAAGGGTTGGGCAACTGCAGCATTTATACCTCCAGCACATACAGGCTTTTATTTATCAGCTTATGAAACTGAACCCGAAGCACCAACCTTGCCTTTATTTTGCTATTCTGCAGTTGGATGGCAAAATGATCAATACTACGTTCCAGCTACGAGAGTGGAACCAGATATTCGACAAGAAAGTAGCGGATTTGATGATCTCAAAATTCAATCAGGATTAGTGACTTCATTAAATGCTTATCCCAATAATCGATTGGTAAAACATTTAGCCGAAAATTGTTGCCTTACGTATCATTGTCCTGCAGCACGAAATTATTTTATGGGGCGATGGGAATGCCCTATACCAATATCTCCGGCATGCAATGCCAATTGTTTAGGCTGTATTTCTTTTCAACCTGAAGATGAAACCATCGTTTCACCGCAAGACCGTTTGACATTTAAACCCACAGCAGAAGAAGTAGTTGAATACACTGTGCCTCACTTAGAAACTGCGCCATTTCCTATTGTAAGTTTTGGACAAGGATGTGAAGGCGAGCCTTTATTGATGTGGGAAACAATCAAAGAGTCTATCATTCAAATAAGAAAACATACAGACAAAGGAAGTATTAACATTAATACAAATGGTAGTAATCCAAAAGCTGTAGAAGAGCTAATGAAAGTAGGATTGAATAGTATAAGAGTGAGTACCAATAGTGCTCGTAAGGATGTTTATACCAAATATTATCGCCCGAATAATTATCAATTTGAAGATATAGTAGAAAGCATGAAAATTGCTCGACAATATGGAGGTTGGGTTTCAGTGAATTATTTTGTGTTTCCTGGTATGACAGACAGTGAGGCGGAATTAGATGCTTTACGTAAAATGATCGAGTACACCGATTTAAGCATGATTCAATGGCGTAATTTTAATATAGACCCCGATTGGTATTTGGGTAAATTGGGAATGACTGATACAGGAGAACGTTATGGATTAAATCAAATGATGCAAATCATACATGAAGAATTTCCCAAGGTAAAATTTGGATACTTTAATCCTCCTATCGAACGAATGAAAAATTTCGATCAGGATTTTGCTCATTATTAATAATGAGTTTCAGATTACTAAAAAGTAACTTGAGTATCCATTCGTTGACTATTTCTAATAAATATTACTTGTGCATTATCACCCTTTTGATATGCACTCAATATTTTCATATAATCTTGAACACTCTCAATAGGTTTTCCTCCTAATTCGATGATAATATCACCTTGTTCTAAACCTGCTTTAGATGCAGGCTTGCCGTCAGTCACACCATCGAGTCGCATACCTTTACCATCATATGCATAATCAGGCATTACACCCATAGTAACTTTAAAAGACATTTTGGTGCTTTCAGTAGAGGCTGTTTTATAAAAGGTTAGTTTTGGTTTGTCATTCATATGGTATACAAGGTCTACGATTAATTCAAGTATTTGAGCTTCTCCAGCAATATTGATTTTGTTGGCATCATCGGTTGGTTTATGATAATCGCTATGCTGTCCAGTGAAAAAATGTAATACCGGGATGTCTTTTAAATAAAAAGACGTTTGATCGCTCGGACCAACACCAGCACTATCATACTTAACAGAAAAATTAGTAGATAATTTATCAAGTGTTGGAATCCATTCAGATGATGTTCCCACCCCATAGATTAATAATTTTTTAGTAGTATCATTGAATCGGCCAATCATGTCCATATTGATCATGTAATTAATTTTGTCTAATGGATATGAAGGATTTTCGCACCATTTTTTTGATCCCAATAATCCTAACTCTTCTCCTGAAAATGTCATGAATAGAAAATTGCATTTTTCTTTAATGCCATTTAATCTGAAATAGCGAGCTAATTCTATGACACCTGCTACGCCACTTGCATTATCATCTGCTCCATTATGTATTCGGTCTTTTGGGTTGGCATCCAGACTATTGCCATCTTGCCCATAGCCTAAATGATCATAATGAGCGCCAATTACAACTGTATATGGAGCATCATTATCAAGAAAGGCAACCACATTTCGGCCTTTTCTAATTTTTAATCCGTTTGTATTTGTATCATGTACTTTTGGTGTATACTTAAAAGTAAAATCATAATAGTAACCTTTATTACCTTTAGCCTCAAGTTGCATTGCTTCAAATTGTTCTGCAATGTATTTGGCAGCTTTTAACTCATCTTTTGTACTAGTACGTCGTCCGTTTAATTCGTCCGATGATAAATAAGAAATGTGAGGCATTATATTATCTACATTGATACGTTGAGCGTTTGTGTTCAAAACTGAACCAATTGCGAAAAATGCAATGAATAATTTTTTCATTTTGTATTTTTTAAATAAATAAAGGTAGAGACAAAAATAAGAAAATTAATCTTCCCAATCAGCAATAAATAAATTGGTGTCTCGAGTTCCACCATTATTACGATTGGATGAGAAAATCAACTTTTTACCATTGGGTGAAAACATAGGGAAAGCATTGAATTTGCTTTCTGTGGTTATTTTTTCAAGTCCTGTCCCATCGGTATTAATCATGTACAATTGAAAATCGTATCCTTTGTCACTATGATGATTGCTTGAAAAGATAATTTTATTGCCTGATGGGCTAAAGTAAGGAGCCCAATTGGCTTTTCCTAAATGAGTGATTTGTTTGAGATCTGTCCCGTCAACGTTACAAGTATATATTTCCATAGTAGTTGGTGCTACTAATCCTTTCGCTAAATAATCTTTGTATTCTTTTACTTCAGCTTCTGTAGTAGGTCGAGATGCTCTAAATACGAGCTTTTTGCCATCGGGTGAAAAAAAGGCTCCGCCATCATACCCTAGTCCATTGGTTATTTGACGTTGGTTTTTTCCATCAATATCCATGGTCCATAATTCAAGGTCACCACTACGCGTGCTTGTGAATACTATTTTATCACCGTTAGGAGAAACAGTTGCTTCTGCATCATAACCAGGTGTAGTTGTTAGTTGTCGTTTGTATTTCCCATTTTTATCAGCTACGAAAATATCAAATTCATTGTAAATAGCCCATAAATATTTGCCTGGAACATGTGTTTCAGCTGGACAGGCATGCGAACCTAGATGAGTGGAAGCATATAGTATTTCTTTGCCATTGGGCATAAAATAACTACAGGTGGTGCGACCTAAACCGTTACTGATAAGGGTTGGTTTGTAGGTAGAATCATTGGAAGCTTTTTCGATATCCATCGAAAAAATCTGATCACACTCCAACCCCCATTTTTTATTATTACTTTGAAAAGATAAAAAATTTCCGTCTGGACTGAAATAAGCTTCCGCATTGTCGCCTCCAAAAGTTAATTGCTTTAAATTCTTTAAATGGTTCTCTTGAGTATAGGCTTTCGTAAAAATTAATATCAAGCCTAATAAAACGATACTTCCCTTTATTTTCATAAGGTCGCAAAGGTAATGGACGAATAAATATGTAAAAACAATTCCTTGTTATTTTTAGCAAAAGACTATCACTATTTTCTATCGAAAAAATCAGTTAGTTATAAATTGAAGCCTATTAATCAAATAATTCTTTTATTTCATCCAAAACGGTGACATCATCTATAGTAGAAGGAATAGAGTAAGGAATATTATCGACAATACTACGGATTGTTTTTCGTAATATTTTTCCACTGCGTGTTTTAGGTAATCGTTTGAGTATATATACATTTTTCAAAAAAGCAATGGCACCTATTTTGTCACGTATAAGTTCGATAATTTCTTGTTCAATAAAAGGAGTACTTTCATGCGCATTGTCTTTTAATACTACAAATGCTATAGGGCGTTCGCCTCTGAGCGAATCTTTTATTCCTACAACAGCACATTCTGCAATGGAATGATGATAGGCTACTATTTCTTCCATTTCACCAGTACTTAATCGGTGACCACTTACATTAATCACATCATCGATTCGACCCATTATAAAGCAATAGCCATCTTCATCAATATAGCCACCATCACCTGTAAGATAATAACCATGGTAGGTCGACAAATATTCTTTTTCAAATCGGTCATCATTTTTCCAAAGAGTAGGCAAACAACCTGGTGGCAATGGTAATTTTATAACTACATTTCCTTCACTATTTTTTTCTTTCATTACGCCATCCTCATCAAAAATTTGAATGTCGAATCCACAAACAGGAATACCAGCACTTCCAGGTTTTACAGGCATAGGTTCTATGCCCATTGGAATGCCAAGCATAGGCCATCCACTTTCGGTTTGCCACCAATGATCGATAATTGGTTTTTGCATTAATGTTTGCAACCACTCTAAGGTAGCAGGATCGCAGCGCTCACCCGCCAAAAATATACGTTGTAAACAGCTAAGGTCATAGTTATTTTTTAAAACACCTTCACTATCTTCTTTTTTGATAGCACGTATAGCAGTGGGTGCAGTAAATAATGTTTTTACTCGATGTTGTTCTATTACTCTCCAAAAGGCACCTGCATCTGGTGTTCCAATAGGTTTTCCTTCGTATAAAACAGTGGTGCATCCATGTAATAATGGTCCATATACAATATACGAATGCCCTACGACCCATCCTACATCACTAGCAGCCCAGTATACATCGCCTGCATTGATGTTGTAAATTGATTTCATGGTATATTTTAGGGCAGTAGCATAGCCGCCCGTATCACGTACAATGCCCTTGGGAGTGCCAGTTGTTCCACTAGTATATAATATGTACAATGGATGAGTGCTTTTTAAAGGAACATAATCTACTTCGTCAGCTTGTTCTATAAGTGCATAAAAATCATGTTCATTTGTATTATTTAATGGATCAAAATTAGCTTCACGTTGAAAAAATATTTTATGGTCTGGCTTTTCAATTGCTTCTAAAATAGCCCGATCCACTAAAGGTTTGTAATTAATTTGTTTGGTACCTTCAATACCATAAGATGCTGATATAATTACTTTTGGATTGGCATCGTTGATGCGAAGTGCTAATTCATGTGGTGCAAAACCACCAAAGACGACTGAATGAATAGCACCAATTCGTGCACATGCTAACATGGAAATGACTGCTTCAGGAACCATGGGCATATAAATAATGACAGTATCGCCTTGTTCAACACCTAAGTTTTTTAAAGCTCCTGCAAATTTTGAAACTAAATGATGCAATTGCTTGTAAGTATACTTTATTAATTGCTTCGTAACAGGGCTATCATAAATGAGTGCTGTTTGATTTCCTCTTCCTTGTTCCAAATGAACATCTAAACATAAATAACTCATATTGGTAATTCCATCGGAAAACCATTCGTAGAAATTTGATTTCTTCTCTGTTAATATTTTTGTAGGTGATGCAAACCAATTTAATTGCTCGGCTTGTTTTTTCCAAAAAGTTTCTTTATTGGTGATACTTTGAAGGTAAATATCTTGATAAGACATGCTTTTTAATTTTGTTACAAATTACAACGAAGGAGTGAGTTTAGTATGCTTTCTATACTAATTTAGCGAACTTGAATATTGCATGTTGAAACACCCAAAAAAATATTTTTATTATAAAATTCAAAATTAAAAAATTGTATTTTTGTATTAGTTAGATATGAAAATCGAAGAGTTGTTATTGGATATTACTAAGAAATTTATTGCTTATTGGAACGATTGGAATTTCGAATCGCTCAAGAAATATCTTCGTGATGATGTAGTAGTTTATTCACCTAATATTCAATTAATATATCCTGAAAATACAAGTGGCAAAATAGAGGGAAAAGACAATGTGATAAAATATTGGTTTGAATTACAAAAGAATGCAGGTAGTTATGTTTTTACACTTGAATCGTTTCATAAAGAAGGGAATTCTGTATATACGATTAGTCATATTGAAGGGCGTGCAATAAAATTATATACTTGGTATATCTACAATGAATACGGAAAAATTACAGAATTAAAATTTGAATATAAATAATTTAGGTTATTTTAATTCTTTTAATTGATTTACAATATTTCGAGTAGAGAATGGTTTTGAAATATAAAGTGATGCACCAAGGTCATATCCTTTTTGTATATCAGCTTCTGATGACTTAGCACTAAGAAATACAACTTTTGTATGTTCTAATTTTTTAGTTGACTTTATGTATTTGCATATTTCATATCCATTGACATCGGGCATCATAATGTCGAGTAATACAATATCAGGGATAAACTCTTTAACGATTTGCATTGCTTCAGTACCATTGCGTGCTACCAATACGTTGTAGCCATTTTTCTTCATTAAAAATTCTAATGACATTAAAATATATGGATCGTCATCAACGACTAATATTTTTTGAGATTCTATTTTCTCGCTCATGTGTTTTATTTAATGAATGATTGGAAGTGCAAAGGTAAAACTTGCACCTTTACCTTGGTTGTTTTCTACACTTATTTTTCCATGATGTAATTCGATTATTTTCTTGCATATAGCAAGGCCAAGACCACTGCCGACAGGTTTTTGTAAATGACTTTGCTTAGATTGATAAAATTTATCAAATAAAAGATCTTTGGTCGATTCATTTATACCTGGACCATCATCTTTGATTTTTATTTCAATATCGTCAATACTAGGTAGGATGTAAATATCTATTGTTGTTTCAGCAAATTTAATCGCATTGGATACTAAATTATAGATAACTTGATTGATTAAATCTTTATCGGCATGGATAATCATAGATGAGTCTTGGCATATTAAATTGATGTTTAATTTTCGTTCTTCACTCAATCCAGTTAGCGATTTTATAACATCTTTTGAAAGTTGTTTGATATCAAACGACGAAGGATATATCTTCTGTTTGCCACTTTCATATTTTTCAAGATTGAGTACCTGAGTTATTAGATGACTTAGTTTTTCAGTTTCTTTAATGATAATATCTAAATAGTCTTGCTTTTGTTCATCATCTAAATCAGGGTTGTCATATACGATTTCAGATAAAGCTCTTATTGAAGTTAATGGTGTTCTTAGTTCGTGTGTTACAGTATACAAAAATTCATTTTTCAATTCATCCATTTGCTTTAATTGAGTATTTGCTTTGCTTAATTCATTAGATGCTTTTTCTAACTCAATTGATTTTTTTCGAAGTTCTTTATTTAGTTCTATAAATTGTTGACTTTCTTTAACGATATCTATAACCTCATCAAGACTTACTTTTTCATCTTTTGTAACAGAACTAATCATCAGTCGTGAAGAGGCAGAGCCGATTACACCACCAAGAATTTGTTCAGCAAAATTTACAATTCTTGTATCAGCTTCTTTTTCTTTGTCGAGTATAATAGAGTGACGGTTGGCATATCCTTCCAATAGCAAACTTGTACGCTCTTGACCAATAAAATTGCTTAATACATTTTTAATGTCTTTTAATAAAGTAATACCCTTCCAAATACCTTGCTTAAAAGGGGCATCCTGATTATCTGTATCTACGAATAGGAGCGCCTGATGTTCTTCTTCTATACTTGCTTTAGTTTGAAACGATATTATAATAAAAATAATCGTATTGATTAGCAATGACCAAAAAATGCCATGGCTAATAGTATCAAGACTTTGCATGCCAAATAAGGAAGTTGGTTTAAGAATGGATAAATGAAAAGGACCATCTTGAACTATGGAATGGATGTATTGACTACTATTACTTAATGAAGGTAATACCAATGTATAAAACCATATTGAAAAGCCTATTAGAATGGATGCAAGAGAAGCTTTTCTATTTGCTGCTTTCCAATAAATACCAAGTAATACTGATGGTGAAAATTGTGCTACAGCTACAAAGGATATCATGCCAATAGAAACAAGAGAATAATTTTCTGCAACTACCTTTTCAAAAATGAATGCTAATGAGATTAATATTATTACACCAATTCGTCTACTCATCAGAATGGTCTTACTTATTGAAAATGGATTATGCTTAAATAATTTTGAAGATAATAATAATGGTACTGTTATATTATTGCTGATCATCGTAGTAAGTGCGATAACTTCTACTATAACCATACCGGTAGCTGCAGAGAATCCTCCTACGAAAACAAAAAGAGTTAATAAGGTGTGTCCATTATGATTGGGAAAATGTAACAATAGCATATCATAATCAATTCCATTCGGAAAGGTAAGGATGCCAGCTAATGCAATAGGTAATACAAACAAATTGATAATGAGTAAATATAGAGGAAACATCCACATTGCTTTCTTGACATGAGTTATATCAGTATTTTCTACTATGCTTACTTGAAATTGTCGAGGTAATAATATGAGGGCTAACGCTGATACTATAGATATCAAGAACCATGACATTGGATTCATTTGCTCATTGAATATAAAATGATTCTTTAATTGTTCTATAGATGATGCTTGTGTGAAAATATCTGTAATGCCATTAAATAAGTAATAGCAAACAAATATTCCAACTGCAATAAATGCAACCAATTTTACTATTGCCTCAAATGCAATGGCAGAAACAACTCCTGTATGTCGTTCGGTAGTATCAACATTTCGAATACCATAAATGATGATAAAAAATACCAGCCCGATGGAGATATAAAATGTAGAGTCTGTAAAAATTGAATCTTGCAAATTTGAATATTGGGTTAATAAGTTTACACTAGCACTTATTGCTTTTAACTGAATAGCAATATAGGGTATAATGCCTATGATACTAAATAATGAAACTAGAACACCAAGGCTAATATTTTTACCATATCGACTTGAAATGAAATCTGCAATACTAGTGATGCGTTGTGCTTTGCAAATTCTTATTATTTTGACCAACACAAGTCCAATCAGTGGCATATATAATGTTGGCCCAAGATAAACTGGTAGAAACCCTATACCGGTTTTTGCAGCATTGCCAATACTTCCAAAAAAAGTCCATGCAGTACAAAAAACTGCTATTGATAATGCATAAGTTAAAGATGGTGGTAAAATGGATTTGTTTTTCTTTTTGAGCCGTTCGGCAAAATTTGCAATGAGAAATAACATTACAAGGTAGCCAATAATTACAGAAATAATCAGTAGCTTACTCATTCTCTTTAGTTGATTTAAATAGTTTTTTTGAAAGATAATAAAGCAAGAGAATACTTAAAATCCAAACAATAGATATATAAACATACAATACAGGAATACCTTGATAGGTTATTCGCTTATTAGCTATTTCTATAAATGGGAAATTAAAAAATAGCAATAATATTCCTGAGATGAATACGAAATATAACTTGTTAGTTGTTTTCATAGTATGAACTCTAAATATACTTACATTCTAGTTTATAAAAAAGAAAACGCTGGTAGGAATTAAAATCTTACCAGCGTTTTATTTGTAGATTTTTAATTACTCTTTTTTCATGTCATATTCTCCAGTAAGGCAGTAATAGCCAAAAGTAAACAAACCACCTGCTATTATTGGACATAGGACAAAAGTGTAAATGATAGCTGGAACTAATTTTTCTCCACCGGCAGTCCACATATCCATCGCTTGATTGATAAATAAATAATATACTGCCCATGCACCAATGGCTATCCATAGGACGCCTAATATTTTTTTAATCTGATTCATTGTTATAAATTTTTTAAGTTAATTTTTTTATTTTTTAATCATCAATTCTATTGTCGCTCCCATCAAGATAAATGACACCAATGATTAAACACACACCTGCAACTGCTATTGGATACCAAAGTCCTTCTAAGTATGGTTTGTCATACACTTTGGCTAAACCTGCTGCTTCAGCAATTTCATTGGCCTTTTTTGCATTCAACGCTAGGAAGGTAGCAACGGCAGGTAATAATCCGCCAAATATTCCATTGCCAATATGATATGGTAAACTCATAGATGTGTAACGAATTTTAGCTGGGAATAATTCCACTAAGAAGGCTGCTACAGGTCCATAAACCATTGTTACAAATAATACTTGTAAAAAAACCAACCAAATTAAGGTCCATTTATCCGTATTATTTATTGATAATATTTTTTTCGTATCAATTTTTGGTTTCCCATCATCGCCAAGTTTAGCTATACCGTTTGTCAATGTGACTGTTTTCACTTCTTTGTATTTTGCACCATCTGTATATTCTTTTGTTAGAGTATATACACTGTCCATACCATCTCCTTTTTTATTAGCTTTCAATTCAGCCAATGAAGTTGCTTTTTCTGTGATCTCTGTTTTGTTTTTAGTATTGGTGGTTTGATACATTTTTTCATATATCGGACGATAGGCTAATATAGCTATGAGCATACCTGCCATCATAATCCACTTACGAGGAATTCTATCCGAAAGCCAACCAAATAATACAAAGAAAGGTGTGCCTAAAATCAAAGCAATAAACATCAGACTATCTACAATTTCTTTGTCAATATTCATAACTTTTTCAATAAAACTCATCGCATAAAATTGACCTGTATACCATACCACACCTTGTCCCATGACTACACCAAATAATGCTAGTAACACATATTTAAAGTTTGCTTTATTACCGAAACTCTCTTTCAATGGATTGACTGAAGTTTTTCCTTCAGCTTTAACTTTAGCAAAAACTGGAGACTCATGCATGTTTCTACGTATTAAGTATGAAACACCAACCATTAAGATTGAAACCCAAAATGGAACACGCCAACCCCATTCTTCAAATTGTGCTTTGTCAAGTGCATTACGCGTAAACATGATGACAAGTAATGAAACAAATAGTCCAATAGTAGCAGTCGTTTGAATCCATGATGTAAAATACCCACGACGATGGCTTGGAGAATGTTCAGCTACATAGGTAGCTGCTCCTCCATATTCACCACCCAAAGCTAAACCTTGTAATAAACGTAATAGCAATACCAAGACTGGAGCGCCAAATCCAATTGTTTCATAACTGGGAACACAACCAATTAAAAATGTAGCGCCGCCCATCAAAAGTAAAGTTACCATGAAGGTGTATTTACGTCCAATGAGATCGCCTAGCCGTCCAAAGAATAAGGCACCAAATGGACGAACCACAAAGCCTGCTGCAAAAGTGGCCAAGGTGCTTAAAAAGGCAGCTGTAGGATTTCCTGCCGGAAAAAATTTAGTAGAAATAATGGTAGCTAAACTTCCGAATATATAGAAATCGTACCATTCAATCATGGTGCCCACCGATGATGCACCGATGATGCTAAAAAGCGAAGATTTTTTTTGTTCTGACATACTGATTTTTTTTAATTGTTTAAAATTGATTTCTATTAAAGGAAGATATGAGTTTGTAAAATGAATTCACCTTTGCTACCATTTCGAACAGGTTCGGTAGTTCCTGGTAATGGTGCTTTGTATACTGGTCTTGTACCATATTGTAAAGTCACTTTTGCATTATGGTTGTTGATGAAATAATTCAATCCTAAATCGAATTGACCAGAAGGAGTACCTATGCGTTCAAAATTTTTCATAGTATAGGTAGCATATGGCATGAATGAAGTACCGTTCGATAATTTTGGAAGTAATAAACCAGCTTGTGTATACCAAATAGTACCTGTTCCTAAAGTAGGTTGTAAGTTTCCGCCACCTGCCCAGCTAGCATCAGGTGTAGTTCCTACTGGCGAAGTGGTTGAATGTTGATTTAAAATACCAATATTGCGAATGTATTTTGGTCCAAAATTGTGTGCTGTAAACGATGAGTATACATTTATAGCCATGCCTTTGGTATTTTTTAGGGGCATATCTATATAAACATCAGCGCCAAAATTACTTTGATCGTGGGTAGTAACAGAATCAGTTAGTGTAGCTCGGCTAGCTGTTGCTTTTGGGTGATAATAAAAACCTGCACCTACATTGAATACTTTTTTTGCACCTAAGTAAGTTCCAACAAAGAATGGCAATGCATTGCTTTCTTTGTCTAAAAATTGATAGGCAACATATCCTTGGCCAGACCATGATTCAGTAAATACATTGGTTGCAATAGGAGATACAATAGCGGCATCATTTTTTACACCAAATGCAAATGGTTTATTTAATGCAAATCGATAATCAATTTTGTCAATTTGACCTTTTGCGTAAATGCCCAGTTGTCGAGCAAATTGATCAGTAGCTTCTATATTAAACCAATTATGAATAGGAGCATCCAACGTCATAAAGTTTAAGGTACTAGCACTTGCCATTCGACTAACACCATTCCAATAATGCAAGCCAGCTCCAATATGTAATTTGCCAGGTAGAATAGCATATTCAGTCCAAGCATCATGCATATACAATTGAGGACGTTTACCACCTTGTCCAGTTCCAGAAGCTCCTGTACCCATTGTGCCAGCACTTCCTCCATTGCTAAAACTTTGATTGTTAATACCAAAATGAGTTACAATCATAAAACGAGGTGAAATCTGAGCTTGAAATAATACACGTGAACGTCGAATGCCAAAGTCAATGCTGGAACTTTGAGGCTTGCCATTAATATCCAATGTTCCTGAATTGTTTTGAGTGTTGCTAATCCACATTTGATGCCATGTTAAAACCCGAAGAAATTTACTTCCTTTTTCATCGAGTTTTAATGTCAATGGTTTGTAGCTGTGATCTACATTTTGTGCTTTCGACAATGAAGCAGAAAGTAATAACGTTACGAGTGATAATTTGAGTTTGTTCATTGCAGTTTATTTTTTTTGATTAAAAATTTCTACCGCTAATGTCTAAACAAATACCAAGAATTAAAATTGGTATATATACTCTTGTTAAGTTGTATAGTTTATTTATGTCTTCTTAAAACGTTCCCATTTGATCATCATAAATTTATCGCCCAATTCATTGATAATGCATCCACTCGAATGCAAGTTTTCTCTATTCGTTAAAAACTCCACCAATTCAGGGTGTGTAAAGACTTTATACGTAGGTCTATACTCTAAATTCTCTGGTCGTTTGATTTGATATTGGCGAATCCAATTCATAACAGATACATGACTTACACCTAAGATTCGTTCTATTTCTCTGAGTGTTACACCTTCTACATAGAGTTGAATGGCCTTTACAACATAGTAAGGATCTATGTTTTTGCCATCTTTCATAACCGTAAAAAAGTACTTGCAGTCTTTACACTGATAGCGCTGTCTTCCTTTGACAATGCCACTTTTAACGTAGTTCTCGCTTTTACATTTAGGACAAATTATACTTTTCATACAACAAAGATAAACGATGGTCTATAGTTATTTAGCATAAATATACCAATTTAGCATTATATATTATCAGGGAATTAATTTTTTTCATTTTCATTTTTTGAGTTTAAATACTTGATATCACACGTTATCATCATTTATTTTTACACTTGCTTATTTCATTTACAAAGAAATAACTTGGAAATATAAATCCAATGTATTTACATTTGCAGCAGTTCTTTAATAGCACTTATCAAGAAAGGTAGAGGGTAATGGCCCGATGAAACCTTGACAACCTGTATAGCGAAAGCTGTATAAGGTGCCAATTCCATCCAAACGATTTCGTTTGGACAGATAAGTTAGAAACAGCTCATACAATATTGTGCACGATATTTAAAAGCTCTTCTGACGAAATCGGAAGAGCTTTTTTTATATTAGCTCTGTCCTATTTCTTTATTTTTCTGTAAGTGTTTTTATCATTTTTTAAAACAAATAAAAACAAATTACAATGAGCAAAACAACAAACATCATTCATTCTATTCCAGTAGATCCACTAACAGGTTCTATTTCAGTTCCCATTTACCAAACAGCCACATTCGTGCAAGAAGCACCAGGCGTCAATAAAGGTTTTGACTATGCACGCAGCAATAATCCCACTCGTGCTGTGCTTGAACATATGATTGCACAACTCGAAGGAGGCACTGCTGCATTTGCATTTGCCACTGGTTTAGCTGCCATTGATGCTGTGCTGAAAACACTTCAATCTGGCGATGAAATCGTAGCCGTCGAAGATATTTATGGTGGCGCATTTAGGCTATTTACACATGTGTATCAAAAATTTGGTATCAAAATTCATTATGTCGATACAACGGATGCAGAAAATGTATTGGACTATATCAACGACAGTACAAAATTGATATGGATTGAATCCCCAACTAATCCAACCTTGAAAATAACAGACATTGAAACGGTGTCGAAAATTGCACATGCGAATCATGCATTGGTAGTGGTCGACAATACATTCGCATCTCCAATAGCACAACAACCTTTTGCACTTGGTGCCGATATTGTAATCCATAGTGGTACAAAATATTTAGGTGGACATTCTGATTTAGTTGCTGGATTGGTCGTGGTGAATTCAGAAAAGTTAGCGGCAGACATTAAATTTATTCAAAATGCAAGCGGCGGCATTTTAGGGCCGCAAGATTGTTGGTTATTGATACGTGGTATTGAAACATTAGAATTGCGAGTGGAACGACAATGTAAAACAGCTTTACAAATAGCTGAATATCTTACCCAATGTGGTGAAGTGGACCAAGTGTATTATCCAGGATTAGCATCGCATAAAAATCATGCTATTGCCAAATTGCAACAACAAGGTTTGTATGGAGGTGTTATCTCGTTTACACTAAAAGAAGACACCGAAGCTGCAGCTATCAAGTTTGTAACTTCCACACAGTATTTCAAATTGGCTGAAAGTTTGGGAGGGGTAAAAAGTCTCTGTTGTCATCCTGCACAAATGACACACAAATCTATTCCTCGTGAAAAAAGATTGGCGTCAGGCATTCAAGATTCCCTCATTCGGTTATCATGTGGTATAGAAGGATCTGAAGATTTAATCAATGATTTGAAACAAGCATTCAAGAAATGTGCAACAACAACATTCCAAACTATTTAAACAATTTATTTTATGTCAAACAATACAAAACTTAATATCGGACTATTCGGATTTGGTGTAGTCGGAGAGGGGATTTATCAGGTACTGAAGCAAACACCATCGCTCAATGCAACGATCCAAAAAATAGCCATAAAGCAATCTACAAAAGAACGCAACGCACCCAAGGAATTATTTACAACAGAAGCGAATGATATACTTTTTGACCCTGCAGTCAATGTCGTAGTAGAGCTCATAGATGATGCGGATGCTGCTTACCACATTGTGACTACAGCTTTAAAACAAGGCAAACATGTAGTGAGTGCAAATAAAAAAATGATTGCAGCGCATTTACCAGAACTGATAGCCTTGCAAGAGAAACACAAGGTATCTTTATTGTACGAAGCCGCTGTATGTGGAAGTATACCCGTCATTCGTAATTTAGAAGAATATTACGACAATGATTTGTTGCATTCATTTTCAGGCATTGTTAATGGGTCAACCAATTATATTTTAACCAAAATGAGTGAAGATAAGTTGTCTTATGATGTGGCTCTTCAACAGGCGCAACAATTGGGTTTTGCTGAAAGTAATCCAAGCTTGGATGTAGAAGGTAAAGACGCTGTCAATAAATTAGCTATCGTACTTAAGCATGCTTATGGTATTGATGTGCAACCCTCTAATATACTACATCAAGGGATTACAC
>JBIIJQ010000029.1:0-33152 GCA_044233655.1 Chitinophagaceae bacterium | reverse complement strand
ACAACTTTGGGTGTCAGGAAATTCTTGTATGAATTCTAGTATTGTCATATCTTTAGTTTTTGAATGACAAAAATATTTATTCACTACATAGCCAGTTTATGCAGTGGCAAAGTAACGGATATGCAAATTAATTTTCATACCTTTGCATGATTAATCTACTATATAAATACCTGTTTATGAACAAACTAAACTTTTTATTTACTGCACTTTTCCTAATGCTTTTTGTATCATGTAGTAAATACAACACCAATATCAACGAATTACCTACATGGAATTCAGAATGGTTATTGCCTTTAGTGAAAGGCAAACTATCGTTTGAAAACATCAAGGAATTAAGCAATGCCAAAACATCGTTTGATGTCCCATCGATTGATATTGGGTATGCAAGTGGTGTACAGCTCAATGTACCACAAATTTCAATACCCGAAGTAGGTCCTTACAAACAGCCATTGAGTAGTTGGATTCATCAAGTGCAATTTGATTCACTCGAGATTGATTTATCATTCACCAATGTATTTCCTATTGCAGTAGGTGCTGGTACCAAATTTTCATTTAGAAGAACCCCCACGACTGCCGACCCTAATAATATAATCTACCAACATACAATTACCAATGATATTGCTCCAAATCAATCGTACCCGTTTAATGTGGATGTAATCAATAATGCAATTTCAGATACATTGTATTTATACCTTGAACAATTTAATTCGCCAGGTGGCAATAATGTAACGTTTACTTCCAACCCAAGTAAAATTAATATTGAAGTGCAAATTATTGATATTAAAAAAGTAGAATTGTACCCAGATAAAAGTGTGGTAGAACAAGATACCGTTGAGATTGACTTTGGGGATGAAGATACCAACACTGGAGGGCTTGATACTTCTTCGAATGGAACTGTGAACTTTTTTATAGACAATGCATTGCCTATCAACTGCTATACTCAAGTTTATTTTCTCGATCCAGTTTCATCTGTAATCAAAGATTCATTATTATCTACACCACTTAATATTGTAGGTTGTAATACAGATGCAAATGGCAATCCAACGAATGTTAAGTCATCTAAAACAAGTTTTTTTATAAGTTCGCAACGCATCGATCAAATCAAAAAATCAACCAAAGCTATCGTTGTATTTAAATTGAATACCAATGGCTATCCACCGCCTTATGTGCTCATGAGTGATCAAACGTATCTTAAATTACAAATTACTGGCGACCTAAAACTTAGTTTTAATTTAAACTCACTTTAATTATATGATCAAGCAATTAGTTACCTCAACGATTTTTATAGCAAGTGCAATAGGCGTAAAAGCACAATATAATTTTAGTCAAATTCACAATCAACATGCACATAATTTGGCATCGAGTCAATTGCCTAGTTTGTTAGGTGATGATATGCGAACAGGTGAAGTTCATCTATTGAATTTATATGGAGGCTTTGCCAATAATTTTATTTCGGCCTACGACTTACAACAATTCTCTCAATCAGGAAATCTATCGAATACATACATCGATAATGTATTGAATAAAATGCCTAAAGAGGCGACATTATGGGCAGGAGCAGATTTGCCCATATTTAATATTTTTTTCAATGTCAATAAGAAAGCACGTGAACCATTTCTTTCGTTTGGTATAGGCATGCGCGAGCGAGTTGATTTTAGTATGACTATGAACAAAGATTTGTTCTCGCTCATTTATAAAGGCAACAAACAATTTGCTGATCAAACAGTGAATCTATCCCCCTCATTGAATTTTCTTTTTTACAACGAATACTTTTTAGCTGCAGCTGCGCAATTAAAACTTCCTGATATTGGTAAACTAAAAACTATCACAATTAAGCCTGCCGTACGATTACGAATGCTGAATGGTATGGCCAGTATTTATATGCCTGATTCGCATATCGATATGTATACACATCCTGATGGCAGATACATTGATTTTACCACTTCATTGCAAGCCAATATGTCTGCGGCAGTAGACACGCCGGATTTTGAAAGCACATTGGATAATATAGACCTTCAAAGTTTTAAAAGTTCGGGCAAAGGATTTGGGATGGACTTAGGTCTAGGCGTTACATTGTTTGAAAATTTTCAAGCACATCTAGGGTTGATAGATATGGGAAGTATCAATTTCAATCGCAATACGATTAATTATACTAAGAATGATACATATACCTATGATGGGATCGATATCAATCAACAAGGTGATGCAATTAATACAGGCAACTTAGATGAAATGCTACAGCCAGAAAAAACATACAATAGTTATAAAATGCCATTGCCGACTAAATTGATATTAAGTGGTTCGTATCAGTACAGAAAAAAAGCAAAACGCAAGGTTACCTATTTTGTTCACAATGTATCTCTTACCTATGTACAAGGTTTTAGAAATTATTTATCATCAACCAAAAAACCTGCATTGAATGTAGGATATGCTTATAATTTTAAAAACCTAGTCAATACAGGTGCAAGCTTTACTGTTGGAGGTGTAAACAAAGTAATGGCAGGAGCACATTTAGGCTTCAGATTAGGTGCTATTAAATTGGGCCTTGCGTCCAATAACTTTCTTCCTTTGTTGAGTGCAAAAGCAGGTAGAGGCACTGACGTTAATATGTATTTAGGGTTTTACTTTTAATAATTTCTAAAATATGACAATAAAAAAAAGGGACTCTAAGAAGTCCCTTTTATTATGTATTTAATTACAGTTTATTTAAACACCTCATCACTTATATTCGTGTTGATTTCCACTTTTTGTAATTTCATTTCCATCAATTGAGGTCCCATGTTTTGTTTTATCATATTAGGGAATTTTAATCCACCAGGTCCGTCTTTATAATCTAGGTAATAGGTAGTTTGAGTTACGCTTCCTTGTGGAGAGGATTGTGAAGCCATTGATTTTACTTTGAAGCCAGTTGCCACATCATAAAATTCATTTACTTTTTCGCCATTTGGTTTTGTTACTTCAATTTGATACGCATCATTGCCATCTACTTTTTCGATGCCAATCAAGCTTAGTTTGTGCGAAGGATTTAAATAGCCTAAGTCTTTATTCATAGATGCTTCATCAGCGTATTCTTTGATTTCTTCTGCATCAAAATCTTTCTTTTGGCCTTGAGCAGTTGTATATCCTTTTGAGCCATCAAATACTATTTTTTGAAATGATTGTCCCATGGCATTTACATCTAGCAACATTTTGTTAGGTGCTTTACGTGTTGTATTGATATTGATTGACATGCCTTGCATTTCTGTAGTCATATTCATGGTCATATCGTTTACTTTACTCCAAGCAGCTTCACCACCTGTTGCGGTGATATGTTTTTTAATCACTTCATCAGCTTTTAAATTTGAAGGTATTGCTTTAGCAGGTTCATCTTTTTCTACATTACCATACAAATCGTAAATCGTAACTGGACCGAACTTTTTCATTTTGTCAGCAATTACTTTCTTATCACCAGCAACGGTAATGTTTGCAACGCCAGGAGTGATGTATTTGTTCGCAACCATTTTTACATCAGCAGCCGTTACAGCATCTACATTCTTTAAGTAGTTTTTGTAATAGTCTTTTGGCATGTTGTATTTTTTCTCATTGATTGCATAGCGAGCCAATGTTTTTGGATCTTCTAAGCCCAATGCGAATGTTCCAGCCATATAATTTTTAAAGCCATCCAATTCTTCTTGCGAAACAGTCTCAGTTCGAAGGCGATTCATTTCTTTTAAGATTTCAGCTACTGAACTATCCGAAGCCGATGTTGTGCTATTGGCTGTAGCAGAGAAACTACCTGCATTTGGCAGTTCATCAGTACGGAACGAAGAGTATGAACCATAAGTCCAAGCTTTGGTTTCACGTAAGTTTTGAAATAAACGTCCTGTGCTTCCACCGCCTAATATACCGTTGGCTACTTTCAATTTGATTTCATCAGGATGTCCTTGTTTCATATCGATTGGATACGTTACATCAATGACACTTTGTACTGCACCACTTTTATTGACGATAGCTACTGCTGCACCTTTCGATGGTTTTGGAGTAGGATATGTTGCACGAGGTACTTCTTTCTTTTGCCATTTTGCAAAATTCTTTTCAACTTGCACTTTTGCTTCTGCCAAGGTGATATCACCTACAATAGCCATATAAGCTACATTTGGTCTGAAGTATGTCTCAAAGTATTTTTTACAACGAGCCAAGGTGATATTATCAACCGATTTTTCAGTCATCACTTCTCCATACGGATGATTTTTACCGAAGTTTAATATGCTGGTGATATTACGACTCATTGCTTCTGGATCATCTTGTTGTTGTGCAAGGCCTGACTTAGCTTGTTTTTTCAATTTGTCCAATTCCTCTTGAGAGAAACGAGGCTCGGTTAATACTTCGGTAGCCAATGACAATAATTTATCAGAATTCTTTTTTAAGCTTTGCATAAAAATACCATCGCTTCCAATTGAAAGTCGAGCACCAAGCATGTCAAGTTGTTGATTAAATTCGTCTTTTGATTTTGTTTTAGTACCTGCTGTTAATAGGTCTCCTAAGAAATCTTGAAAGCCTACCATGTCGCCTTGCAATTCTGGTCTAACATCGAAATCGATTGAATAGGATACTACAGGCAATTTATGATTTTCTACTACATACACTTTGATACCATTGGAGGTAACAAAGGATTGAGCAGTGCCCATTTGAAGTTCGGGTGCTGGGCCCGCTTTGGGTCTGATACTACGATCCAATTTTTGTGCAACCAATGATGAAGTCATCATGCTGATTGTTGCTATAGATAAAATGAGTTTTTTCATTTTGTAATATTAATTTATAATGTTTTTGAATAAATGAATTAGTTTTTGCTACTATCTGGTAAATAATAAAGCACCAATCTGTTTTCTTTTTTGAAATATTTCTTAGCAGCTGCAATCATGTCTGCAGTGGTTACTTTCATGTAACGATCCAATTCTTTGTTAATCAAATTAGCATCGCCATAGTATACATGATAGTTGGCCAAATTTTCTACAATACCCAATACACGTTGGTTTTGAGAAATAAAATCATTTTCAATTTGATTTTTACATTTTTGCAATTCATCTTCGCTAATACCTGATGTGAGAATTCTGTTCACTTCTTCATCCATTGATTTTTCAAGTTCCTCAGGTTTAATACCCATATTAGAAATTCCAAACATCATCGCTAATCCTGGATCTTCTGAAGGAAGATTGAATGCACCAGCTGCTACTGCTTTTTGTTGTTTGTCTACGATTTCTTTTTGTAATCGAGAACTTTTACCATCTGATAATATTTTTGAAACCATCTCTAATGCATACGCATCAGGTGTTCCTTGCGCTGGAGTATGATAAGCAAATACAACTGCTGGCAATTGTACTTTGTCGTAGAACGTTACGCGCTTTTCAGCTGTTTGAGCAGGTTCTACTATAGTCGGTCGAGGAATTTCTTTTGTTCCTTTAGCAATATCGCCAAAGTATTTTTCTACCCAAGCTTTCGTTTGAGCAATATTTATATCACCACCAATTGACAATGTCGCATTGTTAGGTACATAAAATGTTTTGTAAAAATCAATGAACTCAGGCAATTTAGCTTGATCGATGTATTGTGCTTCACCGATTGGCGTCCACTGATATGGATGTACGGTATAGGCATTTTTGAAAATTTGTTCTAACAAACGACCATAAGGGGTATTCTCATAGCGTTGTTTCTTTTCTTCTTTTACAACTTTACGTTGTGTTTCTAACCCAATATCGTCGATTTTAGCATGAAGCATACGCTCACTTTCCATCCAAAGACCTTGTTCCAACTTATTTGATGGTAAGGTTTGAAAGTAAAATGTTCTGTCAAATGAGGTATTGGCATTGATCACACCACCATTGTTTTGGATCAATTTCATATACTCACCACGGCCTATATTTTCGGTACCTTCAAATAAAAGGTGCTCGAAAAAGTGTGCAAAACCAGTACGTGTTGGGTCTTCATTTTTAGAACCAACATGATAAAGTACTGAAACTGCTACAGTAGGGATGGTGTGGTCTTCGTGCAAAATGACATGAAGTCCATTAGGAAGGTCATACTCGGTGAATTTAATATTCACCGATTGCGCATTCGCAGCGTTGATGGCTGTGAGAGTGAGCAATGAGAAAAGAATTTTTCGCATACTAAATTTAAATTTTGCCAAAAATAATAGTAAAAAACCGAAAAAGAGATTGAAATAGGATAAAAGGTCAATGTTCGTTACGAGTGTTATAAATTTAATAAAAATTATTTAAGATTACTTTATCACTCATCTTGTAAGTCGTTCCTTTGGAAGACGCTACTTTTGATTTTTAACATGAAACGTTTTATTCGCTTTAGCTTCTATTTACTTTTATTCCTATTTATTGTCATGAATGTAGTGGCTGGTTTTCATGCCTATAAGTTTACACATTTTGCCGAAGCTGGTGAGCCAATCACACGACAACCAGAACAATTATCGAAACAAGAAAAGATTAATGCGCTCTTGTTTGGGGTTAGTCTGCCAAGACCAACAAATACAACCACACCGACTATTCCATTCAAAACCATTTGTACCCAACCAGATTCCTTAGAATGTTGGGAATTACCTATCACAAAGTCGAAAGGAATGGTTTTGATATTTCATGGCTATGGCAATCGTAAATCAGGTATGTTGGATAAGGCCTATGCAATGCACGAAATGGGCTATCGTGTGATATTAATAGACTTTAGTGGATGTGGTGGTAGTAAAGGCAATGCGACTACCATTGGTTTCAACGAGGCCAAGGATGTAAAAGCAGCGTATGACTTTTATTCAGAAAAATATTCTAATGAAACTATCATATTGCTAGGCACGTCGATGGGTGCAGCTGCTATAATGAAAAGCATGAAAGATTATTCAATGGATGTATCTGCTATTATACTTGAGTGTCCATTTGGAAGTATGTATCAAACAGTTTGTAATCGTTTTGACGATATGCATGTGCCACGATTTCCTATGGCTGGTTTATTGGTTTTTTATGGTGGTTTGCTGAATGGCTTTTGGGCTTTTGATCATAATCCAATTGATTATGCTAGTCATATTAAAACGCCTGTATTAATCATGAGTGGAGGACATGATGCACGTGTGTCGATTGAGGAAATTGATGCTATTTATGAAAACTTGCAAGGCCCCAAAAAGAAAGTCATTTTTCCCGATGCAGGCCATGAGAGTTACTTGAATGACTATGAAGGATTGTGGAAGAATGAAGTAGGTAGGTTTTTGGAAAAATAAAGCATGCAATTTTAATCTTAAAACATTTACAACCCCAACTCCTTTCGTTGTTTATCATCAATTGGTCCAGGTGCATCCAACATCATATCACGACCTGCATTGTTTTTAGGAAATGCTATAAAGTCGCGGATAGAATCTGTACCACCAATCAAGGCACACAAACGATCGAAACCAAGCGCTATACCACCATGCGGAGGCGTACCATATTCAAATGCACTGAGTAAGAACCCAAATTTTTCTTCGGCTTCTTCTTTCGAAAATCCTAGTGCATCAAACATGCGTTCTTGTATGTTTTTATTGAAAATACGTATAGAACCACCACCTACTTCTGTACCATTCAACACTAAATCATAGGCATTGGCTTTGATATCGCCGTACTTTGATTTGTCATTCATCCATTCAAGTTGTTCGGGCTTAGGAGATGTAAATGGATGATGCATTGCTATGTATCGGTCTGCTTCGGCATCGTATTCAAACAAAGGAAAATCGACCACCCACAATGGTTTGAAAACTTCATTGTTTCGTAAGCCCAAACGTCCACCCATTTCTAATCGCAGTTCACTGATGGCTTTTCTAGTTAAGTTTTTCTCGCCTGCCAATATCAATATCAAATCACCTGCTTTGGCATCGCAAACTGAAGCAATTTGTTTCAACTGTTCTTCGTTGTAAAATTTATCGACCGAACTTTTAAACGTTCCGTCTGCGTTACACTTAATAAACACCAAGCCCTTCATGCCTATTTGTGGACGCTTCACCCATTCTGTCAATTCGTCGGTTTGCTTACGGGTATATTCGCTACAGCCCGTGGCTGCAATTCCTATCACCAATTCAGCATCATCAAATACTGGAAATCCTTTGCCTTTAACCACTTCGTTGAGGTTTTTCAGTTTCATGTCAAACCGAATATCTGGCTTGTCGTTGCCATAATCGTACATAGCTTCATCGTAGGTCATACGAGGGAAATCATATTCAAACTCAATGCCTTTCACATCCTTAAAGATATGTTTGGTCATGGCTTCAAACGTGTTCAAAATATCTTCTTGATTGATGAAACTCATTTCACAATCAATCTGTGTAAACTCAGGTTGGCGATCGGCACGCAAATCTTCATCTCTGAAGCATTTCACGATTTGATAATAACGATCGTAGCCAGCCACCATCAAGAGTTGCTTAAACAATTGTGGACTTTGAGGTAAGGCATAAAATTGATTTTCATGCATACGACTAGGCACTACAAAATCGCGTGCACCTTCTGGTGTGGATTTAATCAACATCGGTGTTTCCACTTCCATAAAGTGTTGACTATCTAAAAAGTTTCGTGCAGCACGACTCACTCGATAGCGAAGTTCCAAATTCTTTCGTACAGCATCTCGACGTAAATCTAGGAAACGATATTTCATGCGTAATTCATCACCTCCATCGGTATCATCTTCCAATGTAAATGGCGGAGTGAGGGATGCATTCAAAATAGTATATTTTTCTACTTCAAGTTCTATTTCACCAGTTGGAATATTCGGATTTTTATTGCTACGCTCTATTACTTTACCTTCTACTTGTATCACGTATTCACGACCTATTGAGCTTGCTTCTAATTCAACAGTTTTGGCTTCATTAAAAAACAATTGTGTAATACCATAACGATCTCTCAAATCGACGAAGGTAATACTTCCAAATTTACGGATCGTTTTGACCCATCCAGCCAAGGTTACTTGCTCGCCTACATTCGATATTCTTAATTCACCACAGGTTTGTGTTCTAAACATACAATTGTTTTTTATGAAGGCGCAAAGATAGTAGAAGAATTGGAACCTTAGAAAAGGAAAAGTTGATCACTTCATCTTCCACCTTACCCCAGCATACACATTTCGTCCCATACTTGGGCCCCAAATGAGTAAACCATCAAAGTATGAACCAAAGGGATTGGGTTTAGTAATGAGGGATATTTAGAGCTATTGTTGCTAATATCGGTGTGTAATTTTCATGATTCACTTTTTATGAGCCACTAATAAACTATGTATTAAAGAAATGATTAGTTTGATTAATAGAATAAATTGTAACTTTGAATAAAATTAATATCATGCAAACTGCCTTAATAAAAGAAAAATTGCATCATTATATTGATACAGAAAAGGAAAGTCAGCTGCAAGCAATTTACACCATACTAGAGGATAAAATATTAGCTGTAGATAGAATCGATATTGAAACCTATAATCGAGAAATTGATTTGTCAGAGAAGGAATACGAAGATTGGAATTTTATTTCACAACAAGAATTTGTCAAGGAAGCTAAAAAATGGTAGAAAATCAGTTTGAAGTCATTTGGAATTCAATGGCTCAAAAACAACTTAGAGCTATTTTTGAGTATATCTAAAAAGATTCATAATCCAATGCACAAAAAGTAGTAAATGATATACTTATGTCTTTGGAAAAATTGAACATAAATCCTGAACGACATGGATTAGATAAACTAAGAATAAACAACGATGGTACTTATAGATATTTTGAAATTCATCATTACAGAGTTGCATTTAGAATTTATAAGAATCATGTTCGTATCTTAAGAGTCAGAAATACCTATCAAGAGCCATTCGAATATTAAAGAGTAGAATCTTTTTAGAAGAATGTTTTTACAATCACTTCATCTTCCATCTCACTCCAACATACACATTTCGTCCCATACTAGGTCCCCAAATGAGTGAACCATCAAAGTAAGATCCGAAGGGATTAGGTGCATCAATAATGGCTGTTGGTTGCATATAGTTTAATAAGTTTTCGCCACCTGTATATAGTTCGATTCCCTTTCCTATCGGCTTATTGATATGTGCATTCATGGTAATGAATGATGGTGATTTCGTTGCAAATTGCAAACCAATTGGATTCAATGTGGTTGATGGAATACGCTTAGAACCTGTCCATTGCAAGGTATAGTCAAAGGACCATTTAGACTTAGTTTCGTAAGATATATTGATAAACGCACGATGTCGGGCATTGAGTGGACGTTGTTTCAAGGTATTCTCATACGTAGTTTTTACATCGTTGAATCGATAGGCTACTCTTACATCCAATTTGCGTATAGGTTCGTAATCCAATTGTATTTGAAAACTATGTGCAAAGGATGGTTTGGTGCTATTATAAAATTTCACAAAGCGTTCTTCTTCCCAGTCGGCTACTACTTGATTTAAATAATGCGTATAGTAATAGTCAGTGCTCAAGGTCCCACTTCTATAGTTGAGTTTGAATTTATAGGTTGCATTGATACCGCCATTGATAGCTTTTTCGTTTTGTAGTCCATAAATGCCATTGATTTGCGACGGCATGATTAGTACCGTTCGGTTAGTAGAAAATAATCCTAAATTTTCAGAGAAAGTAGTAGCAGTTCGGTATGCTTTACCTACCGAAGCTCGAAGCGAAATATTCTCATGTGGTGCATAGCGCATATGAAAGCGTGGTGTAAGATAGGTGCCATACAAGTTATGTTGGTCAGCTCGAATACCCAATACAGCATTTAGTTTTTTAGAAAAAGTATGTGCATACTCTGCAAAAGCTCCGGCAGTGATTTCTTCGTTGTTGTAGCTTGTAGCATTTACAAGTTCATTGCGTTTTATATAATTTGTCGTTGCACCGAGTTTAAGTACATGGTTTGTATTGCCAATGATAGTTTGATAAATGTAGTTGGCATAAGCCGTTTTTTCATTCGCATTGTATTGCTTTTTGCCAAATTGCATGTTTTGTTCATGCCCCGAATAGGCTAGTTGTAAGCCCATACTTTTCCATGGTTTTAATTCAAATACTTTCCCGATTTTGCTCCATGCATCCACTCGATTAATTTGATTATTGAAACCCCAATACTTGCTTTCATTGGGCGTTTCCTCATTGTTAAAATGTTTAGAACCACCCCAATTGGTTTGGTTTAAGTATTTTACACCTACCTGAAGTTCTCGTCCGCTCTTACCAAACCACATCCAACGGTTTGCACCAATAAAGGAATTACCCATGGGCTGATCTATAAAATGATCGTGGTTTTGATCTACTTTCATCCATTGCGATTTGCCGTGCAAAAATAAATTGGACGTCATATTTTTACGAGGTTCAAATCGTAGATAAGCATTGGCCTCGGTTCTACCTTGTGTGCTTTGATACAAATTGGCAAATACACGATCACCTTCCATTGGTTTCATGAGTTCAATATTGATTTGTCCTGCAAGGCCTTCAAATCCATTTACGACACTGCCAGTGCCTTTGCTTAGTTGCATGCCTTCTATCCATTGACCGGGTGTAAATGTGAGTCCTGTAATACTCGCTAAGCCACGCACTTCGGGAATATTTTCGCGAGTGATGAGCGTATTCGGCCCAGTTAATCCAAGCAATTGGATTTGCTTATAACCCGTCACAGCATCTGTAAATGCCACATCAACACTTGGAGTAGTTTCAAAGCTTTCGCTCAGATTACAACAAGCCGCTTTGAGCAATTCCTTAGAACTAATGCGTTCCGTTTTTATCATGCTGAGTAAACTGATTTCTGTTGCAAATCGTTTTTGTTTGATTTGTACATCTTTCAGTTTTTGCATGTATGGAAATACAATTTTGATTTCCTTGTTGATGTCTGTTATCTGAATGGTATCAGTTCCGATTTTGTCGTAATACACAATCAATGTTTTAACTGTATCAGGAACAGTTATTGAAAACTTGCCTTCTTTATCGGTAAATGTAAATACTTTTTTAGAGTAACTTACTTTCGCGGCCGATACAGCTTCCTCGATATTGTTTTGTTTTTTTTCAAATACACTTCCTTGTAGAGTTATATCAGCTGGTTGCGCTTGCAGTGATATAGAAAGAAATGAAATAAAAAATAAACTCGATATAAAAAATAACGACGGTTGTTTAATCATGTTCGCAGACACCCGTTCTGTAAGCGCAACAACTAGGAAGTGATTTATATGATTTGTCAGATGCAGTATGATGTTGAGAGTCATGTCCAACTTTGGAAATAGAAGTTGCAATTTTGTCCAACGTAGTTTTGTCTGTATTGTAAACAACGGTAAGGATTTTGGTTGTTTTATTCCATTCGGCTGTTTTTACACCTTTGATGTAAGCAGCTTCTTCAATGCGTGCTTTGCATTCGCCACAGTTTCCTCGAATTGTGATTGTATCTGTAACTATTTTATTGTTTTGAGCGATGGATGAAATGCTGATAAGCATCACAACGACTATATTTAAAATGATATGTTTCATTGAATTTGTTTTATTGAATATGTTTAAAAAAGTTAATAAATAATTGGTACCCGATGAGGGTATGAATAATTTATTTTTTTTAGCTATAAAACAAAAATGAATGATTCAACTTGTATGCAGGAATCAAACAAACCCGATCTGGTGGTCGAGGTAACTGTTGATTAGAAATGATTGAAGTTGAAAATTGAACTTTTTGAAAAGAATAGAATAATGGTTTAGGAAGAATAGATAAATCTAGATTCGATTTTGGATTGAATGTAATTGATTTGTGGATATTCTGATCATCTGAAATTTTAACTGTTTTGATTTCATCTTTACAGCAGTCATCGTTGCTTGTAGCTTTTTCATCATCACAACAGCATGATGCTTTTACAAATAGCTTCAGGGCTGCTAAATTACCTCCACAATAATGCATTGAAATGACGATGCCTGCCGAGAAGGTCAGGTAAATCATCAACAATGATATGGAAAGAAATTTCTTCATTTCGGCACAAAGATAGTACTTCAATTTAAAATGGTACGTTAAACTGAGAAATCAACATTTGTTATTGATTAGGAGACTTGATTTTTTTTCACAAACTTTACTTCAATAAACTGAGCTTAATTTAATAGTAAGGCGAATTTAATTTTCGATTTGAAAACAAAGGAAATTATTTTTATATGAAAAAAAACATATTATCTATTTTATCGTTACTCGTTCTTTGCAATTTATCAGTAGTTGCACAAACTACGATTCCTGCACCCTATTGTACATCAGATTATGCTGATACACCTACGGTTGTTCATACATATATTAAAAGCTTCTCAATGGGTGTATTCTCAAATGTAACCAATGCTCAATATGCATTTCCACATTATGTGTTTTATAATAATGTGGCTACCACTATTCTTTCACCTGGGATCTCTTCGACTATTGATCTTTCATTCAATGTCTTGAATACAGCAAAATATTCCATGTGGATCGATTACAACAAAAATTATACGTTTGGAGATCCCATGGAAGAAATTGCTATGGCACCTTGACTGCTTCGCCCAATGCAATGGTTTCTCATACGTTTATTCAACCTGTTACAGCGTTGTATGGTATTACTAGGTTACGTATAAGAGTAGTACAAGACGGTATGTTTAGTCATCAATCATGTGGTATCTTCAGTAATGGTGAAACAGAAGATTATGAAATTACAATTGGTCAATCGCCTACAAGTATATACAATTCAACAGTTGAACAAGTTGAGTTGGAAATTTTTCCTAATCCATCAAAGGGCTTTATAGAACTTAGAAGTAATCAAAAGGATATAAACAATGAAATGATTGAGTTGTATGATGTAATCGGCCAACGAAGATTATTAATACAAAGCCATTTTGTAAATCATACATGTACGATTGATTTAACTGGAATTGCAGCAGGTCTTTATTATCTGAAGTTAGGCAAAACAGTGAGGAAAATTGTAATAGAGTAATAAAAGAGAATATATATATATCATTTAAAAAACCATTCAGCCTTTCTAAAATGCATTTATCATAATTCTTGGAAAAAGAGTTAGACTGAAAAGAAAAATGATGATATTTGTCTAAAATATTCAAACTATGAACGCACACGAAATTGATTACAAAATCCACGGCGAAGAAATGCAACATGTGGAAATCGAACTTGATCCAAGCGAAACTATTATTGCTGAAAGTGGTTCCTTTATGATGATGGAGGAAGGTGTCCAAATGGAAACCATCTTTGGCGATGGTACACAGCAAACTGGTGGATTGATGGGTAAATTGTTTTCTGCTGGTAAACGATTGCTTACAGGCGAAAGCTTGTTTATGACAGCATTTACCAATATAGGACAAGGCAAAAAGAAAGTAAATTTTGCTTCGCCGTATCCTGGAAAAATTATTCCTATGAATTTAGCAGAGTTGGGGGGTAAACTAACTTGTCAGAAAGACGCATTCCTTTGCGCAGCAAAAGGTGTTAGTGTAGGTATAGAATTTCAACGTAAATTAGGTACAGGTATTTTTGGTGGTGAAGGCTTCATCATGCAAAAATTGGAAGGAGATGGAATGGCTTTTGTACATGCAGGAGGACATGTGTTTGAGCGCAAACTGAATCTAGGTGAAGTATTAAAAATAGATACAGGTTGTGTGGTTGCCTATACCAAAGATATTGACTTCGATATTCAATTTGTTGGAGGTGTCAAAAATACCATATTCGGTGGTGAAGGGCTTTTCTTTGCTACATTAAAAGGGCCAGGTTCTGTTTGGATTCAGTCTTTGCCTGTGAGTCGATTGGCATCTCGTATCATGACGTATGCTTCCGTAGGCCGACGAAAAGAAGAAGGCGGCATTCTGGGAGGTTTAGGTAATTTGTTGGATGGAGATGGAAGATAAGTAATTTTCAATTTAGTATCAAAGGGTTGCAATTGATTCTGCAACCCTTTTTTTATTGATAATTTTATTACTTAAACGTCTTTGCAATATTCATCATTTCTTTACATAAAGTCAAATCATCAAATTCAGAACTATCAATCATATATTCTTTGCCTTTGATAACTCGCAATACCATGTATTTATATATTTTTCTACCGTCGTCTTTATAGGTTCTTTCTATCAAAAGTTCATTTGGGGTTTTTACCAATGCCTTTAATGTTACATTTTTATTAGGCTTTGCCAATACTTTATTGAATTCACTTCGAATCATGGCAATACTCATAGGTTTTTTTATTTCTGAAACCACTAATTTTTCACCATTTTCATATCGAATTTTTACTTCCTTGATTTTCATATCGCCTTCTTTTTGAGTGATTTCTTGAATGGCATATGTTTGATGTGTTCCAATACTTGCAGGAATACCATACTCAGAAAGTTGAATGTTGCTTTGCTGCGCTAAAGTCAGCATGGGAAGGGATAATAAGATTAATATTAATTTTTTCATTTTTCAAATGTAAATAAAAAAGACACAATGTTGACTTTTTCATTCCTTCATTTCTTTGTCTTTTTGAGATTGAGTTCCTTGTTTGTATTAGAAAAACTATATTTGTGATTCATTCGATTTACTTTTTATGGCTAAAAAAAATAAACTAAAAAATAGCAATTCAACTGATACATCTATTCCGAAGGTACAGTCAGTTCCGAAAGTATCTATAAGTAAGCCTGAAGCTACCTTGCATAAATCACCATCCAACTCGTTGGTTTGGATTTTATCGGCTCTTTTGTTTGCAATCACAATGCTCATTTATAGCAATACGTTTCAGCATCGATTTGTATTGGATGATCATGGCATCATCAAAAATAATAAAATTACAAAAGCACCCGTAAGTTGGGAAAATACCAAAACTATTTTTAGTACGCCTTTGCGTAAAGGAGATTTTTCAGACCTAGAAAATTCATTGTATCGCCCATTTACCAAATTGCTTTTCAATATTGAATGGAATATGTTTGATGGTAACAATGATATGTTCAATGCAGCTCATAAATTTCACGTAGTGAATGTATTGTTGTATGCTATTGCAGGTGTTTTTCTATTTTTTATTTTGTATGATGCTATGAAGAAGAAATGGGTGGTGGCATTTTTAGTTTCTTTATTATTTTTGGTTCATCCTATACATACCGAAGTAGTAGCCAATGTAAAAAGTGGTGATGAAGTATTGAGTATGCTAGGTATTCTCATAGCATTGCGTTGTATACAATTGTATTTATCCAAAGAGAAAATGCTTTATTTAATATTGGGCGTTTTTGGCTTTTTAATGGGATCGTTTTCTAAAGAATCCACTGTAGTAGCCATTGCTATTTTCCCTTTATTTATCTACTTTTTTACCAATGCAAGTATCAAGAAAAATGCCATCGTATCGTCTATCATGTTGGTGTGTACGTTGTTCTTTTTGTTTGCCCGCCATCAATCGCTGAGTGGGTACCCACCTTCGAGTAAATTGAGTGCATTGGACAATTACATGGTATTGTGCGATCCTGCTCAGCGAACTGTATTGGCTCAAGACCTTCAAGATAAATATAATAACTCTTCACAGTTTGCATCTGCAGTCAATACATTGGGTTTTTATGTAAAGACGTTTATCTATCCTCATCCATTGTCATGCGATTATTCATTCTCTTCATTGGAGCCTGTTGGGTTTTCGAATGGTGGATTCTTGATTTCGTTCATCATGTTCTTAGCCATGTTTGCTTTTGCTGTATGGCGATGGAAACAAAAAAATCCAGTGGGATTTGGTTTCCTATGGTTCTTCGTAAGCATGTCCATTACATCGAATGTATTTTTCCTCATTGGTACATCCTTTGGTGAACGTTTGTTTTTTGTGCCATCATTGGGCCTTTGTATTGCAGTGGTATTTGCATTGGCACATTTTACACATAAGAATGAAGATGAGAGTACAATCATGCAAGGCATTTCTAAGTCGCCTATCTTGTTCGGTATATTATTATTAGCATCTGCATTGTATAGTTGGAAAACATACTCTCGAAATGAAGATTGGAAATCGGATTATAAATTGTTTTCGAAAGACATCGAAAGCTATCCAAATTCAACACACTTATTATTTTATATGGGGAATCATCTTTCGGGCAACGAACGTAAAGAAGTATTGACTGATGAGATGTCGCAACTTGGATTTAATACTAAACAGATTAATGACTCAGCGGCTAAAGAAAGTGCAAAGTCTATTTTTTATCTTACTAAATCGATGAGTATCTATCCTGCATTACCATCGGATGGATACAATCAATTAGGAAAAGCTTATTTCAATTTTTCCGAAGGAATAAAACCAACGGGTAATGTACCAGAATACTATCGATACCTCGATAGTGCCAATAAGTATTATCAAAAAGCCTATAGCGAAGATAGCACCAATGGTATTTTTATCAATAATCTTGGCACTGTATTGTACAACAAAGGCATGCTTATGATACAAATGCAACAGCAACAAGATGGTGTCAATTTGTTGATGCAGTCGTTTCCTTATTTTGTAAAAGCCTATGCGCGCGATACCACCGAGAGCGATTTTATGAACAATATCGGTTGTATCTATGGTACCACTGGTCGACCAGATAGTGCGATTTATTGGTTTGAAAAAGCCTTGGCTAAAGATTCATTGGATTTAACGTCTATACAATTTCTAGATATTACCTGGCGCAATAAAGGAAATATACAACTTGCCGATTATTACAAAGCAATGGCCGATAGAGCACGTGCTACAAAGACTCAGCAGATAAGGCAGTAGGGGAGGATGATTTATTAAGTGAAGAATTATTAGATTTGTCTAAATTATCTTCAGGGGTTTATAATTATAAATTTATACTTAATGGGGCACAAATACATGCGGGCAGACTAATTTTTGAAAAATAATCAACTATGAAAAATGTAATAATTTTTATTTCATGTTTTTGGAGTTATTTTGTGCAAGCTCGCATAAAGTATACTCAGCCAAGTGTGTATATCTACAAATACAGCATCAATGGTATAGAAATCCAAACGGGAAAACTTATTTTAGAATAATGAAACTGAAACTGCTTTTACTCATATTAAGTTGTATGGGTTGCTGGAATATCAACAGCCAAACCAACTTTAACAAGCAATGGGCATTGGGCATTCAAGTAATATCTCGTTCAGATTTTAATACTACACCTGTAAGTAATAGTTGGTGGGTGGATACATTAGATGCTATTTTAGCCATGGGCTCCTCGGGTATTTGCGATAGCATTGGTCAGCTGGCATTTACCTGCAATGGATGTAAGGTGTACGACAAGAATATGCAAATCATGGAAGGGGGCGATACGTTGAGTGGTAGTGAGTTTGCGAAGTATATGTTTGGGTTTAGTACTTATGCTCAGTCAAGTATTATCTTGCCATTTCCTGGTCGTAAGTACAAGATAATTATAGGTTCTGCTAGTGACTTTGAGGTTCTTGATCAGTGGTTAGGTGGCTCGCCCACTGTGCGTGCAGCCTTCGATGAGCTAAGCTATAGCGAGGTGGATATGAATCTCAATGGAGGGCTAGGCAAAGTCATCAAGTCGCATCAAGTATTTTACCTAGATACTACCACTAAGGGCTTGAGCAAAACACAAATGGGTGCTTGCCGCCATGCCAATGGCAAGGACTGGTGGGTACTGAAGCAGGCACAGGATACCAATTTGGTATTGACCTTTCTAGTTACCTCCGATACTATAGAGCTCAAGCATATCCAAGGCTTTTCGTCGCCCCATTTTATGTATATAGACAATAGTGGTCAGAGTACCTTTAGCGAGGACGGTACCAAGTATGTGAGTGGTTGCCGCATATCTGAAGGGCAAAAGTTTTTTCTAGCAGATTTTGACCGTTGCACAGGGCTATTGTCTAATCCGCAAAGCATTCATTTTCCAGATACTGCTGGCACTTATGGCAAAATGCCAGACAATTTGATTGATTCTGCCCTTCAGTCGGTAGCCTTTTCGCCCAATGGTCGTTTTATTTACAGGGCGGGATATTGCAATATCTATCAGTATGACTTACAGGATCAAACTTGGTATCATGTAGCCAAGATGGATACTACAGCATATGAGTTTCCTATATATTCAAACTTACAATTAGGTGCAGATGGTAAGTTATATGTTGGTAAATGGTCTAATTTATGGACATATTTAAGCATAATCGAATACCCCAACGAGAAAGGAGCTGGCTGTGGTTGGTGTCCTCGGTGTATGGTCTATCCTTCAACCTGCTGTGTAACTACTCCTCCGTATATGCCCAATTATGATTTGGGGGCAGAAACGTGTTGGCCCTTATCGGCCTCCCCTAGCCCCTCCGAGGGAGGGGAACTGCTAACGTTGTACCCAAATCCTGCTAGTACAAGCATTACTATGTCGAGTGAGGCCTTACGAGGTAAACTTGTAAAAGTAAGTTTCTACAATATGCTAGGTCAAGCGCTAATGTCAAACGAATGTCATTTTGTACAACAAAACTATACACTTAATATTCAACAACTTCCACGTGGTGTATATTTGTTGAAAGTGGGCGAATGGGTGCGACGAGTGGTGGTGGAGTAGCACTTTAAAATAACTAATTATGTAACTGTGTGATTTTAGGTTTTGTCTTTATCCCTTTGTTAATTCTTTTATACGTGTAGTGAGTAATTGGTTGTATTTCGTTTTATATTCTTCTGTCAAAAAGCTTTTTTGAACAAAGTCCTTCATTTCAAATACACAATAGTAAAAGTTTTCGAGCATGGTATCGAGTACTTTTTTACTGAGGCCACTATTTTCAAATGCAGCTAAAAAGTCGTTGTAACGAAGTTTCCTTTTTTTGCCATTGAGTGTCAGTGCTAATTCTTCTGTATCTGCAGGGTTTACGAGTGCTGTAGAAAGCAAATCGTAAGCAGGTGCAAGTACATAGCCTAAACCAGGCTTTTCTAAAAGAGAAAAGTTTTTAAGATGCATATCGGCATTGCCTGTCAAAAATGAAAATACCACCACTTCGTAAAAATTAGTAACATCGAGTAGAGGATTCGCGGAGTATTTGAGTATAGCTTTTGCGACTTGTTCGTGGCTTCCTTTGTATTTGTCTTCGGTGAGTCGTTCGGTAAGTTGGCACATATCCTCCATGTGTAATTTTCCTTTTCGAGTTCGGTCTATACGCTTGGTCAAATAGCATCGTGTACCATCTTCAAGGTAGCATAGTGTATGCGGTACGGTTTGCAAACCACATACTTCAGCTAAGTGCATCGTGAGGTCTTCTACTTCGGGCAAAAACGGATAATACTCACTCGGTGGTTTGAGTATGTAATCGCCATAGAGTCCTACTATCGTCATTTTTTTGACCGTATTATTGGCTTCTTTGCGGTGCAGACTTAGCGATACTTTGGCTTGTACACCAGTTACGGTCATTTGGCTTTGTATGACTTGCGAGGCAAGATGCTCGAGGTCTTGTTTTGAATAAGCCAACAAGGGCGTTTCGAGCTGTCCAAAAAACTTTTTATTGCAGGCTTGATGAAATGTAGCGTTGGTATCATTCAATTCCTCATAGCAATACAAACAACGATGTAAATTAAAATCTCCCGCGCGTTCTTCTGCTACCAAGGCCTCAAAGGATTGGTGTTTTAGATGCTGGTATTTCTTTTTATAATTTTTCATTGTTTTGAGCTCACCCTCGGTCTCTCTCCTCCTGCGTCGGACACTTCCTTAAAGAGAGGGAAGCCTTTGTGGTTATTATTATTTTTAGTTATTTATCATATATTACTTGTTCTATACTCACTGCTCCTATACAATCTTTGCAACAGACTAGAAGCAAACCCATGCGGTCTTTTTGGTTGAGTTTCCAGTTTCGTTCAGCTATGTCGAGCAGCCATCCTTCGGGTATGAGTCCATCAAAAAATGGAAATAAAATATTGCTTTGGTATACTTCGCTTCTCAAAGGCAAGGTCAGACTTACAGCTTGTGCGTCTTTATCTATTAAATATTCTTTGGCGTATTCAAAGGCATATCCTTGTTCGGTTTCTTGTAGCTTTCCCGCAAGCTGCATTTTCATGTATACATTAGCTGTTCGTCTCATGGTTTAGTAGTTTTGTTCGGTTGATGGGTATAGGTCCAAGTTGATGTCCAAATAGGATAAGTACATCATTGACTTTGTCGATGCGCAATGTTGCTTTGTTGTTTTCTAGTTCGCGTACAAATCGCAATCCAACTCCTGCTTTTTCAGCCAATTCTTCTTGTGTGATTTTAAGCAGTTTTCGTCTGTTTTTGACAAATAAAGCTAGTTCGTTTTTAGACATTTTATTGTTTATTTATACCCTTTAAGATACAAATATACAATTTTATCAAAATTTAGGACATTATAGGGTATATTTTAACAATTTTATTAAAATATCATACCTTTTAGGGTTTAAAATATATGTTTCAGAGGTTTATTATACCTTTTTGGGTATGAAAATACTTAAGCATTGATGAGTTTCAGCATATCTTCATGTATTTTACCATTGGTGGCTAAGGTTTCCTTATCGTATATATCGTAAGGTTCGCCCTTGAAATTGCTAATACGGCCACCCGCTTCTTCTATGATGAGATAGCCGGCTGCAATATCCCAAGGGTTTAAATTGTACTCCCAAAAACCATCGAAACGACCAGCAGCTACCCAACATAAATCGATCGCGGCCGAACCAAGCCGACGCACAGGTAAACCCATGCGAATAAAGCGTTCAAAAACGGGTATAGGATCGGTCGTAACTGTAGCCCATTTGTAGGGAAAACCAGTTACAAGGCAAGCACTCTCAATGTTACTTTTAGCCGAAACAGATAAACGACGATTGTTTAGAAAAGCACCTTTACCTTTTTCTGCAAAAAATAATTCATTCATGAATGGGTTAAAAACGGCTCCCATGAGCATTTTGCCATCTTGTTCGAGGCCTATGCTCACACAACATATAGGAATACCATGTGCAAAGTTGACAGTACCGTCAATAGGATCAATCACCCATTTGTAATTGGATGCTGTACTCAATTCGCCTACTTCTTCGCTCAAAATAAAATGTTCAGGAAATTCAGCTTTGATGACATCAATAATGGCATCTTCTGAGCGTTTGTCGGCTTCGGTTACAAGATTGTTGAGGGTGTCTTTACTTTCTATTTCAAAGGTACCTTCAAAGAAATGTTTAAGTACATCAGCACCTGCATGTATAGCCCGAAGGAGTGTATTTTTTAATAAATCATTCATATTATTCCAAGTATTCGGTTATTTTTGGAGTTATACAAATATAGTCCGTTTTTATTCTACTATGCAATTAAGTGTCATCATTGTAAATTATAACGTCAAATACTTTCTAGAGCATTGCCTCTTGTCGGTATTGCGAGCATGCGATGGGATAGATGCAGAGGTAATCGTAGTTGACAATTTGTCGAAAGATGGAAGTGTAGAAATGGTAAAAGATAAGTTTCCAAGTGTGAAGCTTATCGACAATAAAGAAAATGTAGGATTTGCCAGGGGGAACAATCAAGCAGTAGCGATAGCAAAAGGTCAATATATTTTATACCTGAATCCTGATACAATTGTACCAGAAGATTGTTTTCATAAATGCTTGGATTATATGAATGTACATCCTGAAGCAGGTGCATTAGGTTGTCGATTGATAGATGGTAAAGGGCAATTTTTACCTGAATCTAAAAGGGGATTTCCCTCTGCAAAAGTGGCATTTTTTAAAATCAGTGGGTTCTCATCTATTTTTAAAAAATCAAAATTTTTCAATAAATATCATTTAGGCTATTTGCCTGAATTTGACATCAATGAAGTAGATGTATTGGTAGGTTGTTTTATGTTTTGTAGAAAGTCGGTGATAGATGAGGTGGGTAGTTTTGATGAAGAATATTTTATGTATGGGGAAGACATCGATTTGAGTTACAAGATAAGTAAAGGTGGTTTTAAAAATATTTATTTCCCTGAAACTACGGTGATTCATTACAAAGGAGAGAGTACAAAAAAAGGAAGTTTGAATTATGTAAAAATGTTCTATCAGGCGATGATCATTTTTGCAAAAAAACATTTCAAATCTTCGCAGAAAGGAATGTATGTTTTGTTGATTCAGTTTGCGATTTATTTACGAGCGATTTTAGCATTTGTCACAAATTTATTTTCAGTAATCAAGTTACCATTGATTGATGCTATATTCTTGTTGGGTTCATTGATAGTAATGAAAACACTCTGGATTAAAAATATTAAAACTGAAACACAATATTCGTCCTCATTGATAGCGGGTTTCTTTTTAATTTATATTCTAATATGGATTTTTTCATTGTATTTTAATGGAGCCTATGACAAGCCCTATAAATCTTCAAGGGTATTAAGAGGTATGCTCATTGGCGGTATCATTACAATAGCCATATATGGATTATTACCCGAAACAATTCGCTTCTCGAGAGGTATAACCGTGTTAGGTGCATTGATGGGTGTATTGATGATTTTAGCATCTCGTAAGCTAATGCAGTTTTTAAAAATTAAGAGCGTAGAGCCTGACAACTCGCAAAACTCACAAGTGATGTTGATAGGTAATCAACAAGAGGAACAAGAAATACGTGCCTTGTTATCACAAGCATTTATAGAGAAAAATATACTAGGAACTGTAAGCCCCTATGAGGTAAAAGAGAATTATCAATTGGGTATTTTTTCGCATACCAAACCACTCAGTCAACTTTATAAAATAACTGAGATAATATACGCACAGGGAAGCTTATCTTTTAAGCAAATTATAGATAGTATGCAGTCATGTGGCGTGCAATTGGAATACAAAATTCATAGTATAGGCACTGATAGTATTATAGGGAGTAATTCAAAAGATACAGCAGGTGATCTGTATACTACAGAAGTTGTATACCAAATAGCAACACCAATATCGAAACGTAACAAACGATTGGTTGACATAGTTGTTTCATTGTTGTTTATTTTGTTATCACCATTGTTGATTTGGTTTGTAACCTATAAGCGTTCCTATTTTCTCAATATGTTTTTAGTACTTGAGGGTGATAAAACATTTGTAGGTTATCATGATCGACAGTTCCCTCCATTGAAAACCCATTTGTTGAATGTATATCCATTGGTCAATGATTTTGAAATTCCACTGGATAACAAAGAGCATCTCAATTGGCTCTATGCCAAAAATTACAATGCATGGGAAGATGTAAGAATTATATGGGAGAAATGGAGAATGATGTAGAAGAAGAGAATCCTATTCCTCTTCCTTCGGAATATTCAAATTCTTGAATAATTCCTCCATTTTAAATACATAGTCCAATGTGTCGTCCAAATAATATTGTAGAATTGGTATTTTTCTTATTTGATTTTTGATGCGGGCTGCCAATTGTTTTCGTAGATTCCAATCTTGCTCTTTAATATAATTGAGCATTTTTTCGGGCTCGGGTATCTGAAAAAAACTCAAATAAATACGAGCTTCCAGCAAATCAGGTGTGACCTTAACTTGAGAAATGGAGATGAGTCCACCATTGATTACATTCAGCCCTTCTCGTTGAAAAATATCACTCATTTCGTGCTGTATGAGACTACCTACTTGTTTTTGACGTTTACTTTCTTCCATCATCTTACATTTAAAAGTGTAAATTTACACTTTATTATCTGAATGAAAGCAATCCGTACGATTTTGCCCTATCTGAAAGGCAAATGGAACTATGTAATTATTTATACTTTATCAAACTTGTTATCGGTGGTTTTTTCTACCCTCACGGTAGCAATGATTGGTCCTTTTTTGAAAATGCTCTTTGGTCAAGAAAGTATGGTAACTACCAATCCTGGTTTTGCGTGGAGCAAAGATGGTATTGCTAATTATTTTAAATTCTTATTGTCAGATTTTATTGCTTCGCATAACAATGATAAAGTGTATGGACTTATATTTATTTGTGCAGTCGTTATCATCGCAACATTGTTCAAAAATTTGTTTTTTTATATATCGCGTTACACGTTAAATCCTCTGCGAAACGATATCATTAAAAGGATTCGTAAACAATTATTTGATAAAATAATTCAATTACCAGTAGGTTTTTTTACCAACGAGCGTAAGGGTGATATTTTATCTCGTATTACCAATGATGTAACAGCCGTAGAGGTATCCATTATTTCTATGATGGAGTTATTGTTTAGTACACCTATAACTGTTATTTTTTACTTTATAGTATTGTTACTTATTAGCCCCAAATTATTTTTGTTTCTATTGGTATTGTTACCCATTGCAGGTTTAATCATTGGCAGAGTAAGTAAAAGTTTGAAACGAACTACCCTTACTACACAAGAAAAATTAGCGAATATATTGACCATAGTAGAAGAGACATTGGGAGGTCTACGAATTGTAAAAGCGTTTCGTGCCGAACAGAATCGTGTAGATGCATTTGACAATGAAAATGAACATGTCAGAAATCTCAATAATACCATTGCTTCTCGAAGAGAAATGGCATCTCCCATGTCAGAATTTTTAGGAATATTAATTTTAAGTGTAATCATTTGGTTTGGTGGTAATATGGCATTGAGTCAGCCTGTGGAAATAGAACCTGAAATGTTTATCATGTTTATTTCCTTGTTTTATTTTTTGATTAATCCGCTTAAATCATTGTCACAAATATTTTACAACCTTCATCAAGGTAGAGCAAGCCTAGAGCGTATCAATATGATCATGGAAGCAGAAAATACGATTGTTGATTTGCCGAATGCACTTCCCATTACACATTTTGAACATAGTATTGAATTCAAAAATGTATCATTTGCCTATGAAGGAAAGCAGGTTCTTAAACACATCAATTTGAAAATTCAAAAAGGAAAAACAATTGCCATTGTAGGTGCGTCAGGTGCAGGTAAAAGTACCTTGGTCGATTTAATTCCACGTTTTCATGATGTAACCTCGGGAGAGATATTGATTGATGGACACAATATTAAAAACTATCAACTCAATGACCTTCGAAGCCTCATGGGGATTGTATCACAAGAGCCAGTATTATTCAATGATACCATAAGAAATAATATAGCATTAGGTGGAAATACCAATGATATCAATGCAATTCAAGAGGCTGCAAAGGTTGCAAATGCATTTGATTTTATACAGAAAAAAGAGCAAGGATTTGAAACCATTGTTGGCGATCGTGGATCCAAATTAAGTGGTGGTGAAAAACAACGCGTTACTATTGCACGAGCAATATTTAAGAATCCGCCTATCTTGATTCTGGATGAAGCAACCTCCTCATTGGATACCGTGAGTGAGCGTCAGGTGCAGGAGGCAATTGATAATTTAATGAAAAATAGAACCTCTATCGTAATAGCTCATCGATTATCTACAGTTCAAAATGCAGATGAAATCATCGTACTCGAACAAGGAGAAATACGCGAAAGAGGTACACATGCAGAGTTAATCTCTCAGCAAGGTATTTACAAAAAGCTAGTAGAGATGCAACATGTTTTGCAATAAATTTCTGAAAATTATACAGAAAGCCATTATATTTGGGATTGAAAATGAAATTTAGGTCGTATGATTTGAATTCGTTTTAAAGAAAAAACAGCACACATGAAAAAAATTATTCTTATCAGTTTTGCATTCGTTTCAGTATTAGCATTCACTTCATGCAATAAAGATTATACATGTTCGTGTACATTTCCTTCCAATACTACCAAAAATTTTGATGTACAACTTACAAGTATGCGACATAATGATGCTAAAGTAATGTGTACTGATTATAGTACATTTATCGATAGCACAAGTATGACAGAGGGGACTTGTACATTGAAGTAATTTCCTTTTTAATAATTATATTTTTCTTTCCATCTTTCTTTCAGAAATTTTCTAATTTCTTCTTCTCTTGCATTTTTACCCGGCTCGTATATCTTCTTGTTTTGTATTTCATTTGGTAGAAATTCTTGTCCCGAAAAATTAAAATCAGACGAGTGGTCGTATTGATAGTTTTTACCATAATTTAAATTTTTCATTAAATTGGTTGGTGCATTTCTAATGTGAAGTGGAACAGGCAAATCGCCATATTGTTTCACAAGTCCCAATGCATCACCTATCGCCATATAGCTTGCATTGCTTTTTACAGATGTAGCAAGGTATACTGCACATTGTGATAATATGATTCTTGATTCAGGATAACCAATTTTGCTCACAGCATCAAAAGTGGCATTTGCCAAAAGCAATGCATTGGGATTCGCATTGCCAATATCTTCGCTCGAAAATATTAGCATTCTACGAGCAATAAATTTAACATCTTCACCACCTTCTATCATACGAGCAAGCCAATAAACGGCTGCATTAGGGTCGCTTCCTCTCATGCTTTTTATAAATGCAGAAATAATATCATAATGTTGTTCTCCTTGTTTATCGTATAAGGCTATTTTGTGTTGTGCAATAGATATAACTAGTTCGTTTGTAATGATGCCATTGGCATCGGAAGGTAAATTTTGAACAACCAATTCCAATAGATTTAAAAGCTTACGGGCATCACCCCCTGATAGTTGTATAAAGGCTTCATATTCTTTTATCGTTACAGAGGCTATTCGTAGGTATTCATCTTCTAGTATGGCATGATTTAATAATTGAACAAGATCATCATATTCCAATGCTTTTAAAACATAAACCTGACATCGACTCAAAAGGGCTGAGTTAACTTCAAATGAAGGGTTTTCAGTAGTTGCTCCAATAAGCGTTATGATACCTTTCTCCACTGCACCTAACAGCGCATCTTGTTGTCCTTTGTTGAATCGATGTATTTCGTCAATAAATAAAATGACTCTTTCTTGCGTACTTGCTTTTTCTATTACATCCCTTACATCTTTCACGCCAATTGATATTGCACTCAATGTATAAAATGGTACTTTCAATGTATGTGCTATAATATTTGCAATGGTTGTTTTTCCTACACCAGGCGGACCCCATAGTATCATGGAAGGAATTATACCTCTGTCCAGCGCTGTGCGCAATATACTACCCTGTCCAGTAAGATGTTGTTGCCCAGCAAGTTCATCCAAAGTAGTTGGTCTTAACCGTTCGGCGAGTGGTGGTGTCATGTTGTATTATTTTTTCATTTAAAAACTCACTACAATATTAGTTGATAAAAAACATTAGTAAAGCTTTTAAACTATTCAAGTTTGAATTGAGAATATCTATAAAACAGGCTATTACAAAAATCTATGTTCATTAGGAAATTGCAGAAGTACCTTTGGCTTAAAATAGAACATGGCAAATTATTTATTAGCAGGAGGTTCAGGTTTTGTGGGGTCACTTTTGAGCGAAATATTGGTCAGCAAAGGCCACATGGTTTATATATTAAGTACCAAGAAAAGAACTTCTACACATAGCAATATTCAATTTGTATTGTGGGATACTAAAAATAAATACATCGATAAGTCATTTAGTTTGGAGAAGTGTAACATCATTAACTTGGCAGGTGCTGGAGTAGCTGATAAGCGCTGGACCAAAGCTAGAAAAAATGAAATTATTGATAGTCGATTAGATAGTTTGAATACACTCTTCGCTGCAATTGAACAGGGGCAACTTAAACCACTCCATATGGTATCGGCTTCCGCAATAGGATATTATGGTGAAGGCGACAAGGTGTTTACTGAATTGGATCATTCAGATGAAAGTTTTTTATCAAGTACATGTAAGCGTTGGGAAGATGCGGCTTTTAAATTTTCAGATTTTAAAATTCCTATTGCGATTGTTCGTATTGGAATAGTAATGGGTATAGAAGGAGGGGCTCTCAAGGAATTTTTAAAGCCATTAAAATTTGGCATAACTGGAATTCCTTCTGATGGCAAGCAAATATACAGTTGGATACATCGTGCAGATTTATGTAGTATGATTTGTTTTTTAGCTGAAAAAAATATGAATGGCATTTACAATGCTGTAGCTCCAAATCCTTCTACACTGAATGAAATATTTGATGAAATATTAAAAGTAAAAAGAGGAGTCAGAATTCATGCCCCTGCTTTTGCTATAAAAATATTGCTTGGAGAAATGGCCATTGAAATATTAAAAAGTAGCAAAGTCAGTAGCCGTAAAATCGAGTCTGAAGGGTTCAGTTTTAAATACCCTACAATCAATAATTGTATTCAATCCTTATTGAATGGATAGTGTTTAGCTATGCAATAAGGTTTTTTTTAACAAGGTTGCTTGCTATTCACAGCCTACTACTCTTACTTTTGCACAGTGAATAAATTTTGGTTGTTGTTATTGTTGAGTTGTTTCGTCATACATGCAAATGCGCAAGTTATGATCAAGGGGCATGTATATGATTCTTCCTCCAAAAAGGTATTATCACCTGTAAGTATTGAAAATCTAACTACACACCAAGGAACATTTACCAATGCAAATGGTGAATTTCAATTAGAAGCAAAAATGGGTGATTATCTTTATTTTACTTATGTAGGATTTAAAAACAAATCGATTAAAGTGAAAGAAGATGATTTAACTAAATCAATCGAAATGTATATGTCCTTGAAACCAGTACAATTAAAAGATGTTACTATCTATCGCGGACCTACAGAATATCAAAAAGATTCTGCCAATAGAGCCTCTATTTATAAAAGTGCGTTTGAATACGAGCAACAGAAATCTGTAATGACTCCTGTTACGTCGATTTATCAGAAATTTTCAAAGAAATATAAAAATCTTCGAAAGTTTCAGGACCAAATACAAGATATGGAACGTCAGAAATTTATTGATACACGTTACAATACTGATTTAGTCAAAGTATTAACTAAGTTACCCGATGATTCAGTAAGTATATTTATGAATCAGTATCCTATTGAATATGATTTTGTAAGAGCGGCGTCAGATTTGGAAATAAAAATGTGGATTAAATACAATTATCAAGAGTTCATTTCTAAAAAGAAGAAATAAGCAGCCAATTATGCAGTTAGAATCATTATTGACAATGCATATTTCATAAATTCATTTTATATTTACCCATTCATGTCAATATCCTTGGGAAATATTCACTTAGCAGAAGGTAAAAAGATTTATTTCGCGTCAGATTTTCATTTTGGTATACCGAATTATACTCTTTCTCGCGAACGAGAAGTAAGGGTTTGCAATTGGCTTGATAGTATAAAACAAGATGCTCAGCAGGTTTATTTATTGGGCGATATTTTTGACTCATGGATGGAATATAAAAAGGTAGTACCGAAAGGAACAATACGCTTTTTGGGTAAATTGGCTGAATTGTCAGATGTTGGGATTGAAATCATTGTTTTCACTGGCAATCACGACCTATGGATGCATGGTTATTTTGAACAAGAATTCAATGCTAAAGTATATAAGTCAGTTCAAAGCTTTACAATTAATCAAAAACAATTTCATATCGGACATGGAGATGGTGTGTGTGATCAAGAGAAAAAATATAAAATGTTAAAAGGATTGCTTCACAACAGAATTAGTCAATTCATTTATCGACAAATTCATCCTGATTTAGGACTTCGAATGGCCGATTTTTTTAGTCGACTAGGGCCAAAACACAAATATGATGATCTAAAAATGTTACCTGACAACAAAGAATACCAATTAATTTATGCAAAACAACTTTTAGAAAAAACACATTACGATTATTTTATATTTGGGCATCGACATATCCCAATTGAGTTAAAACTCAATGATAATGCAACTTTCATCAATTTGGGCGATTGGATAACATACAATACCTTTGCACAATTTGACGGGCAACAACTCTTTTTGAAAAAATATTGAAATAAAATGACACAAAGAGTTTGCCACACTTCACATTTCACACTAAATTAGCAATCTGGAATCGATAGAAATCAGTTTTAATAATATTAATAGAACGATTATGAAAAGAATTATTACCTCACTTATACTTATTGCATCCTTTTGCTTTCAGGTACAGGCTCAATTGCAACCAATGAATGGTGCATGTGAGCAAAATCCTTGTACGGCAAGACCATTTTGTGGTACGACAATAAGTAATCCTTATTCATATCAATCAAATACTGGTAATCCTGGAGGAGCAGCTTCTTGTACTAGCGTACCTGGAGGTACTTTTGGTTTTGTCCAAAATTGGATGTACTATAAATTCACTTGTTCTACATCTGGTACCTTCAATTTCTCAATGGTAGCATTAGATCCAGCCTCAGATTTAGATTGGGCATTATGGAATGTAACATCAAGTGGATGTACATTGAGCCCAGGTAATATCATCGAATGTAACTCATACGCACTTGGTGCTGGTGCTGCGACAGGTATTCAAGCGGTAGCTGCTTTAGGATTTGAACCAACTGTTGCTATGACTGCTGGGAACACTTATATTTTAGGAGTAAGTAGACGATCTGGTGGAACTGTTACCACAGGCTTTACAATCACAACATCTGGAACTGCAGTTTTTTCTGATCCAAATCCTGCACTAGCTTCTGTTCTCCCATTTGACGCTTGTTCTGCAGTCGATACTGTAAAAATTAAATTATCTGTACCTGTTCGTTGTACTCAAATTGGTACAAGTGACTTTAATATCACAGGTAGTCCCTCATTTACTGCTTCTGGAGCTAATTGTCCTGGTTGCGCAGGAGCCACTGGAATCAATTATGGTAATGTAACAGATACAGTACTCTTGGTTTTTAGTCCACCATTGGCACCTGGTAGTTATACAGTAAGTTTAAACACAAATCCGTTTTTTAGTATTTGTGGTATCGTTGCTAATACTGTTCCAACTGTTTCTTTTAATGTATCTGCTGGTCTAAAAGATTCTGTAAGAACAGGGTTTAACTGTGCTACATCTACATATATAGATACAGTATATGGTAAAAATGGTATACCTAACTACCAGTTTAAGGCTCAAGGACCTGGTCAAACAAATACATATGGCGCAGCTGTGCCTAGTTATCAAGTATTTACTGGTCTTTCAGCCGGTACATATACATTTACAGTTAGAGATCAAGGATTGTGTACGAATGATAGTATAGTTATACATCCAACATACATACCAATCGGTGTCGCGACTTATAAGAAGAACATGCCTTGCAATAACCAAGCGTTATTGGATACATTCCGGGTTACCACTGTTTCTGGAGGTAAGCCTCCGTTTTCGTTTGCGATTAGCCCTAATGCAGGAACGCAGTATGCCCCAGGTTCATGGAATAATTTACCACAAGGTTCATATACAATTACGGTCACTGATGGATGGGGATGTACAGGAACTGCAACAGCCAATATTGTAAATCCTGCAGTAATAAATATTCCTTTACCTACTTCAACCAACCCACAATGTTTTGGTGATAGTACTGGTACCATTACTGTGAGTTCTACGGGGGGGACTGGATTTATTACGTGGTCTATCAGCCCTATGCCACCTACTGCAGTCGTTCCTCCAACTGGAACAAACCCAGCCACTATTACTGGCTTATCTGGTGCACCTTCACCAGGATTGACATATACAATTACGGCTACTGATGCAAATGGTTGTACTAAAACTGCCACTCGCGCACTTACTACACCGTCTGTAATTACAATTAATACAGCAGCTGCCAACTTTGCAAATCCAACTTGTCTAAATCCATGTGGAGGGACAATTACAACATTTGCTATAGGTGGTACTGGGGGGAAAAAGTTTTATAAGTTACCTTTAGTTACCCCTCCTAATACCTATAGTGACTCTACATTAGCCAATGGAGGACAATTTTTGAATTTGTGTGCTGGCACTTATACCATTTTAGCAAAAGATGTGGTAGGATGTACCACTACAGCTATATTCACATTAGTGATGCCTCCGATTCCAGATATTGTATTTAATAGTGTAACGAATGTTTCATGTAATGGTGGTTGTAATGGACAAATTTTATCTACAACTACTGGCGGTACAACCCCTTATGCCTACAGTATTACACCTTCCAATAATCCACCATGTGGAAATGCAGTATTATTTGGAACGGGAGATTACCAAAATTTACCAGCTGGGACATATAAAATTGTTGTAACAAGTCCTAATAACTGTAAAGATTCAATACAAAATGTTTCCATTACACAACCACCTGCTTTGACATGGAATAGCGTCACTTTTACAGATTTATTATGTTTTGGAGGCAATAATGGCGATATTCAGGCAAATGCAACTGGTGGTTCAGGTACAATTACATATACTATCACACCATTAGGACCACAGTCTAATACAACAGGTAATTTTTCAAACTTAACAGCACAGTCTTATACAGTTACAGG
>JBIIJQ010000028.1:0-33677 GCA_044233655.1 Chitinophagaceae bacterium | reverse complement strand
CAATGGTAAGTAATGAAGTTGAAGGGATTTCGGTAGTAGAATTAAATCAAAAAACAAGAGCTACTGGCACTGTGTATTTTGGTCAGCCACAAACTTACTCTAATGGTAGTCCTATAGCTGGTGGAATTTGGCCTGTTGGTGGAGGTGGCTTATATCAATATGTTTTTGATTTAAGTTATACTCATACATGGAATGGTATATCAAACAATAGAGCTAGTTCGTTTTCATTTAGTAATTCTATGAATATATTCAGTAGAAAGAAAAAGAATAAACTAAGTGGAACATATTACTACTATCCTGGCGATCATTATGTATGGAGTAATACTACGCCGTTTGCCAACATGGGTGGTACATTTAAATCTATGCTAGTAGATGTAAATGGATCGCCTATTGTGACAAGTAATAGTGCGCCAAATCAGGCAAGTTGGGGATTTCCAATTACCAATACTATCAATACCAATGATATAGGTCAAAATAATGCGGTATTTTCGCCTTCGTTTGCTGGTGGTGGTACATATGCTTCACCTGTGCTCAATACACAAGCGCCTGTATTAGGGATCTTACAAAGCTATTTTGCAACAAATCCAGTACCGCTTATGAAATGGAACTTGACTGGCGTAACACCAGGCGGGGCAAGCGGACAAACATTATACAATATAAAAAACTAAATCAATGTATCAACGTATAATTCTATTTTCAGTTGTTTTACTAATCGCTTTTACTTCCTGTATAAAACAGGTAGACTATAAAATACCGCAGCAGGAGGTGTATCCGATAGTGTATAGTTTTTTGTCGCCCGATAGTGTGCTTAGCTGCCATATATGGCAAAGTGAGGGAGTACTTCGAAACTATGGGATAGAGTATAGTCCTGTGCAAGATGCGCAGGTAGTAATAATAGAAAATGGGATATTGTACGATACATTGAGCCACCTTGGTGGTGGCTATTATAAGGGGCACACATTTGCCAAAATGGGTGCTTCTTATTCTTTACTCATACATGCTATTGGTATGAATTTGAAATCAGAAACATCAATTCCTTTTTCTACAAAACTAGATAGTGTAAAAATTCTATTGGACGAAACTTATTACAGTCCACAAGCAAAATTATCATTACCAATGAATAAACTATTTTTAAATGATGAATTTCAAGTATCTAATATGTATGAATTTTTTTATTTTGATTACTCATATACCAATGATTTGGATAGTACTAAGATAAATACTGGACCTGATTTCGGAGGAGATATTTTATTTTTTAATATTGATTATAAAATTAAAGATGATTTAGCATTGGAAAATAATCCATTTAGTTTGTTGTTCACAGATAAATATTTTAACAAAAAATCAACAGAAATAGGATTCGTAACTACTTTTTTTCTTAATTATGCAGCACTCCGCACATTGTCTAAGGAGTATTATCAGTTTAAACAAAGCTACTATGCACATTTACATTCAATAGAATTAAACAATGACGGAGGGGATGGTTTAGTAAAGCAAATACTATTTGGCGGCGAACCTATCAAAATGTATAGCAATATAAAAGGTGGAGGCTATGGCGTCTTTGCCGGATTTAGTCAGGATACAGTAAAAACAATTATTTACCCATAACGTTTTGAGAAGAATAAACTACATAGTATCAATACATTTCCTACTCGCTTTTACTTCCTGTGTAAAACAGGTAGACTATAAGCTACCGCAGCAGGAGGTGTATCCGATAGTGTATAGTTTTTTGTCGCCGGATAGTGTACTTAGCTGCCATATATGGCAAAGCGAGGGCGTACTTCGAAACTATGGGATAGAGTATAGTCCTATTCAAGATGCGCAGGTGTTGATGATAGAAAATGGGATATTGTACGATACATTGAGCTACCGTGGTGGTGGCTATTATAAGGGGCACTCATTTGCCAAAATGGGTGCTTCTTATTCTTTGCATATAGCACTGGAAAATAAGGTATTAGAATCTGAGACCTCTATACCCTATGCTTCCGAATTGGATAGTGTTATCATACGTTTAGACGAAACTTATTACCATCCTCAATCACAATTTTATTTGCCACTTAATAAAATATACATTCATGATTCATCATTGAATACAAATTTTTATGAGTTTTTTTATTTTTGGTATTATTACCCGAATGAATTGGATAGTAGTAAAATTTCTGTTTCACCTGGTGCTTCAGGGGATGTTTTTTATACAAATATAGATTATAAAATTAAAGATGATTTGGCATTAGAGAACATGCCTTATAGCTTATTATTTTCTGACAAGTATTTTAATGGTAAACGAGCAAATATAAATATTTCATGGAGTATTATGTCTGAACACGCAGCACTTCGAACATTATCTAAAGAATATTATCAGTTTAAACAAAGCTACTATGCACATTTACATTCAATAGAGTTAAACAACGATGAAGGCGCAGGCTTGGTAAAGCAAATACTATTTGGCGGCGAACCTATCAAAATGTATAGCAATATAAAAGGTGGCGGCTATGGCGTATTTGCGGGATTTAGTCAGGATACAGTAAAAACAATTATATATCAATAAAATGAAAACACTATTATTATTTGTCGTTCTATTTAATTTTACGTTGTGCTTTGCTCAGAAAAGCATCATACAAGGAGTAGTGAAAGATAAAAAATCTGGAGAAGCTATTATTGATGCCAACGTTTTTCTCTTAGATGAAAATGTTCGATGCATTTCGGACAATTTTGGAGTGTTTAGTTTACATGCATCAAAAAGTGAAACGTATCAATTAGTACTTTCTAAAATTGGATATTTCACAGATACTATTCAACTACACACATCCAATACAACAAATTTGTCTATTGAATTAATACCTGCAACCAGGGAAATCAAGGATATAATCATAAAATCAAATACAAGCAATAAAACAGGGGCTAGCTTAGTAGAAATACCTATAAGTAAGATAAAAACATTACCTCAACTAGGAGGTGAAGTAGATGTATTAAAAAGTTATCAATTAATGCCAGGTATACAAGGCGGTTCGGAAGGTAGTAGCGGCCTTTATATAAGAGGAGGTTCGCCCGATCAAAATTTAATTTTAATTGACGATGTGCCAGTATATAATGCAAGTCATTTAGGTGGTTTTTTAAGTATTTTAGATGTGAATGCTGTAAATAAAGTTAGTATCATAAAAGGTGGTTTTCCTGCGCGATATGGCGGACGTCTAAGTAGTGTAATCGATGTACGTATGAAAGAAGGCAATGCAAATGGATTACATTATAGTTACAATATAGGATTGCTTTCAAGTAAAATTTTTGCTGAAGGGAGAATGAATAAGAAAACAAAATTTATGATAAGTGCAAGGCGATTTAATTTAGATATACCTATGCGCATTCTCGTAAAGCAACAAAACAAAGGCGAAGTGGTAGGAGGTTATACCTTTTATGATTTATATGCCAAAATTACTCATGAAATTAATGAAAAGAATAAACTCAGTTTATTTGTTTACAATGGAAGAGATAATGTATTTCTAAGACAAAATTTTTTAGTAGAGCGTGAAAATGAACTTTTTAAATTTAAAGGGAATACCAAATGGGGAAATACTTTATTAGGTTTAAAATTAATTCAAAATATTAGTTCAAAATTGAACGGAAATGCAACAGTTTCGTTTAGCAAGTATGCATACTCAACTGGTTTAAATAGTCAAGTTATTGACAATACAACTAAAAATGAAACAGTAAGCTTGAATGAAAATTTCAAATCATCTATTTTTGATGTTTCTGCAAAGTATGATGCCACATATAACTATAGTAGTCAAATGAAAATTAGATCAGGTATTGCATTTGTTACCAAATTTGCAAATCCTTCAGAAAAAATATTGAATTTCAGAAATGAACAATTTCAATTTGATACATTAGAACAAGAAAGAAAAATAGTAACTCAAGAGTTTAACTGTTACGCTGAAAGTGAGCATGAACTGTCTTCAAAAGTTATCGTAAACTATGGATTGCATTTGATGAACTTTTTAAGCAATGGTAAAATTATCACATCTTTGCAACCAAGATTACTTTTGACATATACAGAAAATGAAAATTTAAATTTCAATGTTGGTTATTCAAAAATGACTCAAAATATACATTTATTGACAAACAACAATGCCGGCTTACCTACAGATATGTGGGTTCCTGCTACAAAAAATACACCACCCTCAAATTGTCATCAAATTTCCCTCTCGAGCAATTATAGGTTTCATCACAATCAGTATCAAATTTCTGCTGACATTTATTACAAACGCTTTAGTAACTTAATTGAATTTAAAGAAGGGCTCAACTTCACTAACTTTAGAAATGACTGGGAAAATAAAATTGAAAAAAACGGAGTAGGCAATGCTGGAGGTTTAGAGTTGATGATTGAAAAAAGAGAAGGAAGATTAACGGGTTGGATTGGTTATACGCTTGCTTTCAACTATAGAAAATTTAATAACATAAATGACAATAAATATTTTCCATTTAAGTATGATAGAAGACATTCGTTGACCATTGTAGGTAATTATAATTTGAAAAAAAATATTATTTTTTCTTGCTCGTTTGTAGCCAACACTGGTCAAGCTATTACATTGCCAGTGGGAAGTTATCCAACTCCTTTGGTGCCTTTTGTGCCAAATAATATCAACTATCAACCACCTCTACAAGCTGACACTTTATTGTATACACATCATAATGGTATTACATATATTTATAAAGGACGCAACAGTTCTCGTATGCCTTTGTACCATCGATTAGATTTGAGTCTTACGTTTCATAAGGAGTTAAGAAAAGGAAGTAGAGATTGGGTGATTTCCTGTTATAATGCTTACAACAAGCAAAATCCCTTCTTTTATTATTTTGATGCTGACAAAGAAAAAAATCTGCATTTATATCAACTTACATTGTTCCCAATTATACCGAGTATTTCATACAATAGAAGGTTCTAATATATTTAACACTTTTGTTTCTAAGGTTGATAGGCTTTGATATCGATCAATGGAAATTTATTAAAATTATAAATATTATATCTTATGAAAAAAATACTAAAATATATAGTTATTTCTGCTTTAATGAATATGGTGTTCCTAAGTATTATAAGGAGTTTTGTTGGAATGGATATAGCATGTGTTCTTGCAATAATTCTTTATTTTTCAATGACCTATTTAGTATTTACAAATTTAAATAAGGAGAAACTTGGAGTTAAATTGTTAATAATTTTAATCGGCACATTAACCCATGTTCCTATGAAAATAATTGATTTCAAGAGTCAGTTGGTATCTTTTCCAGAGTTTATTTGTGAAATATTAGGTTTTATTCTGGGTATTCTATTTTTTTATTCTAACAAAATAGGCAGAGTTTTATGTGTTAGTTTAATGATTTGTATTTCTATTTTTTTAACTTTTAAATATGAGATTATTCATAATTCCTTAAACTATAGCAACCTATTTTATAAAAATACAAAACAAATAAGAATAGATGCTGTCCCTTATTTTGATTCAAACAATGTAAACATAAATGATAAATTATTTAATCCTACTGATTTAATTGTATTGAATATTTGGGCTACATCTTGTGGTGCTTGTATTGCAGAATTCCCTCAAATTGATTCTTTGTATAATTTGTCATTTCAGTCAAGTAAAATCAAGTTATATACTGCATGCATATTGCAAAATGGAGATAGAAAAACACCTTATGAAATTGGAACTATCAAAAATACTAAGTTCCCCATTTTTACTATTCCCAATTGGGATTATGTAATTAAAGAATATGGCATGGATGGTGTGCCGGTTACTTTTGTAATTAAAAATAATGAGGTGCTTTTTCGTGGCACTCTTCTAAATGCTTGGGGCTTTGCCATTGAGCAAGATTAGTTGAATAGTCTCACTGATTATTTTTAGTCTCAAGAAAACTGACTATTAATCCTTCATATTAAGGGGTGTTCTGTTTTTACTATATTAGAGAAGTCTATACCATTTTAGCAAGAAATCTATTTTGCCCTAAAATTTTAGATTTACTTTTATGTCGTCAAACTAAAACAAACAAGTATGTCGTATCCTTATCAAATTACATCTCTAGCACAATATCATGAAGTCTATAAACAAAGTATTGAAAATCCAGAAAAATTTTGGGGCGATATAGCCATGCATTTTCGTTGGAAAAAACATTTTGATCAGGTATTGGATTGGAATTTTAAAGAACCCAAAGTAGAATGGTTTAAAGGTGGTAAAATGAATATTACCGAAAATTGTTTGGATCGCTGGGCTGAAACCCAACCACATACACCTGCTATTGTATGGGAAAGCAATGACCCCGAGGAACATCATCGTTCTATATCATACAAAGAATTGTTGTTTAAAGTCAATCAATTTGCCAATGTATTAAAAAACAATGGTGCACGAAAAGGCGATCGTATTTGTATTTATATGCCAATGGTTCCTGAGTTGGCAATTGCTATTCTAGCATGTGCTCGTATTGGAGCTATTCATTCCGTTATATTTGGTGGATTCTCGGCACAAAGTATTGCTGATCGAATCAATGATGCTGAATGCAATATCGTTGTCACAGCTGATGGTGGTTATAGAGGCAATAAAGAAATTCCCTTAAAATCAGTGATGGATGAAGCCTTAATACAATGTCGTTCTGTACAAAAAGTAATTGTACTCACGCGCACACGAACTCCAGTAAGTATGCTCAAAGGCAAAGAAGTGTGGTGGGAAGATGAAATTAAAAAAGTGGAAACTGCAGGCAATCCTTTTTGCGAAGCTGAAGCTATGGATTCGGAAGATGAATTGTTTATACTCTATACTAGTGGAAGTACAGGTAAACCAAAAGGTGTAGTTCATTCTTGTGCTGGCTATATGGTGTATACGAATTATACGTTTGTCAATGTGTTTCAATATCAACCTGGTGACATACATTTTTGTACAGCAGATATAGGTTGGATTACAGGACATAGTTATATTGTATATGGTCCATTGAGTGCTGGTGCTACTACGCTGATGTTTGAAGGTGTACCTACTTGGCCCGATGCTGGACGCTTTTGGGATGTAGTAGATAAGTATAAAGTAAACATTTTATATACAGCACCAACTGCTATTCGAAGCCTCATGAGTTTTGGATTAGATTATGTCAAAAACAAAGATTTAAGTTCATTAAAAGTATTAGGAAGCGTAGGCGAACCAATCAATGAAGAAGCATGGAATTGGTTTCATGATAATATTGGAAAAGGGAAATGCCCAATTGTAGATACTTGGTGGCAAACCGAAACAGGAGGAATTATGATCTCAAACTTAGCTGGAGTTACGCCACATAAAGCAGCGCATGCAACTTTGCCTTTGCCGGGCGTACAGCCAATTTTGGTCGATGAACATGGCCATCCGATACCTGGTGGCGATGCATCGTTGGCCGAAATGCCTACAGAAACAGTAAGCGGTAACTTATGTATCAAACATCCTTGGCCATCTATCATTCGTACAACTTATGGAGATCATGAGCGTTGCAAACAAACATATTTTTCTACGTATGAAAATATGTATTTCACAGGTGATGGATGTTTACGAGATGCAGATGGCAATTATAGAATTACAGGAAGAGTCGACGATGTATTGAATGTAAGTGGACATCGCATCGGAACAGCCGAAGTTGAGAATGCAATCAATATGCATACTGGTGTTGTGGAAAGTGCAATTGTAGGTTATCCTCACGATATCAAAGGACAAGGGATTTATGCTTATGTTATTTTTAGTGGCGTAATGGACGATAAGCACTTAATCACTCAAGATATTAATCAAACTGTTGCAAGATTGATTGGTGCTATTGCCAAACCCGATAAAATTCAGTTTGTATCAGGTTTGCCCAAAACAAGAAGTGGAAAAATTATGCGACGCATCTTGCGCAAAATAGCCGAAGGTGAAACTGAAAACCTTGGCGACACATCTACTTTACTTGACCCTACTGTAGTTGAAGAAATTAAAAATGGGAAATTATAGGGGCTTCTATTGTGATTTGATTTATGACATAATCCGATAATAATTTTCATGTTTATGAATAATTTTTTGTTTATTCTAAATGTAATTATGGCTATTATATGCTATCATTTGGTGCTGTACCTAATATTTATCTTATGAAGCGATTTTATTATAAAGAAATATGGTTGTTAAATTTACATCATTAGTATGTAAAGTCGATTGTGAATCGTTGTGATTACAAAAAATAGGATGTAAATTTAACTATCTAAATTATTTATATTCATTCAATTTTTCTTATTATTGCACTCATTGAAAATATTATCGTTCATATTGTTTTTTTTCTTTTCTTTTGTTTTAGTCTCTGGAACTAATAATGTTATTAAAGTTTTAAGTCAAATAAGTCAATGCATTGGTGAGGATGAGTTTGCTATAAATCTTAAAAAATCATCTAGTACAATGTCGGAAGAAGAAACTAATGATGTTGACTCAGAAGAAGACAGTACTGATGATATGAGTTTTTTTATTATTTGTCATGAAGTCAATCAATATAAATTTGATTATCAATCAACTAAGTACAATTATTTTGCTCCAAATGAAATAGTAAATTCAAGGGAAGCAAATCCTATATTCATTCCGCCTCCCAACGCTTAAGGCTTTTATTGAACATCTTATCACACTCCACAGCGTGTATTGTGGTCCTCTTAATTTAAATTTTAAATATTAGAATGAATAACAAAAATTCAATGTTTTCATATATGAAAACAGATACCCTTTCAGGTTTAGTCGTTTTCCTGGTTGCATTACCTTTATGTTTAGGTATAGCAGTAGCCTCTGGTGCACCACCATTTGCAGGTATTATAACTGGTGTGATTGGCGGTATAGTTGTTGGGTTTTTAAGTAATTCAAATTTAAGTGTGTCTGGACCTGCAGCAGGTTTAATCGCTATTATTTTGGCAGCTGTTACCAATTTGGGTTACGAAACATTTTTACTTGCAGTGGTATTAGCAGGTGTCTTTCAATTAATATTAGGTTTTGCAAAAGCGGGTAGTATCTCCAGTTATTTTCCTTCCGGCGTTATAGAGGGTATGTTGACAGCCATTGGAATTATTATTATTAAAAAAGAATTACCACATGCCATAGGATATGACAAAGGACATGAAGGAGATTTTTATTCTTATGAGTTATTAGATAAAGCAGATCAAGGCTTTTTTGGTGAGTTGATACATTCGTTCAATTATGCACACAATGGAATCATATTAGTTACATTGGTATCATTGGCGATATTAGTAGCATTTAATAAAATTCCTTTTTTGAAGAAAATAAAAGCAATACCTGGCGCATTGATCGTAGTAGTGGTGGGTATATTAATCAATGAATTTTTTAGAATGACAAATTCACCATTACTAATTACTGAAGAGCATTTAGTGAAGTTGCCAACAGCATCTTCATTCAGTGAATTCTTTACTCAATTTAGTTTTCCAAATTTTGCTGGATTTGCAAATCCTGCTGTTTGGATTACAGCAGCTACAATAGCTGCTGTGGCAAGTATCGAAACATTATTGTGTTTGGAAGCAGGCGATAAAATGGATCCGCTCAAACGTTTTTCAAGTGCTAATATCGAATTGAAAGCACAAGGTGTTGGTAATATCTTAGCTGGTTTAATAGGTGGAATACCAATGACATCAGTTATCGTTCGTACGAGCGCCAATGTAAATGCAGGAGCTCGTACAAAGTTTTCTGCTATTGCACATGGTATCTTTCTACTACTTGCTGTGGTATTGATACCTAGCCTTTTAAATAAAATCCCGATGGCTTGTTTAGCTGCCATTTTAATTATGATAGGATTGAAATTAGCAAGTCCTAAAGTATTTAAACATATGTGGCAAGCAGGTAAATTTCAGTTTATACCATTTATTGTAACAGCAATTGCAGTGGTTGGAATAGATTTGTTGAAAGGAGTTGGAATAGGACTTGTTGTAAGCGTATTCTTTATACTTCGTGGTAATATGAAATTAGCTTATTTCTTTAAAAAAGAAGATCATCATGAAGGCGAAACTATTATGATAGATTTAGCACAAGAAGTTTCATTTTTAAATAAAGCGGCCATTAAACAAACCTTGTCACATTTGCCCAAAAATTGTAAGCTTATAATAGATGCAAAAAATACGGTGTATATCGACTATGATGTGCTGGAATTAATCAAAGATTTTGTGAATTTTGGATCAAAAGATAAAAACATTGAAGTTCAATTAATTAATTTTAAAGAAGAATATAAAATGGCAGATGCACAACATGTGCACTCTAATTAAAAATAAATGCATAAACAATAAAATATTAAATCATGAAAAGTAAAAAATCAAAAGAGTACGATAAATTAATTGAAAATAATAAAGAATGGGCAGCATCGGTAGTTAAAGACGATCCAGAATTTTTCACCCGATTATCAAATTTTCAAAAACCTGATTTTCTATGGATAGGTTGTAGCGATAGCAGGGTACCTGCCGATAGAATTACAGGTACACAGCCCGGTGAAATTTTTGTACATAGGAATATTGCTAATATGGTTGTTCATACGGATATGAATTTGCTAGCTGTGTTGGAATATGCAGTAGACCATCTTGATGTGAAACATATTATTGTTTGTGGACATTACGGCTGTGGTGGTGTAAAAGCTGCTATGTCTAGGCATAATTTCGACTTGATTAATAAGTGGATTCGAAACATTAAAGATGTGTATAGAATGCACAGAGATATGATCGACTTTCAAACTAAACCTGAAGATCGATTAAATAAATTAATTGAGCTAAATGTCGAAGAGCAAGTTATGAACTTAGCCAAAACAAGTATTGTACAAAGATCTTGGAAAAATAAAAAAAGTCCAGAAATTCATGGTTGGGTTTATAGTTTAGAAGATGGCTTAATCAAAGAAATTTGCACTATGACGTACGAAGATCATTTAGACCCTTTGTATGAGTTTGACGATTTGTAGTTAATAGAATATATTCAAATTGATTTCAATTTATACCAATTTTAAAAATACTCTTACTGATAGTATAAATTATTAAAATTGAATTGTAGATTTATGAAGTGAACCTATGAAAAAAGTCACCTCATTATTATTATTAATTTCAATTGGGTTAACTGGCTTAGCTCAAAATCCATATGTAGATAGTTTAACAAATTGGTTGAGTACACACCCGACCAAAGATACGATGCGTGTAATGACCACACATCGCCTATCGTATCGTTTGTCTGAAATTAATACACAGCGCGCATGGCAGTATGCCAAAGAAACAGAAATAGTTGCTAAGGAATTAGGATTTAATAAAGGAATTGCCTTAGCCAATGTCAATTATGCCATTCTTGAAACTGGTGAAGGCAATTTTAAAAATAGTGCTGACTATTACATGAAAGCAATTGCTATTTCTGAACGAATTAAATATACACGAGGCTTAAGTATTTCGTACAATAATATTGGAGAAAACTATCTTAAACTGAAACAGTATGACAAAGCCATAGAGTATACTAACAAAGCAAGGGACTTGAATCACTCGATCAACGATATCCGAGGAGAAGCGATTAACTATGAACAAATAGGTAGTATACAATACGAAAAAAAGAACTATGAAAAAGCTATTGCAAATTGGACCTTAGGCTTTGACTTAGCTAAGTCTGCAGAAGAACCAAATTTGATTTCACTTTATTATATCAATTTCGGTAAATATTACTTAGTCACCAACAATATAAAAAAAGCAATCAGTAGTCTATCTATTGCTGACTCTATTGCAAAATCAAGATCAGAATTGTTAACTCAAATACAATGTAGTAAAGCCTTTTCTGCTTCTTATGATAAATTAAATCAACATAGTATTGCAATTCAATACTTAAATGAAGGATTAAAATTATCAAAGGAATTAAAGAATAAAACAGAAGAATGTGATTTGTACAATTTAATTTCTTTACAATATGAAAGAATGAGAATGCCTGATTCAAGTATCTTTTTTCTTCGAAAGCATAAGGAAATCAGTGATGTAATATTAAATGATAAAAATTTTGCTCATCTCACATTTATTCAAACACAATATGAAACAAAATTAATTGATCAAGAAAATGCTGAACTAAGGTCAATACAAAAGAAACAAACAAAAAAATTAAGTGAGAAGAATTTATTATTGATAGCTTCAGCTATTGCATTGCTATTAGCATTTGTGAGTGTGTTACTTATATACAATTCATTTAGACATAAAAAGCGTAATTTGTTATTAGAAGAACAACAGAAATTATCTGAATACAATCAACAATTGGCCGAAATGGAAGTGAAATCGCTTCGTTCACAAATGAATCCACACTTCCTTTTTAACTCACTTAATTCCATTCGTAATTTTATTATAAAGAATGAGTCTCAATTAGCAAGCGATTATTTAGCCAATTTTGCTTCACTTATGCGTAAAATATTAGACGCCTCTCAGCAAAGTAACGTTTCATTGGAAGAGGAAATAGAAATGCTGAAATTGTATTTAGGACTAGAGCAAATGCGTTTTTCAAATAAATTTTCTTACAATATTCAAATTGATAAATCATTAGATTTTGCAAACACTAATATACCAACTATGGTCATTCAACCATTTATTGAAAATGCAATTTGGCATGGATTATTAGCCAAAGAAACCAACGACGGGATTTTGAATATCCAATTTCAGGAAATTAAGCATAATCAAGATGAAATATTATGTATAATTTCAGATAATGGAATTGGTAGAAAAATGAGTGAATCTTTGAAGAGCAGTTTAAAAAAGCACACATCAAAAGGAATCAATATTACGCTCGAAAGGCTGAAAAGACTGGCAAAAATAACAATTGAGAATCCAATTGAGATAGTTGATTTATACGATGAAAAAGGCAATGCGACCGGTACCAAAGTCATTTTACACCTCCCAGTATTATAGAAATATCATTTAGTTTGAAAAAATAGTTGCATTTCTATCATTGTAATCTTATTTTTAGACTTTAGAAAAGCAAAAATGATGCTAAAACGAATACTATTTATTGCGTTATGTACTCTTGTAGCTCTGCAATCAGATGCTCAGATGATGCGTAAAGCACTTAAGAAAAGAACAGCAGAAGCTTGTGTTTATGGTAATATTGGATACTATGGTAACCCGCATTGGGGTGCTGGTGCCAACATTCATTATTTACATGGGATAGGACGCAAAAGACAAACTTTCAGTGTAGGTATGGGATTAAGAGCCAACGTGTTTAGCACAAAGAAACGTTCTTATACCACTTCAAGCGAGGCATTGATAGCCCTAAATCCTGGTGGTGCAGATACGATGTATATGCCTGAGGTGCAAACAAACACCTTGAATGCTTATATAGCTGTTAAAATTCATATCAAAAAAGGAGTAGACTTCTTTATCAATACCGATATTGGTGGTATTAATTTTGGCGATAGCAAAACAGGCTATTTCAGATCGTACGAAACGGATCCAATACCTCCTGGTACTAAATACAAGACCGAGCCTTATGCTTTTAATATCAATATGTTCAATGGGGAAAGTTATGGCACTATTATGTCAGAAGCTTATGGTTCTTTCCGATTAAACAATGTATTGTATTGGCGTTTAGGAGTTAATTTTTACAGAAATGAGTATAAAGTTGATCGACAAATTCCTATGAATGGTAAACGATTTAGTCAAAATCATTGGATGGTAATGAGTGGCCTTGCATTTGATATTCGTTGGCACAAAACGATTAGACAAACACAGTTTTATTAATAAATTAATTATTAGTTTTATATACAAAGGAGCGTATAGCTCCTTTTTTTATGCTGAAAATAGTCTGAATACAATCCTGATACCTTAATTTTGCCATATCTTGAACAACGAACAATCAATAGCATTTCATACACTAGGGTGTAAACTCAATTTTTCAGAAACATCCACATTGTCGAGATTATTTGATCAAGAGGGATTTCAAAAAAAGGAATTCAATCAAGAAGCCGATGTATATGTAATCAATACATGCTCGGTAACAGAAAATGCAGACAAAGAATGTAAGCAACTTATACGAAAGGTAAAAAAACAAAATCCTAACTCAACTGTAGTGATTACAGGATGCTATGCGCAACTGAAATCTGAAGAGATTGCTAAAATGGACGGAGTGGATATAGTGATAGGTGCTGGCGAAAAGTATAATATAGTAGATCATCTTAAATCATACAAGAAAAACGGAACTGCCAAAATATGCAGTTGTGATATCGATGATATAGAAGGGTTTCATTCTTCATTTTCGCTGAATGATCGTACTCGAACTTTTTTGAAGGTACAGGATGGTTGCGATTATAGTTGTACATTTTGTACTATCCCATTAGCAAGAGGGCATAGTAGAAGTGATACAATACAAGGTGTGATTGATAATGTAAAAGAGTTACAGCAAACAGGCATACAAGAAATCGTATTGACAGGTGTTAACTTAGGTGATTTTGGAAAGGGATTCAATGGAAATCGTAAAAATGAGGAAAATTTTTATGATTTAGTCGTTGCATTGGATCAACAAACTACCATACCTCGTTATCGAATTTCATCAATCGAACCCAATTTATTGACCAATGAAATTATTAACTATGTAGCCAAGTCGAAACATTTTATGCCACATTTTCATATTCCATTACAAAGTGGTAGCAATGCCTTGCTTGCACTTATGAAGCGACGTTACCGACGTGAACTGTATGCAGATAGAGTTGCTACTATAAAAGCACTTATGCCACATTGCTGTATTGGAGTAGATGTAATTGTAGGATTCCCTGGCGAGACGGATGCATTGTTTCAAGAAACATATGATTTTTTACATGGCCTTGATATTTCCTATTTACATGTCTTTACCTATTCCGAAAGGGAGAATACACCTGCTATTGAAATGGAAGGTGTAGTGCCAATGCATATACGTAAAGTTCGCAATGCTCGATTACGTGATTTGTCAGAAAAGAAAATGAATTATTTTACAGAACAGCATCTCGGACAAACTCGTGCTGTATTATTTGAGCAAAGCGAAAAGAAAGGAATGATGGAAGGTTATTCTGATAATTATATTAAAGTGTCTGTTCCGTTTAATGATGAATGGGTTAATAAAATAATAAATGTGATTTTATAAAAAAAGCAACTCATTGAGTTGCTTTTTTATTTATTATACTTTTTGCTTGTATTATTTTTTGCTAAGTTCTTTCAAAAGATCAAACAATCCGTTTTCACTTCCTTCTTCATAGCCAGTATGTTGATAGACTATTTTACCGTTTTTATCTGCGATCATTGTATAAGGTACGTTTTGAAAGTTCAATGAACGTTTCAAATCACTGTTTGGATCTAAATAAACTGGGAATGTCCATCCTTGCGATTTTGAATATGTTTTTACCATGGCCGTTGCACGTGAATCATCAATTGAAACGGTCATATAATTGAAATCAAGTTCTTTCTGCCATCCTGGTAGTTTGGTTTTGATATTTTTGATTTCTTGCTTGCAAGGTATACACCATGTAGCCCAAAAACTTACCAAGGTTAATTTACCTTTTTCGATTGTTTCATTGAAAGCAATTTGTTTGCCATTGATGTCTCTTACCATTGTTTTTGGTAATTCTTGATTTTGTGCAAAGGATGCTAAACTTAAAAAAGCAAGGGCTGCACTAAAAATTATCTTTTTCATATATGTATGTTTTAAAAACTTTACCAAATATAGACTACCTAATCGAAATAATGTAAAAGAATGGTACGTTAATATCTCATTAATGTTTAAAATGACGCATTCCAGTAATGACCATCGCCAAATTATTGTCTATACAATATTGAATAGAATCTTTATCTCGAATACTACCTCCAGGTTGAATAAAAGCAGTGATATTGTGTTGATGAGCTATTTTTACACAGTCATCAAAAGGGAAAAAGGCATCTGAAGCTAGTACCGCACCATGCAAGTCAAATTCAAAATGCTTCGCTTTCTCAATAGATTGCTTTAAAGAGTCAATTCGTGAGGTTTGTCCACAACCTTTACCAATGAGTTGTTTATTTTTAACCAAGGCAATAGCATTCGACTTTAGGTGTTTGCATATCAAATTGGCAAATAGCAAATCAGCACGTTCTTGCTCATTTGTTTCACGACCACCTTCTTCTTTCCATTCTTGAATATTCCCCAAGTCGGCTTCTTGTTCTATGATACCGTTGAGTATTTTTTTAGAAATAGTGGTCTGTACAAACCCATTTGAAGATTGAAGTAATATTCTGTTTTTCTTTTGTTTTAGCAATTCTAAAGCAACCTGCTCATAAGAAGGAGCTATCAAAACTTCAAAGAAAATATCGTTGATTGCTTCTGCTGTAGCTTTATCTAAGGTGCTATTGCATACGAGTACACCTCCAAAGGCACTTTCGGGATCGCCTGCGAGAGCATCTGTCCATGCATCTATCATACTTGTACGACTTGCCACCCCACATACATTGGTATGCTTTATGATGGCAATAATGGAATCGTTGGAATCTTTAAATTCTTGTATCAACTGCATAGCAGCATCTGCATCCACCAGATTGTTGTAGGATAATTCTTTACCATTGAGTTGGGTAAATAATTCATTCAAATTGCCAGTGAAACTTGCTTTCTGATGAGGGTTTTCGCCATAGCGCAATACGCTCGTTTGAGTATTGAAATAAGTTGAAATGGCGATATCATAATCCATCACCACCTTGAAAGCCTTGGCTGCAAAGGCTCTACGTTGTTCGTAAGAAGTGGTTCCTTCTTGTTGTTTCAATATAGTTTCAAGTATTGCATAATCATCTTTGGATGCTAATACGGTGGTGTATGCATGATTTTTTGCAGCAGCACGTATCATAGATGGGCCACCGATATCTATTTTTTCGATGATAAGTTTTTCTTCAGTTGTTGAAGCCACTGTTTCCTCAAAGGGATATAAATCCACTATCACAAGATCTATTTCAGGGATATTGTATTCTTTCATTTCAGCTATATCCTGTTCTAGGTCTCTACGACCTAGTATACCGCCAAATACAGTGGGATGCAAGGTTTTGACCCGACCCCCTAAGATAGAAGGATAATGGGTAATGGTTTCAACACCGATGCAGGGAATACCTAATTGTTCTATAAACTGTTGAGTGCCACCGGTAGAGTAGATGACAACTCCTTGCTGATGTAGGGTGTGGGCAAGTGAATCCAAGCCATCTTTATAAAATACTGAGATAAGGGCTGAAGTAATTTTTTTGTTCATGAAAATGTGTGCTATGCGTAAAAATAATGCGCAAAGGTAGAGAGAATGTGTAGGATATGCAATGAAAACAAACCAATATAATAATGTGCTATTTTTTTGGAGCCAAACAATATCATGCGATTAAACCACTTCGAGCCTTTGTTCCAATCGTTGCCTTCAGAGCAAGGCCACGGATTTTCACGACAGTCTCGGCTAGTTTTCGACGTCTATTACATTTATAAAGCTATTACTAGGCAAAGCCTATCAAGAACATAGTAGCCACGAAGGCATAGCCATCGCGGAGAGGGTAGGGATATATACTTTAATGAAGCTTCGGATAAGAAGGTTGGTATAGCTAACTAAGGTAATAAGGATCTCAAACGTATAGCTTTTACGAGAGGATAAAAGCAAAAAAAAATTTAATAACATTTCGTGAAAGTTGCTGAACGCAACAGAATACACCTAAGTAGCAAATATACTTCTAAGAACGGTGAGCTATATAATGTTATCAATCAATGATTCATATAAAAGAAAAGAAATAAAAATAAACGAATGAAATAGACAATATACAAGCTACTAATATACCTAAAGAAAACACTGAGTGTCGCTGAACACAGAATAGCAAAAACGCCCCGTTACTATCTGGGGCGTATACAATTTAAGTCGTTTCTTCAAATCTGTTGAATGTTGGTGGCTGACATTTGTTATTCTTTGTTTTTTTTATCCTTTTTATTTCTCTTTTCTTTGTTTTTATTAATTTTTTTCATCGATTCTGTTGTGATTACATTAAGTTCATTTGTCTGACAATTCCAAGTTGAAATGTAATTTTTAGATACAACATTATGCTGTTTCCATTTCGTAAACTTTTCATTCAACATTAATGTGCAAATATCAGTGGTTGTCATAAATTCTTCTGTTTCTGACAAATGAGAATGCATTGTACTTACAACTTCTTTACCCTCTTCTTTATCTACATAATTTATGGAATAATTATTTTTATGTAATTGTCTTTTAGAAATTAGCTTATTTTCATTATTAAATGTCAAAAGATAATCGTTTCCAAAAATTACAACGCCATTTTCTGTTGATCTTGTCAAAATATAAACCTTTTTCTCTCCATCGCTTATTAATGGTATGAAATTAAAATTTGTGTTTTTATAGGTTTTAAAAAAAGTGTCTTGCTGAACAATATTTAAAGCGATTTGTCTAATCTCAAATAAATCGTTTTCTGTTTTGGTTAACTCTCTCTCTTGTAAATCTGTACTTGCAGTGTTTAAATTATTTATGCTGTCAAATGAAATAGTCCCAATAACTTTTGGTGTATCACTTTTAGAAAAGAATACACATTTGTAAATTTCATTTTCTGTATATGAGACGTAACCGCCTATTTTTTCTGGATCTGCGAATTTTTCAAGAAACAAATCAGTTCCATACCAAGAAGCCATTTCAGTCTTGTAAAGTCTTTTAGCTTCATCAACAATTGGCTTAGTAAGTTTGTCAATGTCAGTTTGTCCATGTGTTAGTATGGAAATAATCAAAAGTGAAATTATACTGAATATTTTTTTCATTGTTTATTTTTTAGTGTTAGTTTGATATGCTTGCCACCAACGGCAGTCGTTGAAAAAACTAACCCAAATCTATATAGTATTCTGATACCTACCAAACTTCAAATTCAAATATTCTATTCTCAAGTGGTTGTTTTTAGTTTTTTCACAGATTAATGTGATCGGAGACTCCAGCCTCATGGACTCTGCAACTTAAAACGAAATCGTAATTACATTCTGTTATAAAATGATTATGTTTTTTATTTTTCTTTACTAAATGACAGTACGAAAAAAAATACCTTATCAAAGTAGCATTCTTATGTTCACATAATGAATATGAAAGATATTAATTTTGACAACAGGCTAATAGAATAAAATGAATATATGTACACAAAATATGAAGATGAACATTTGGTTCAGAAAGTCGCGGAGTCCCAGAGGTGGGAGACACCTCGGGGCGGAAAAATTATTTATCTCATTAACGATACTTCACCTTTACGAATCACTTGTTTTCCATTTGTAAAGTCAATTTTGGCATAGTAATAATATGTACCCGCATCTTGATCTACATTTTTGTATGTGCCGTCCCAATAGCCTCTATCATTTTGCGAAGTATAAATTATGTTTCCCCATCGATTTGCAATTTTCATTGAATATTGCGAAATACAACTTCCTTTGATAAAGAAATTATCATTGAGTCCATCATGATTGGGCGTAAATGCATTTGGAATAAAAAAATCTTCGCAGTATCGAACTTCTATATTCATACAAATAGTGTCTTTGCAATCGTATTCATCTGAAACAACAACGCAGTATGCTGTAGATTCCTTTGGAAATGCTTTTGTGGAATCTGATGTTGGAGAATTCAAATAGTTAGAAGGACTCCATGAATAATATTTAGCTCCTGATGCTTTCAATTGTAACGTATCACCAAATAGAATCGTTGTTGACATAGGCGTAATAGTAGCTACAGGATTTGGCATCATAAATACAGTAGTAGATGAAGTAGCTGTACATGAATTCGCATCGGTGACCGTAACAGAATAATTGCCAGTACTTAAATTTACTGCGTCAGCACCCGATTGTCCGTTGCTCCAATTGTATGTATATGGCGAAGTCCCATTTGTAGTAGTAGACACTATAGATCCAGTATTATTATTACATCCAGTCATGTAGGATTGTAAATTGATAACTGGCAAAGGATGTACGACTACAGTGGCAGAAGTAGAATCACTACAAGCACCTTCTGTTAAGACAACTGTATATGTACTTGTCATTGTAGGTGTAAGTGTAATACTTTGAGTTAATATACCTGTGCTCCAACTATAGTGTTGAGCTATAGGATTTACAGTCAATGTAGTGATTTCTCCGAGGCAAATATCTTTATCACCAATTACAGAAGGCGTTCCCAATTGATCTACATGGATAATTTTAGTTATCGTATCGCTACCTGTCCCATTAGAAACGATTAACTGAATGACATGATTGCCAGCTGTATTGAAACAAACAGCAGGAGGGTTGGGTAAAATAGAACTACTCGGTGAACCAGTAGGGAAACTCCATGTCCAAGAAGAAGGTGAATTTAGCGACATGTCAGTAAATTGAATACAAGTACCCGCACAAATCGTATCATTACTAATAGAAAAATCTGCGATAGGATTAGGAATAGAAGAAATTGATGGCATAGATAATGGGCAGGTAGCTACATCACTAGCAAATACATTGCCCAAGGGCACTAAATTTACAACACCTCCAATAATAGGTCCAGCATAAAAGCTAGGATTGGTATTAAATACACAATATACCATATTCCCAATTATACCAAAGCCTCCGCCTGTAGCTCCAGCTGGATTTCCGTTGACAATAAAACTATCAATGGCTAAACCAGTAGGGCTATATTTATTTATTTTACCAGGACTAGTGCTTGATACAAGATGATAAATATTATCTTGATTATCTACGACTAAATCATATGGACCAGAATTAGGATATGTAAAAAATAATGAAGTAGCATTGCTGGTTCCGTCGTATTTAACTATTTCGCCTGTGCCTGCATTGATGTTAAAAATAGCATTGATTCCTCCACCAGGACTAACAAATCCTCCGATTGGTACAGAATGCCCGGTACTTACCCAAGTAGCTCCATCATAGTATTTATACACACTTGCGTATGTAGAAAAAAAGGCAGGAGAAGGGGATCCTCCCACCAAATTATTACTGATAGTAAGTCCTCCATATGACAACCCATTGGCTAAGTACTGAAAGGGATTTGAAGCTGATAAAGGTTGAGCAGGATCATAAGCCATTATATTAGTTCCATTTAATAAAAAAAGCAGTGAAGAATCATTTCCTGCGCAATTGGGTATTTGAGCGAATAAACTATTCATTGAAATCATAAATGAGAACACCAACCCTAAAAAGCGAAAATTTATTTTCATATAAAAAATATTGCTGTGCTAAAATAAGAACTATTTATAAGAAAATAAGATATTAAACTATCACATTAACAATGTTCAACCATTAAAGTGCATGAACTATCATAATACCTGTCATAGTATCAGTTTTGATGAATTCAACGTCCCCGAAACGTGAGGCCATGAGTCGATGAAAGCTTATGTATTCGGATGGGAAAATCTTTATTTTTAAAAAATATTTGTAATATTACTTATTCAAATTATTAAGATGAAAGTAGTCGTAAATTTATTATTTGTGAGTCTGTTTTTTTTTTAATTCATGCATCGTAATCAAGTTTCCAAGATCTGCTAAGTATGAGAAATTGGATTCTGCTTCAAAAGCTAAAGTGATTTTTAATGATGAGCAATGTTGTACTAAGAAGAATCAAGATTTGGTTTATGTTGTAAATGCGTCGCAATTAAAAAAGTGTTTGAGTTTACATCCCAAATCAATTGTGTATATGTGGGCTCCTCATTGCCATGGTGATCACTGTGTTCCATTGAGTATATTTGTGAATACTAGTTTGCAAAAAGGCTATTATCCGATTATAGTTGTTGAATATATCGAATTCCCTATTATACAAGACATGAATAATACCGAATACCCTGTGTTTACGATGGATCATCGGTATTATCATCAACAGAAAACGAATAAGTGCATAGAGCCATTTTTACTTGAGCTTACTAGACAAAAGAAAAAGAAAGAAAATTACGGGGCGCGTTATTTAATTTTTGAAAAGGATCGATTTGTTGGGTTTAAGGTCGATTTGAATACATTGGTTAATTAAGTGTAGAATGCATTGGTTTGACATCTAAGTTAGACAACATCATTAATAAAGTTTGTAAAAAGGCTAATCGAGATTATCAAAGATCGCAGGTAAATGCACCATGTTCGCTTACATAATGTACCGGTATGGTTACGTGTTGAAAAGCAGTTTTGTATTTTGTTATTTCCCAAAATGGGATGCTACTATCGAGTATGAGTTGCTTGGGTTTAAAATATGAGAACAGTAAAGCTGAATCAGCTTTGAAGCCCTTACTTAGAATAAGATAATCAACTGAAATTGGCTGAGGAATTATCAGATTACTACTACGGATCCGTGCAATTATTTTTGAATGAAAATCGTACAACTGAATGGCATTGTTCTCAAGGCTATTCACGATGGATGGGTTATCATTTTTTAAAAACATAGACGTACGTCCTGGTTTAAATATAAATAATTCAGAATTTGAAGGTTGAATGTTTTGTAAGGTGTCGGGTGAAAAATAATCGTGTCCTGCAATGAATTGGATATAACTTTCTTTATTGATATTGTAAACCACCAATTTATGTTGATGAAGTATGTTCCATTCTTGTATTAAAAAAGTAAAGGACAAAAGGAGTGCAGAAGATAAGGCTGGTAAGAGCCATCTTGATTTTTTGTGCATGAGCCAAATAGAAAATATGATTACACACAAGAATAGTAGGATGAACTGAAGGATGTTGATATTTAAACCATCCCATACTGCAAATGAAAGCTTGCCAATGAGGAATACAAATTCATTGAGTAAATGAATTAACCATGATATGAATTGACCTAAGATTTTAGCTAGTGGTGTGATCCAATGAAATGCTACCAATAAGATTTCGAGATATAATATAATAGTACTTGCAGGTACTGCCACTAAATTGGTAATAATAAACAGCAATGGAAATTGATGGAAATAATAAACACAAAGAGGAAATGTAAGAATCTGTGCAGATATAGTTCCTGCTATAAGTTTCCATATTGCATCTGGAATTTTGTTGGAGAAATATAACCAATTATAGACTGATGTGTAAAATAATACAATGCTTAATAGGGCAAGGTAAGATAGCTGAAATCCAACATCGATTATCCAAAGTGGATTGAAACAGAGTAGTATAAATGCTGAAGCTGCAAGATTATTGTAGATAGCTATTTTTCGTCCTGTGATTTCACCTATACCGATGGCTGTAAACATCACGGCAGCGCGAGTTACAGAGGGTGGTAATCCTGTCAAGGCAGCAAACCCCCACATGAATAGTAATGCGAATAGAATTGCAATTATTTTGCGTTTTTTGAAAAATGGAATGAGTAATAATAACCATCTTACGGTGGCATACACCATAGCCATATGCAAACCCGATATAGCTATGATATGAACGATGCCTGTATTGGAATAAGCTTGCCATATCTCTTGATCTACATCTTTGCGATAGCCAATGAGTAATGCCTCGGCAATGCCTAGGATGGATGAATCTGAAATATAAGATTGAAGTATTGAACGAGTATTTCCGTTGCCTTGATTGAATATGGATGAAAGGGAGGTTTCATGCTTGGATAGTTGTTTCCATTCATATTCTTTTAGAAAGGAGGATTGGTATATATTGTTGTTTCTGCAATACGCACCATAATCAAAACTGCCGGGATTGCCTGAATGTTTAATATCCTTGAATTTGTTTTTGACCAATAAAAAATCACCTTGATGAAGATTCGGAATAGTATCTCCTTTGCTTAAATAGAGAATAGCTTCACCTTGGGTCGATTTTGAATCTTGCCCATTGACCAGTTGGACTACCTCCGCATTTATCTTATATGATTTTGCTTTTGGTTCGAGATCCGACACCAATTTTACTATGGCAAACTCATACTGTTTGGCATCATTTACATACCAATGTTTTGAAGATGAAATATTATGTAGAATAGGTAATAAGTAACCAAAACTACCTAAAAGCATATAGATGAATAGGCCTCGAAGGAATAAATTTTTTAGTTTGAAATTGATTGACTTATTGAATTCGAACAAGAAGAATCCTATTAGCCATACTAATGTGATTGAAAGAGGTATCATCCACTCTATAGTTGGTAATAATAGGTATAGTGCTATTCCAAAAGCAAATGGAATAAATAATCGAACAAATGGGGATTGCTTAATCGTGAGTAGTAGGTGTGACGATTGCATAATGCTAAACTACGATTTATTTTATATTTTCAAAAATGAAATGACATATTTTCTGTCAATTGTTCATGTATTTTTTTTATCAAAAAAGAAGCTTACAGAAATGAAAAAAAGTAGTACAATATAATTATGTAAGTATTGATACGAATAGTATAATGCTTTCATATCAGGTTGATTGCATCTTTGTACCTACTTAAATATCTAAGTAATAAAAACAAAAAATATGAAACAAATTATTTACTTATGTACTGCAGTACTATTAATGTCTGCTTCAGTATTGAAAGCTCAAACAAAAGCAAATAGCCAACAACTGAAACAAGATGTGATAATGGTAGGTGGTAATATTGGTAGCTTCAGAACCAATTTTCAGACAGATGCCAATCAGGTGTCATTACAATTAACACCTCGAATAGGATGGATGTTAAGAGAGCGATTTATGTGGGGAGTTTTTGCAGATTTTGATTTTCAAGCTGTACAAAATGCACAAACTCAAATTCGATATGGTGCCGGATTGTTTGCAAGAGCCTATACAGGTAAAGGAGGAATGGCCGGTTATTCAAAAACAAGAATATTTGGTGAATTTTCAACAGGATTCGGTGGGCTTAATTTGAGAGTAGCTGATAAAACTAAACCAAATTCAACAGTGAATGGATTGGCCATAGGTTTTGGTGGTGGTTTAGTTTATTTTCCAGCACAGAACATTGGATTTGAATTGATGCCACGATATGTATTCAATACAGGCATGGGTTCAGCACAGGCACGAGCATCATTAAGCATTACATTTGGTGCGAATGTATATTTGCCTAGAGCAAAAGCAATTGAAATTTCTAAAGACATGTAATTTTTTTTTAGTGTTAATAGACACCCCTGAGAGTTATTTCTTTTAGGGGTGTTTTATTTTTAACACAAATCATGACTCATAGTATTGAAGTGTAAATAGATTAAATGAATAGAAAACGATGAATGTAATATGGAATGGATTTTATATAAATTGAATCACAATATTAATTACGAATCAATTAGAGCATTTAAAATATCGTGCTATTTCAAAATATACACATTCCCCTTCGGATTGAAAAATTTACGAAGTGAATCGACTAAGCGTGTTGTATCTCCTTGCGGTTGAGAAGCTTCAATAGCAACAATAAATTTTGCACTATCTACTTTGGATACACTTGCATTGTTGCCATAGTTTTTAAGTTTGGCTGCTTTGGCTGTAGCGGCTGCTTCGGTTGTGAATGTAAATACTGCTACTTGATGTGCACCAGGACTAGGTGTAGCTATTGGAGCATTGTTAGTAACAATAGTAGAAGTGTCACTCGCAGGTCGCATAGAACTCGAATCAGTTGAATTATTGACTTGTGAAGTGTCGCTTACAGCATTGACATTTGTTGAAGCAGGAGTTGGGTTAATTTCTTCTGAGGTAGTGGCATTATTTTTATAATAATCATACCCGAAGTAGGCACCTGCTAGTAAGAGTGTAAGCAAAACACCCCCAATAATGTATTTGGAAGCAGAAGAGGATTTGCCATGATAACTCGCTTGAGCGGGAGGATAACTGAAATCGAGTTTATCACCTTTCTCTGTTTTTGTTTCAGGTACTGATACTTTTTGATCAAGTGTAGGAATACCAACTGGCTGATGTCCTAAATCTAAATCAGCTGATTGCTGAAATGCAATTTTTTGATTTATAAAACTGAATTTCCCAAGATGATCGATTTCAAATGAGCCAGTATGATTTAATTCTTCTTTTACTTTTATACAGTATTCACGTATGTTATTTGAGGCATTACTGATACTTACGTTTTCGAAATTTGCAATAAAAGATGCAAATGAATCGTCGATACTACCAACAGGTGTAAATGAAATTTGATGAGTAGGTGGTGTAACAGTTCCTTCAGATTTGAGTATTGAACCTGCTACTTTTTTTAATTTAAACACACCAAGTCCTGGCAAACTGCAATAGTTATTTTTGATTAAAAATTTACCAATGTATTTTCCAATATCCATACTTCCGTTGTTGTGTTAAAGGTGTAAATGTAGCACCATTCTATTATTCGAAAAATTATTTTAAGGTCTAATTTTTAGAAGTGGCAAATGAACGAACTAATCCAACCCTGAATTGTGTACCCAAATTAGGATAATTGTACCATCGTTGGTACTTGGTACCTAATACATTTAAAATATTAATAAATCCAGTCCATTTATTATTAAATATAAAATCGGTCGTAAGATTTAAATCAAACCCGATATTAGAGGTGGTACTGTAGATAGAATTGACAATGTTTGTTTTAGCCAAATGTGTATATCCAGATCGAATAAAAAAATCGGCTTTGGTTGAAATAGTATTAGTGAGTTTCACTTTACTATAGAAATCGATTGTTGCGGGTACATAATGCCATGCTTTCTCAACTGATGAAATTGATAATAATGGTCTTAATTCGAAAATAGCGCCTGCATATAGATGTTGGTTTAGTTTATAATCTATCTGAAAGTCGGTCATCCAAGCAATGGCTTTATCGGCAAAGAGAACATTGAATTGCTTGAAATCTGTTGCAGTATCATTCAGAAATAAAGGAAGGTTTCTATATTGAGCAATGCCTAATTTTATATTGTAAAAACAATTGTCATTCAAACTTCCCTTTAATCCAGCAGTTAATTCAGTATTTTTGGATTGTTTAACGTTATAATAATTAAATATAAATGGATTTAGTTGGGTCAATTGCTTGAAGGTGTTTAGGTTCAAATAACTAACAAAGTGCAGATTGAAATTACTTTGCAGCGAGGAAATTGGTAAAGAAACTGATACATCTGGTAAGAGATGATTTTGCTGTGCAATGGTAGGATAGAGGCCTATTTTAAAAGTAGCACCTTGCCATAGTTTGCTAATTGAAGGTTGTATGCTGAATGTTGAATTATTCTGTGTGGTTTTGTTGATTACACTATATATATTCAAATCGGATTCTAGAGTTAAGTTTACATTTGTTTCAGGATTTAATTTTTTATGTGCAGGTAATACAATTTTAAAATTATTTTCTCTAGCATCATAAGCGTCGGAATAGAAACCAACTTGTATCGATGGCTTTAGTTCAATTCCTTTTAAGATATCTTGTGAAGGAATAAGTGTTGCACCTAGGCTAAGATTTTTAAATGATTGTTGTATACTAGATTTCTCATAATTATATTGAAGTTGATCGTAACCATAATAAAATTGCTTGTTTTGATCATATTCTCCAGTCAACAATAAGGAGAAGTTTTTTATTTTTTGAGTTGTATAAACACCCAAATGTGTTTCGCCAAATTCTTGACCCGTGATTTTGCCTTTGACTGAATTTCGCTTAAAGTTGAAATACAACGGTGTTTTTGTAATGCCACTTGCATCAATACCAGTTTCAAATTCAAATCCACCTAAATTGCCTAACCCAAGTTTGATGTAACTTGTATTGTTGGATGAATTGTTGCTATTGAGATTGTTTGCTTGAGGTATAGGAGTGTATTGATATTGACTTGGAATTAAAGGTAAATCAAATGTAATGATATACGGGTCATTATCAATAATTGGGATTTTATCGGGTACGAAATTTGGTTTTAAAGTACCCAAGGAAACAGATGGATCGCCTTTTGAAGAAGGATTAATCAATTTGTATTCTTTTATCAACTTCTCTTGTTGATTTAAATGCATGAAAAGATAGCTTCTTAATAAATGAATATTTTTATCATAGGTTGTGTAGGATGCGCTTCTTTTAAGGTTGAGATAATAATCAGAAAATATCAATGCTTGTTGATATTGTCCTAATCTATATTGACATTCTGCTTGCCAGAAAGATGTCAGGATGATTAAGTCTTTATCCAAGGGGTATTTGGTCGAATTTGTAAAATAACTTAGTGCTTTATCGGCATTTTGAGACTTCAACATTTGTATACCTCTTGCATAGTTAGCCCGCTGATATACCTTTTGCAATGGAAGTGAAATTGTTTTCATTCGATCCATAGCGATGATTGCATCATCAAATCGATCTGTTTTGATATGAATATAAGATTCTAATTCGATGGCTTCATCCTTATAGATGGATTGAGGATATTTTTTTTGAAAAAAGTTTAATTGCTTTTCGGCCCAAGCATCATCCCCTTGATCATAACTCAATTTTGCTAAATTGAATTCGGCAGCTTCAGTTATTTCTTTATTATAGTCTAGCTTTTTACTATCAAGTAAAGCAGTATAGGCTTTCTCCTTTTGATCTAATGCTAAGTAGCAAATAGCCATGTAATAATAACTAGCTTGTGTAAGTTCGTCCTTTTTTTTATACATCTGCTCAAAATTGGAAATAGCAGATTCGAAATTTCCTTGTTGAAAATAGGCGTATCCTAAACGGTAATAATCATCACGTCGCGTATGATTCGATTGACTTATATAATTGGATAAATAAGTGGAAGATTTAAGATAATCTTCTTTTTCAAAATAGAGTTGACCTGCAAGTTGATTATACTCATTATCAGTATTTTTTTTATTGCTCAGATTTGTATTTGTTTCCCTAAGTGCCAAATCTTTTTTGCCAGTTAAATAATTGATTTCTGAAAGTATAAATGGAATCCTTTTTTTTAAAATAGAATTATTTTTCAAAGGGTTTAAAAGCGCATTAGCTAAGGCATAATCTTTTTTATAGAATGCAATTAATCCATTTTGAAAACTATCTTTTGAATTGATTGATTCATTGATATCGATTGATTTATATTTTTCAAGCTCATTTGAGACTAAGTAGCTGTAATTTAATTCGGCATGTTGTCTGTTGATTTCTTTTTTTGAAAGGATGTTATTGTTTGTTTTTTCAAAAAATGGAATGGCTCTTTCAAATTGCCCATGTTGATAATAATAATTGGCTAATGCATGGTTGCCTAATAATACTAGTTGTTGATAAGGACATTGGGTTAAATAAGTATTGAATAAACTTTCTGCATTTGGGCGTTTGAGTTTTACATCTATTAATAATAAAAAAAAGCGAGCTTCTTCTATTAATAGTTCTTTTTCATTGTTATTTTGATTTAGAAAAGAACGAAATAACAGTTGAGATTCAAGCCAATGATTTGCCTGATATTCTTTGACAGCGCTATAAAATGAACGATTGCTATTGGTAAAATAAATAGTACGTTGGCTAAATGAAGTATAGCTCTTGCACGAAAGTAGTAGGCTAAATGCTAAAAGAAACTTTTTCAAAATCAATCTTTTTATGAAGTCTAGAAGGTCCATGAAATACCTAAACTAGGAAATATCGGAAATTGATATTCTCTCGTATTACGTATTCTGTCTATATAAAAAATGTTTTGTCGGTTATATACATTGCTAATGCTCGCAGCTGCTTCAAGGGAGGAGTTATTGCCCGTATAAAATTTCTTTTTCATAGAAAGGTCTAAACGATGATAGTCAGACAATCGACCTCCATTGATTTTGCCGGCATATTGTATATCTAAGTTGCCATTTTGAGTTAAGTAATCGGTGCTAATTCCATTGGAGAAATCCACTCGTTCTACAAATGCTTGTGTTTGTGTAAATGGGAATGCTGAACCATAATTAAATCGTGCAGAGAATTCCCAATCCCATTTTTTACCAGCTGTATAAGATGCTAAAAGATTCACATTGTGTCTTCTATCAAAGGGTGTTGGATAAGTTTGTACTCCATCGTTACGATCTACATAGCCATACGAATATACTGCCCATAAGTATTGACGCCCTTTGGTATATTTCATCGTTAAATCTAAGCCATAGGCTTTTCCTGTTTCTATACTAAAATCGGGATCAGTAGGAAATAGTTTGTAACGATTGATTGCTATTAATTGTGTAAAGTGTTTGTACCATGGCTCGGCTGTTATTTCAAAATTGCCAAAATCAACTTCTACGCCACCCACTAAATGTTCAGATTTTTGAATATTATTTTTAGCTATTGATCCATCAGGGTTTTTAATTTCATAATCAGGTGCAGTTAAGAATCCAGTAAAAAAGTTGACAATATCTCTATCAGATTTTGATGAAATTAAATTTTGAGAATATAAACCTCCAGCAGCTTTCAATCGTACTTTATCTGAAAGGTTATACTTCATAGCAAAACGCGGTTCTACACGTGCTGCAGGTAATGATGCATAATATTGTACACGCAAGCCTGGTTCTATTACCAATCTTTCACTAAAGGTTTTTTTCAATTTTAAGAAAGCGCCGATTTGTGTGGTATAATCATTTTGTTCCTGACGTATTCCTATGAAATTATAATATTGATACGCTGTTTTGAATCCGGTAAATTCTACTCCGTAATTGATTTCGCTATGTCCAGGAAGATAGGATGTTACTTTGATATTAGCATCGAAACCATTGATTCCACTTTCTCGAGGACGATCATCTGATTCTTGAAGTTTAATATAATAATCGGAATAATACAAACCACCTGATATTAATGAATTGGAATTGGTAGGAGAAATAACAAAATTGCTACCACCACCATTGCTTTTCCATTGAAGGTCACTTGTGCCAGTATAATTTACTCTATCATTGAAACTGAAGCCAAATAAACTGAATTTACTTCCATTGGTTGAGCTAATATTGATTTTGCCATATCCATCCGTGAAAGTGTAAGGCAATTTTGTTTTGTAAGGCTCACCCATTGCCCCATAAAGTGCCGATGAGGATGTTTTCAAATAGCTATGTTTCAAAGAAGCGATATAGGTAATGGAAACAGTACTATCACCTTTTACCTTAACTAAAGGACCTTCTAAAAATATTTTTGAAAGAATAGGATTGATTGCAATTTTACCTGACATCCTTTTTTTATTACCATCTTTTGTAGTTACATTCACAATTGCAGATGTACGATCACCATATTCTGCACCAAAACCACCACTCATTACATCTGCATTGCGAATAGCATCCGTTTCGAATACTGAATATAAGCCAATTGAGTGAAAAGGATTGTAAATTGTCATGCCATCCAATAATATTTTATTTTGAATAGGAGAACCGCCTCTAATATATAGTTGTCCACCCTGATCGCCTGTAGAAATAACCCCGGGCATTACTTGCAAAAATTGAGCTATATCAGCTTCTCCACCTATACTTGGTAGTAATTTTAATTCTTTGGGTGTGATACGAGTAATACCTACTTTAGTTTCAAACTTCTTATCTTCTTTTTTAGCTGATATGCTAACGCCTTTTAATTCCCTTGATTTTTTGGCTAAATATATTTTTGTAGTAAAAACTTCTTCATCTATTAATCGTACTTCTCTTTCATTTGGTTCAAATCCCATGGTACTTACTACGATTGTATAAGTACCCGAATCTAATTTTGGGATATTAAAATATCCATTTACATCGGTATGAGCTCCTATTTTAGTGCCTTTCAGTTGTATGGTTACGCCTACCATGGGTTCGCCATTCGTCAATTCGTATACAAACCCTTTGATACGAGCAGTTTGTGCAGATGCTGTTGTATAAGCTATGACTAATAAAAGAAGGGCAGTTAGTTTTCTCATTATGTTCAAGATATAAGCTGTAAATATATAACATTCTCTATTAACTACTATTTGATTATTTTTGCATCCCATAAACAAAAGTATGAAGCCATCTATCCCACAAGGAACAAGAGATTTTGGACCAGAAGTCGTTAAAAAAAGAAATTACATTTTTGATATTATTCGTAAGGAATTTGAATTGTTTGGCTTTCAACCACTTGAAACACCTGCCTTTGAAAATATAGAAACCCTGATGGGGAAGTATGGCGAAGAAGGCGACAAATTGATATTTAAAATTCTCAACAATGGACTCGATCGCAAAGAAAAACATGAGCATGCTAAAACAGATTTTGAACAAGTATTGCAAGGGAAAAACACAAAAGGTATTACAGAACGTGCGTTGAAATACGACCTTACCATTCCATTTGCTCGATATGTAGCCATGAATCATGGACAGTTGACGTTTCCGTATAAACGTTATCAAATACAGCCTGTGTGGAGAGCCGACAAGCCACAACGTGGGCGTTATCGTGAGTTTTATCAATGTGATGCAGATGTAGTTGGAAGTCAATCTTTATTTAATGAAGTAGAATTGATTGGACTTTATACCAATGTATTTGAAAAACTCGGAGTTGAAGTTCAAATTTGTATCAACAATCGTAAAATATTAGCCGCCTTAGCCGAATTGTGTGGGGGCGAACTATACCTTACACCTATTACAGTTGCTATAGACAAATTGGATAAAATTGGGATTGAAAAGGTAAAAGAAGAGTTGACTCAACGTGGTATTGTGGCGACTTCTGTTGACATTATTTCTCGTTATTTAAATATTGCACAACAAAATTTATCCAATGAATCTATATTGAATGAATTGAAAGAAATGTTCAGATTAGTTACAATAGGCGAAGAAGGTATATCGGAAATGGAGTATTTACTTTCTCGATTTGAGCATATTAAATTGGATGTTACACTAGCACGTGGGCTAAATTATTATACAGGTACTATTTTAGAGGTGAAACCATTGAATATTCAAATGGGTAGTATTGGAGGTGGTGGTCGATATGATGATTTGACTGGATTGTTTGGTGTGCCTAATATACCTGGAATTGGTATATCTTTTGGTGTTGATCGTATCTACGATGTGATGGATGAATTGCATTTGTTTCCTGAAGAAATCACACATTCATCAGTAAAAGTGATGTTAGTTAATTTTGGGAATGAATATGAAACACGTAATAGAGAAATACTTCAATTTTTAAGAGAACGAAATGTTTCATGCGAATTTTATCCAGAACCGATTAAGTTTGACAAACAATTTAAATATGCAAATAAAAGGAACATTGAATATGTAATTATGATTGGTGAAGACGAATTAGCCGATCATTTAATAAGTATTAAAAACTTTAAAACCGGCGAACAATCTAAAATACCCTTGGACGAATTATTAACAATTGTACGATAAGCATAAAAAAAGGCACTCATTGAGTGCCTTTTTTGATAAAATAATGAGTTAATAGACAAAATGTAGGCTAAAAAACGCTAGAACACTTTGTGGACATAGCTTTGAGCGAAATAAGCTCAAAAATGAAAAAAAATGCTTTTACTGCCAGTCAAAAATCACTAAGAAAAATGGTCGATTTAGAGGTATTCAGTTGTACAAATGTGAGGCTTGTGGCAAGCAGTTTAGAGATAGGAAATTGAGTTTGGACTCCAAGATTCTATGGCAAGAATACACAACTGGAAAGCAAACATACGCTCAGCTTTCAGTAAAGTACAATTGCTCCATTAGAACCATTCAGCGTAGAATAGAAGCTGCTGAAACAACTTCGGTAACCAACTACCCAGCAAGTGTAAACCTGTTGATGGATACTACGTATTTTGGACGAAAATTTGGGGTGATGGTTTTTAAAGATGCAATTATCGGTCAAGTATTATTGAAGCAATATGTAAAGCAAGAAACGAATAAATTATATTTGGAAGGGGTAGAAGAAATTGCAAAAAGAGGGATAAACATACAGTCCATTAT
>JBIIJQ010000027.1:0-33888 GCA_044233655.1 Chitinophagaceae bacterium | reverse complement strand
TTGGCTTGGTATAACAAAGTTCTAAAAGCTATTTTGAAAATCAATAAAAATGCAAAAATAAACACCAACTATTTTGTCCACTTGGAATAAACGTCTAAAAAATACCAACTATTTTGTCCATTACGCCACAATGTAGTAGATATTCATATATCAAAGTCAATAAAATTAAAATTTGAAAAATTGACATTTTCTTGGATGATAATTAATTTGATTTTGAAAAAAAAATTATTCCTCAATAGTGTAATTTCCTTTGGCTATTGTATCCAATGCATTATAAAAGTCATCTCCAAATTTTCGAATTAAGGGTTCTTTTAAAAATTCATATACCTTCACTCCTTCTTTTTTTCCGAGTTTGCAAGCTGGAGCGCAAAGGGTTTCTCGAGGGGAATAATTTAAGGCTATATAGTTTTTATTTTTTGTTTCACGAATAGGATATAAGTGGCATGATATGGGCTTTTTAAAATCTGTTTTCCCTTCTAAATAGGCTTTTTCTATTAAACATTTTACTATTCCTGCATCATCAGTATAGCCATATACACATATACCGCCATTAATGGCAGGTGTTACATAGCCAAAGTATTCCTCTGTTGTATAGGGGCCTACTTTCTTGATTTCTTGCATGGCTTCAGCTGATAATTCATCCTTGATGATTTTATAAACCTCTTTTATTTTTTTCAATTCGTCCTTAGCCAATGGTGCACCGGCATCTCCATCTACACAACATCCTCCTTTGCATTTCGTTAGATTGCAAATAAATTCTTCTTTGATTATTTCGTCACTGATTAATATATCATCTATGATTATCATTTTGTCCATTTTAATGTTTGAATAAGATGTTCAATATCGGCTCTTAAAAATTGATTGATTGGTCGGAGTGAATCTACATTGGGTGTTGTGTCAAAGTATAATGCTCCTCTTAAAAAATGTTTGACAGAGTCTGTAGCATAAAATTGTAAAGCTGATGCTGCATTACCACCTACATCATAATAAATGCCATGCACATTGTTTTTTGTATGAAATTCAGGCTCATTGATATAGTCAGCTTTTTTGGTATGATAATGCGACATTTGATATGAATCTTCAAGGAGTTTGGCCAAACTTTGTGAAGCATTAATTTGTTTGTAACTTATATAAATTTTTCCTCCTAGGTCTTTGAAGTTTACATTGATCCACCAAGGGTTTTCAGTTTTTTCATTGAAAAACAACGTATCTTTTTCTATCATTGAATACGAAGGGAATTCAAAGGAGTAGGGGTAATCATCTTTCTCAAAAAGGGTATAATTTTTTTCTGGCAATGTGATTTGATAGTAACCCCTTGGCTTGGGTGTATAGGTTTCTTCGTTGCATGAATAAAATATACATGCTATAACTATAAGTATTAAAATATTTTTCATTTAGAAATTATAATATTAATGGGTAACTACAAAGTGCTTAACTGTTCCTTTTTTGGATGCATTACTATAAAGTGAAATGAGATAATGGCCATTGGCCAACGAACTTGTTGATGATTTTATTGTATATGTCCCAGGATTGTAGGTAGAATTTAATAGGGTCGTTATCCGTCTTCCTTGAAGGTCGAAAATGTCTGCTCTCAGTTGATCAGTTATTGAGGTTGTGAATGTGTAATTGATTTCATTTCTACTTGGATTTGGATAAATGCTTACATTGGCATCTTGTAAAAATGGTGGAGGAGGTGTATTGCCAGTATAATAACTTTCGAAAACGCCATTGCCATGTGTAGCAACTACTACGTAACCATCGGAATTTCTCACTTTAATATCAGTAACTACATTTGCTCCAATTTTATCTATGCTTTCTTGTGTCCAAACGGTTTTATTGGTACTTCCTGCAGTGCCTAATACCAAACTGTCTGTTGAAAATAATCCAATGCTAGTACCTGCGAAATAAGTTCGCTTGCCATTTTTGCCGACGAGTATATTTACACTGCGTATACTCGGATTGCCACCTGTTGAGTTATCAGTCCCTTCTAAATTGCCACCAACTAAATACCAGCTATTTCCTCCATCTCTTGTAAAAAATAAGCTATTTAAATTATAATTGGAATAGCAAATTAATACATTATTCACAGAGTCAGGATCTATGGCCATGCCACTTACATATCCACCAGTAGGAAGTCGAGTAATGCTTAGTTTTTTAAATACAGGTTCTCCTGTAGTTGCATTATCTACTCTATAAAGGTCTCGGTTACTTGTGCCGAAATAGACAACATGTGATGGCTTTTTTGAAATTGCTACAGTTGTAATTTCCGCTTCGGCACCATTACTTAATTTGCCTGTATTAATAGTATCTATTGAAATTGTCCAACCAGATTTTAATTTTGTATTATCTCCATTGCATTCAATTGATTTTAAGTTATTTAGTCTACCGAGTCTTTTTGCAATAGGCATAAAGAGAAAGTTATTGTCATTTGGATCAACTGCTAAATTATTGATGAAGTTATAAATAGATTTATCATAACCATCAGGGTTGATCGTACGTTTTTTCAATACATTACCTCGCTCATCTAATATGACTTTACGTACATTTCCTTGTTGAGTACTTATTACATAAAAACTACGATTAGGTGCAATATAATTATAAGCACCATCGCCATTGATTGTCATTTGCCATGTTGATTTTAAATCGTTGGATTGAGTCAGGTAGTTGCCATTGTCTTGAAGGCCGCCTAATAAATATTGATCGTAAGGCTTGCTTTCATCGATAGAAATAGTGTAAAACTGCGATGTAATGTATCCTAAACTTATATCATTCCATTGGACACTTTCTGCGTTGATGTCATTGGTGTATTTTATACCTCCATCAGAGACAGAATATGCTGCTTTTGAATTGTTTTTTAAAAAAATCAAATCATGCTGGTCAGGATGATGATTTGGGTAAACTCCAAAATTAGGTAAGGTAGTTGCAAGTGCATATCCGCCAATTTGTTTGGTGTTCGAAGGTGTTGTAAATCCATCTTTTGAAATATATAAATTGGTACCACCAATAACAATATGATTAGTTCCTGGTTGTACTCTCAATACTAAATCATAACCACCTTGACAGTTGAATTTATCAAATTGATTGGGTGAATTAACTGGTAGATTGGCCGAAAGATTTGTCCAGTTTCCACCTGCACCTGAACCATCACCACTTATGTAACTGTACTTTATAAGCGCAACATATTCTGGAGTCCCTTCAAAGTTTGTGGTTTTTACACCGCCACTCGAATCACTTGGAAGCTCACTTAAAAAGTAGACTTCATTTTCATTGTTTGGATTGATTTCAATAATAGTTCTATCAGCTTCCTTGAGAAAAGACGGTGTGATATTTGTAAAGTTTACTCCATTTCCTGATCTGTAAAATCCTTTCGTTGTGCCATCCGTACTAATGGATGCGTACACTACTCCGCTTGAGGTTACAGCCACATCTGTAAAGTAAGAGTCATTTCCACTACCCAATACTGCTTTCCAAGTATTGCCAGTGTCTGTACTTCTGAAAATAGTACCATATGTTGCCATATAAATACACGTGTTGACTGTATCCACTGGAGAACTAATAATGCGCCATCCACCTTGATATGAACTTGAAAAGGAATTTGGCGTTCCTCCGGCAGTGGATACAATGGGTGTCCATGTATTACCATTATCAGTCGATTTGAAAGCGCCGTCGCCTAGGTAAAAAGACCCACCACCACCACTAGCAGAAGTTCCATACAATTCCCCCGATAAGGCATACCACAAATTGGTTTTGCCTGGGCGAGTGTCTTGTGTGATACTTACACACCCGGGATGAGCTTGTGGTAAGCTTACTTTTTGCCAGCTTGCCCCTGCATCAGTGGTTTGCCATATTCCTCCAGAAACGGAACCTATAATCACATGTTTTGAATCCAAAACATCAACAGCGATAGCTCTGGTGCGACCACCTACATTCCACGGGCCACGTGCATTCCAAGTAGCACTTCTTGTTTTTTTTAAATTGTAGAGATTGCTTTCTTGTTGAAAATTTCGTAGAAAGTTTAGTTCTTTTAAATGATAGCCTATTGGAATTTTTCCTGTTATTGGATCCATCAACATATTTTCAATCCAACGTTGTTTTGCATCACTTTCTTCCGTTTCATTACACAATTCATTTTCTATTGTAAATGGAATTGAGTGTAGTGTGTAGTACCCAGCTATTGATATAAATGCTATCAAAAGGGCAATGAGTCCTTTATTCATTCTTGTAATTTCAATTTTTAGAATGATAAAAGTAATCTATTAATTAAGAAATAAATAATTTGAGTTTCCACATTCGAACCCATATATAAAACCAACAGAAATATAACTTATACAAAATTGTGATATACTTTTTGTACATCTTCATCTTGTTCTAACTTATCGACTAATTCAAGTAATTCTTTTCCTTGTTCTTCATTCAATTCAACAGTAGTAGAAGGAATACGAGTTAATTCGGCTTGCAATGGTGTGATACCTTTACTTTCTAGGAAGTCACTCATTTTTCCGAAATCATTGAATCCAGTTCGAATAATGATATTACCCTCAGCATCTTCACCTATATCTTCCATGCCATGGTCAATTGCTTCAAATTCTAATTCTTCGATATTTATGTTCTCATTTTTCAATTTGAATTCACCCATTCGAGTAAAAAGGAAAGCTACAGATCCGCTGTTTCCCATTGCGCCACCTCCTTTATTAAATATAGCTCTTACATTAGCTACTGTTCGTGTGCCATTATCTGTAGCAGATTCAACTAATACCGCTACACCATGAGGACCAAAACCTTCATAAACTAGTTCTTCATAATTGACTAAATCTTTACCGGTAGCGCGTTTAATAGCAGCTTCTACGCGGTCTTTGGGCATGTTCACCGCCTTAGCATTTTGAAAACAACGACGCAATGCCGAATTGTTATCAGGATCAGGTCCACCTGCTTTTACTGCAATTGCAATTTCTTTACCAATGCGGGTAAAGTTTTTTGCCATTTTGTCCCAACGTGCGAACATCGCCGATTTTCTTACCTCAAATATTCTTCCCATGAAATAGTATAATTATTGGATTGCAAATTTAAACGAAAAATTTAGATCTGCGTTGTTCATTCTTATTCTGATAATGCTATTTGCTTTAATTTTTCTTTCAATTGACTATGTATGAATAGTTGATTGATAGATTTATTTTCATGTACATTTCGTATGGCTATTGAAAATAGTTCTGAAGTACTGAGCACCTTGATTTTAGTAGATGCTTGTTTTAAAGGAATAGTATCACAAACAACTAATTCGCTTAATACTGAATTTTCAATGTTTTCATATGCTTTACCACTTAATACAGCATGTGTGCAAAAGGCTCGAACACTTTTAGCACCTTTATCCATCAGCATGGCAGCACTTTTAGTCAAGGTGCCTGCAGTATCACAAATGTCATCGATTAATACAATATCTCTATCTTTTACATCACCAATAACAGTCATTGATGCAATTTCATTTGCACGTTTACGTTGTTTGTCACAAATAACCATTTCGGCACCAAAGTAGCTTGCCACTTCACGTACTCGATTTGTACTTCCTACGTCAGGAGATGCAAACGTTAGATTTTCTATTTTTAAGTTTTCGATGTATGGAATAAATATAGCTGAACTATCTAAATGATCTACAGGGATATCAAAAAAGCCCTGAATTTGAGGTGCATGCAAATCCATGGTCATAATTCGATTTGCTCCTGCAGTCGTCAATAGATTTGCAACAAGTTTTGAGGCAATACTTACACGAGGTTTATCTTTTCGATCCTGACGAGCATATCCAAAATAGGGTATTACAGCAGTAATATAGCCAGCAGATGCACGTCTTGCTGCATCAATCATCATAAGAAGTTCCATCAAGTTGTCTGATGGGGCATATGTACTTTGTACTAAAAAAACATAATCTCCTCTGATACTTTCGTTGAAAACTGGCTGGAATTCACCATCGCTAAATTTTTGAATAGTAGCTTTCCCTAGTTCTTGTCCGTAATATGTTGAAATTTGATTTGCTAGTGAGGAAGAGGCATTTCCTGAAAATATTTTGACCTTTGGTTGCATAAAATAGTGAGTGTGATGCAAATGTAACAAAGCAAATTGCTATAATGTTCATCTTTAATTAACATTGTGTATAACTCAAACTTTTTAATACCGATATCTTACTAAGGGGATCATTTTAATTATTTTTAATAATTCTTATATTTCAATCTATACTTTTGCTTTATGAAGAAAGGAAAACTCTTTTGCTTATTATTTTTGTTATGTTCTCAATTTTCTTATAGTCAAAAGGCGAATCATGCCATAGGCATTCATTTTGAAGGAATCGATTATTACGGACCACAAACCGGAAACTATTTATTTCAAAAAAAATCATCTACTACTTCTAAGAATTCAACACTGTATTGGGATCCTGCTATAAAATTAGCATATGGTCAGCGATTGAGCTCTTTGTTTGATTTGTTTGCAGCCCTTCATATAAGCAGTTTGCAAATGCCAACATCCGCTAAGGATTCGGTTTATATTTTAGTCAAGCAAGGGAAAAAAGGAGTGAAACAACAATTCTCATTTTTAGCATTTGATATAGCTACCAATCTGAATTTACTCAATAAAGAAAAATATTTCTTATCGCCTTACATTCATGTTGGTGTGAGTTATACCAATTTTCAATCCATTTCTGGTTTTGAGTTGCCTGTTGGCCTTGGAGTCAATTTAAAATTAGCTAAATCAGTTTATCTAAATCTTGAATCAAATTATAGAATGCCGATTACTAATTCAAATCAACCTAATCTGATTCATGCTGCAGGACTTATTTATTGGTGGGGAAGTAAAAAAAAGAAATCAATAGAACCCGTTATGCCAGTTATTCCTAAGGTGCCACAAGAGTTAGCTCCTTTGGACAAAGACAATGATGGAGTAGCTGATTTAGACGATGATTGTCCAACATTGCCAGGTAAAAAGTCGATGAAAGGATGTCCTGATTCGGATGCTGATGGTATCTATGATAATATTGATCAATGTCCACAGGATTCGGGATATGTAAGATACAAAGGTTGTCCGATTCCTGATAGAGACAATGATGGTTTTAATGATGAAATTGATGCTTGTCCTGATGAAACATTTGAAGCAAATAATGGTTGCCCTTTTATTAAAAAAGAAATCAGACAGAAAGTGGATTTGGCAGCCAAGGGGATTTATTTTAAATCGAATAGCGCTATTATAGATTCGAACTCGTTTAAAAATCTAGATGAAATTGCAGCTATTATGCTTAGTCAAGAACCCTTTATACTCGATATTGAAGGGCATACGGATAATAAAGGGAGTGAAAAATTAAACCTTGAACTTTCGCAAAAAAGGGCAGATGCTTGTCGAGATTATTTAGTCCAAAAAGGAATCAGCGCTTCTAGGATTGAAAGTATTGGATATGGTGATATTAAGCCTATTGCTGATAATGCAACCGAAGAAGGTCGAGCAAAAAATAGACGTACTGAGTTTGTATTAAAATGGACAGAATAGAATAATAGATATTAAAAAAACATCTAGAAGCCTAATTCTTCTTCTTGATCATTGTCTTCAGGTTTTGGCTTAAATTCATCTTCTTCTTCAGGATTATATTCGTCAAATTTTGCAGAACGAACACTTACACTAGTATCAATCGATAATTTAGGTCCATCTCCATAGGATCCTTTAATTCCTGCTTTTGGATCTTCTAAGGGGTGCATAGGTACTCCAAATTCATTCATTTCTGGCATATCTTCAAATTTCTGAAATGCCAGTACAGCTTTTACTTTTACTACATCGGTTTTGCCATTACGATGTTTCGCAATGTTTATCCAAGTTTCACCTTCTACGGGTTGACCTTCAGGATTTTTATCAAGTCCATAGTATTCAGGACGGTATAAGAACATAACCATATCCGCATCTTGCTCAATGGCGCCTGATTCACGAAGATCGCTTAACTGAGGCATTTTTGCCCCATCTTTTCTACTTTCTACAGAACGATTCAATTGGGATAATGCTATAATAGGTATTTCAAGTTCTTTCGCAAGTCCTTTAAGATCGCGCGATATTTTCGAGATTTCTTGTTCACGATTTCCACCTTTTTCTACCGAGCCTTGCATCAATTGTAGATAATCGATGATCACCAATCCAATATCATGTTTTTGTTTTAGTCGTCTACATTTTGCTCTCAATTCAAAAATATTTAGCGCTGCTTGGTCATCGATGAAAATAGAAGCTGATGCTAGTTTTGACATCCGTTGGTGTATTTGTACCAATTCATGTGGGTCAAGTTGTCCTTTCGTAATTTTACTCAAAGGCACTTCTGTTACAGCCGATAGCATACGTTTTACTAGTTGACCTGCACTCATCTCCAATGAGAAAAAGGCCACGCCTTTGGGTTGTGTTTTGCTAAGTGCAGAATTCATAACCAAGTTCAAGGCGAAGGCTGTTTTACCTACCGCGGGACGTGCTGCTAATATAATTAAATCTGTTTTTTGCCAACCGGATGTGATTTTATCCAAATCACGGAATCCAGATGGAACACCTGTTAAGTCATCTTTTTTATTTGCTTGTGCTTCTATCTCATGGATAGTTTTAGCAAGAATAGAGTTGATACCTAAAAAGTTTTTTCGAAGATGTTTATCAGTAATTTCATAAAGATTTGTTTCAGCTTTGTCGAGCAAATCAAATACATCTGTTGTGTCTTCATAGGCGTCACTAATTACTGTTCCACTCATACGAATCAACTCACGCATAATATACTTTTGCATCACAATACGAGCATGTTCTTCAATGTGAGCACTACTCACTACATCACGTGTAAGACTAGTAACATAGTAGCTACCGCCAACCATTTCTAGTTCACTATTTTTTCTTAAATCTTCACATACTGTCATGAAGTCAATACGAGATCCTTTATCAAATAAACGACGAATAGAACCATAAATTCGTTGATTGGCATCAGAGTAAAAACATTCTTCGGATTGAATAATTTCAAGCACTTCGGCCAACTTTTGAGGCTCCAACATGATTGCACCTAATATGGCACTTTCAAGATCAGGTGCCTGTGGTGGCATTTTGCCATATAGAAGGGGAGATAGGTCAGGTTTTTTACTACGAGTGTTCAGTTTATTCGAAACGGCCATTTTATACTAAAGTTATTATATTATTATTTTTGGAAATCGAACGAATATAAAGTGATTTTTACTTCTCTCAATTGCTCGTTGATAAAAATACTTATTCAACGGTATTCAGTCGATACTAACAAAGTTATTAACACTTTTGCTACCCTCCAAACTAGGATATACACATTATTTAAATCTTATGCATACAAAAGTTGAGTAATGCACAGGTTTTGTGTAGAAATAAATACTTAATTGCAATTGCAAAAAAAACAATTGGCTAAAATGCACTTTTTTTAACTGATAAGCCAATTTTAGTATGAATAAAATCTAATTTTTGCCAATGAGTAGACTCAAATTATATGGCTTATATTTGCAGACTTAAAAAATGATGGCATGACGATATCGTATAATTGGTTGAGTGAATATTTACCAGAAGTGATCGAACCAAATCAGCTTTCGACAATTTTGACTTCCGTTGGACTTGAAGTTGAAAGCATGGAAAAGTATGAAGCTGTAAAAGGTGGATTAGAAGGAATACTTATTGGTAAAGTAATTGAATGTATTAAACATCCAGATTCTGATCATCTGAGCTTGACAAAAATAAACGTAGGAGGCGATCAATTATTAAATATAGTTTGCGGAGCTCCCAATGTTGCTGCTGGTCAAACTGTGATAGTAGCGCCCATTGGATCAACGATATATCCATCTTCTGGTGAATCCATTACAATGAAAAAAGCCAAAATACGTGGTCAAGAAAGTGAAGGTATGATTTGTGCTGAAGATGAGCTAGGACTTGGAGCAAGTCATGATGGCATCATGATATTGCCCGATCATTTAAATGCAGGGATGCAGGCCAAAGACTATTTTCAAATACCTGCTTCAGATATTATCTATGAAATTGGATTAACACCCAATCGTATGGATGCCATGAGTCATATGGGTGTTGCAAAAGATGTATGTGCTTACCTCAGTAATGCCAATCAGAAAAATTATATTTTAAAGTTACCAACCGAAGCCAATCATACGACTATATCTAATTCGACGAATGTAGAAGTAGTTATTGAAGACGGATCACGATGTGCTCGTTATGCAGGCGTTTGTATTCAAGATATTGAAGTAAAAGATTCGCCTGAGTGGCTTCAAACTAAATTGAAAGCGATTGGTTTGCGGCCTATCAATAATATTGTAGATATCACCAATTTTGTAATGCATGAATGTGGTCAGCCATTGCATGCGTTTGATTTGAATGAAATTAAAGGCAATAAGATTATTGTAAAAACAGTGAGCGATAAAACTAAATTTATTGCACTCGATGGCAAAGAAATAGAATTAAACACTGAAGACTTAATGATATGTAATGCAGAAAATGAAATGTGTATTGCAGGTGTTTATGGAGGTATGCAATCTGGCGTTAAAAGTCAAACGAGTTCACTCTTTTTAGAAAGTGCATGGTTTCAACCTGAAAGTATTCGTAAAAGTTCTATGCGACACGGATTGAGAACAGACGCTGCAACTCGATTTGAAAAGGGGGCAGATATAAGTCAAGTGATCTATGCGCTTAAACGAGCTGCATCGCTTATTTGCGAAATAGCAGGAGGACAATTATCGTCAGATATCATTGATGTATATCCAAATCCTATGGAACTTAAGGAGATTAGTTTGGATTACAATCGTATACGATCATTGGCAGGTAAGCAATATAGCGATGAGCAAATTCAATCAATACTTACGAGTCTATGTTTTGGAATAAAAGAAAAAACCACGAATGGTGCTGTAATCAGGGTTCCTTTCTCAAAACCTGATATCACCATGCAAGCAGATATAGTAGAGGAAATTATGCGAATCGATGGCTTAGATAATATTCCTTTTACTGGTAGAATTGAGTATAAAATGCCTGCTCAAACAGGATACAAACTCGATGTGAAAAAGCATATTGCTTCACAGTTGGTAGCAAAAGGTTGTTACGAATTATTTACAAATTCAATCACAAATGCAGCTTATTACCCTGAACAGTCACAGTTGGTGAAAATGATGAATAGCCTTTCGGCTAATTTGGATGCAATGCGCTATTCAATGCTAGAAACAGGTCTTGAAGCCATTTCGTATAACTTGAATCGTAAAAATAATCAATTAAAGTTTTATGAGTTTGGACGTGTGTACAAACAAGTTGATAATGCTTTTGTAGAAACAGATAAACTCGCATTGTATTTTAGTGGAAATTACAATGATGCCCATTGGAGTGAAAAAAGCAAATCTATAGATGTCTTTTATGTTAAGGGAATATTGGATGGATTGTTTAATACTATGAAATTGGAGTATGTTCAAGAAGGAAGTGAACTCACTATTTCCTTTAGAAAACAAGTCATTGGGAAATTGTTGTTTGTATCTTCAGATAAATTGAAAGAATTTGATATAAAACAAGCAGTATGGTATGTTGAACTCGATTGGAATACGATAAAAGATTTTTATGAAAATAGAAAAGTGGTCTACAAGGTAGTTCCTAAGTTTCCATTAATGAAGCGCGATTTAGCTTTAATCCTAGATAAAAATGTAGAGTTCAATGATATTCAAAAAGCTGTGAAACAAGCTAAAAGTAAACTATTGCAGGATGTAGATTTGTTTGATGTATTTGAAAGCGAAAAAATTGGTTTAGATAAAAAATCGTATGCAATCAATCTTTCTTTTTATCATAATGATCGTACACTTACTGATACTGAAGTAGAAAGCGAAATGAAAATGATTGTCGCTTCATTGGAAAGCAAGGTAGGGGCCATCATAAGAGGTAATTAATATCTAATTGTTATTCATTCGCTGGAATCAATCTTTAATGGATTGAATCGCTACTTTTGCACCTCAAAAAAAGCGTGCCTTACAGGCATGTACAACAAGTCATCATGAAAAAAATCCTAGATTATCGCAAGTTATTCAATGCAACAAAATCAACTGAATTAAAAGAATTAAAATCGACTTATCGAAATTTAATGAAAGAGTGGCATCCTGATAAGTTTCAAGGAAATGATGAAGCAAGTTTAAATGCAGAAGAAAAAAGCAAATCGATCATCGAAGCCTATCATTATCTTGTTAGTATTGCACCGGAAACAATTGAAGCGCAATTACCTGAGTATACATCGACTACTACTACATCAGCAATTGTAGATTATGAATACAAAGGACAAACATTGAAAATCATTTTCCTAAACGGAAGCAGTTACGAATACTTTGCAGTGCCTAAACCAATTTATGTTAAGCTAGTGAATTCTGATACACCCGTTCGTTTTGCTAAACGACATATTTATAATTCATTTTCATATCGAAAGTTGACTAATAGTGAGATGACTGTTTAATCTTATTGATTCAATCTGAATTTTTATAAGTATAATTTTCATTGTACTTTTGTTCACTTTAAAAAAAGTTTTATAAGAATAAAGCCTATTGCTTTTTTCTATAAACCTATATCAACAAACAACTACATAGAACATGTCATTATCTGAACAAGAACTTATCAGAAGAGAAAAGCTCGCACATTTACAACGTATTGGTATAGATCCTTATCCAGCACCATTGTACCCAGTTTCACATTATAGCGAAGATGCTAGAAAACAGTATGCTGATAATAATAATGAATCGTTTAACGTAATCGTTGCGGGTCGTATCATGAGTATCAATGATAAAGGCAAAGTATTTTTTATCAAAATTCAAGATGCCAAAGGCATTATACAATGCTATGTAAAACGTGATGATATTTGCCCTGAAGAAGATAAAACACTTTTTGATGAAGTCGTTAAAAAGGCTGACTTAGGAGATATCATTGGTGTAAAGGGTTATATGTTTACAACTAAAACAGGCGAAATTAGTATTCATTCGAAAGAAGTTACATTATTAGCAAAAAGTTTGAAACCATTGCCTGTTGTGAAACGAGATGAAGAAGGTAATGTGTTTGATGAAGTAACTGATCCAGAATTTAGATATCGTCAGCGATATGCCGATTTGATTATCAATCCTCATGTACGTGAGACATTTGCAAAGCGTACCAAAATTATGAATTGTATTCGTGAGTTTTTGAATGAGATGGGAGCATTAGAAGTTGATACACCTGTACTGCAAAGTATTCCTGGTGGTGCGGCTGCTCGGCCTTTTATGACTCATCACAATGCACTTGATATTCCATTGTACTTGCGTATTGCCAACGAACTTTACTTGAAACGACTTGTGGTTGGAGGATTTGATTTTGTATATGAATTCAGTCGCAATTTCCGCAATGAAGGTATGGATCGTACGCACAATCCTGAGTTCACTGTGTTGGAATTTTATGTTGCTTACAAAGATTATATATGGATGATGGAAACGACCGAGCAACTTCTTGAGAAAGTCGCTTTGGCTTCTAACAATCAAACTTTATTGAAAGTAGGAGAGAATGAAATTGAATTTAAAGCTCCATACAAACGTATCAGTATTTATGATGCTATTCAAGAACATACAGGATTTGATGTAAGCAATTTAGACGAAAATGGATTGCGAGATGTATGCCGACAATTGAATATCCCTGTCGATAATTCTATGGGAAAAGGCAAGTTGATTGATGAATTGTTTGGTGAAAAATGCGAACACCATTACATACAACCTACGTTTATTATCGATTATCCTGTTGAGATGAGTCCATTGACTAAAAAGCACCGAAGTAAAGAAGGCTTGGTAGAGCGATTTGAATTAATGGTGAATGGAAAAGAAATAGCCAATGCATATACAGAGTTGAATGATCCAATAGATCAACGTGCTCGATTTGAAGAACAAAGTAAATTGATGGAACGTGGCGACGACGAAGCCATGTTTATCGATTACGATTTCTTACGTGCATTGGAATATGGCATGCCACCTACATCAGGTATTGGATTTGGCATCGATCGTTTAGCAATGTTGATGACCAACGAATCGAGTATTCAAGATGTGTTGTTTTTTCCTCAAATGAGGCCTGAGAAAATGGATTAATGTCTCTTTAGAAGTTATATCCTATATTGATTCCTATAAATCGAGCGCCTATCGAATAGCGCTTGTTGACAGAATTGATTCCGCTGGAATTCCAATTGACTGCATAATTGTAATAAACAGGTTCCATATTAGAAGCAATAATGGCTTTGTCGAAATCATTGATATTATTTGTATTTATTTTTGACACAAGCGTACTTTTTGTTTGACCAAACCAAGGACCAAGAAACCAAAAGTCTATTGCTAATTTTTTTCTAGACAGAATTTGCAATCCAAATAATATCCCAACTCCAACCGTATTATCTTTAATGACTGCATTGCCAGTTTTCTGAACTGTGGGATTCACATTGCTTTCGTAATAGTTGAATTTAAAAGGCGTTACTTCGCGTTGATACCTAAAGAAGGGCGACAGGTATAAACCTTTCGGTGTGTTCTTTTTGAAATAGTATCTTACTTCAGGCGTAATGCTCAATCGTCCCATTTTGGCTGTGCCATACATTTGAGCCGTTTCGGTGCTAAAGCCTGTATTAGCAGTATTTTGCGAAAGAACATCGTAATATAAAAATCCAGAGGTCGGTCGATAGATAACACCTAATGCAGCACTGATATGTTGCCCAATTTTGCGCTCATATTGAACTCCAACACTTTTAAATAAAAGTCCAGTAAGATTTAATTTTATTACATTGGAAGGATAGATGTATTCTTTCGGTTTTTTATTACTTTTTGCCTTTTCTTTTGTTTGTGCATTCGTAAAAATTACACCGAAACAAAGAATGACACATATTGTAAATCGTTTCATGAATTGAATTTAGAATGTAAAGATACTTCAACAGGGGAAAAAGTATGATTGTAAATGAAAAAAGCTCCTATAAAAGGAGCTTTTGTTTAATAATATGAGTAGGTTAATTAAACTCTGAAGTGAGCAAATGCTTTGTTTGCCTCAGCCATACGATGTGTATCGTCTTTCTTCTTCACTGCGTTTCCTTCCCCTTTTGCTGCTGCAATAATTTCATTTGATAATTTGTCAGCCATTGTACGACCATTTCTATCACGAGAATATTTGATCATCCATTTTACGGTCAACGAAATTTTACGATCTGGACGGATTTCCGTAGGGATTTGGAAGGTAGCACCACCAATACGACGACTTTTTACCTCTACACCAGGAGCTACATTGGCCATTGCACGTTTCCATACATCGTAACCAGGCTCGCCAGCATTTTTTTCTACTTTATCCAATGCATCATAAAATATTTTTAATGCAATACTTTTTTTACCTCCCCACATCATACAGTTTACAAAACGTGTAACTAATGCATCTCCAAATTTAGGATCTGGAGCTAAAGGGATTTTTTTTGGTTGTTGTTTTCTCATTGTTTGTAATTTTTATAGAATAGAGAAGCTATGCAGATTATCTTCAAGTATTACCACTTTACTCTGTCAGCAACTCAGTTTGATGAATTATTTTTTAGCTTTTTCGCGTTTTGTACCATATTTACTACGGCTTTGTTTACGATCTTTCACACCAGCTGTATCTAAGCTACCACGTACGATATGATAACGTACACCCGGTAAATCTTTCACACGACCACCACGAATCAATACGATTGAGTGCTCTTGTAAGTTATGACCTTCTCCAGGGATATAGGCGATAACCTCAATTTTATTGGTCAAACGAACTTTCGCTACTTTACGTAACGCTGAGTTTGGTTTTTTAGGGGTTGTAGTGTACACACGAGTACAAACACCACGACGTTGTGGACAAGCGTCCAAAGCACGTGATTTAGATTTTGCACGAATAATTGTTCTTCCTTTTCTTACGAGTTGTTGTATTGTAGGCATATTTTACCTTTAAATTTTGGGACTGCAAAAGTAATTGTTTTTTTATGATAAACAAGATTTTTTTAATAAAAAAACTGTCTTTTTTGCATTTAATTGGTTTGGAAATGAGTTTTTAATCTAAAAGATGACTTTATGAGGTCTTTTTTACTCCTAAAAGGATTAATAATTTCTTTTTAGGCGATAACAAAAACTGAAAGTTGCATTAAAATGAGGATAATAGCCTGTCCATGCCTCACCAAAATAGCTTGGGAAAAGGGAACGATTATTAGTAACTAATGCAGGTGTGGTAGTCATGTATTTGTATTTTACACCAAATACAATATTGAAATCAAAACCAATTCGTTTGGGATGTCGTTGCATACCGAATACCATGGCTGCTGTAGCCACATTTTTTTTCAATAATGCGGATGTTTGTTTCTCGTAATTGCTGTGTCGTTCCCATTCAATGGCATCTCGCGTTACATGTTTGTATCCCAATTGAATCCCAATGTATTTATGTAATTGATGCGCCGTATGAGTCGTATTATATAGCCTTATTTCGGGTAGAATACGAAATCCTCTTGTATTATATGCATTACGATGTGAAGCTAGAAAGGCTGTATTGAAGATATAACCTAACCCTACCTGGATACCTACATTATCCGTTGGTCTGTATTCTGTAGAGAGAGCTACTTGTTGGTCGGGTTCTATAAGGTGAAGTGGAGAGAATTTCAGGCTCCAACGCGCATAACTGATTTCTGTATTGTAATCCTTGATTCGCTGTCCAAAACTGCTCGTATAACAAGCACCTAGGAGGAGGATAATTAGTAGCGGTTTCATTAATTTTTTACAGTTCCTAATTTAATGATTTGATTAGGATTAGTGACATTGTAATAAGCAACACCATTGGTAAGCATGCATATCATATATGTTTCCATCGTTGGGGTATCCATTAATATTACATCTATGAAATTTTCACCCGTCAGTGTTGATTTTAATATGGGGTTATAAGGATCTGTAATATCATACACCTTTAATCCGGTACCATTATCACATACATACAAGGTATTGCCACTCATGCCTAAACCCATGGGATTTGTCAAATTGATAGATTGTACTAATTGAGGATAATTAATATTTTTAATATCATATACTTGTAATTGATTGATGGTGGAGCCGCATTGATTGCCGCCATGAATGGTTAAGTAGGCTACGCTATCATTGGCTACTACTGGGTCGCATCCTGTAAGATGTTGTACTTGGCTTTCTTGCGATGGTGAAGAAGGATTGGCAATTGAATAAATATACATGGCAGAGTTGGATGCAATGAATAATTTGTCCTTGAATGGAAATACAGCTTCAATATTAAATCCGATCTGAATTTTATTTTTAAATAATGGTGTAGCGGTATTGGATATATCAAAAACGGAAAGATATTCACCATCTACCGTATATAAATGGTTATTGGCAATAGTAAATCGAGCCATAGAGCCACCTTGACCAATTGAGTTGCTTGAATTTGACACGCTTGAATTTTTAGAACAAGATGTGATCAATAAAATGGCTATAAGAACTAAAATAGAATGTTTCATTATCGTTTGCATTTAGGGTTAATTAATAATTTTTCTGTCCAGCCAATGACGATTCCTTTTGAAGCGTCAGTACATTCAAAATAGACGCCTGCTACAGGAGGGTATTCTTGATTCATACCTGGAAACACTTTTTCGAGTCGTGAAGAGACTGAAATGTTATTGAGATCTGCAATGTTGATACCAACTAAATCCTGGTAATTATCCGTAAATAACATATTGTTTTTGATAGAGATTTCACTACAACCTTTTACTTTTATAAAGCATACTTTTTGTGGATTGGAAAGGTCGGTACTATTGATTACATGAATACCTTCTCCGTTTTCAATTTGAAATGTATAAATACCATATTGGTATATTTTTCCAGCATTTACAATTGGCTTTGGGGCTTCGCGTAGTATGACTTTCAAATCATTTAAGTTGCCATATACAGGCGCATAGCCTGTTATTTCAAAGTCTTGGGTTTTCACACAGGCTATCATTCCAAAAAGTAGAAGAACAGTCGATGCTGTGAGCACGACAATTCTAGTCGTCGTTTTTTGTTTCATGTATTATAAAATTTAGATTATAAATAATTTCGCTACTACTGAGACGAAGCGTGGTTAAACTTTGTTAGCTGAGGAGTTAATTTTTTTTATCTAAAAATAATTTGCAGTCTAGTGTTGTTATTTTCGTTGAATAATTGAATCAAATCACCCTTAAATTCAATATCATGTTGTAATAAAAGAATGCTACGATGTATAATTAAAAGAACATGCGATTGTTCAATCCAATCTAGCTCATGAAGTAGTTCATCCAATGCATCTAAGTTTTTTCCAAAATAGTCAGGGAGTTGGAGAGCTTTTGCCAACGCTGTATACACTTGTTCTATATCCTGCAAATATTTACCATCTAGAAAAGCGATGTAAACATCCGCTTCAGCAGATACATAGAAAGGTGTTGTATTTTGTATGATAGCCATAGTATATTATTCTTTTAATTCCGAAAATGTTTGATAATGATCTTGTGTATACCATGCGCGTTCATAACCTTCGCTTACTAGGCGCTCAGCACCACGGTTTCGACCATTTATTTTGGGGTTCACATCCCACTCTTTGTAGCGAATTCGTTTGCCATATGTATTTTTTTCGGGCAGATTTTTCTCACGATTTTGAAATTCTCGTCCGCCTACATACCCTTTGGGTGCTTCATGATGTGTTTGTATATAATGCCATGTATCGTAGGCTTTTTGAGGAATCGTTCCTTGTGGTGGCTTGCTTTTATTTGTCTTGTAGGATGATGTTGTATTTCGTTCTGGTGATTCAGATTTGCGTTGTTGGCTTGTAGGGCTTGTAGTTGGTTTATTGTTTTTTTGTAAGTATTTGCCAACAAAATATCCTGCTACAAAAATGCAGAGTAAAATCAAAATGGATTTAATATTAATCTTCATGTTGATTTGTTTATACTAATTTATAATCATCTAATTTGTCAAGTTCCAATACAGTTGTTTTTTGATCATCGCTTTGTCTAAACATTTGGCTGAACTTTGCTCCATGAATTATTTCGTCATACCAATAGGATGTACGCTGTTGTACTACATTGGAGAAATGTTCATCAAATGCTTTTACGAATACCATGATTTCTGTTTGATTAATTTCAAAGTCTTCTTTGCACATACCATATAAGGGGCTATCTTCATCGATAAAATGAACGATTGTCCAATTCAATGCCATTGAACTTATTTTTCCTATTTCAGGAGTTAAAGACAAAAATTTATTGACAATTTTATCATTTTGATAAATCCTAAATGAAACATTAATCAAAACCTCCGCTTCAGTAAGATTGTTGTTTTTGTATGGCGCCATTCTGAACATTAATGCATGACCATTTTTATGTGGTGTAATCAAGGCATTTTTACTAAACAATAAATAGGCTTTTGGCTTGGCAAATCGACCATATATTAAACCTGTTAAAACAGCGAAAGCTATCCATCCAAACAAGGCTTCGAAAGATGCTAGAAAGTTACAAAACGGGGTAGAAGGACTTATCAATCCATATCCTACTGTCGTAATGGTTTGGGTACTAAAGAAAAAACAATGTAAAAAACGATCTGCCTCAGAACTAATAGGAGGCATATGTAATGCATTGGGGCCAAGGATAAAATAGATGAGTGCAAATCCTATATTTAATAAAATGAAAATGAAATTTACAAGTAATATAAATTGAAACGTAGGTAATTCAATCAAGGTATGAAACATACTAATTCGTTTGAAATATGTTAAGCCCGATTTGATTACATTACTAGTGCCATCTTTATTAAGAACCCTGCCGGAAGAATTTCCGGTAGAGTTATCAAAGCCTGTGTCATTGACCGATCTAGTTTGTAATATATCGTCTAAGTTCATTTAATCTTGAAATGAGAATTGAAGTATGAATACAAAGATACTTTCCAAAAGCATAATTCCATCGACGAAAAATAAATAATACAATTGAGTTTTTTTGATCCGTAAAAAATAAATGCTAATGCTTAATAAGATTACACTCATAAGTATAAAAAGTAGGCCATCTTCGATTGAAATCGAATAGGTATAATAAATGCTATTGATGAATTGCAGAAGTATTGTGCAGTATAAGCTAATGCTTAAACTGTTTTTGGGAAATTTCGATTCTTCATCTTTTATAAAAAACAACATACTCAGATTCCAAATCAATAAAAACCGATTGATATAAAAAAGTAAAAAAGGTAGTTCCACTTCATAGCGAATCAATGGTACTAAAACTGTAGTATTCGTCCATACAAACACGAGTATAAGTAGCTTAAAAAGCAAATAGTATTTGCTCCCTTTAAAGCCCAGATAGCCTGGTAAAATATAAAGGGCTGATAAGATCGAAATGAAAACTAAATCGTAAGTGAATATAGAATTACATAAATAAAAAAAAATACAACTTAATACAATGCCAATGATTGTAAATAGGAGAGCATAAGGATGTGCTTTGTCCTTCAAATAATATATATTATACGAGAATAGGGTAGCACTAAAAATGAATCCATAGAATGAAAAATCTCGAAAAGGGACATTTAATAGAATCGAAGTATTCAAGCACATACCCACTGCACAGAATGCAATGAAAATATTGTTCTTCAATAAAAATGATAAGAAGCCTTTAATGCGTTGATTCATTTCAAGCATAAAGGTATTTCAATGATATCAATTCGACTGCAATTACAATGGGATATTACCATGTTTTTTGCGAGGCATATTACATACTTTGTTTTGCAACATCGTAAAAGCTTTTATGAGCTTCATACGTGTATCAGCAGGATTGATTACTTCGTCTATAAAGCCACGAGCTGCGGCACCATATGGATTGGCAAACTTGGCTGCATATTCAGCATCTTTTTCTTGTAGTTTCGCTATTGGATCTTCTGCACTATCAATTTCTTTTTTGAAAATAATTTCTGCAGCCCCTTTCGATCCCATGACGGCAATTTCAGAATTCGGAAATGCAAAATTGAAATCGGCACCAATATGTTTCGAGTTCATTACATCATACGCACCGCCATAAGCTTTACGTGTGATGACGGTAATTTTGGGTACTGTAGCTTCGCAAAAAGCATACAACAATTTAGCGCCATTGGTAATAATGCCATTCCATTCCTGATCGGTTCCTGGCAAGAAGCCAGGTACATCAACTAGCACTAACAAGGGAATATTAAAGGCATCGCAAAAACGTACAAAGCGAGCTCCTTTTTTACTAGAATTGATATCCAATACGCCAGCCATAGATGCAGGCTGATTCGCTACTACACCGATACTACGACCACCGATGCGAGCAAAACCTACCAATATATTTTCTGCATAGTTTTTATGTACTTCTAAGAAACTTTCCTCATCACATACTTCTGCTATGATTTCACGCATATCGTATGGTTGATTCGAATTTTCTGGTATGAGTTTATTCAAGTTTTCTCTTAACTCATTGCCAGCTTCATAGGGATAGATAGGCGCTTCGTCTTCACAGTTTTGAGGCATATAGCTCAAGAGCTTTTTCAAATGATCGATGCATTCTACTTCATTGGCACATGCAAAATGAGTCACACCCGATTTGCTTGCATGTGTATCAGCTCCTCCGAGTTCTTCACTACTCACTTCTTCGTGAGTGACTGTTTTTACTACATTGGGGCCTGTTACAAACATATAGCTTGTATGCTCTACCATCAATATAAAGTCGGTAATAGCTGGGCTATAAACTGCACCACCTGCACATGGTCCCATAATGGCTGATAGCTGAGGTATGACTCCAGATGCACGAGTATTACGATAAAAAATATCGGCATAGCCACCCAGACTTACCACACCTTCTTGTATACGAGCGCCTCCACTGTCATTGAGTCCAATCACTGGAGCACCATTCTCAATAGCAAGATCCATTAATTTACAAATTTTTTCGGCATGCGTTTCACTCAAGCTCCCACCAAATACGGTGAAATCTTGCGAAAAAACATAAACCAAACGACCATTCACGGTGCCATAGCCTGTTACCACACCATCACCCAAATATTGTTCTTTCTCCATGCCAAAATCCGTACTGCGATGAGTTACGAACATGCCTATTTCTTCAAATGAGCCTGGATCAAGTAAAATATCAATTCGTTCGCGTGCTGTGAGTTTACCTTTCTTATGTTGGGATTCAATTCGTTTTAGGCCACCGCCTAGTTTAGCTTCGTCTATCTTATGCTGAAGGATTTCCAATTTTGTCATGTCACAAAAATAAAGCCGAAAATTGAAACTTCGTGTTTAATGTAACGTAAAGTTAGTATAGATTAGGAAAGTAGTTTTTGAAGACTTGCATTGATAGCTGAAACAACTTGATCGTCGCTTACATGTTGTTTTACAAATGGCTTCCCCGTTATTTTTTCGTATAATTCAATATAACGGTCCGAAACTAATTGAACAAAATCGTCCGTCATTTCAGGAACTTGTTGTCCTTCCTTTCCCATAAAATGGTGAGCGATCAACCATTCTCGTACAAATTCTTTCGAAAGCTGTTTTTGCGCTTCTCCATTTGCTTGACGCTCCTCGTAGCCATCGGCATAAAAGTAACGTGAGCTATCAGGTGTATGTATTTCATCTATTAGGTAAATGGTATCACCGATTTTACCAAATTCATACTTTGTATCTACGAGTATAAGACCACGTTCTGCGGCCATAGCCTTACCCCTTGCAAACAAGGCATGCGTAATGCGTTCTACTTCCAAGTAATCCGACTCCGATACCAAACCCTTGGCAATGATGTCTTCACGCGAGATATCCTCATCATGCCCTTCGTGCGCTTTGGTAGATGGCGTGATGATAGGCGAGGGGAAAAAATCATTTTCCTTCATGCCTTCAGGCAGGGTTACACCGCATAGTGTGCGTAATCCACTTTTGTAGGTGCGCCATGCATGTCCGGTCAGATTGCCACGTATCACCATTTCTATAGGGAGGGTTTCGCATTTGCGACCTATGGTTACATGAGGTAAAGGCACATCCAATACCCAATTTGGTACTATATCCTTCGTTGCCTCCAAAAAGATAGAAGCAATCTGATTCAACACTTGACCTTTGTAAGGGATAGGGCGTGGTAGTATCACATCAAAAGCAGAAATACGGTCACTTGCAACCATTACCAGTAATTTATCTTGTATGGTATGTACATTTCTTACTTTGCCACTATAGAATGCTGTTTGCCCTTCAAATATCATAGTCAAATTGAGTTTAAGAATTGCAAATATAAGAGAGAGATGTGAGACGAGATAACTGAGATTTATCCCAAATTACGCAATAGACTTTTATGAAGTAAAAGAATAGTGCGTTAGTTGTGGTTACCCCGATTTAGTATTTGTTATCAGATTTTGCAAAAAGCTGATTTACAAATACTTAATCGTTTCAGTATTTCTATTGCTGATTCTGGTTTTATAACCTTTGGGATATAGATATTTATCGAATGTCTACAACTAACAACTAACAATTTCTTTTTCAGAAGCTCATCTTCATACATCCTTAGACTACTTCGCTCTATCCGTCGCGCACGGCGCTTCCTACTATAGCGGCTAGTTTTCGGGGCATATTCATTGTTCATCTTTGTATAACCTACTGTGTTTAGCAATTTATAAAATAAAAACTTTTAATCGCTTGTGGTGATTTCACTATGTGAATTACTTCATTCTATTCAATACCTCAAATCAATTAACTTTGATTTTCGATAATCAATAGCATGACATTAGACCAATACATAGACAACCTAAATAAACGATACAAACTTGGTAATGCTACTGAGCATACATTTCGTGGAGACTTACAACAGCTTTTAGAAACATTAGTACCAGATATAAGAGCAACCAACGAACCCAAACGACAATCGTGTGGTGCACCCGATTACATTCTTACCAAAAAGGAAATTCCTGTAGGATTTATAGAAGCTAAGGACATTGGCGACAAAGACCTTGAAGGTGCAAAGAAAACAGGCAACAAAGAACAGTTTGACCGATACAAAGCTTCTCTGAACAATTTGATTTTTACCGACTATTTAGACTTTCATTTATACATTGATGGGATATTTATTACTAAAATTGCCATTGCCACCCTTCGACAAGCTCAAGGTGACTATAAGTTTGATATCGTTCCTCTACCCGAAAACTTTGCAACCTTTACCAATCTTATAAAGGACTTTGCTTCACATATAGGGCAAACTATCAAAAGCTCCAAAAAGCTAGCCGAAATGATGGCAGGCAAAGCCCGACTACTTTCCGATGTAATAGAAAAAGCTCTCACGAGCGATGAAGAACTGAACGAAAACAGTACGCTCAAAGAACAAATGAATGCCTTTAAGCAAATACTCATCCACGATATTACACCTAAGGGATTTGCCGATGTATATGCACAGACTATTGCTTACGGTATGTTTGCCGCACGCTTGCACGATCCTACATTGCCTACCTTTAGCCGACAAGAAGCAGCCGAACTCATACCCAAAACCAATCCTTTTTTACGCAAACTATTTGGCTATATAGCCGGTCCCGATATAGACGACCGCATCAGATGGATAGTAGATGGCTTGGTAGAAATATTCCTCGCTTGCAACGTAGAACAAATACTCAAAAATTATGGCAAAACCACCAAAATGGAAGACCCCATTATCCATTTTTACGAAACCTTCCTGAGCGAATACGACCCCAAACTCCGCAAAGCCAGAGGTGTATGGTATACACCTGCGCCTGTAGTTAATTTTATTGTACGTGCTGTAGACGATATACTCAAAACCGAATTTGACCTACCCGAAGGCCTTGCCGACAATAGCAAAACCAAACTAAAAGTAAACATACAAGGCCAGCAAAAACAAGTAGAACAAGACATACACCGAGTACAAATACTAGACCCTGCTACAGGTACAGGTACATTCCTTGCCGAAGTGGTAAAGCATATACATACAAAGTTTGAAGGGCAACAAGGTATATGGAGCAATTATGTCGAAAACCATCTTCTCCCTCGCCTCAATGGATTTGAACTACTCATGGCAAGCTACGCCATGGCACATTTGCAGTTAGATTTATTGCTCACCGAAACGGGCTATAAACCTACCGATTCGTCTTTGCGAGGCACGAAGCAATCTCAACGCCTTCGCATATACCTTACCAACTCTCTCGAAGAAAGCCACCCTGATACAGGTACACTCTTTGCCAATTGGCTCAGTACCGAAGCCAATGAAGCCAACCACATCAAGCGCGATACACCTGTGATGTGTATAATAGGGAATCCGCCCTATAGCGGCGAAAGTTCCAACAAAGGCGAGTGGATAATGAAGCTAATGGAAGATTATAAGAAAGAACCAGGCGGAAAAGAAAAACTAAAAGAACAAAACTCGAAATTTATTAATGATGACTATGTAAAATTCTTACGCTATGGACAGCACTTTATAGAAAAAAATGGTAGTGGTGTATTGGCATTTATTAATCCTCATGGTTTTTTAGATAATCCTACCTTTAGAGGTATGCGTTGGAATTTATTGAAAACCTACGATAAAATTTACACGATAGATTTACATGGAAACGCAAAGAAAAAAGAAACCAGCCCAGATGGTAGTATGGACGTTAATGTATTTGATATTATGCAAGGTGTTTCAATAAACATATTCATAAAAACAGGGAAGAAAAAAATAAATGAATTAGGAAAAGTTTTTCATTTTGATTTATTTGGGAAAAGAGAATTTAAATATGACTTTTTATCAATTAACAGTTTTAAACAAATTGATTTTAAAGAGCTATCATATAATTCTCCAATGTATTTTATGGTACAAAAGGATTTAACTCAAAATAAAAAGTACACAACAGGATTTGCATTAAATGAAATCTTTAAAATCAATTCTCTTGGCCTTTTAACAAAAAGAGATAGATTTATCACTGATTTCGATAAGGACCAAATTGTAAATAGACTGAATGATTTTATAGATACAAATTACTCAGACGAAAAACTGGCCCAGAAATATGATTTAAAATTAAAGGATAATGATAAATGGGACTTAGTTAAAAGTCGTAAGGATATTCAAAAATCTAAAATTATTTCTTCGAATTTTAAAATTCAAAATTATAGATGTTTTGATCTGAGATACATATATTATGATACTAACTTTGTAGCAAGGTTGAATACAAAAGTTCTAAGTCATTTGTCATTTAAAAATTATAGTTTAATTTCTACAAGACAATTAGCAGAAGATAATTTTTACCATATATTTATTTCAAATATTATCTCTGATCAATGTTTTATTTCTAATAAAACTAAAGAAGGTTGTCAAGTATTCCCTCTCTACCTCTATCATGACAACACTACCCAACAAACTACCGACGAAAACAATGGCCCAACGGTCAATTTCAATATGGATATAGTAGCCAATATCGAAAAGAGTATGCATGCATACTATAGGGGTGGCGAACTCAACTACCCCAAAGATGCTACAGTTGAAGTGGGTACTTTTTCGGCAGAGGATGTCTTGGATTATATCTATGCTGTACTGCATTCGCCTAGCTACCGCGAAAAGTATAAGGAGTTTTTAAAAATAGATTTCCCTCGTGTGCCTTATCCTAAAGATAGCGATGTGTTTTTTCAATTGGTAGAATTGGGAAATCAACTGCGCCATATCCACTTACTCGAAAGCCCTAAGGTAAACAAGTACATAACTCAATACCCTGTAGATGGCGATAATAAAGTAGGCAAATTAAAGTACGAAGACACTAAGGTATATATCAACGAAACACAATACTTCGACAAAGTGCCACTGGTAGCTTGGGAGTTTTATATAGGAGGTTATAAGCCAGCTCAAAAATGGCTCAAAGACCGCAAAGACCGCACACTAGAATTTGAGGACATACTCCACTACCAAAAAATAATAGTAGCCCTCACCGAAACCGATCGACTGATGAAGAAGATTGATAAAATAGAAATTGAGTAAAAAATCATTCAAGCTAGTATCAGAGATATATTAAAAAAATACAAAACTTAAAATTACAACAATATGAATATTGGAGAAATTATTGCAAAAAGTGTATTTAGTGGGTATGATTTTCTTAGTCTTCAAAACCCTGATAAGACAATAAATTTAATTCAAAATAGCTTTGATAAGTTATATGAAAAGGAAGAGCAATTATTTTTTTTAAACTATATATTAAGAGAAACCGAATCAGAGTATCTATTGCATAAAAGTAAATGTATTAAGGAAATTTGCGAGAAAGATCTTGGGTATGAAAGAATAAAATATTTTCTAACTAGTGAGATGAGAAAATTAGATGTAATTGTTGACGATAAAAATTATACAGAAGATGAATTAAACAAAGTGTTTACAATATTAGAAGAACTTAAAGCATCAATAGAACATTTGAAAATGAGTAACGAAATCATTTATAATGATTTGATAGATGAAATTGGAGAGTTAAAAAATCTTACTTATTTAGGAAAGAAAAAACTTACTACAATGCTTGTAGGTAAGATTACAGAACTTACATTAGGTGGATATGTTTCTAAATTAGCCACTGACATAATTGAAAAGTATAAACTTATTGACACTAGCGGTGTATTAAAAATAAATTGATTTGAAATATCCTTAGATGATAGACTATTGTTAGATGACATGTTTTTGCAAGGACCAACAAATAATCCGTTCATTCTTTGCGTTAATAGGTAATCTTGAATTTATTTCATAAAGTTGTTCTATTTTTTTCAATAGCATATTCAAAAGAAATTAAACCATTTAGGAGTAATTGGTCAAAAATATATAAAATTCCTTTTACCGAAATTCCATTAGCCAATGCTTGTTTCCTCAACTTCCCATCACCAGAAAGTAATATTCCATTGAGTTTATTTGCATAATGCCAAACTGAACAATCTTCAAAACTTAAACCAGAACTATTTTCTAAAATAGTTGTAATACTTTCAAAATCTTCTTCCTCTTCGGTTGTTATTAATTCTATATTTTCAGAATTAATATAAGCTTCAATTATAACTTTTTGGTCATCATTAAGTTCTTCAAAAACAAAGTCGGTTGTTTTTAATTCTAATTCCAATTGGATAAATTCCTTCATCAAATCCAAATGAACTAAATCAATTAAAATGTTTGCGTCGTTTATTATTATTCTCATCAAATAATTTATAATAATGAATTCTCAGTTAATAAATTTATATTTTGGTTTAATAACGATGATGCCTTGCTAATCGAAATTATTTCTTGAGATAATGCCCTATAAACTAATTGTTCAAATCTATTTGACTTTTCTGGAGTCTGAAATCTTGGCAAATTCACTTCTCTTTTCAAACTAGGATTAAAACTAATTTTTTTATAAAAATCAGTTTTTCGGTTTTCAGTAAAAATTCCTGCATCTACTAATCGATATACAATTGCCTGAATGCTCATTCCATATTTTTTTTGCACTTCAACCAACTCATTTAATGAAATTAAATCTCGTTTTACACCAAATTCTTTTAGAACAAGTTTTTTAGGGAAAAGAAACTCAGAAGCAAATTTATTACAATAGTTTTCTTCATCTTTTAAATTACATTTTGGAAGATTAAGTAGCAAATGACCTAATTCGTGTAATAAAGTAAAACGTTTTCTTTCAACTGGGAAATTTCCATTTACAACAATTACAGGAAACTTATCATTTACAAAAGTTGCTAAACCATCAAAACTATCTTCTACATCAAATAATTCAACCACTTTTATTTCATTGTCTTCTAAAAGTTGAATGATATTGTGAATTGGATCAAGACCTATTTCCCATTCATTTCTTAATGACAAAACTAATTTTTCAATATCTTTTATCGAATTAACTTTCTCATTTCCTATTGAGTTTTTAAATGAATAATCTATTTGTAGTAGATCTTCGATTTCAAGATAATTTTCAAGTTTTAATTTTATTAACTGCTCTAACGATTCTTGTTTTTTAATTGAAAATGAGCTTTTCTTTCTGAAATTTAATACACCTAACTCTATTTTACTTGGTTTGAAAAAATAATCAATTTTTACTTTTAATGACTTTCCTAATCTCAAAAGATTAGAACTTGTAGGAATAGATTCACCCTTTTCATATTTACTAATCATTTGTTTAGAAACACCAATCATATCAGCTAATTCCTGTTGAGAAAGCCCTTTCAGAGCTCTAGCATTTTTTATTTTTTGCGAGATTATTTGTTTCATATGAGTTTAGTTTAGTTGACAAAAGTATATAATAATATTGAAATGTCAACCAGAATCCAAATATTAAAATGGTCATCTGTTCTGGTTTTGTAATCCTAAACCAATTTCTTCGAATTTACATACCACTTATTTTCGCTTTTATGAAGCGTGTTTTTCTTTATAATCTTATTCTATAGCTTGTAGTTACAAACTGAAAGCCATATAACCTTTTCATATATATTTATTCCTAATATCTTAATAATTGTGCCTTTTTAGGCAAATTATTTTAGTATATAGGCATATTATTTTAGTGTTTAGGTATACTATTATAGTATTTAAGCAAATTATTTTAGTATTTAGGAATATCATTTTAGTTAATAAGCATATTATTTTAGTTCTTAAGAATATGAATTTAGTTCTTAAGAATATGATTTTAGTAATTTAGCAAAATGTTTTAGTATATAGGCATATAATTTTAGCAAATAAGCATAATTTTGTATAAAATAGTTACGATTATGCCCTACAATAATCTTGAAGCCAACCTGAGCCAAGCAGAACAAGCCGATTTGATACAACGAATAGAGGATATGCGTGCTTTGCTTCCCTTTTTAATCAACCTCACACCCAAGGAGAAAAACCGTGGTAAGTACGGTCAGCACAATTATGCATTTTTGAAGGCTGCCTATGATTATGCACAGCAACGGCCTGAATTGTTGCCACCGAGTTTTTCGCTTACAGGTTGGCAAGCCGATATAGAATTGTACGACAGGCTAACACCCATCGCACAGCAAGTGGCTATGTTACAAGAGGCCTTGAACGATACACTATTTGCCCTGCGTACCGAAGCGCAAAAGTCGGCGTTGGACTTTCTCAAATTTGCCCAAGTAGCAGCCAATAGCAATCTGCCCGGTACTACTAGCATGGTAGAAGATCTTAAAAGTAAACTTAGCAAACCCTACAAAGCTCGTACGCCCAAGCCTTCGCCTACTAACGATGAAGTAGTGGAATAAACACACAGCTAAGGCAACATATGAGCATAAAAAAAGCCCCTCCGAAGAGGGGCCTGGCGAAACTATAACTACTAAATTAATCTGACACCATGATTACAAACATCGTTTATTAAGGTGTTGGTGGTGTTTCGGTATTGCTCGCTTTCTCATAGAATCCAGCAAGGTCTTCGGCTATGGCATTCATACCTGGTGTGTTGGTGGTAGCCATTACTTTTACAATGTTGTAAAAATTGTCTGCAAAGTCTTTGGCTTCTACGCCAGCAGCCATCATGGTATCATCTACAGATTCTACCAAAGAAGTAAGTTGTTGCAAAATAGGACGTAAGGCATTGGCAAGGTCCAAATCCTTTTTGCCTTCTGCTACCGATATAGCAGGTGGAATGATGCTCGCATTGTTAGCGGCATGTTCTAAAGCTTTGGTGACGTAAACAAAACCATCGTCGCCCATTTTGCTAAAGGACTGGCGCTCGTCGGGCGTCAGGTTGATGAGGAAAGGCAAATTGGTTTTGATAGTAGCTATGGCAGTGGCGATAGCTGTTGCTTGTGCCGGCGCTAATGAGGCCGATAAATTTGTGTAAGGCATATTTATAACTTTTTTATGTTAGATTCGAAAATATTAAATCCCTTAATTCAGTTACAATTCAAATGAGTTAAAAAAAAGCTAAAAAAAGTGAGCGTTTGCAAGGGTTTGCGCTAATTTATTGAAATACAAATAGTTAGGGGAAGGGGTTAGCTTATTTTTAGATATGGATGTTAAAGTTAAAGCACTTTAATACTATGTAATCTGAACAGTAATGTCATTTATCTAATTTTCTATAAATGCTTTAATCTCAATAACATTAAATGTATTATCAGAGGTTGAATTTATAACAAGTTTGTTTGTTTTTGCCCCTAATTCGGTTTTGCTAGCCAAAAACACTCCATGTAAAATTGTGCTATCTTCCTTTTTAACAAGTTGCAATTGATTATAAATTATGGTACAAGAACATTCTGAGGATATTTTTTTAATTTTAATATCTTTAGTTTTGGAATGATTATAAATAGGAACATTAAAATGAACAGTATCACCTGATTTTACTTTACCTAACTCAATGGTTTGAGGAGAGGATAAATTATGATCTTTTTCACTACACGATAAAAGGAATGCAAAAATTATTAATAAATAAAATTTCATAATGTTTCTTGTTTTATAATTTCATTGACTTCTTTAAGATAATTTATTTTAAACTCAGGTTTGTACCCATCAAAGCGTTTTAGAATTTGCCCTTTACTATTTAATAATATTATTACTGGGTAACCTTCAATTTGAAAAAGTTTAGTAAGTTTCTCATTTTCTTCTCTATAGATATAATTAATCAAGAGTGAATCATAGCTCACTTTAATTCTATTAGGTTCATCAAATGGATTTATTTTTAATATTAAAATGTTCGAATCCATTTTATTGGGAGTTATAATGTCTTCAATTAATGTTTCGTCATACTTTCTACATGGTAAACAATCAATAAATCCAAAGGTTAAAATAGTGAGTTTATAGTTATCTAACTTGAATGTTACATTATTATTATTTAAATCAAGAACCTGTAGTTCCTTTAAATTAGATTTCTGTTTATGTATAGATAAATCACTATATTTATTATAAAAGTACGGGAGTACAATATATTGGCCAGCTATGTAGCTTGTTAAAACTAACAATGTAATTATATATATATAATTTTTCTTACTGAAAAATGAAATCCAAATAGAAATGCTACATAAAATAAAAACAAATGGGAAAAACTCAGGAAAAAACAAATTCCAGTCATTTGCTAAAGCTGTAATACATGTTGTAAATAATGCGAGATAGAAAAGGGCAAGATCAAATATAACTTGCCTGCATTCCAATAAGTTTAAGATTAAGCTATATGATTTGGCAAATACTAAATATAGCAATGTGAACGAAAGAATATTAAAACGATAATCATTTACCCATAGATTAGATATATAATTACTAATAAATAAAAAAAATCCTATGAAAGTAAATTTGACTACTATAATACTATATTTCTTGATCATTTTATGTTTATTAAAAAGGTGCAATCTATATGATCACACCTTTTAAGAGAACAATATTTGTGTTAAATGATTAATTTTTAGTAATGTCACATCTTCCGTCACAGGTACTTAACAACAAAAAGCCACATCCCTTACTACTTGCCATACATTCTTGTTGCACACATTGTGTTGGATTTAGTGCACAAGCCCAAAAGTTGCTACCAACTTCACATTGACAAGATTTTTTAGGAGGTTTACCTCCACCAATACCACCACCACCGCCACTGCCTGGTGCGTTTACTTGAAACTTGTCTATATAATCATCTTGAACAGTATCGAAAATGGAAAATGCTAATATAAATACATCCTCTTCGCTAAAAACAGATAAAGCATTTGGCAGCCAAACAGATAGAAAATTAGTTTTATAGTTTACATCATTAAAATCAGCGTTTTGCAAATAAGTCAACAATGTATTTATAGAACTAGCTTGTTCTGTGCTTAATGTCCTTGAATTGATAAACGTATTGACATGTTCAATCCAAAAATTCCTAATTTCATCATCAGTTAAAGACTGATAAGCCGATATCGCATCAAAATTATTTAAAGAATTAAAAGCTATAAGTGTTTTTTTGCTTTCATTTTTTAAATCATTTTGAGATTCAGTATAATCTGTTTTTTTACAACTTTGAACTACTAATAAAACAGTGAAAACAAGTAGCAAATTTTTTAAATTTTTCATTTTAGTAAGTATTTTAATGTTAACAATACTAAAAATATATTGATACAACATAAACAATTATACTTTTAACTTCTATTATATGAAGTTTTATTACATTTACAGGAAGTAAAAAGGTTATCTATATGAAGCTAGGTGATAAAATAAAAAACATTCGAACTAAAGAATTAAATCTTACTGCCAAATATATTGCAGATAAATTAGATATGACAGTAAGAGCTTATAGTAACATTGAAAAACAATGTTTCAGACATATCATTTTCAAAATTAGAAAAAATTTCTTCTATATTTCAAGTGCCGATTGAGTACATAATTAATTATGAGACAACCCATTCTAATTATCATAATAACTTTTATAATCAAAATGGCGGCAACTTTACTAATAATATTAATCAAGGTATTAACAATCAACAACTTATTGAATTGTTTAATAAATTTATAGTTGCTCTTTCAGATTTTAGAAACTCAAAGTAGTTCTAAGTTCTTCAAATTAAGACTTCACAGACGCAATAATAATGCTTTGCTATTCTGAGTAAGCCCTCATGAGATTACTGAGTTTAATTAATTTGGTATTTGAGGTTTGGCCTCTCTACTGTTAGATATAAGGCCTAGGCGTTAGTGTTGGCTTCATGAACTAGTCTATTATTCACTCTAAACAGAACATTATCATTTGTTCTATTGAAATACCTTGTTGATGTTTCATGGTAGGTAAAAATTAATACATTGCTCCTGCTTTTCGATTGGTTTTATCTATCTTCGATTGACGCAGTCGATTGAGTTTTTTCTTACTTGTCACGCCTCAAGTGTGAGACTGACGTTAACAGAAACCCTAAAAGGACAATCATTATAGTCAACAATCTTAACATATGGATAGACGACATTTTATAAAACAAACAACTTTA
>JBIIJQ010000093.1:0-9750 GCA_044233655.1 Chitinophagaceae bacterium | reverse complement strand
TATGTAACCGAAAATGAATATTACGCTTCTAGAGCATTAAATATTATTAAAACAGACAGGATAAATTTATACTATTTAACTGCATTGTTAAATTCGAATATTTCAAATTTTTGGTTTGCAAATAAAGGGAAGTTGAATGGTAGAATGTTACAAATTGATAAAGAACCACTGATTAAATTTCCAATATTCAAAACCGATGACAAAAAACATCACGACCATTTAGTTATATTAGTAGAGCAAATGCTAGAAGCCAAACAAAAACAACAAACCCTTACTTTAGAAAAAGATATAGATTACTACGAAAAAAAATGTACAACTCTCGACAGACAAATAGATAATCTTGTTTACAAGTTGTATGATTTAACAGAAGAGGAAATTAGAATAATAGAAAATGTATGACACGCTAACCTCTCTACGAAGGATATTTCCTTCGTAGTACCTATGTTATCAAAAGGCTTTGCCTATTATATTCAACTATACTTAGTATTTATAATTTAATAAATCGTGTATCTACCCCATCTCTCCGAAGCCTGTGGCTTCGTGAGGTCTATGTTCTTAGTTAGCTATGCCAACACATCATGTCGAGTTCTCAGAACCGTCCTCGTTTCGAAGCGCATTCAGTTGTATGTTTGCCACAGGCAAGTTTTAGCAATTTTAACCCAATTCTTCGAACCGTCCCTCTAGCTCAAGTTTATATTAACACCATCTGCTAAAACAGTTGAGATAAAGAGTTGTATTTACAATTGTGAAGAAAAAACTATACATACAATTAAGTGGAGCAAAATTGCGAATCCATCTTCGTAAGCTATTGAACAATGCAATTTGTTAGTAGAAGCATTTAAATGGTATAATTTCAACCTGGAAGTTATACCGTAACGTATACACTTTGTTGGTATACCAAACTAGTTCTACGAAGCCTCCTTGCTTCGTAGAACGTATATTTTTTCTTAAAATGCCGAAAATCCTGGTATTGGAATTGTATTAATAATATTAAATACTGTGGCAATTTATTTAGCAAAAGATAAATTCAACCGTATTTTTCTTAATCGATAATAGATTGAATAAAAATTATCTTGTCTAGCATCCACCGCCAGCAAGTAATTGTGCTTTATGGTTTTTAACTTTCAGAATATAGTTAATAAGATAATTCCGAACATTTACTGGTTTGTCAGCTTTAATTGCAGGTTTAAATAGCCCACTTTTATTCAAAACTAAAGCCATATTATTTTCAATAGATTTTAATAATTCTGTTGAGTTCGATGGCGCTTCTTCACCTGGTGGTGTATAACTCTCTATGCCTAAATCTTCGTAATAAGCAATGTTCCCTTTTATATCTACAACCATATTATTTAATCGAAAATAATACTCTCCATCATCCAATGAATTTAATTCGTTTTTCGTTGAAGAAAACAACATTGAAGTCAAATCTTTATCTCCACCAATAAAAACTGGAACCGTATAATCACTTTCAAAATTACTATGTTGTACTACTGTATTTTCATTTCCTAAAATTGGACTTCCATTCAGTTTGGAAGGCATTCGATGCTTTTCAACCATATGCATCTCAGCTAGTCCTGTAGTTAAATTTTTAATTAGAATTGAATCCTCTAATTTAACATTCATAAACATTTTCTTTTGTTGCATATAGGTTTCCAAATAAGCATATGGAACAATTTTAAATTCTTCAAACTCAACATTATTTCCTTTAAACATAACGGACGATTCCTTTTTACTAATATTTCCTGAATAGGAAGATTGTGTACAACACACAATGAATAAAAGAAATAAAGGAACAATACTCATGTACTTAAATAATTGATTTCGTTTACTTTTTGATTTGACTAACATAGCAATTCTGTTTTTAATGGGTGAATAATTAAATGAATGGGTAAGAATAGGTGCTCCTTGCAATAGACCTTGTTCAATAAGAAATAAACCATATTCCGCTTTATCACTTGCAGCTGCTTCATCTGCCTGAAACTCGTGAACAATCCTAAGCTTATTGAAGTAAATATGTGTCAATGGGTTAAACCAACCAAAGATTCGAAGTATGATTAATAATAAATTATCAATGATATGCAATTGTCGATGATGCTCTTTTTCATGTGCGATTAAAAATTCCCACTGAGCTTTTGTATACTCATCTTTTTGATTTATAAAAAGTATGTTGAAGATAGAAAAAGCGGCATGCGATTTACCTGTTTGTACAATGATACAATCTTGTTCATTCGTTTTATGCCCACTCTGAAAAAGTCTAATTAGATAAATAATTTCTTTAATCAATAATACACAACCAATCAATATACCAATTATATAAATTATCCAGAAAAATTGTTCTACATTAAAGACGAAAGAGGATGTTGATATTGGTAATGCATGTGTTGGATTAACGACTAGCGACTCCTTCAGCCTATATACCTGTGTGACAGGCTTTAAGATTATCTGCTGACTGTTTGATACAAGTTTGCTATAATTAATCAATGGAATTATCAATCCTGCACTAAGACTAAAAAGCAGGTATATTCTATTAAATTGATGAAAACTTTCTTTCTTAAAAAGCCACTCGTACATTACCAATGATACTAACCAAATTAAACTTGAATAAATGATGTACTGTAGCATATTCTTATTTTTTTAAATTGAATTATTTTATAATTTTCAAGATAGGTTGTAAAAAAACTTGTCTTATGATTTTAATTCTTTTTTGGTTTTTGCTAATGATAAAAGCAATTTATTGAGTTCCTCCAAATCCAAATCATGTTGTTCTACTAAAAAACTAACAAGTTGTTTAGGCGAATTTGAAAAATACTTTTTAATTAAACCGCTTACATTTTGTTGTGCATACACTTCCTTCGAAATGATAGGACGATATACATGGGTTTTACCATAGGCCTTATGTGTTAAAAATCCTTTTTTCTCAAGAATTCGTACGACTGAAGAAATAGTACTATGAGGTATATCAGGCTGCCCTACCTCTTGTATAATATCTTTAACCAGACATTCATCCAGATTCCAAATGATTTGCATAATATCCTCTTCAGCTTTCGTTAGTATAGGTAATGTTGTTTTCATACGTTATTAAACGTAAAATTACGTTACAAAACGTAATCTCCAAATTTATTTTAATATTAATTATGATTTTAACATTTCTCTTTAATTTCAATCTATCGATATCCACGTAACTTTGCATTCTAAATCACATACACATGGTAAATCCAAAACATCTAGCCACATTCTTACTCGGAGCAGCAGCAGGCGCTGCCATCATGAAATACAATTCAATGAGCGACGAAGAAAAAGAAAAAATGATGTCAGACCTGAAAGCAAAAGCAGACACTGTAAAAAATGAAGCTGAAGAAGGCATCAACAAATTGAAAGATTATTTTGACGAATTAAAAACGAAAGGTGAAGAAGTCATGAAAGACCATCTTGCCAATACCGAAAATCTCATGAACGACTTGTTCAATTCTAAAAAAGACGATACAAAAACGGCTTAACAAAATCAAAAAAGACCATTCTCACGAATGGTCTTTTTTGATTATTATAGTATATAACTGAATTACATTTTAAATGCACCTTCAACCAGCATCTTTTGTTCTTCGGCATGTTTCTTTGCATAGCCTGTTGCTGTAGATGCACTCGCCGATCGAGTTAAATAGCCCAATTTCAATTGATTATCATCAATATTCATTTTAATAAAAGAAGCAGCACCCATATTACGAGGTTCTTCTTGCACCCATACCCATTGAGCTCCTCTATATTTCGTTTGTGCTAAAGCCATTAACTGATTCATTGGCAATGGATGAATTTGTTCCATACGAATGATGGCTACATCATTTCTATTATTAGTAACTTTATAATCTAATAGATCATAATAAATTTTCCCAGTACATAGTAAAACTCGTTTTACAATTCCTCCATTTTCTACTAACTCGTCATCAATCACTTCTTTAAATCCTCCAGTAGTAAATTCTTCAATTTTACTATATGCTTTTGAAAGACGAAGGTTTGCTTTTGGCGAAAAATTAATCATTGGCTTACGATATTCCAATACCAATTGTCTACGAAGGGCATGGAATAAATTGGCAGCAGTAGTACAATTGGTAATATACATATTATTCTCAGCCGCCATTTGTAAGAACCGTTCCATACGTGCACTTGAATGCTCTGGCCCTTGTCCTTCATAACCATGAGGCAACAGCATTACCATGCCATTCATTTTACCCCATTTGGTTTCACCTCCAGAAATAAATTGATCTATAATGGTTTGTGCACCATTACAGAAATCACCAAACTGTGCTTCCCATATTACGAGCGTATTCGGATTAGCCATGGCATAACCATACTCAAATCCAAGTACAGCATATTCACTCAATAATGAATTGTAAATTCTAAATTTACCTTGACTATCACTTAATTTACTTAATCGATCATGACGGTTATTATTCGTTTCGTCGTAAATCACCGCATGTCTGTGTGAGAATGTACCTCGTTCTACATCTTGTCCACTCATACGTACATCCTTGCCTTCATGCAAAAGACTTCCATAAGCCATCAATTCACCAGTAGCCCAATCGAGCACACCACTTTCGTTGTATAATTTTATTTTTTCATCTAAAAGCTTTTGTACTTTTTTCAAAGGGGTAAATCCATCGGGGATTTTCATCAAGGATTGAAATACTAAATCTAAGTTCTCTTTGCTAATAGCTGTTTGAGGTGATTGTAGAAAATCTTTTTCCTCAGCTCTTCGCAATGCAGCCCATGCCAACTCAGGTTCTTGGCGAGTGTATGGCAATGGTTTTTGTTTTACTTCATCCAATCGATCCTGTAAATCTTTCCAAAACATTTTCTCCATTTCGGTAGCCAATGCTCCATCAACATCTCCACTCTCTATCAATTTTTTACTATAAATTTCTCTTGGATTAGCATGCTTATCTATCAAGGCATACAATTCTGGTTGGGTAAATTTTGGATCATCGCCTTCATTATGACCATGCTTTCGATAACATACCATATCAATGAATACATCCCGATTAAATTTTTGACGGAAACGCAATGCTAACTCAGCAACTTTTACCACAGCCTCAGGATCATCACCATTAACGTGAAATACCGGCGCTTGTACCATACTTGCTACACTTGTACAATAATCTGCACTTCGAGCATCATCAAAATTGGTGGTGAATCCTATTTGATTATTGATTACAAAATGGATAGTTCCCCCGGTATAATAGCCACGTAAATCACTCATTTGCAAAACTTCGTAAACAATACCTTGTCCTGCGACAGAAGCATCTCCATGAATCAAAATAGGAAGTATTTTATCGAAATCACTATTGTATAACGCATCTGCTTTTGCACGTGCAAAACCTTCTACGACTGGATCCACAGCTTCAAGATGAGATGGATTGGGCGTTAATTGAAGATTTATTTTTTTATTGTAAAGGGTATTCACGTCACTTTTAAATCCTAAATGATATTTCACATCACCACTTCCCATGGTTGAATCTGTAGGTGCATTCCCTTCAAATTCGGTAAAAATCTGCTCATATGTTTTTTGTAATATATTGGCCAATATATTTAATCGACCACGATGTGCCATACCCATGACCACTTCTTGTACATTGTTTTCAGCAGCCTCCGTAATGATAGCATCTAAGGCTGCAATGGTACTTTCACCACCTTCAAGAGAAAATCTTTTTTGACCTATAAATTTAGTATGTAAGAACTTTTCAAATATCACTCCTTTATTCAAGGTTTCAAGGATTCGCTTTTTCTTTTCAAGCGGAAGGGTTGCATTCATCACTTTCTCGAACTCCATCCCTACCCAACTACAAATTTCTTCATTGTTGATATATGTATATTCAATCCCCACATTGCCTGTATAGACACGTTTGAGATAATCTACAATATCACCCAACTTAGTAACTCCCATTTTAAAATACTTTCCTACCTGGAAGTCTGTATTCAAATCTGCTTCAGACAATCCAAAATGCTCTAGTTCAAGGTGAGCATGTCGGTCTTTTCGTTTTTTAATAGGATTCGTCGTACTTAATAAATGACCCCGCTTACGATAAGCCCTTACTAATTGATATACTCCAAATTCTTTTTGCATATTCACTTGACTACTGTCAACAATTGGTAATGGAGTATTGGAAGTACCATTGGATGGTGCCGCACTTGCTACTGAACCGCCTGCATGTGAAATAGCAAAGTCAAACCCTTCAAAAAATTTTTTCAAATCGGGGTCTACACTATCAGGGTTACTTACAAATCCTTTGTATAATTCTTCAATATATCCTGGGTGCGAATTGGTAATAAACGAAAAGTCCTTCATCATTATTGGCTGTTTTTATACTGAAAATGAGAATTTTAATGCTTCTCATTCCATTTTTTTGAAATCGTGCTAAAATAAAACATAATCAAATGTATTTAGCTATTTATTCATAATAAATTATAAATAAATTGTTCAAAAGGTATAGTCATACACCCCTCTATAGCTATAAAACAATGAGATTCAGCCTACAATTACCATTTCTTTTACAAAACTCAGATAATTTTGTAATTTTTTTTTAGCATTTCTAGAAAATAGCTCTATATTTGCAACCTCAAAAATAAATCATGGCTAATCACAAAGCGACCAAAAAAGATACCCGTCAAGCAAACAAACGTAGAGAACGTAATCGTTATCATGGTAAAACTACCCGTAACGCTATGCGTGACTTATCTGCATTGGATGATTTAGCAACTGCTACAGAAAAATTACCAACTGTAATTGCTATGTTGGATAAATTGGCAAAACGCAATGTAATACACAAAAACAAAGCTGCTAACCTTAAATCTGCAATGGCAAAAAAAATAAATGCATTGGCTAACCCTGTAGAAGTAGTTAAAGTAAAAGCAAAAGCTCCTAAAAAACGTGTTGTAAAGAAGAAATAATTTCTTTATTCGATCATCATATTCAAATCCTCTGCAATGCAGAGGATTTTTGTTTTAACTAAAATCATGCTCTTAATAACATCTCATACAAATTTCTATATCAATCAAAACGATATTTATTTTTTCACCTCAAGAGAAATTTTCTCATCACCTTCTTCATAAGGCAAATAGTTGACAATAAACTGAAACATTTCATCGGTGGTTTTCATACTTCCATTATTATCACGAACAGTTTGAGGAGGGTTGAATGGATTCAATGGGTTTTCAATCGTATTATCAAATACACCTTCTACACAGATTGTACTTCCTGCAGGTATTTTCACCATTTTTTTAAATGTATAAAAGTATTGCCAATTAAAATTCCATCTAGGAATATGTATTAATCGAATAGTGTCTTTTTCGGGTGTAAGTGCATAAGCTAAAAATCGTTTGCCTAATAGATGCATGTGAGGATTAATCGTAACCAACGAAATAGCTTTGGGAATAAATAATTCGGTACGATAGGTACTTACTTTACCTGGCGGAATGACCAATGGAGGTACTATAGGTGACACTCCGAGTGTGCCCATTTGAAATTCTTGTAAAGGCCGTTTTGTTTTTTCTTTTGCAAAAAAAATATTGATATATGAACTATCCCATGTATCAATGTCTGATGGTCCATAATGCAAATCGGCTAATAAGAAAGCATTTTTACGATTCACTTTCCATCCACCTATCCCATTGGGATATTGTTGTGCAATGACTCCTGGCAAATAATTTACAATTGATTTTACCAACGTAGGATAAGTTCCATCGTCATGAAGTATCCCAATTTTCTGATAAGCTAACCCAATTGTACTATCGAGCTTCATATTACTTACTAGCTCACCATCAAATACATTTTTCTTTTTATCGTATTCAAATCGTACCATATCTCCATTCACATGATGTACAACCTTGGTATTACCTGGTGCAAATTCAACTGCACGAAGAAACGTATCTGTTGGCAATTCAAAAGGCACTTTAATCAACAAAAATTGATCCATTGAATTTCCTTTTAAAGCAATTGGTTTGACTGGAATAGACAAGTCAGGAATTCCTATAAAGGAACGCAATGGAAAATCAGGTATTGGTGGGATATGTAAACTATCACCAACAGGACAGTTTAATGCAACCCATTTTTCAATTGTATTAATCTCTTGATCACTCAATATGTTTTGACCGATAAACTCAGTGTAATGAGGATCTGCAGGCCAAGGTGGCATTAATTTGTTAGTAACAGTATATAAAATTTTATTCGCATTCAATCGTACATCTTCATACGTCAATAGATTGAAATGCCCTACTTGATTGGGTCGATGGCAAGGAGAACAACTTCTATAAATCAAAGGAGCAATATCGTGAGAATACGTTGGTGAGAGATTGTTACCACATGAAAATAAAAAAATGGTCGCTAATATTGTAGCATAATACGTGTATTTCATCTTAAGACAGCCCCTTAATTTTAGTGTTATGCTTACGATGCACAATAATGCTAGCATTCAGTTCAAACCCAATAAGCAATATTTGTGCTACAAAATTGATCCATACTAGAAAGAAAATCAAGGTCCCAATTGATCCGTATATTTTATCATAATTGACTAAGTTATTGACAACATAAAAAAATAACAAGGTCAATACTATGATAAGAAATGTGGCAATAATGGCTCCAGGACTAAATAAACGCATCTTAGAAACTGTAGCAGTTCCATATTTATAAGTAAATGCAACAGTAAGCAAACAGATTGCAATAATGAGTAAATAGACAATAATATTCACTACTAAATTGCTTTTTAAAAATTCAAGATGTAGACTCGAAGCCAACCAATATTGGAAAATCAAAAATGTAGGGGCTAGAATACAAGCTACTATCAACATCAAGGTCAGGGCTATGGCAATACCTCGCTGTCTTACCCAATGTCGTTGTCGAAAGCCAGGATCTCTTTTTTCAAACGTATTCATAAGCCCCATCATGCCATTAGAGGAATAATACAATGTCAATAAAACAGAAAATGACAAGAGCACATTTTGCTTATGATGAATAAAATTATAAATCATATCAGTCACGCTTTTTTGCATTTGCTCATTTGGAGATACAAGCACTAACATTTGATTGATTACAGATATAATTTTATCCTCGGGAAGAGGTAAATAAGGAATTAATGTAAACAAAAACAACATCAAGGGAGGCAAGGCCATGATAAAGGAAAAAGAAATTGCACTCGCTTTACTATAGAATTTATTTGAAAAAATTTGTCGACTAAAAAAATTGAGCGAATCAAATAATGAAACACCTTCAAATCCTGGTAATACAATTTGTTTCAGCCAATGAATAATGGCTTGTACAGGCTTTGATCTAAGAATATAGTATTCGAGTCTGGTCATTATTATAAAAACGAAGATAAATATGATTTCCCAAATAGTCTAACGACTTCTATTTGATTCCACGATTATCTAAAGCTTGTTGGTATTTTCTTGCATTGCTTAAGTGTTCGACATAGTTCGATGCAAAATTATGATGCCCACTGAAATCCTCTTTGGCACAAAAGAACAAATAATTTGTCGACTCAGGATTCAATACAGCTTCAATACTTTTAGTGGATGGTGTACAAATAGGCCCTGGAGGCAATCCTGCCACATAATAAGTATTATAAGGTGATGGCATTTGAGTATGTATATTTAATATTCTACGCAATGCGAAATCGCCTACTGCAAATTTCACAGTAGGATCGGCACCCAATTTCATTCCAATTTTATATCGATTTAAATACACACTTGCTATACGTGCCTTCT
>JBIIJQ010000026.1:0-34069 GCA_044233655.1 Chitinophagaceae bacterium | reverse complement strand
ATCTATAGCTTTAATCTCATTCTTCATAATGATTTGAATTATTTCATCCCAATATGATAAGGACTTATTGCAAAATGATCTAATTTGCAAATACCTACAATTCACTTCATCCATTGCAACATTTAGGATTTTGGCAAAGTCATGTGTGGAATTCTCATCTACATCTATAATCATATTACTTGTCTGACTTGGAAAATCCCATTCCATAGACAATGGCGGAAAATGCTTGGCTTCTTTTTTGTGACAATGAAATACAAATTCTTGCTTCTCAAGTAAGTCAATATATTCTTCAAAAACTTGTTGACTTTCAGCATTCAATTTATTTCTTATCTTTTCTGTATGTAACAATCCATCAGCCTCAAATAAGGCTGTTAAGCTGTGAGGTACTGGAATGTATAAATTACGTTGCAAATCGCAAATAATACTTCTTTCAATTCCATGTACAGCAATGCAATTAGAAAATAAGCATAGGTAGGGTGTTTCTGTAGGTTTAAAATCCATTAATCTAATTTTGAAAGGTCTATAAGTTTAGAATATGGTTTGTAAAATGGATACGAATTCAAGAGTTTTGAGTTATACTTTCCAAATTCTAGATAATTAGGTTCAGGATTATTTGCATCTTCTACATGTATATCCCAATATTGTGCAATTAATGGAAACGACTCAGGATTATCCTTTATTAACTGTTGCAGTTCTTGTTTAATTTTTTCTTTTTCATCTATCATATAAAGTAATTATTATTTCAATTCGACCATGTTTCATCTCCACTCAAATTCTTTGCTATCATTCGTTCTATAAAATAATTGCAACCTTTGCTGAGCCATTGAAATTGCCCTATGGGATTTACCTCTAGGAAATAGTATTGATCATCGGGTGTGACTATGATATCCATACTACCACAATTGATATCAAGTTTAAGCATAAGCTTGTGAAGTTTATTCTCCAACGATTTGGGTAGATTATAAGGCACAGTTCTATTAGGACGTTCGTAATCATAATTCCGAAAATCGGTTCTTGTTTTTTCATTTTGTTGACTAAATATAGCCATACTTCTGAACTGCCCTTTCAAGTAAAATGAACGGATTTCATATTTCTTAGGAATGTATTGTTGGAAAAGAGAAGGATAAAACTTTAATTTAGAATTAAAAATATTAAGATCAATAATAACATTACCTCCCCCAAGAGATATTTTTCTATTAAAATATTCAACTTTAACACTTGGCCAAGAGATAGTTTTAGCTATTAATACATTATCTTCACTATTCAAACATCTTAAGTTTTCTATATTAGAAGTTATAAAACTTTTTGGAAAAACAATTTTCAAAGATTTTGCAATGTTGTAAATTAGTAATTTATTAATGTTGTTTTGATTTGGACGATTTAATAAATAAGGTATGATATCATTATATGTTTGTTTGATAAATTTATAATCCATTTCAATAAATGCTTGATATTGAGGAGAGTTGGTAAACAACTGTTTTGTTTTATTAAAAATCAAATCACCTCTTCTATACCACATTTTGCAATCAACTAATTTACCATTAAAGCATATTTCGTTATTATTATTTGAAATTGAAACTCCATGTTCATTTAATATTAAGTATTCATCAATTTTTTGAAAATTGTATTTGAAATAATATAACCAATCTGCTACATCAATTGTAGATTTGTCATATTTAATTGTGTGTATTAACATAATAAAGCTATTTCCAATCCATATATCCAAACTTTACAATTATATCATATTTTCTCGAATAGTTATATAGACTTGCTAAGTGGCTAGAAGATGCCATCCCAATTGCTAATCTATTTTTATTTACTTGATTAGTATCTGCATCTTTTATTTGTACAAAAGTTTCAAATCCGTATTTAAAAGTTGAATCTAGTGGACAAATTTCATTCCATTGTGATTTGTCAATATGTTTAGTAGATGACATAGGATGGTGTTGAAGATCATAAAGAGTTGCAAAGTCATGAGGATGCAAATTGCCTTTTTTTATTTCTTCTATTAAAATAGTTGTACCACCTAAAAAATAAAAAGCACAAGGGCTATGATATAAAGTAATGCACAATATATCATTAGATACAAAATTTAATTTTCTAGTCAGATTGAATACCTGAGTTTCATTATTGGGAAATCGATATTTCTCTTTATTAAGTAGATGCTCAAACCTCAATGTCAATGATTTAAATGTGTCTATTTTAACTTCATGCAATATCGTGTCATGGATAATTCCAATAATTTTTTGCCCTGGAAAACCATATTTATTTTGAACATTTCTTATTTCTTGAATCACAGAATAATTCACACTATCTAATACACATTTGCCATTTCGTTTAATACTATGCTCAGTAAATATTTGTCTGTGCAATTGTTCTTTCCACCAAGAATTTACAACAACTTTTAATGCTTCTTTGTTTATCTTTTTTAAGTAAAGAGGTCTTGTTTTAATAAAAGTATCTAATATAAAATTACTTAGTTTTAAATCTTTTTCAAATATTGATTTTAAAACTGGTAATTGAAAAAGGTGATAAGGAGTTACACCTTGTTGAAAACTTTTGACAATAAAATATAATGTCTTATCTTTCTTCTGAAAGTAATACGCATATTGAGCTGCTATTAAAGCATCTCTGGGAAATATAAAAGGAAACTGTTCAAAATTAGTTTGATAGGCAAATAATGCACTATCAATTTCGCCTTTTATCAAATAATTCTCTGCATGATTTATATTTCTATGATAAATAAGATAATTAGATTGGCAAATACTTAATTTGCTCCATAACACTAACAAAAAACAGAATAAATTAAATACTTTGCCAATCATTTTAAAGAAAATAATTTAAATTATCCAACTAATCCCCAATATCCATCTTCACGAGGGTAATATAAGTCACCATAATCATCTGGATCTGGAGTATCTTCGTCTAAGTGATTTTGAGTCCCACCATGACTACCATTAATCCATTTATCTCCTTCGTATTTCTTACCATTTTTAAGTTCAGTAATAGTTAAACCTCCATTAATTTTAAATATATCATGCAACTCACTCCCTTTAAATGCCTCAAATTTTGAGGACATTAATGATTCTAATTTCATAAAAATAAATTTTTGTTTTTTAATAATTTTTTCACTTGTTTTACTTGCTACCCTGCAAGGCGCACTTTATGTCATTCTTACAACGAGGCGGTCTGTGTGCTTACCGTTTGTTTTCGAAATGCATTTCTAAATCCAAAGTTGAAATATTTCCACTACACGTAGGTGGAGTCTTGTTAAATAGATGTAAATGCTTTTCATTGTTATTCATATCATCTAATGCGTTATGAATACTCGAAGAATGCCCACCTTTTATTTGGTTAGGATCATTTATAATTGTAAAACCAGTTTCGATTTTTGTATCTGTCAGATAAATATAACTATTCTTTTGTCTACAATAAGCTATTGGAATATTACTATTATTTAACTGCTTCATCATAGCATATAAGCAACTTACAGAAACGCCCAAAGTATTTGATAGTTGATTTGGGTTACCCGTTTTAGCTTGATCCAACAAGGTGTGCAATTGCTGATAAATTATGAAACTTGTAGTTAATTTCATTTTGTGTTATTTATGTGTTTCAATCAATTTAATGCTGTTCAGCATTTAAATAAGTAGGTTGAAAAGTAGGGTTTCAAAACAAATATAAAAATAAATTAAAACAGTTCAAAATGAAAAAGCGTGAAAAGTATTTGAAATGCAAAAAAATGACATGAACAACATATAATACTAAACTGTATATCATAACAGTCCCCTTTTCTACCCTATTACCTGTTCTATCTCTTTGTATTTAAGCTTTTTAGTTTTAGTGCCTTGTGTTATTTCAAACATACCCTTTCCTGTTCAGAATTAGTAAGCCCTTGATCTTTTATCGAATATGCACATGCCATAAGACGAATTTAATGCATACTAGCAATTCAATAGTATTTTTTTTCTAATATTTCTCCTTTTCAGTTTGGTAAACCGCCGTTAGCAGTCCGAATAAAACTAGTTGAATTACTTGATGTTCAACATGCAATTGGAATTGAACTCACCGAGTCGCTTGCCATGTATCCTGCATCGTCAGTTTGTGGATGGTACTTTGCACATCCTGAAAGTAAATATTTTGGAGTAGGTAAAATTCAACAAGATCAACTCGAAGATTATGCAAAGCGTAAAGAAATGCCTTTAGATGAAATGGAACGATGGTTGAGACCTAGCTTAGATTAATTATTTTTTAGATTGAATAACGAATCTAATCGATTTACTTTTTGTTCTAATTGAATGATACGTTGTTTGTCATTCAATATTTTGTCATTTAATGGGTTTTTTTCTTCTTTCCATTTTTCCCATGCGATATATCCACCTGGGATAATCATGGCAATAATGAATAATGTCCAAAGCCAAGTAGCAAGCTTACTCGTTGATTTGTCTTGGGGTTTAAAGTGTAAATGAAAGTTTGTAAATCGTGCTAAAATAAAGGTAGCTAAGCCAATAAATAAACAGTTGATAAGATAAAAATATAGACCTCCTACAAATTCAGACCAGTTACCATGGGCTAATCCAAATCCAGCAGTGCATAATGGTGGCATACAGGCAGTTGCAACTGCTACACCAGCCATTACTTTGATGCCATCTTTTTTCATGATACCAATGAAGCCAGACAGTCCTCCAAAAAAGGCGATTAAGATATCAAAAATACTTGCTTTTGTAAATGACAACAAAGCATGTGTATCATTGTCAAATGGACTTATAATAAAAAACAAGGTTGATGCAATAAGACTAATGCCAGTCATCCAAATCCAATTTCGAATTGAAATGTTTTTTAGTTTACTGTCTTTGATCGCTAATGCAAACGAATATCCGGTAATAGGTCCCATGAGTGGCGAAATAAGCATAGCGCCAATCACAGCCGAAGCAGAATCGGTATTGAGCCCTATACAAGCAATAACCATTGCAAATCCTAGTATCCAAAGATTAAAGCCTGAAAATTCAGCACCACATACAATTTCATGATAGGTTTCACTCTCTTTCTCTTCATGATGAAGATTCAGGGATTTGAACAACGTTTTTTTGAATTCGGAAAATCGGATCATCGAATTTCAAAAGTATATTATTCAACAATATTATTCAAGAATTGTTTTGTTTAATATAACTGATTAGGTTTTACTTAATAAATTAAAATTACGTCTCCTTTATACTCATATACTTTGCCACTTGCAGAAGTAAATTTGCATAAGTAGTAATAAGTGCCCATTTCGCATCGAGTACCTTTAAATGTGCCATCCCATCCAAAATTTGGATTATCACTTTTGTATACAATATCACCATATCGATTGGCAATCATAAATGTATAATTTTTAAGTGTGCTTAAATCAATGTTGGAAATAATTGGTTTGAAATCATCATTGATTAAATCGTCATTGGGAGAAAATGCATTTGGGAAAAAGACGCGTTCGTCGTTGATAATATCACCACAATGTGTGACTGAGTCTTTGCATCCTTCTGTGGTTTCAACCACAAGTTTGTAACAATAATTACCAACACTTGATTCGGTTACAGTAGGGCTTGTAAATGTAGAAAATAGCTGACTCCCTTTATACCATGCATAATAATTACCGCCTGTTGAATTGTTCTTCAATGTAAATGTTGGATTTTGAATCAATGCTACATTCGGCGTAATATCAAATGCAGCGACTGGAGAGGGTGCAATTACGATAGTGACTTTCATTGTATCATAACTTGGACATACACCCAAGCTATAGCCGCTAAGCGTATATGTTGTAGTTGTATTAGGAGAAAAGGTTAGTATAGATTCATTTGCATTTAAACTCGTACCGGTAGAAGGTGTAATTTCAAAATGATCGTGTGGTAATAATGCATAATCGATTGATTCACCATTGCATATGGATGTATCAGTCGGATGTGAAAGTGTAAATCCTTGAATGCCTACTGTGATAGTAAACGTCAATGTATCATAGTCGGTACAAGCACCTGCGCTATAGCCACTCATTGTATAAGTTGTGGTGGTAGTAGGTGAAAATATTAGCAACGAAGTATCTGCATTGAATTGAATTCCATTGCTTGGATTTATTTGAAAATAACCATGTTTTGGTATTTTTAAATGAGCAGTATCTCCAAAGCATAACACCGTTTTTGCAGGCGGGTTTAAAATAAATGGAGTTCCTTTATTTAACATTGAGTCGTATATCCTTGCAAATACACCATCGCTTGAAGCAGCAGAAACCAATGTTGTATTTCCATATTGAACAGTTTGTCTAAAATAACCTGCCATATATACTTGATTCCCCTTGCCTTTTGTAACAGCATTACCACGGTCGTCATCGCCCAATCCTCCAGCAGTGATTGCCCACGACCATTTTCCATCTGGTGTAATCCTTGCCATAAAACTTTGAACACCCTGTCCATTTAAAGGCGTAACAATGTTGTCTCCAAATTTAGCGCCTTCGTTAATATCGCCGACTAAGTATACATTGCATTTATCGTCTGCCCAAACATCGTTGCCTCGTTCACCACCTAGGTCACTTCCAGCACGTTTGCCCCAAATGGGTTTTCCTGTTTGTGCATCAATTTTAATCAGATACGCATCTCTTTTATCGTAGTTTTTTACCAATATAGTATCCATAATGAGGGAATCACGATGCTCACCTGTTATATAAATATATCCATTTTTATCCGAACAGATTCCGTTACTCCAATCATCCTTTGAACTTCCGCCTTGAGTAGCCCAATGAAAAGCACCTGATGAGTCGTATTTGAGTGCAAAAATATCGTACCCGCCACTACTGGTAAGAGTTGTAGTCCCAAATGGCCAAGTATGGTCAAAACCACCAGTTACATAAACGCCATCAGCTTCATCTACACAAACGGCAATATCGCGTTCAATATATTTGTTTACAGCGGTATCGTAAGGTAGATTGCCAAATGTTTTTGCCCATTGAAAAGTCCCAGTACTATTTATTTTAGCTAGCCAATAACTGTGTTGTTGACTCGAGGTGTTGGTGTTTGTTGCAGTAACCGTATTGCCACCGCATCGCAATAAATTACCAGTCATAAATCCTACAATATAACTGTTCCCATATTTGTCTGTGGCTACATCTAGACCCTGATCATCGCCCGCATTACCAGCAACAAATGTCCCCCAAAGTTGGTTGCCATTAGGATCGTGTTTTACAACTAGACATTGGTCGGCTCCGCCAAATCCAGCGTTATTGATAGTAACAGAACCCATTACAAAGTTATTCGACCAATAAGTTCCTACTATAATGCTATTTCCTAGGCTATCGACATCCATTCCTAATACTCGGTCATCAAAACCCTGCCCGCCGCTTCTTGCCCAATAACAATAACCTGTGCTATCTAATTTAGCAATAAATGCTTCCTTGCTTTGTGTATTAGCAGTATAGTTTAGTATTAACCCATTTGTACCAATAGGTGTGCTTGTGCTGAAATATCCAGCAATATATATATATCCTAAACCATCAGTTTTGATTGAAGTTATTTTATCGCTCCTTACATTGCCTATTCGCTGCGCCCATTCAAAATTTTGAGCATGTGAGACATTAATAAAAAACACTAAAACTAGAAAAAAAGGTAACAATTTATTCATTGTAAAATAATATTAGTTGATTAAAAGACATCGTAAATTACTCGAAAGTTTGAATAATTTTAAATTTGAGCGCTATTTGTATGAAAATAATGAATAAAAGTGCTGTGAATAACACTATTTGAACGATAAAAAACAGATTTCAAAATTTTAAAATAAGAAATATAAGTTTTTCCTTCACCTTGATATTTTATATCAATCCATCTGGATTTTAGAAAGTTAATAAAATAAAGACTTAACTTATGTATTTGATTCATGTTGAGGATTGTGCAAAATTCGAATCTTTATTTCTTTTTCCACAATACTTTTAAATCAGTGGTTCAATGATTACTTTTGCACTTCAGCAGTCATAAGTCTGTGTTTTTCTAACTCCCCGCCTCGGCGAGGTAAAAAAAAAATGCCTAAAGACAACTCAATTAAGTCCGTTTTAATTATTGGTTCTGGTCCTATTGTTATTGGTCAAGCGTGTGAGTTTGATTATAGTGGAACCCAAGCGGCACGTTCTCTTCGTGAAGAAGGTATCAAAGTTATTCTTATTAATTCAAATCCTGCAACTATCATGACCGACCCTATGATGGCTGATAGAGTGTATTTGTTGCCTTTAAATGTTACAAGTATTGAGCAAATTTTACAAGAAAATGATATTGATGCTGTGTTGCCTACTATGGGTGGACAAACTGCCTTGAACTTGGCTAAAGAAGCTGAGGAATTAGGCATTTGGGAACAATACAATGTTCGATTAATAGGTGTTGATATTAAAGCTATTGATAAAGCCGAAGATCGTGAGCAATTTCGTCAATGGATGATAAAATTGGGTGTAACTGTTGCAAAAGCCAAAACAGCCAATTCGTTTTTAGAAGGAAAAGAGTTTGCACAAGAAATGGGATTCCCTTTAGTGATTCGTCCATCGTTTACGTTGGGTGGAACTGGTGGTGGATTTGTAAATGCACCTGAAGATTTAGACGAAGCGTTGAATAGAGGTTTGCAAGCAAGTCCAATTCATGAGGTGTTGGTGGAACAGGCTGTGTTGGGTTGGAAAGAATTTGAATTAGAATTATTGAGAGATAGTGCGGATAATGTTTGTATCATTTGTACAGTTGAAAACTTTGACCCAATGGGCGTTCACACGGGTGATTCTATTACAGTAGCACCTGCAATGACATTAAGTGATACTGCATTTCAATTGATGCGAAATACTGCTATTACCATGATGCGTGATTTAGGAAATTTCGCAGGAGGTTGTAATGTACAATTTGCATTAAACCCAGAAACTGAAGAAATCATAGCCATTGAAATAAATCCACGTGTAAGTCGTTCGTCGGCATTGGCAAGTAAAGCTACTGGCTATCCTATAGCAAAAGTGGCTACTAAATTGGCTATTGGCTATCGTTTAGATGAATTGAACAATCAAATTACAGGCAATACATCAGCGTTTTTTGAACCAACATTGGATTATGTTATTGTAAAAATTCCTCGATGGAATTTCGATAAATTTAAAGGTGCAAAAGATACATTAGGCTTACAAATGAAATCGGTTGGTGAGGTGATGGCTATTGGTAGAAGCTTTACTGAAGCTATACAAAAGGCGTGTCAAAGTCTTGAAAATAATGCTATTGGTTTGGGTTATTATGGAAAAAGTTTAATGAAAACGGATGATATTTTAGAGTCATTAAAAACACCAAAATGGGATCGAATTTTTAGAATCAAGGATGCATTAATGGCAGGTGTGAGTGTGAATTCGATATCAAAAGCTAGTCATGGTATTGATAAATGGTTTTTAAATGAAATTAAAAAACTGTGTGATATTGAAAAAGAAATTGCAAAATATAAATTTGATACACTGCCTACTGACTTATTGCAGACTGCAAAAACGAACGGATTTGGTGATGAGCAAATTTGCAGAATTATGAATGACGGCACCGAAGATGCATTGTATGAAAAACGAAAAGCGTTAGGCATTACTCGTGTGTTTAAAATGGTAGATACTTGTGCAGGTGAGTTTGAAGCTGTAACGCCATATTTTTATTCAACGTTTGAAAAGCAAAGTACAATTTTAGAACACGGATAAGAAAGATTTTATAGATTTTCACTGATTTTCAGTATTAATCTATCCAATCCTCTTTAACTATGTTCCAAAAATCAATCACTAAAATCTATTTAATCAATTCAATCCGTGTTCTAAATTAAAATCAGTGTTCCATATTATGACAAAATTAATACACAACGAAAGCATCGTTACCGACAAAAAGAAAATTATTGTACTAGGTTCTGGACCTAATAGAATTGGACAAGGCATTGAGTTTGACTATTGTTGTGTACATGGTTTGCTTGCCATTAAAGAATGTGGTTATGAAGCCATCATGATTAATTGTAATCCTGAAACGGTCAGTACTGATTTTGACATGGCTGATAAACTTTATTTTGAGCCAGTTAATTGGGAACATATTTATGAAATTATTGAACACGAAAAACCAGCTGGTGTCATTGTACAATTGGGAGGACAAACAGCCTTGAAAATTTCTAAAAAACTACATGAAAAAAATATTCCTATCATTGGAACAAGCTTCGACAATATGGATATTGCAGAAGATAGAGGACGTTTTAGTGATTTGTTGAAAGAGTTAGAAATACCTTATCCTGAGTATGGAGCAGCTGTGAATGTAGATGAAGCCATTGCTGTAGCCAACAAAGTGGGTTATCCGGTATTGGTTCGTCCGAGTTATGTGATAGGTGGTCAACGAATGAAAATTGTGATTAATGATGAAGAGTTAGAAAAAGCAGTTATTAGCATTTTAAAACACATTCCAGACAATAAAATTTTAATTGACCATTTCTTAGACCGTTGTCAAGAAGCGGAGGTTGATGCCATATATGATGGAGATCAACTTCATGTAATGGGTGTGATGGAACATATTGAGCCAGCAGGAATTCACAGTGGTGATAGTCATGCTATGTTGCCATGTTTTAATTTGACGCCTATGTTGGTGACGACTATGGAACATTATGCGTTGAAAATTGCCAAAGCATTAAACATAAAAGGTTTAATAAATATTCAATTTGCTATTAAAGATAATACGGTTTATGTGATAGAAGCAAATCCTCGTGCATCAAGAACGACACCATTTATAGCAAAAGCATATCAAATTCCATATTTGAATATTGCCACTAAAATCATGTTGGGTGAAAACAAATTAAGTGATTTTACCTACGAGAAAAAACTAACAGGATTTGCCATTAAAGAACCTGTTTTCTCTTTCGATAAATTTCCTGGTGTAAGTAAAGAACTTGGTCCAGAAATGAAATCGACAGGTGAAGCCATTCGTTTTATTAAAGATTTACGTGACCCTTATTTTAGACAATTGTATAAAGACAGAAGTATGTACTTGAGTAAATAGAGATTCGATATTTTCGAACTTTATAAACGCCTATTTCGATATTAAATTATTGAATCAAGTTCAACCAGAGATCAATAAGAATAACCATTTGTCAATATTTTGAATAGGTTAATTTATTTTGAACTATTTTGTTCAAAATTTATTTCTTATGATGAAATGGTGTTGTTTGTTATTATTAATGACAATATGTATAAGTCAGGTAAATGCCACCTTGCTCAAAGGAAAAGTGACTGATACAAAAGGTGAGCCATTGCCTTTTGCAAGTGTTTATATTAAAGGCACTACGAAAGGGACTACAACGAATATTGATGGAAAGTATCAGTTTGAACTGACAGATGGCAAGCATATCATCGTATGTCAATATGTAGGATACAAGAAAGAGGAAATTGAATTGACTATTTCAGCTACAGCAATAAATCATAATTTTCAGCTCAAACCGAATGAAACAACACTCAAAGAAATAATAGTTAAACAAGGTGAAAATCCAGCATTGGCAATTATTAAAAAGACAATCCAAAAACGCTCTTTTTACAATAAACAATTGGATGCCTATAAGGCCGAAGCATACATTAAAGGGAATATAAAACTAGATGATGTAGCAAAGAGTGGATTTATTCTGAGTATGATGGGCGAAAAGAAAAATAAAAAAGATACAAGCTCCACTGACGATAAGTTATTAGAAGATCAAAAGGGAATTATCTTTTTGTCAGAATCTATTTCTGAAATTGCATATAAAAGACCAGACAAGTTAAAGACAATTGTAAAAAGTAGTCGTGTAAGTGGTAGTACCTCAAGTTATGGATTGAGCGAACCTATTTTTATTAATTTATATGATAACAATGTACAAATAAGTAATCAACTAAGCCCAAGAGGATTCATTTCACCTATTGCAGAAACTGCCATGCTTAATTACAAATACGAATTATTAAGTGCTTACATGGAAGATGGGAAATTAATCAATCGAATCAAGGTGATTCCTCGTCGAAAATTTGAGCCATTATTTTCAGGTATCATTGATATCATAGAAAATGAATGGCGATTGCATGCAGTCGATTTGATGGTAGATAAGGAACATCAATTGGATATGATTGATACCATGTATATCAAGCAATTATTTGTGCCTGTGCAAGATATTTTAATGGTCAAAGATCAGTCATTTAAAATGAAATTAAAGTTGTTTGGATTTGGATTTACGGGCAATTTTGTACAGACATTTTCTGACTATGAATTAAACTATGATCCGAAAAAATATTTCAATAAATTTTCAAAAGAATATACACCCGAAGCATTAACTCGTTCTATTAGTTATTGGGATACGATACGACCAATACCATTGGATGAAGAAGAAAAAAGAGATTTTGTAAAAAAGGATAGTATTCGAAAAGTGGATGAGTTGAAAAAAGATTCAGTCGTCATAACAAAGAATACATTCAAATCAATCATTACAAAAGGATATGTAAAAGGGTGGAATAAATCGACTAGTTTTAAAACGGATCCTATTATTTCGGTACCTAGTTTTAATTGGAATACAGCTGAAGGCTTAAACTACACATATGGGTTTAGATTTAAACATAGCTTTTCTACAGATAAACAATTCGTAACAAGAGTAAAAATGAGGTATGGCGTGAGCAATCAACAATTCAATGCGAAGGCAAGCATTCGCTATTCGTTTGGTAAAACAAATAAATCCACCATCTCATTGCAAGGAGGTCGGTACGTATTTCAATACAACAATGCCGAGCCAGTTGATCCTCTAATTAACTCACTTTATACGCTTTTTTATGGTCGCAATTATTTAAAAATTTATCAGGCAGGATTTGTTGAGGCTAGTTGGAACTACAAACATGTAAGTGGATTTCATTTTAATTCTATTCTCAATTATCAAGATAGAAATCCATTGCAAAATTCAACCTTGTTTTCTTTTAGAAAAAACAATACGCAGTTTACTGATAATTATCCTACAGAGCAATTGAGTCATGAAGAGCCAAGGCATCAAGCCTTTAGTTGGAAAAATGGAATCAGTTTTCAACTCGGAAGAAAGTATATCAAATATCCTGATCGTATAGTTTCTACATCGTCGAAATTTCCAACCTTTGGTGCAAGTTTTACAATAGCCAAAATGATACTGGGATCTGATGTTGATTACAGCAAATGGGAAGCAACTATGACAGATGAAATGAATTTTAATTTATGGGGTGAATTAAATTACAGAATTAAGGTAGGCGGTTTTATCAATAAGAATGCAGTTTCGGTGATTGACTATACCCATTTCAATGGAAACCAAATATTTCTCGCTTCGCAATACTTAAACAGTTTTCAATTGGCATCCTATTATGCCAATAGCAACACTGAATCAACGTATGTAACCCTCAATGCCGAACATCATTTTTATGGTTTATTGACTAATAAGATTCCGTTGTTTCGTAGACTCAAATGGTATTTAGTAGCAGCTACAAATATGTATTATGTCAATCAAAAGAATAATTATATTGAAGCTTCTGTAGGCCTTGAGAATATAGGATACAAGTTGTTTCGGTTTATGCGAGTTGATGGTGTAGTGGGATATAGTAATTTTTCTTCACCTGTATATGGTGTACGTATTGGGGTCAATAGTTCGGTTTTTCAACTAGGCAGTAATGATGATTAAAGGTTTAATTTAATTCTCTTCCAACTTAGGAGTACACCCAAAAGTTTCAATTAAATAATTATCGTAGTAGTCGGCTTTTTGGAGTAAGTCATTGAACATTCGTTCACCATTTTCGACTGTCATATCCATATCAAACGCTAGACTAGTTAATATGATGTCTTGTTGAGCTACACTGAAGAGCATACCATTTAATTTAAAATTTTCACGAAGTAAAAATTCATAAACAAGGCCTATGTTTTGTTTAGGTAACTGGCAAAGAAAAGCATCTCCCGCAACAAAAAAATTATCGGGATTATAACTGATTTTAATAGTAGCACTGCCTTCTTTCACTTCCCAATTATTAGTAGATGTACGAGCAAGATCTTTGTCTTTTCCTAGTTTATGCAAAATGTCTTCAATAATTTTTGCAACACCGGTTACTTCTATTGCTCCCTCTTTATATTTTAATAGTTCTATTTTGTAGCCACAATTGGGACAGTATTCGCCATCAATAGTTGCTTCGGTTACCATGGTAGAGCAAGATGGACAACGGACTACACTAGTGCCTCTTACAGGAGCGTATTGTTCTAGTGCTTCTTTCAAATAACTAGATGGTAATGCAAAACCAAGGTTGTCGCCACCACGTATGATGAATGTATTCACACCTATCACTACACCTTCTTCATTTACCAATGGTCCACCGCTATTGCCTGGATTGATTGCGGCATCGATTTGTATATATTTCAATCCGTTTTGCACACGATCCACTCTCGATATCACCCCTTGTGTGGATGTATAATTGAGTCCGTATGGATGACCAATGGCCAATACAGAATCACCATCGCGCATTGTATGATAATCTCCTAAATGTATTGTAGGAAATTCTACACCTGTAGGTGGTGCTAAAAAAGCAATATCATATTTTTCGTCAGTAAATAAAACTTTCGAAAATTGTTTTTCAAACGTTTTTCCTTTGATGGTTACATCGCCTGAGTCCTTTACTACATGATGATTGGTGATGATTAAATCATAATCACTGAGATAGAAGCCTGTGCCGGTTGACTGTTGTGTAGCAATCTGAATGACTGCAGTTTTAAATCGTTCTATTGTATCGTTAATCGACATATTATTTTTATTTGTTGTCAAAATTCAACGTTTCCATTTCAGTCATCAACGTAATATTGAAGTCGAGTAGATTGGTGAAATTCAATTTGTTTGTGTCCAGCGTTAATTTAGGAAACTTATCTTTAAATTCAAGTATAATTGAATTTATACTTGTTTTAATACGTTCGCCATTTAACTTACCTGATTGTATATAACGAGGATTTATACCCAATTCTTCAAAAAAGGGAGCGTGATTGACCTGCATGTATAATTTGTATAAATCAGTAACTGGTTTTGGTAAACTGTATGAGTATTGAGGATAGGATAATCCATATTCCAATACGCGATGTGCGATGCCTTCGTATTTGTTTTCACGATACCATAGCATATTATCTTTGGAAGACCGAATACTTTCAATCACATCATTATATGATTTCGGTAGAGTAATGGCAAAAGTAGCCTTTGCTCTATAAAAGTATTTTTTGACTTCTTCTTCTGGCCATGCTACTAATTTTCGAAACGCTTCTTTTAGCAGTTGATTTCGCTCTACAGCTGTTTTTTCTTCCTTGTTAGTCCAATAGAGATTGTTGATTCGTTCTATCTCATTCAGTAATTTGCCTTCGGGTGTAATCATAAAATCCAAACGATAAATCAAGGTAAGCAACATGTAAGCTATTCCGCCCGAAAAACTATCTTGATTCAGTTCGCTAATTTGCTGCAAAGTATCATCAATCCATTTTTTAAAATAGTGGTATTTGACTGCCTGTTCATTTTTGTCAAAAACAGCCACATGCGAATCGTCTACTGCTTGTAATGATGCGAAATCGGTCAATAATAAATCATCTTGTTTGTCTGCTTTGGTGGCTAGTTCTTTCAAGCCATAATATAATTTATTGGGACTTGCTATTTCTTTGGGAGAGTCAAACAGCATGCAGAGTTTATCTTCATTGAGTGCAAAGCGGGCATAGTACAGCGAAAAATTCATTTCTAGCAATCGACGCATGACTGGTATCGATGGTTTCTCCATTTTTGCAAGCGATACAGATGCCTTTACTTCTTGGTCGTTGATAGTCCCATGTACTATTTTTGTGCCTTGGTATATCTCAAATGAATAATTAGACCCATCTTTTACGAGTTTTACATTGTCTTCTTTTTCGTCGCGGAGATAATCAAAAAAAGCCTCAATACATTCATTGAATTTTTTTGATTTATATAAGTCCTCGGCTACATACCATTGATTTGTTTTGGTGAGGGTTTTATTGTTGTCGGAGTATCGACCAAATCGAATACCTGAGGTGTCTTCCACATCATTTGATTCTTCTTCATCTGATTTTCCGAAATTAAATAGTTTGTCAAATAGTCCCATGGAACGCTAAGATAAGAATAAATGCAACTTAAAAACCCTTTCGAAACTAGAATATTCAAGGAAAAGAATCAATATTACACACAACTGTTAATTACTCTATTTCATTTAAACGAAAAAATCTATATTTGTGCACTAAACAAAAAAGACGTTTCATGAGATTTATTGTATCATCAGGCACCTTACTTAAAAACCTTCAGAGTATTAGTGGTGTAATTAGTTCAAACAATGTATTACCTATCTTGGAATCATTTCTTTTTGACCTCCAAAAGAATAAGCTAGTGGTAGTCAGTACGGATTTAGAAACGACCATGAAAGTAACGATGGATGTTCAGTCCAACGAGGAAGGAAGCCTTTGTGTCCAATCCAAAGTATTGCTCGATTATCTCAAAAACTTACCTGAGCAACCCATTACGTTTGATGTGAATACATCCGATTACGGAATAGATATTACCAGCGAGCAAGGTAAATACAAAGTAGTAGGTGAAGATGCCAAAAACTATCCTACAGAGCCTAAGGCAGATGATACCACCAGCTTTACCATGTCGGCAGCCGAATTGAGCGATGGTATTGCCAAAACAATGATTGCTGTAAGCAATGATGACTTACGTCCTGCGATGAGTGGTGTATTTTTTGAATTGAGCAAAAACAATATGACCTTGGTAGCAACTGATGCACATCGATTAGTACGTTGTATTAAAACAGATGTGAATTGCCCATCCGATGATAAATTTATTGTACCTAAAAAAGCATTGACTCAACTTAAAAATAATTTGAATGCGTCTACCGAGGTATCTATATCATACAATGCCAATCATCTTTTTGTAGATGGCGAAAACATTCATTTAAGTTGTCGATTGATAGATGCAAAATTCCCAGATTATAAAGTAGTCATACCGGCCGATAATCCATTTAAACTCACAATCAATAAAAGCGAGTATGTAAGTGCGTTGCGTCGTGTAAGTGTATTTGCCAACAAAACAACCAATCAGGTGGTAATGGAAATAGAAGGCAACCGATTACATTTATATGCACAGGATGTGGATGCTTCATTTGAAGGCAATGAGCGTATGAATTGTAACTATACTGGCGAGGATATGAAGATTGCCTTCAATGCCAAGCTTTTACTTGAATTAATATTGGTAATCGAGTCAGACGAAATACTATTTGAACTTAGCACACCTACTCGTGCCGGCTTGGTAAAACCAGTTGATAAGCGCGATAATGAAGATTTATTGATGCTATTGATGCCGTTGATGATAGGAGTGTAAGAAATATATTCTAAATTTATACAAGGAGATTCTATATTGAGTCTCCTTGTTTTGTTATAAGTCAAATTGGAATGTTTTGAATTAGTATCGAATGTAGAATATGTATGAAATTCAATTAATTTGTATCTTTATGAGGGAAATCCACGAATATGTATTCTAAATATAAATTATGAAGTATGAAAAAGTCAACTATAAATGTAATGTTACTGTTGAGTTTATTAGTTAGTATTGAAACCTATGCTCAAATCACCATCGTTCCCATTAATAAAAAAATACTATTCAACGCATACAATTCTGCATTTAAAGATTCTATAGGGTTAGACATTGATAACGATGCTAATCTTGATTTGTTTATTATTTCAGAAGACTTACCGGCTCTTTTTAGTCAAGGGTGGTATAGCTATACTTCGAATACGTTGAATACAAATCCACTGAACGTTGTATATACTATAACTAATTTGAAACAACTTGGAGAACCTATTCATGTAACTACTGGAACTGGATATATTCCTTTTTGTGAAGACTATTGGGTAAGTCAAAACTGGCCTCAGTCTATCAGTGATAGGTATTTAGGGTTTACTAAAGTAACTATGTCAGACACCACATATGGTTGGATAAAATTACGGTATAGGGCAGAAAATTTTCTTGATGGATATTTTCAAAATGACACAATTGAAGTAGTAGAGTATGCCATAAACACCCAATTGAATGATCCTATTACGGCAGGTCAAACTACTCCAAATACAACAAATGACATAACAGATTATAATTCTCAAGTTGATATGAAATTTGATAATAACAACATTATCATTAAAAATAATAATACCTTCCTGTTCCATTTATCCATTTATGATTTAACTGGAAAAACAATTTTTAAAAAATCAATTTTAGGCAATAGCAATTCAATTATTTCAATGCAAGGATTGCATTCTGGGCTTTATATTATAAGTTTAGAAAATCAGTATAAATCTAAAGTAGTTCAAAAGATATTTAAACAATAGGCTTATAAGCATTTAGTATATATAAGCGTATCGTTTCCTGAGTGCATTGAAGGATCTGGAGTTCTGTTTATGATTAAGTTGAAACTCTTCCGCCACGGCGGACACGTCCTACCTCAGAGGCCGAAGAGCGTATCGTTTCCTGAGCACAGCGAAGGATCTCTTTTTATCTCGTTTTCTGATAGCATCGAAGTGACTGCTTCACTTCATGTTTCTGATGTCAATTAACTTTTCCAAAGTTTTAAACTTTGGAAAAGTTGCAACGTTAAGTAATGCGTTCAGTTTCCTGAGCACAGCAAAGGATCTCAATTCGATTTATAATTCGTTAGAGATTCATCCTTTTTCATCAACTACTTTCCACTCAACAAAGCATTATACTTGGTCGTATTTCCAAGTATATTAATCGCTTCTAGCACTTCATCATCTTCTTTCAATTGATTTTGTAAACGCCCTTTTTGGAAATAATAGCGTGTTACGATTTCATCTTGCAAAAGACGCGTGATTTCTTTTTTATTTTTCAATAAGTCTTGTTTTTTATCATGGCTCACTGCTTTTTGCAAGCTTTCAAAATCTTTCTTGACCCCTTCATAATAACTCTCTTTCTCGGCTACCTCTTTCAATTCAGCCAATGCTTCCTCAGTTTTAGTTTTGTAAGAATAATCTTTTTCATCAAGCCATTTTACAAAATCATTGAAATCAGTTTCTGTTAATGCAAAATCTTTAGGAGATGTAATACTTGGATGCTTAGCAACATATTGTGTTGCATAATCAAATACAAACGATTTGTTCATTAAGGTAGCAATGATGCGAAGGGTTTCTTTCGATTCAAGTTTTACATCAGGTTCTACACCACCGCCGTCCATTACGGTACGGCCATTTTTAGTTTTAAACTTTGTTTTGATAGAATCGGGTATTTCGCCTACACTACCATCTTCGTTGCGATGGGTATAATCGAGAGCTTGAATACATCGGCCGCTAGGTGTATAATACTTTGCTGTTGTCACCTTTAATTTGGCATTGAACGCCAATGAGCGAGTTGTTTGTACCAATCCTTTTCCAAAACTACGTTGACCTATCACCACACCACGATCTACATCTTGCATAGTACCTGCTACAATTTCTGAAGCAGAAGCTGAGTTGCGATTGATAAGTATTGTAACCGGAATTTTTTCATCCCAAGGTGTTCCTGTTGTTTTGTAATCTTTGTCCCATTCTTCATTTTTACCTTTGGTACTTACTACGAGTTGTTGACCATTCATAAATATATTGCAAATATTGACTGCCTCATCGAGCAAGCCACCTGGGTTGTATCGCAAATCAAGTATTACGCCTTTCATCGATGGATTGGTTCTTTTCAAACTGTCAAACGAGCTACGCACCATACTACCACATCGCTCAGTAAATTGTGTGAGTCTTACATAACCATATTCATTGTTATTGCCTACCATGCCAGCGTATGGAACACTGCTTACGTTAATTTCTTCACGTGTCAATGTTTTAGTCGATTCGGCCCCTGTGACAGCATCACGAATTTTAAATTTAATTTGAGTACCTGGCGATCCTTTTAAAAATTTACTTACATCATCAATTTCTTTATCCTTGGTACTACGTCCATCAATTTCGAGTATTATATCGCCGGCTTTAAGTCCAGCTTTTATCACAGGGCTATTTTCAAATGGCTCGCCGATGGCGATATAATTATCTTTTTTACGAACTGTACTACCAATGCCACCATATTTGCCAGTCGTCATAAATCGATAGTCTTCGATATCTTCTTCTGTAATATAATTGGTGTATGGATCTAAGTCTTCGAGCATAGCATCGATTCCTTTTTTTACCACTTTACCAGGTTGAATTGGATCTACATAATAGGTATTCAATTCTTTAAATAGGGTCGTGAATACTTCCAGATTTTTGGATATTTCAAAATAAGAATCTGAGTCCTTACCTCGTATAAATAACATGGCAGTAATACCGAGAGCAAGTCCGAATAAAAACTTTTTAGAATTTGAAAATAGATGCTTCATTGAATTGAATAATGTGTAATTGTAGTGCAATTTATTGAAAAAACGGAACGAACAATCAGGAACTTATTCAAATGATGTTAAAGTAAATAAAAATTAGGGTACAGGGTCATATCCATGACCGCCCCAAGGCGCACAGCGGCCAATACGCTTAATACTCAACCATAATCCTTTTGTAATCCCATGTTTTTCGAGTGCCTCCCGAGCATATTCCGAGCAAGAGGGTATATACCTGCATTTGTTGGTACCCAAAAAAGGTGAAATTGCATATTGATAGATGCGTATTAAAAACGTAAAAAATAAAATAAGAAATTTTTTCAAAGGAATAATATCTGCGTGCAAAGGTACAATGATTCACATCAACTTAAGGAAGCATCCTACGTGTGTATCCTATTTTTGAAGTACATTTGTACAAACAGATATCAGTTTATGAAAAGAGCGGTTTTAATCCTGCTAATGTATTTTTTGGGGTTTCCAGTTTCGAATGCTCAGAAACTATTGATGAGTGATAAAGAGGATTTTAACCTTCGCTTTGATGATTTTTCGGTGATTGGGAATTTTAATCAAGCGATTGCCGTTTACCGTAAGCGGGACTCTAAAGTGGAAATTATTCTTTACAATAAGAATATGCAAAAAATCAAATCAATTCCGCTTGATTTTATCGACGAACGGTATAGCCAAATCTTTTTTTCAAGTCAAGAAGAATCAATACAGGTTTTTTATCAGCAAAAAGAAAACAAAAAAGAGAATCTGTATGCAGTCAGGATCAATAAAGATTATACACATACAGAGCCAATTCAGCTTCAATCACTTACAGCAGGTGTTGGCTTGCGTGATCGGTTAGAATATCATCGCGAAACTAGTGAGAATGGCAATTATCATGTATTGTATACAAGCTACTTTTTAGATGGCGCTTGGGTATTGCAAGCGGTGGTAGTAGATAATAAGTTACAAGAACAAAATCGAATTAGTCAATTATTTTCAGAGAAAGATTGGGTAATACGCGATGATGTTGCGCTTTCAAATGCAGGTATATTGTTTATGGTTACTACCGAAAAGCCCTCTAGTAAAGGATCTACCGACGAAATAAAAATACTCACATCAAAGATTCATTCAAACCAGTTCATTGCTTATCCAATTGCGCTCAACAAGCATACAGTATCTGATCTTCATTTTGTAATGGATAATACCAACACCATGGCTTATCTCTGTGGTTTTTATTCCGATGGAAAATATAGTACGCCTAGGGGTATTTATTATACTGCCTTTGATGAAGAAACGCAATTGGCCCCCATGAGCCATTTTGTATCATTGGCACTACAAGTATCGAGTACAAGAGACGATCTAAAGGATTTGACCTTACGGAATATTTCTATTAAAAAAGATGGCGGGATTGAATTGATTGCAGAAAAGTATTATCAAAATGTACGTACAATATCTGCACCGAATCCTGTCATGAATATCGGTATGATGTCAATGCCTGATAATAGTCGTACAATCAATGAGTACTATTACGACGAAGCGGTCTTCTTTAATATAAAACCCGATGGCACACTCGCTTGGAGTCAAACCATGCTGAAAGAACAACAAACCAATGACGATGCAGGTATTTACTCATCTATAGGGGTTCTTGAACATAAACTTGGCAAAGTCATACTTTTCAATGATGTGAATAGCAGGATACCTCGATTAATGACATGCTATATTTCATCTAATAGTGAGTTGAGTATGAAAGAACTGCAAACAAGTGAAGAAATGAATGAATGGAATTGGATGCCTCGTTCATCTAAACAATTATCAAAATCAGAAATAGTGGTACCTTGTATTATGAAAAGTTATCTTTGCTTCCTTAAAATTAGTTTTTAATTTGTTTTTGTGCTAGGGCTTTTCAAACAAAATACCATATCTACAGCTGCTGCGCTTGTAATTGTTACCTTTCTGATGAAGGTACGAGCGATATTGCATCCACCGCCCATTCAGGAATTAGCCGATTTCAATAAAGGATTATTTTTTAAGTGGGATTGGATGAAAAATTTCTATACTTCAAGTCCAAGTTTGTATATTTTTCTTTCGGTATGCTTTTTACTAGCTTTTGCATTGTACTTAAATTTTGTAGTAAACAACGAAAAGTTATTTTCGAGAAAGAGTTATTTACCAGCATTGTCGTTTGTGTTAATCACTTCAATGTTACCTTCATTAAATGTGTTTTCATTTGAAATGATAGCCAGTGGATTCTTGTTTTTAGCAGTAAGCAAGGCACTTTCATTGGCACATACAACTACACCTCGTAAAGTAAGTTTTGATATTGGATTGTTTTTAGGCTTGGCTAGCCTTTTTTATTTCCCTAGTGTATTTTTCTTTTTTTTATTGTTGATTTTACTCTTCATATTCCGACCTTTTGTATTGCAAGAAGTGTTGGCTTATTTTCTGGGTTGCCTTACCCCTTTTTATTTTTCGGCGGCACTTTTATTCATTTCTGGTCAGTGGAAACAACGTTTAGCATCTATTTATCTTCATTTGCATCTGCCATTGAATTTAGTCAAATTTCCTGTATTTGTAGTTATGACCTTAAGTTCGGTGATACTCTTGTTTTATAGCTTGTATTTAATCAATAAAACGGCAACTAAAAATGCCATGGTGGTGCGAAAAAAATGGAATGCAATCGTCATTTATTATGTATTTGCTACTATCATTGGCAGTTTGTCGATTGTATTTCCGTCTACCGCATGGATATTGTCTATTACCCCATTTAGCATAATATTATGTAGTACCTTCCATCATAATCTCGAAAAATTTAATAATTTTACCTTCTATTTTTTAATTGCGGTCCTGATTACGGTTCAGTGGCTGGTCTAAATATGTAAACTATGAAATTTGGTATTGTTGTATTTCCTGGGTCTAATTGTGATAGAGATATGGAATTTGCACTTCGACATGACCTCGGACAGGAAGTAGAGATGCTATGGCACAAAGACAAAGACATTTCTTCCTTTACCAAAGATGATTGTATTGTATTGCCAGGTGGATTTTCATATGGCGATTATCTACGTTGTGGTGCAATTGCACGCTTTAGCCCTATGATGGAAAGTGTAATAGAACATGCCAATCGAGGTGGTAAAGTATTAGGCGTATGCAATGGATTTCAGATTTTGTGCGAGTCTGGCTTATTGCCTGGGGCATTGCTACTCAATGATACCCAGCAGTTTATTTGTAAAAATGTCTTTATTAAAAGTGAACACGAGAATACGGCCATCACAAAAGATGCAAGTGGCGAAGCCTTGATGATACCGATAGCGCATGGCGAGGGACGTTATTTTGCAGATGATAATACCTTGCAATCCTTAGAAGAAAACAAACAAATAATATTTAAATATTGTAACGAAGCAGGTGAAATAGGTAAGGAAAATCCGAATGGATCGACTAACCATATTGCTGGCATTTGTAATGAAAGTCGCAATGTATTTGGTATGATGCCTCATCCTGAGCGTGCTTGTTCGCCTGTATTGGGAAATACAGATGGACTCAAATTGTTTTTAAGTCTTATCAATAATTAATTAGCTTAAAGTATGAGAAACTTCTTTCTTTTAATTGCAATGATTGTAACATCACAGTTACTAGCGCAAAATCCCAACCCAGTAAAATGGAGTTTTTATAGTTTGAAAGATAAAGAGGCAGAGGTTTATACTATATATGCAAAAGCAACCATAGAAGACGGATGGCATGTATTTTCTCCAACACCAGGTGGCGATGGATTACTGATACCCACGCAGCTCACGTTTGATCATCCTGAAAAGTTTAGAGAAATGAATGCAATGCAAGTAGAGGGGAAAGAAATTTCAAAAAATATGGAAGGAGTCGGATTAGTCAATTATTATGAGCATGAGGTGATTTTTAAAATTAATGTAGAACCATATCAGGCACATTCTGTAACAGGAAATATAAGTTACCAACTGTGTAATGATATGATGTGTTTGCCTCCTACCGAAGTGCCTTTTAATATTAAATTGTAATTCGAATTTATGATATTCTCCGTTGTTTATTTTGAGGTAATCACACTACTCTAAAAAGAAAAAGATGAAAAAAAGTATATTATCCTTTGTATTGATATTCGTAAACTTACTTGTGTTTGCACAGGGTGGTAAAAAAGTGAATTTTACAACCTCGACTAAAATAATTTCTGAAACAGAAGCCGAACTTATAATTACAGCAAAATTAGTAAAAGACTGGCACCTGTATAGTTTTAATCCAGGTGGAGATGGAATGCTTATTGCTCCTGAAATTAAAATTACTAAAACACCTAATATTGAACTTGTAGGAAAAGTGAAAGAACAAGGCAAGTTAATAACAGAAGAAATTGATGGTGTTGGTACTGTTTATTATTACGAAAATGAAATAAACTATATACAGAAAGTAAAATACAAAAAACTAGATCAAGTAAAAGCCAATATCTACTATCAAACTTGTGATCATTCAACATGTGAACGAGCTACTGATCAAGATTTGGTTATTGACATGGCTAAAGCAGAAGGGGCTATTTCGAAGGAAGCAACAAAAGATTCTGTCAAAATAGACACTGCTTCTATTGCAACAAGTGGTCAAGATACAATGAAAGTGGTATCGGATTCAACAGCTAAGGATACATCTGCAGTAGCTGGAGTTACAACTTATGGTAGTTTTGGCACACCTGTTGGTGAATGTGGCGAAGTGGCTCAAAAGGAATTGTCTGCTTGGACTGCATTACTTTATGGTTTGCTTGGTGGCTTAGCAGCATTGTTTTTTCCTTGTACCTTGCCTATGATACCGATGACGATTAGTTTTTTCTTGAAAGGTTCTGGTGACAAAAAGAAAGGTGTACAAAAAGGAATCATGTATGGCTTCTTTATCTTCTTGGTTTATTTCTTGTTGAGTTTGCCATTTTTATTTTTAGGTTGGGGTGGTAATGCCTTGAACTCATTCTCTACCAATGTTTGGGTCAACTTGGTGTTTTTTGTAGTCTTTGTCATTTTTGCTTTTTCATTGTTTGGTTATTATGATATCAGTTTACCTTCTTCAATTGCAAGCAAAGTAGATTCTCGCAGTAGTGTTGGAAGTATGGGTGGAATCTTTTTTATGGCGTTGACATTAGCAATCGTTTCATTCTCATGTACAGGTCCTATATTAGGATTGGTATTGGGCAATATTAGTAATTCAAAGTTAATCACACCAGCTATGTCGGGTTTTGGAATTGGATTAGGTGTGCCATTTGCCTTATTTGCAATGTTTCCTAATTTATTAAAAGCCTTACCAAAATCAGGCGGATGGCTTACTGTATTGAAAGTGGTTTTTGGATTTATTGAAATAGCATTTGCGTTGAAATTTTTATCCAATGCCGATTTAGTAAAACAATGGGGGGTCTTAAAACGTGAACTATTCATTGGATTATGGATTGTAGTATTGATATTGATGGCGCTGTATTTGATTGGTAAATTCAAGTTTAAAGAAGATCCTACATTTAAAAGTTCTGCTTTTATGAAAATATTGGCCGGATTATGTATTGTGTTTGCAGGTTATTTATCCTTAGACTTTTTTGGCAAAGACATCAATCTGGTAAGTGGATTTCCTCCACCAAAATTTTATAGTTGGATGCACAAAGAAGAGAAATTGAAAAATGGTTCGTTGAAAAGAACCCATGAAGTAAAAGGGTTGAAGGTGTATCTCTATCTCGAAGATGCAATGGCAGAAGCTAAAAAACAAAACAAACCTGTTATGATTGATTTTACTGGTTGGGCTTGTGTAAACTGCCGTAAGATGGAAGAAAATGTGTGGACCAAATCAGAAGTAAATAATATACTCCGCGATAAATATGTAATCGCATCTTTGTATGTAGATGAGCAGATCGAATTGCCTGAAAATGAAAAATTTGCTACACCATTTCTGGATAAAAAAATGGCTACAACGGTTGGTGATAAATGGTTTGATTTAGCATTGCGCGATTTTAAATCTGCTACACAGCCTTTCTATGCATTGATAGATCCAGTCAATCATCGTATATTGAATACGCCACGTGGATTCACACCTACAGAATCAGACTATGTGAAATTCTTGAAATGTGGATTGTCAAATTATGCTAGTTTGCATAAATAAGCAGTTATTTTTTGATAACAGTTTTCTTCGATGAAGGATTAATAATAAATAAATCGGTCGATCTCAAATCGACCGATTTGCCATTTAAGATGGTATTGTAATATGATTGAATTACGGGTGTTATTGGATCTGGTCTGCCAGGTATAGTAAGAAAATAATTATGTGTTTTCCCAACTGCAAAATTAAAATCTATATAATCGGCATTTTGTGCCAACGGGTTACGAGGTCGAGTTCCTAGTTTCTTATTACCGCTCAATAATTGAGCGCCTCGTAATTTGTAATCTTGTTTGTTGATATTGATATAAATATGCTTTGCAAATTTTATTTTTTCAATCCACTGAGCATGTTGTTTTCGAGGTACACAAGCTGCATTTAAGATGAGTTGATCAACAAAGGGTGTTGAATTAATCTCAAGGACGTTCTCATGCATTATCATTTCTCTCAACATTAAATTGCCCATACTATGAAAAAATAATGAAAGTGACTTTTGCTGAAATTGATTGGATTTATACAACGATTTTACTTGGGTTAAAAACTGAACATATTGATGCGCTGATTGGATAGAATTGTTCATCGAGAAATGGAAATTCTTAAACATGGAGTAATCGGAATGAATACTCGCATAGTCAAACAAAATCACATTCACGTCATACATTTTTGTCATAAGGTAAGCTCGTTCAATATTTCCTGTAAACAGCTTCCCCATACCTTCGGTGTAGATCACCCAATTTTTAGAAGGCATGAAGGAGATTGCTTCTTCAAGCGAATTTACTTCTTGTACATTCCAAGTTAATTCTTGTTTTGCGATATAAAAATAATGTAATTGGGTTGTGTCAATTTCTTCATATGCAAAACGCAGTTTTTCACCCTGAATTGGTCTGTTAGAGACTATTATAAAGGCTGTGTCGCTTTGAATTACCTGTTTTTGCTTAGAATAGTGTAACTGTTGCCATTTTAGGTCAGCATTATAATTATTAATATAGCGAGTGTTTTTGCAAGCTAAAAGGAATATAATAAGACCCATTAACAATAAAAACGATTGAAATAAAGACTTCATCCATGCAATATTACTCAAAATCCTTGTTTTAGTGTATCTGCGTATTCAATGACTTATTGGCCTTAAATATGTTTTTTACCAATAAAAATATATCTTTGTCGCATACATGTCAGCCCGACCAATACATAAAAGCTTAGTCGATTTACGAAGTCAACATAAGAAGGCATTTGCTGTTCTAGTAGACCCTGATAAAGTGAGCATTCCACAAATCAATCATATTGCTAATTTGTGTAATGATGCGCATGTCGATTATTTATTTGTAGGCGGAAGCCTTATGGTCACACAACATCTTGATGAATGTATTCAATCATTCAAAATGAACAGCGATATTCCAGTAATTTTATTTCCTGGAAGCCCATCACAAGTAAGCTGCTATGCAGATGCCTTATTTTATTTATCATTAATATCAGGTCGCAATCCTGAGTTGCTTATAGGAGCACATGTGGTATCGGCACCGATGGTAAAGGCGAGCGGATTGGAAGTAATATCTACAGGCTATATGGTTGTAGATGGTGGAGCAGCTACGACCGTTTCATATATGAGTCATAGCGCACCTATTCCCCACGACAAGGATGATATCGCCTTGTGTACAGCTATGGCTGGCGAAATGCAAGGTAAACATGTGTTGTATGTAGATGCAGGTAGTGGTGCTAGACAACCTATATCCGAAAGTATGATTCGTCGTATTGCATCGAATACTGACATTCCATTAATAGTAGGTGGAGGTATTACCGATCCCGAAAAAGCATACCTCAATTGCAAAGCAGGTGCCGATGTAATAGTAGTAGGCAATGCAATCGAAAAAAACCCTAATTTAATCAAAGAGATAGCAAATGCAGTACATCAAAGTACTGTAAAAGCTTAAGCAATATCAAGTCAATAATTCTTATAGAAAATTCAGGTTTGAAACTTTACTTTTGTAAACTAAATAGTTCACAATGAGTAATAACGAATGGCCATTATGGGAAATTTTTATTCGTAGCAAGGCAGGACTCGATCATAAACATGTAGGAAGTCTGCATGCAACGGATGCGCAAATGGCAATAGAAATGGCGCGCGATGTATACACACGTCGACAAGAGGGTATAAGTATTTGGGCAGTGGAAAGTATCAATATTCATGCTTCAAATCCTGATGATGCAGCAAGTTTTTACGATCCCATGAATGATAAAGTATATCGCCATCCTACGTTTTACGATTTGCCCGATGAACTTACACATATGTAAGTTGTAGTAAATCATTTTATATTTTAATAATACAAGTTCAATGATCAATTATATTTTACATCTTGCAGACAATGCATTGATATATGGGCATCGCTTAAGTGAATGGTGTGGACATGGTCCAATATTGGAGGTAGACATGGCTTTGTCTAATATTTCATTAGACAATATAGGTGCGGCTCGTAGCTTGTATCAATATGCTGCAGCTATAGAAGGGAATGGTAAAACAGAGGATAGCTATCCTTATCAACGTGATGTTCGCGAGTTTAAAAATGTATTGTTGGTAGAAATGCCTAATGGAGATTTTGCCGACACGATTGCTCGGTCTTTATTTTTTGATGCATATCAATTTCTCTTTTATACAGCGTTGCAAAAAAGTTCAGATAAGCAATTGGCTTCTATTGCTGAGAAATCATTGAAAGAAGTCACCTATCATCTTCGCTTTAGCAAAGAATGGACTATACGTTTGGGTGATGGTACAGATGAAAGCAAACAAAAAATTCAACAAGCTATCAACGAACTATGGTCATATACAGGCGAGCTCTTTGATGCTAGTGCCGAAGAACTACAACAACAAGAAAAAGGCATTGCGCCAAATATTGCATCTCTCAAGCCAATGTGGGAGCAAATCATAAGCGATACATTGGAAGAAGCTACCTTGTCATTTCCTATTCAATTGCAAGGGGCTTGGTTTCAGAAAGGAGGCAAAACAGGTGTTCATACTGAATATATGGGGTTCTTGTTAGCCGAAATGCAATATCTTCAAAAATCATATCCTGGACTTGAGTGGTAAAAACTATGATTACAAAAGAAACAATATTAAATTATTTAGAAGAGGTATTTGATCCTGAAGTACCAGTATTGACAATACAAGATTTAGGGATTGTACGGGATATTATTATTCATTCAGATGAGAAAGTTGAAGTTGTTATTACACCAACCTATAGTGGTTGTCCTGCCATGAATACAATCTCAACCAATATTAAATTTGAATTGATTGGAAGAGGTATACAACAAGTTATAGTTACCGAAGTTTTATCTCCAGCTTGGACGACTGATTGGATGACCGAAACCGGAAAGCAAAAGTTAAAAGAATACGGTATAGCGCCACCTCAGTATACCACCAAAAACAACCCGAGCGAAACAGAAGTTGTGGTGCCTTGTCCGCAATGCAATTCAACGCATACTCAATTACTAAGTCAGTTTGGATCTACATCCTGCAAGGCATTGTACAAATGTATGGATTGCCTTGAGCCATTTGATTATTTCAAGTGTCATTAAATAAATTATTGATTTCGTTTATACAATTCAACATACTTGCTACCATATACTTTTGTAAAATTGGTAAGGATACTATTCATCATTGCTTGACTACAAGTAGGGTAGCTTCGTATATTTTGAAGCAATACATAATCTAATCGTCGATTTAATTGTTTTTCATAGGCCATCACATCACCGCATGGAGGGTAGTTGCCTGGTATTAATCCTTCAACACTTTCACGAGGATTTTTACCTGCTTGCCAGTTCACAGGGAAATAATTGATTTCAGCTTCATAGTTCATAGCCAATACAAGATGTTTGTTTTTTTCTGCACCTATATAATCACCAATATGTATAAATGAACCATCTTTATGAAACAGGCTATCATGATTGGGTAATTGCTGCCATGCATCCATACTGATATTAAGTACGACTGATTTATCTTCTATTGAATCACCTGCTTTCATTATTTCTTGAGCGATACGATTGGCTTTCGTTACAAAGGGAAATCGAATGACTAAAAAGGCTACAGAAATCACAAAAGAAACACCAATGAAAAGTTGTTTCATCGTTGCATGCCAAGCCTTTGTAGCATAAAAAAACAATAGGAAAAGAGGCGGTAAAAAAGCCAAACGGATATCAATAGAGCCTGCACCACCAATGCTATGCGGACAAGTGATGTATGAAAAAAATGTAAAAACGGCCATGAAAATAAACACAATTCCCATTGGGTTTTTGGAACGAATATGCACCTTTCGATGAGTAAATAATAATACTATCAAACAAATCAAAATTAAAACACCAACAGCAATTGCAGGATACATTTCGGCATCGCGTGTACTTTGAGAGGTCCACATTTTTAAAAACTCAACTAACTTCTTTCCTTTGCTCCAAGCATGCGGTACTGCGCCTGTGCCACGCTTTGCCATGAACAATAAAATCATAAAAGCAGAAGGCAAAAAGATTAAAAATAAACGAGAGAGTTCTATGAGATTTTTTTTGAAATCGAAAGGAATCAGTGATTGGTAATGATCCGAAACCCATATTAATAATATCAACAACATCGTATAGATAGCAGGCATGCCATGCGAAAAAGATGTAATGAGAATCAGGATACTCAGTATAAGTTGTATAAATGAATTGTCAATTTGCTTTCGTGAACGTATATAAAATCCTACTGACCAAAACAATAGACCAAGCGATATGGAATAATTGTAAAAGCCTTGTTGAAATGGAAGTGTAAAAAGAAATGGGAAAAATAGAAAACTAAGAAATGAATTTTCTTTTTCGATTGATCGAATAAAATAACGAAAGCCATATGCAAAGACAAGGACATAGATGATTTGGAAACATTTATCGGCAAGCCAAGGTGGCATGAATTGTACAAAAACACCCAATACTAAGTGACTCATCCAATTGGGATCGATGCCACGATTAATGGTAAAAAATTCTTTGTAAAAATCGCGCTCATGTCCTAATACATAATCAAACAAAATCTTGGCATTGTACGTATGCGATGCACCATCGCCAGTAATATAATACTTGGGTATCAAGATAATGCTCAATGCGAATAGCACGAGAAGGTGAAATAAATATTTTTCGTATTTTAACATTGAGATAGAATGTAAATATAAAAAAATACACCTGATAGTTCAGGTGTATTTGTATGTAAAGATTGTAAATAGATTTACTCTTGATTCATAAACGTAAAAGCATCTACTGTATTAGACGACATTTCGTTTATCCAATTAAAATCGGCGGCGTTTGTACTTTGACGATTAGGTCCATCGTTGAAATTAATAACTGGAGAATTGTACATTTTGTTTAAATCAAAAAGCAGATTTACTTTTTTAGTTTCAGCATCCATATTAAGTGTAATTGGAATATTGATAGTTGACAATGCCCTATCTGTTCCGAGGTGGTATTGCAAATCAATTGTATCGCCAATAGTTGTAATAAATTTACCTTCATGCTTGAAAAAGATGTAACCTGTATTCCAATCCCATATCATACCATAAGCAGGATCGAGGTCGCCATCTTGTGCGCCATTGTGATTGCGTGCGCTATCTACACCCATATAAAACCGAATGGATGTATAATTGCCATAAGGTAAATCAGATGCTTCTACTGTAGAGAAATTAGCAGGTTCAAATGCATTGATTAAATCGTAGTTGTTCAGTTTCACTTCTGTATTGTCATCTTTAACCAACACAACATTGGAAATAAAATATTTAAACAAACTAACACTGTATTTGTTGCCAGCAGCATTGGTATAATTCAATTGACCATTGGTAAGTGTTTGACCATTTATTTGGTGATTGAACTTAATCGTTAGTTTACCCTTAGTAGGTGGTGCAGGATTTTTTTTGCATGCGCTTAGTGTTAAGACAGCAAAAAGAAATAAAACAAGGTTCTTTTTCATTTGAAAAATTATTATATCACAAAGTTAGGTATAAAAACAATACTAACATCAACGTTGGATATTGGCATTATTTACCCATAAACGTATATTGAATCATATTGGCACCCATTTGCAAAGCTTGTTGACGCTTTTCTTCTGGGTCTTTATGTACTTCAGGATCTTCCCAGCCATCATTCAAATCGGTCTCTATGGTGTAAAAGCAAACCACTCTTCCTTGATAGATGAGACCGTAACCTTTAGGAGGTTTTTTATCATGTTCATGTATTTTGGGCAGGCCATTGGCGAAATCAAATTTTTGATGATAGATAGGATGCGAAAAAGGGAGTTCTACAAAATCTAATTCAGGAAATACTTTTTTCATAGCAGGTCGTACATATTTATCCATACCATAGTTGTCGTCCAAGTGCAAGAACCCTCCAGCTGATAAATAGGTACGCAGATTTTGCGCTTCGGCATCGTTGAACATAATACGACCATGACCTGTAGCAAATAAGATTGGATAATTGAACAGTTCGCGACTACCAGCTTCTACCTGTCCTTCTTGTGCATCGAATTGAGTTCCCAAATTTTGATTTGAAAATCGAGCCAGATTTTTGAGTGCTGTAGGATTGGCATACCAGTCACCACCGCCACCATACACTAGCAACCCCAATTTCATTTTTTGAGAATAGCTAACCAATGAAGTCATTGACAACAGACAAATTAAAAAAACATTTTTCATCATAGTAGTGAATTATAAACAACACATGCATACAATCCTGCGGTTTCGGTTCGTAATCGATTCGTTCCTAAGCTTACGGGTTTGCATCCTTGTTGAATACACAAATGTACTTCATCTGCAGTAAAGTCGCCTTCGGGTCCTATGAGAATTAATGTTTTTTTATGTTTTTGCAAGGCGAGTGTAAGATGGTTCTTATCTGTAAGTTCTTCGCACCAAGCAATGCATTTTATTTCTTCGTCACCTTGTAGTACTTGCTCAATGGTAGTAGCTTCATGTAAAGTAGGTAAATACGTTTGTTGCGATTGAAGCATAGCAGCAACCAGTATTTTTTCATATCGCTCTTTTTTCCAATGAAGCTTTTCGCTTCGATGAGTGATTAAAGGTGTAATAGTTTCTATACCTATTTCCGTTGCTTTTTCAAGAAGCCATTCGATGCGTGCAGGGTTTTTGGTAAAAGCGATAGCAAGATGCAGGGAAGAAGATGATGATGATTCTTGCATATTATCGATTATATCAATAGTGCAAGATCGTTTACTAGCATTTGTAATCGTTGCTAGACAACGAACTCCCTTGCCATTGGTAATCCAGCATTGTTCGCCTACTTTCATACGCAATACATGCATCATATAATGCATATTGGCTTCGCTCAATTCTACTACATTGGGAGAATCGAAAGGCTCGAAAAAATAAGGGAGACTCATGGAGGTAAAAGTACGCATTGAATGAAAATGGATGAAGTAAGTGATGTGTTTATTTTAGGAATCTGATTAATTATTCAAAAAGTGAAAATTCATTTATCTAAGCGTTTCGTTTCCTGAGCACAGCGAAGGATCTCGTATTC
>JBIIJQ010000141.1:0-2714 GCA_044233655.1 Chitinophagaceae bacterium | reverse complement strand
GCAAGCGGTGTATACACCGTACAAGTATTCGAAAACGATCAGTTGACTCATGTGAGCAAAGTGAAGAAGAATGACTAATACTGAGTATTAAGTACTGAGTAAAAAGTATAAAGAGAAACCGCCCTTCAGCAATGGAGGGTGGTTTTTTTTATTCAGAGAAATATAAATTTTTAACGATAAACGATTAAAATATAAGCTATTATGTAGATAAGAAATGTATAATTTTAAATAAAACGTATCAAATGAATATTGAAAATAGTCCAACTAGAGGGAAATAAGTACATTGTACTAAAACCCAAATTACGCAATAGGCTTTGACGAAGGAAAAGAATAGTGCGTTAGTTGAGGTTACCCCGCCTGTCACGCTATTCGGGGATTTAGTATTTCTAATGCTGATTCTGGGTTAAAAGTAATATGAAGAATCGTTTCGTTCAAATCACAGATAGCCGAACACTTCAGTTTATAAATCAATAATAATGTAAGCAATAAAATATAAATGATGATTAATCTTAGACATCTGTAAAATTTCCATTAATCCCAAGTTACGCGATATGATTTGAGGAACGAAAATTTTAGCGTGTTAGTTGGATTTACCGCGCCTGTCCCGCAATTCGGGGGATTTAGAGCTTATTTCAAAATTATCAAAAGTAATGAATTACAAGCTCTTAGTCGTTTACCCATTTCTAATGCGTAATCTGGGTTAATTGTAACTTTATAGGAAATTATATAAATAATATAAAAAGTCTACTAATTGCGACAAATAGGTACTATTTAATTGTAAATTCCTTAAAAAACACCCTAAAATGATAATTTATCCTTGTGTTATTTTGAATTCTAAAATTAAATTTCTTATATTTGTTATGACAAAAGTTAATTAAAATTTAATCTCAACATTTAATATAATTGTGTGGATAAATTTTTAATTAAAAAAGCATCAATTTTAAAAAGAATTTAATTATTAACTAAAAAGAAAACGATATAAATGAAAAAGATTTTTTTGATTATAATGGTTGTCTTATTTGTAGCTAGTAGTGCTGATTTATCGGCTCAAACGCAACGAAATACTGAAGTCAAATTAACTCTAGAAGAAAAGATGCAGATTGCACATTCTTCCGAAGAATTAAATACTCAACTTACAAAAGAATTTGGTGAGGATTATTCATTGAACGACAAGCAGGTGCTTAATCAACTAAAGATGAATATAGTAAATCCTAACTTAACGAGGGATTTAAGAAAAACGTCTCTCTTACTATATTATGGAGAGGAATATCAAAACCATATTGACCTAATAAACAATGAAAAATAAATTCCTTATAATATACATTTTTAATAATTAAACACGATAAACATGAAACAATTCAACAGTTTTATTAAGACAGTGCTCTGCCTTTTTGTTTTGGGATACTCTCTAGCATCTTCTGCTCAGGTTAGTCTGTATTCCTTTTCATCCTCTAGTGCTCCTTATGTTCAAATTACAGGAGGTACACCAATTGGGGTAGAAAGTAATGATGACCAAAGTTTTAACAATCTCCCTATTGGATTTAATTTTTGTTACAATGGTGTCATTTATAACCGATTTTCAATAAATAACAACGGATTTATTGCGTTTGGCCCATCAATACCAGCAAGTTCGTATACCAATATAAGCTTAGGTACTGCCAACAATGCGATTCATTTATTCAATGCCGATTTACAATCGCAAGCAGGAGTGGGTGAATTGAGATACCAAACCATAGGCGTGGCCCCTAACCGTACATTAGTAGTGCAGTATAGAGGTTATCGTGGTTATGCTAGTGCTGGAGATACAATTAATGGTCAGATTCGCATTAATGAAACACTCAATACCATTGATTTGCATTACGGATCATGTGTAATGGGCATCACTTCACGACAAGCAGAAGTTGGTCTCAGAGGAAATAGTAATGCAGATTTTAACAATCGATCGGTAGTATTTGGTACCAATACGTGGTCAACATCTATTGCAGGTGTTACAAATGCTGCAAAATGTGATTTACAAACTGCTATAGTACCTGTTTCTGGAACAAGGTATTCATGGGCTCCTCCTACTCCGCCGATAGCACCTACCACGTTAACGTTTACTGCGGTAGCTACAAATAGTATGACTGTAAACTGGGTTGACAATTCAACCGACGAAACCAATTTTTATGTTTTACGTTCTACAGACAATGTCAATTTTAATTTAGTCGGAACGGTTGCTTCATTATCCACAGCCACAACTGGTACTCCTTATTTACTTGCTCAAACAGGTTTAAATAATGGTACACTTTATTACTATAGAATCGTATCAGCCTCCCCTGCAATATGCTCTACCCCATTAACAGGTTCTCAGTCAACATTACCTGGCACCTTGTGTGGAACATTAACAGTAGGTCCAACGGGAGCATACCCTTCGTTGACTGCAGCGTTTGCAGCAGTAGTTACAAATGGTGTCAGTTGCCCTGTGATATTTGAACTACAAGCTGCTTATGTCAGTGCCGTAGAGACTTTTCCAATTGTAGTACCTTCTTTGGGCTCAAGTACTATCAATACAATTACAGTTCGTCCTCAGTTGGGAGCTACAAATCTTTCTATTACGAGTACTGCAGCAAATACAATACAATTTTCAGGAGCAAGTTGGATAACATTTGATGGACGACCAGGGGGTGTAGGAACTGCACGGCAACTTACAATTGATAATACAACAACTACAGGTA
>JBIIJQ010000092.1:0-10058 GCA_044233655.1 Chitinophagaceae bacterium | reverse complement strand
CTGAGGTATTTGAAGCTCAATTCAAATTGGGAGAATCTACAATCGTTGATGTGCGCAAAGAAAGTGAATATGCAGCTGAACATATTGAAGATGCATACAGCAAACCTTTGTCATATATCAATGAATGGGTAAAAGATATTAATCCGCAGGAGCATTTCTTTATGCATTGCGCTGGTGGTTATCGCAGTATGATGGCAGCATCAATATTGCAAGCACGTGGATATAGAAATTTTACAGAAATAAGTGGTGGCTTTAACGCAATTGCTAAAACATCAATACCGAAGACAGATTTTATTTGTCAAAGCAAAGTACTGAAATCATAAAAGATAGGTTGATTTGGTTAAATACAAAACCTGTAAGTGTAATGCTTGCAGGTTTTATTTCCCTTTTTTAGTCTGACTATTATTCAAAGGGGTGAAACTTCCTTATGTAACTTTTGTCACATAAATTACTATAATCATTATTTAAATTTGTAATAAATAAACGTATGAATAAGAACATCATTATACTGTTTTTAATTGTTTCTATTGGTTTGGTTGGATTGTATCAAAACATGAATGGACAAACCAATACAAAGCAATTGACTGAATTAATTCAAAAAGGAGCATACTTGGTTGATGTACGAACACCACAAGAGTTTGCCGAGGGGCATGTAGATGGATCGATTAATATTCCATTGGATCAAGTTCAACAACAAGTATCAAAATTTAAAGGCAAAAAAAATATAGTTGTTTTTTGTCGAAGCGGCAATCGAAGTGGGCAAGCAAAAGCTATATTAGAGCAAAATGGTTTTACGAATGTTACAAATGGTGGAACGTGGGAAAATGTGAATCAAATTCTTAATAAGAAATAAATCTAAATATGAAAAAACAGTTCATCATAGTATTAAGTTTACTACTAACTAATTTTGTGAATCATGCTCAAGTGCAGTTTGATTATCAAGTACAAATAACTCCCGTCAATGTTACAGGTTTGCCTAGTTTGCATTCCTTAGTAGGTGCTCAACATGATGGTAAGTGGTTATTGATCGGTGGAAGAAAAGATGGTGTTCATGCACGTCAGCCGTTTAATGCCTTTCCTGTAGCTCAGAATAATACAGATATTTATGTAGTTGATGTATTGTCCAATCAAGTTTTGTCAGCACCGTTAACGTCATTGCCGACTGGTATTCAAGAACAGTTACAAAGCACAAATATGAATTTTTATCAAGATCATGATTCACTTTATATCATAGGTGGTTATGCATTTTCAGCTACGGCAAATGATCATATTACATTTGATAAACTAACGTCAATCAATGTCCCAGGATTAATGAATGCTATTATAAATTCAGCACCCATTACGTCTTTTTTCAAACAAATAGCAGATCCTTTATTTACAAATACGGGAGGACATATGGGTAAAATAGGCAATACGTTTTATTTGGTAGGAGGTCAACGTTTTGATGGTCGATACAATCCTATGGGTAATCCAACCTACACGCAAACATACCATTCTCAATACTCGAAATTTAATATTGATAATAGTGGAACTCAATTGAGTATTTCCAATGTTCAAACGATTGTTGATCCTGTTCATTTGCGTCGAAGAGATTACAACTTATTGCCTCAGATTTTTCCTGATGGTTCAGAAGGCTATATGATTTCTTCTGGTGTATTTCAGGATGTAACAAATATGCCCTTTTTATATCCAGTCAACATAACAGCAAATGGATATAATCCAATCACAACGTTTAATCAATACTTAAGCAATTATCATTCCGCTAAAGTAGCATTGTGGGATAGTGCAAATAATAGAATGCACAATTTATTTTTTGGAGGAATGAGTCAATATTATATGTTGAATAATGTATTAACTCAGGATATCAATGTACCTTTTGTTAAAACCATTAGTAGACTTACCCGTATGAGTGATAGTACCTTGCACGAGGCAGAGTTAAATATTGCTATGCCAGCATATCTTGGTGCTGGTGCTGAATTTTTTGCGAATAAGCAACTGCCTCATACCAATTCAGAAATCATTAAGTTAAACGCTATTCAAATTGACACATTTGTATTAGGTTATATTTTTGGCGGTATACAAAGTCCAAGTGCAAATCCTTTTACTGGAAACCAAACCAACACGACTTCTGCCAATGGAACAATTTATAAAGTAGAATTGATCAACAATCATTTAGGTAATCCTGAACAAGTAGTCGACGGTTCAAATCCTTACGAATTTGTGGTCTATCCGAATCCATCAACAGAAGAAAATATCAATGTGAAATTCGATTTAAAAAAAATGGTTTCAGTAAATTATACACTAAATACATTAGATGGACGAATCATTGCGCAAGGCGAAATTGGCCAATTGCGTTTAAATGGGAATCAGTTTAAAATACCAGTTAAAAAAGCTACTGGTTCGAATCAATTGGCTTTAACGCTGGTTTTTGATCAAAAATATTTTGTGACTAAAAAAATTAACCTTAAATAATCTTCATATGAATTTTGATGAATTAATCAACTCGGACAAGCTAACTTTAATTGACTTTCATGCAGAATGGTGTGGACCATGTAAGATGATGGCACCTATTTTACAAGAAACCAAAAAAGCTTTAGGCGATAAAGTACAAATTGTAAAAATCGATGTAGATAAAAATCCTAATCTTGCAGGCGAATTGCAAGTGCAAGGGGTTCCTACCTTGATGTTGTTTAAAGAGGGTAAACTTCTTTGGCGCAAAAGTGGTGTGATTTCTAAGCCAGACTTGGTTAGAATGATTACCCAAAACTAATTTGATAATTCACTATTTCTTTTTATTTTGTTGAATAAAATAATTAGAAAACCAAAACTATAAAACTATGTTTGAATTTATTACACAACCATGGCCATGGTATGTCGCTGGACCATTGATTGGGCTAACAGTACCTACACTTTTAATTATTGGAAACAAAACATTTGGTATTAGCTCTTCCATGCGACATGTATGTGCAGCTTGCATACCTGGTGATATCCCATTTTTCAAGTACGATTGGAAAAAAGAAATCTGGAATTTATTTTTTGTGTTGGGTGTTTTCTTTGGTGGGATGATAGCCATGCAATTACTTTCTAATCCTAATCCAGTAGAAGTAAATCCAACATTAGCCAAGGAGCTTGCAACCTATGGAATTACAGATTTTCAAGGACTAGTGCCTTCGCAATTATTCAATTGGGAAAGTCTATTGACTTTACGTGGATTTATCATGATTGTGTTTGGAGGGTTTTTAGTAGGTTTTGGTACACGTTATGCAGGTGGATGTACAAGTGGACATGCCATTATGGGATTGTCTGCATTGCAATGGCCTTCGCTCGTAGCCACATGTTGTTTTATGTTGGGTGGATTAATAATGGCCAATTTTATACTGCCGTTAATTATGCAATTGTAAAGTACTTTTAATTATCATAAACAAACTAAAGAACAGATATTGAATAACTATTTAAAGATAGGATTATCAATAGTTTTAAAATAAAATAAACAAAACATGCAAACAAATAATAACAAAACAACCGATTTAGATACTTCGCTAGGTTTTGAAGCACGCGCATTAGATGCCATGTGTGTCAATGAAAGCCAATTAGAACATAAGTGGTATCACAATATCAAATACCTTTTAGTTGGGCTAGGGTTTGGAATTATTTTTGTAAAAGCGGAAATTATTTCTTGGTTTCGGATTCAAGAAATGTTTCGATTGCAATCTTTCCATATGTATGGTATTATAGGCAGTGCTGTAGTGGTTGGTATGATATCAGTATGGATGATCAAACGATTTAATATCAAAACGATTTACGGTGAAAAAATAACCATTCATCCAAAAGAATTCAACAAAGGTCAAATATATGGAGGTCTTATATTTGGATTTGGTTGGGCTATTACTGGCGCTTGTCCCGGTCCATTATACGCTCAAATTGGCAGTGGTGCTACGGTAATCATTTTAACTTTATTGAGTGCAATTGCTGGAACTTGGGTTTATGGAAAATTTCGCAGTAAATTACCACATTAATTTTGAATTAAATTTTTGGATTATATCATGTCTAATGATCAACAACATACTGATTTATCTCGATTGCTACGAGTCATCAATTATTTAATAGGATTAGTTTTTCTATTGGTACTTGCCGTTATGCTTACGCCGATTTTGGTTTGGAAGGGTGAGCGTATTGTTGATTTTTTTAAATCAAAACCAACCGAAGAAAAAATAACATCTAATTCATCCATTGATACCGTGAACTATTGGCGTCCTAAATATATTAGCGCTATTGAAGATAAATCACAGAAGGAGTTGGTAGAATATGGCAAAGAACTCATCGCACATACCTCGCGCTATTTGGGCCCGAAAGGTTCTGTAATGCAATTAAGTAATGGATTGAATTGCCAAAATTGTCATTTGGATGCTGGTACAAAAATATGGGGTAATAATTATGGTTCTGTAGCGAGTACCTATCCAAAATTTAGAGCACGAAGTGGTATGGAGGAAAATATGTATAAGCGAATCAATGATTGTTTTGAACGTAGTTTAAATGGCTTAGCGTTGGATACCCTAAGCAAAGAGATGCAAGCTATAAAAGCGTATATTAGTTATATTGGTGCTGATGTCAAAAAAGGTGAAAAAGCTTTGGGCTCAGGATTTAAAGACTTAGCTTTTTTAGACCGTGCAGCTGATCCAGTTCATGGAAAAGAAGTCTATATTGCACAATGTCAATCTTGCCATATGGCTGATGGTCAAGGGCAGCTGAATCCTGAAGGAACTGAATATTCGTTTCCTGCATTGTGGGGCAAGCATAGTTACAACGATGGTGCTGGTCTTTATCGAATTAGTAATTTTGCAAAGTATGTCAAAAATAATATGCCACAAGGAGTAACCTATCATGAACCTAAGCTGAGCGACGAAGAAGCATGGGATGTGGCTGCATTTGTCAATTCGCAACCTCGTCCACATAAAAATACACCACAAGATTGGCCCGATATTGCAAAGAAACCTATAGACCATCCATTTGGTCCATATGCTGATCAGTTTACGGAAGTGCAACACAAATTTGGTCCGTTTAAGCCTATTCAGAAAGAACAAAAAAAACGAGAAGCGGAATTAAAAAAATCTAAAATTTAAAATAAGATGAAAAAAGTATTTTTATTAGCAAGTTTAATCATGGTATTATATTCCAATGCATTGTTTGCTCAACCCAATGAACATAAAATTATTTTTCAATTTACAAATGCGGTTGATACAATGCAACAAAAAGCATTTGTCAATCAATTGAAAAATGTTACTGCATATTGGCCTGATGCGCAAATTGAAGTTGTGGTTTATAACCAAGGTTTGGAGTTGGTTATGCCTTCTAAATCAAAACATATAGATTCTGTAAAACAGTTGATAGAAAATGGAGTACGATTTGTAGTTTGCGAAAACACAATGAAGCAACGCAATATTGGCAAAGCTGAATTTATACCTGAAGTAGATTATACACCTGCTGGAATTGTGGAGCTTGTTGAACAGCAAGAGCGAGGATGGATTTATATCAAGGGTGGATTTTAGTATTTAAAAAAAGAGAACAATGAACAACAACAACCGAAGAAATTTTATCAAAAATGTGAGTGCACTGGGATTAGGTGCAGCGCTGACATCCCCATTGACCAGTCTTGCTCATACAGATAAAAAAACTGAAGAGGGTACACCTTTGCAGCATACAAATAATCATCAAACTCGGATTAGCATTCTGCAAACTACAGATGTGCATTGTCAAATACATCCACACGATGAATTGTTTTGGGAAGATGAACAAATTGTGTTTAGAGAAACTGGGGGCTATGCCTATATGTCTAGTATGCTCAATGCATTGCGTGAAGAAAACCCGAACACATTTGTTATTGATACAGGCGATATGTTTCAGGGCAGTCAACTGAGTGTTAAAACGACAGGAAAAGCTTACATACCTATACTCAATGCCATGAATTATGATTTATACTTGCCAGGAAACTGGGAAGTCATTTATGGTAAGAAAGCTATGCAAACGCTATTGGGGTCGCTTAATGCGCCAAAAGTATGTGCCAATATGTATCACGATTTAGGAGAAGGAAAACGTGGTGAATTGATTTTCCAACCTTACTACACATGGCATGTTGAAGGAATTAAAATTGGTTTTTTGGGCTATACTGATCCTTTGGTACCCTTACGACAAAGTCCAAATTATAGTAAAGGCATCATCTACACAAAACCTGAAGAAAACTTAAAACATTATGTCGATGTGTTGCGCAATCAAGAACAATGTGCTTATGTTATCATACTTGCTCATCTAGGATTGTCACAACAAATTGCATTGGCCAATATGCCAGAATGCGAAGGTGTGAATTATATTTTAGGTGGCGATACACACGAAAGAGTACGTACACCTATCCAATGTACTTATGCTAAGGTAGTCGAACCTGGTGCGTTTGGTTCGTTCATTGGTAAATTAGATTTAATTATTGAAGACGGAAAAGTAATTGCTGATGAATATGAATTGATTGAAGTAGAATCGAATCAAATCAGAGAAGATAAATCGATGACAAGATTATTAGATTCTGTCCAAACTGAATTTAACGATGCTATCTATGAAGTTGTTGGTTATAGTACCATTCCTTTGTATCGCTATTTTGTCGTTGAAAACCCAATTGATACTATGGTGCTTAATGCATTGCATTGGAAATTCCCACAAATCGATATTGTACTATCCAACGGATTTCGTTTTTGTCCACCCAAATCAACGCCAGATGATACAGGGAATATACCTATTACACAAGGTTACTTATTTGATATGTTACCTGTTGATAGTACTGTTAGAACGGCTAAAGTTAGTGGTGCACAACTTATGGAATGGCTTGAGAAAGAATTAAATAATGTATTTGCCAAAGATGCAGCAAAACGATTTGGTGGTTGGGTTGTAAAATTTCAAGGGATGAAAGTCAAGTTTAATGCATTTGGCGAAATGGGTAAACGTGTCAAGGATGTTACTATCAATGGACAAATGCTCGATTTGGCAAAAAACTATAGTATACTAGCTTGCGAACGTGATGGAGATCCTGCTGATATGTTGTGTAGAATCAAGGGTGTTAAGGATGCTAAAAACTTACCTGCAACCCTACATAGTGTAATGAAAGAATATCTTAAGGTGAACAATCCTGTTACACCGACTCCGAATGAAAATGCAATCATACTCGATGCGCCAAAAACCTTGCTAACACAAGTGTCTGGCGTTGACTATAGTTTTAGATAAAGATAAAGAGATCGATTTGATGAAGATGAAATATTTTGTGTACTTGAGTTGCTTTTGGGTAGCAATAAGTACATCAATGACAATAAAAGCACAGCACCAAGAATTAGCTGAGAAACCACAAATTTGGCAAGGTAAATCTGATCAACATTCAGATAGTAATTCTGTTTTAAATGCGTTTAAACGGGGTCAATTTAATGGTCATTTTCGATATTTTTTGATGGGCACAAACAATGAGAAACAATTAACTGACTACTATGCCAATGCAGCTGGAGGTGGGCTTCGTTTTGAAACGGCTCCATTTCTTGGATTTCAATTTGCTGTCAGTGGATTTTATATTTTCAATATAAAATCAAGTGATTTATCCAAACCCGATTCTTCTACAGGCGCTATGAATCGATATGAACTCGGATTATTCGATATTGAAAATCCGAGCAATACAAAAGATATCGATCGATTGGAGGAACTTTACATTCGATACAAATTTGGGAAGTCAAAAGTGATTTTTGGAAAACAACTTATCAATACACCTTTCATCAATTTGCAAGATGGTCGTATGCGTCCAACAGGTGTGGAAGGACTCTATACAGAAATCAATGCATCTAAGCGCACAGTTTTAGAAGGAGCACTATTGTATGCAATTTCTCCACGAAGCACCACAAGGTGGTATTACATCGGTGAGTCAATGGGATTAAATTCACAAGGACTCAATGTAGACGGAAGCAAATCGAATTATTTCAACCATATTCGTAGCGACTATATTGCTTTGTTAGGTTTAAAACATACTGTGAATAGTCATGTCAAATTTCAACTATGGAATCAATATACAGATCGTATTTTCAATTCATCTTTTGAGCAAGTTGATTTTAATTTTTCAATAAAAAGAAAACATAATTTTACCTTGGCTTTTCAGGGTGTGCAACAATTAGCTGTCCAAGACGGAGGGAATTCAGATCCTAAAATGACCTATAGTGCCAAGGGCTCAAAAGCATTTACATTTGGTGCTAAGTTTGCATATCAACGTAAGAATACAGATTGGAGTTTGAATTACAATCGGATTACAGCGCATGGTCGTTATCTGATGCCAAGAGAATGGGGACGAGATCCTTTTTTTACATTTATGGCGCGCGAGCGTAACGAAGGATTGGGCGATGTCCATGCAATCACCGCCAAATATCAAAACACAATTCCAACTTCAACTTTAAAATTTAATTTAGCAGCGGGGTATTATAAATTACCAGACGTCAAACAAACTGCATTCAATAAATACGGATTACCATCCTATTTTCAAATCAATGCGGATATTCGATACCAATTCAGCGGCTTTTTAAAAGGGTTAGAAAGTCAACTTTTAGTGGCTAGTAAATTCTTGCAAGGTGAAACCTATCGGAATCCAAAGTATATCATCAATAAAGTCAATTTGCAAAATTATAATCTAGTCTTAAATTATTATTTCTAACTTCGGTATAAGCTAGTACAATTCGTTTTTCAGCGTTTATCTTTGCGTTTTAAACAAGTAGTATGAATTTATCATTACAAGGAAAGACTGCATTGATTTGCGGAAGTACACAAGGCATTGGATTTGCAATAGCCAAAGAACTTGCATTACTAGGAGCTGATTGTATATTAATGGCACGAAATGAAGAAAGTTTGCAAAAGGCAAAAGTTGAATTGGACACAGCAATTGGACAAGTACATCAACTAGCTGTTGCAGATTTTTCAGATACAACATCGGTGAAAAATGCAATTGATTTGTTGTTGCAAAATAATACGATTCACATTTTAATTAATAATACCGGCGGACCGCCAGCAGGTCCAATCGTCAATGCAAAAGCAAACGATTTTTTGTCGGCTTTAAACTTGCATTTAATCAATAATCACAATTTGGCTACCGCTGTTATAGATGGGATGAAACAAAGTGGCTATGGTCGTATTATCAATATCGTATCTACATCTGTAAAAATTCCGTTGAATAATTTAGGCGTAAGCAATACCACCCGAGCAGCAGTTGCAGGCTGGGCTAAAACCTTGGCGAATGAGGTAGCGCAATATGGCATTACAGTCAATAATGTATTGCCAGGTGCTACTGCTACGGTTCGATTATCATCTATCATCGAAAATAAATCCAAGAAAACTAATACTGAATTAAAAGAAGTTGAAGAAGAAATGTTGCACGAAATACCTATGCGACGTTTTGGACAACCAGAAGAAATTGCAGCTATGGCCGCATTTCTTACAACTCCAGCTGCTGCTTATATTACTGGGCAAAGTATTTGTGTTGATGGTGGCCGAACCGGAAGTATTTAATACAACTTTATGATCTGAAATAATACAATGCATTCTTATATAAAGTATATTTGATGTAAATAAATTAAACAATGAAAAAAGTAATCCTTCCAATCGCCTTATCTATGTTTTTATTTTCTTGTGCCGAAGAAAAAAAAGTAGAAGAAAAACCTGTTGAACAAAATGGCATCAATATTTCGGTAAAAGATGATTCTACGAATGCAAATATCAGCATCAATGAAAATGGCATCGATGTAAAATCAAATGATGGGAAAGAAGCCAATGTGAAAATTGGGAAAGATGGTATTGATATCACTTCTAAGGAAGGTGAAGAAGCCCATGTAAAAATCAATGAAGATGGCATGGATATTAAATCTAAAGAAGAAGATACCAAAGTGAAGATGGATAAAAGTGGCAACATGAATATCAAAACCCCTGATGGTAAAGAAATCAATGTGAATGTGAAAGATGCAGTAGATAAGAAATAAAGAATCTAAGAAATTTGTTAATCG
>JBIIJQ010000145.1:0-10075 GCA_044233655.1 Chitinophagaceae bacterium | reverse complement strand
CAATAAACTGGTAGTATCTCCAATGAACTTGCATGGACTCGTTCTGGTTCAGTCAATATGAATATCGAATCTATTTGACAATTCAATGAATCTCTCACAGTTATCAAATAGCTTCCTGATAGTAAGTTATTAAAATATCCATTTAGCTGAGGTGTTCCTGTATTTAATTGATAAGTCAATGAACCTACTCCACCAATGGCACTCACATCAATACTTCCATTCATATCACCCCAACAGATAGGCTCGGTATATAAAAGTTGATTGATTATTATTTGAGGATTTTGATCTACTTGTACTAGTGTTGTAGCTGAACAATTATTCGCATCGGTTGCAATCACTGTATAAATTCCTGCGGTCAAATTATTAAATTGTCCAACCCCAATTTGATTGCCAATAGATGGTAAAATCGAATAAACAATTGTACCTATTCCACCCGACGCTGTCACTGTAATAGCTCCTGTATTAGCTCCATAACAAGTAATATCTTGAGAGGATGCTTGTGTAAAGAGAATTAAAGATGGATTTGTAACTTCAATATTCAATATGGCTGATACACATTGATTTGAATCCGTTACATAGACAGAATACATACCACCAGCTAATCCCGTAAATGTTCCATTGCCATTCGATGCACCTCCAGGTTGAAGTGTAAACGTATATGGCTGTACTCCGCCACTTGCTGTTACATTTATTACACCATTGTTCGAATTATGACACGTTAAATCTTGCTTGCTTACAAACGCTCCTATTAATTGGGTTGGCTCTGTGATCGTTACGATTGTTGTTACTGTACATTGATTTACATCCGATGCTGTTATCGTGTATCCTCCTGCTATTAAATTATTATACAAACCTGTTGCATTTGTTTGATTTGTCGGTTGCATTGTATAACTATAGCTTGCACCCGTTCCGCCAGTTGCTTGTACACTGATAATACCTGTCGAATCCCCATGACAAAGTATATTCGACCATGTCGTGGATACATACGTAACCGGCAATGGATTCACAATTTGCACGCTCGTTGTATAACTACAATTGTTTGCATCTGTTACTGTAATCGTATAGGTATTACCACTAATGTTTGGATAATTGCCTGTGGTATTCGTCTGATTCGTAGGCTGTAAATTATAATTTAATATACCCGTACCCCCTGCACAACTTATGCTTATTGATCCATTCCCACTATTGTTACAAGTCTCATCTTGTGTTGTTAAACTCACTTGCGTTATAGCCGTAGGTTCTTGTATCTGTAGGGTCGTTGTTAATGTACAATTGTTCACATCTGTTACCGTAACTGTATACGTAAACACATTCAAGCCTGTAAAACTTCCACTCGTATTGCTTTGATTGATTGGTTGTAATGTATAAGTCAACAAACCAGTTCCACCGCTCGCTACTGTTGTGATACTTCCATCTGCAAGTCCATTACAACTTGCATCCGTAGCTTGCGTAGTTGTAAATGACAAGGCTTGTGGTTGCGATACAAATACAGCACTTGTTAGTGTACAGCCATTGGCATCTGTTGCTTGTACTGTATAACTTGTATTACCCACTAAATTGGTAAAACTTGATGGAGGTGTAAACGTGGCTGATGGTGTAATCGTATATGTAATCGTCGGTGTGCCGCCGATTGTACTTACATCGATACTGCCATTGCTTGAGCCATTACACAAACTGCCTATTGGTGTTACATTCGTAAATTGGAGTAGTTGTGGCTCATTAATCGTTATGATTGTTGATACCGTACAGCCATTTACATCCGATGCATTAACCGTATAGGTATTCGCTGTTAATGTTCCAAACTGACCAATAGTGTTGGTTGTATTCCCTGGCAATAAAGTATAGGTGATCGTGCCGATACCTCCAGATAAGGTAATCGCCAAACTTCCTGTATTACCGCCATTGCATAATACATCTGTAGGTGTGCTTGTTGCTATCGTAGGTCCATTCGTTGTATTAATTAATACCGTTGTTGTACCAGTGCATCCATTGCCATCCTTAACTGTGACTGTATAAGTTCCAGCACACAAATTGGCAAATGCATTGGATGCTTGATAAACGCCGCCATTCAAACTATAGGTATACACAAGTGATGTGCCTCCACTTGCGCTCAGCGTCATCGTACCGTCACATCCCGGTATGCAACTTGCATCTGTGGATGAAACGAGTGCAACGATTGGCGAAGGCGGTGTATTGATTTGTATTGTACTTGTTCCTGTACAACCGATCGCATCTGTTACTTGTATCGTGTAGGTTGTTGCCGAAAGTCCTATAAGCAATGATGAGGATTGGAAGGTGATTCCATTCGATGAGTATGTATAAGGTGTGGTTCCTGAACTTGCAGTTACTGTAACTGTTCCGTCTCCTCCAGGATCACAACTAGCATCTGTTGCGACTAAGCTTGTAATAATCGGCGCATTCGGTGCACTGATACTTTGAGTCGATGTTACGGTACAACCGTTCGCATCGCTCACCGTGATCGTATACGTTCCTGATCCTAAATTGCTGAAGCTATTGTTGTTTTGCAACGCACTTCCATTGTTGCTGTATTGATACGTTGTCGTGCCACCACTCGCTGTAATCGTCAAACTACCATCATTGCCGGGTACACAGGTTGGCTGTGTGGCCGCTATCGATGTAATCGTAAGCGGTGTCGGTTGTGTAATCACTAAGGTCGTTGTGATACTACATCCATTGATATCCGTTGCTGTGATCGTATACGTATTCGGTCCTAAACCACTGAAACTTCCGTTCGTATTGTTTTGATTCGTTGGTTGAACCGTATATGTGATTTGACCTGTTCCGCCACTTGCTGTCGTTGTTATCGTACCATTGCTGGCATTGTTACACGTTACATTCGTTGCACTTGTACTCGTCCATTGTACGGCCGTTGGAGCTGTGATCGTAAGCGTTGTGGTGATTGTACAACCATTTATATCAGTCGCTGTGATCGTATACGTATTCGCTGCTAATGTTGTAAAACTTCCACTGGTATTGCTTTGGTTCGTAGGTTGAAGTGTATACGTGATTTGGCCTGTTCCGCCACTCGCTGTGGTGGTGATACTGCCATCATTACCGCCATTGCAAGTGATGTTGGTCGAACTTGTTGTGGTCCATTGTACTTGGGTTGGTTCGGTCACCACCACGATTGTTTGTACACTACAACCAGCTTGGTCCGTGGCTGTTATTGTATAACTGTTGGCACTTAAGTTCGTAAACGTACCAGTCGCATTGCTTTGGTTTGTAGGTTGTAAATTGTATGCAATAGCTCCTTGACCACCTGTAGCCGTTGAACTGATACTACCACTTGTACCGCCATTGCAATTTACATTCGTTGCTGTTGCAGTGCTGAAGATCGGCGCATTCGGTGCACTGATACTTTGAGTCGATGTTACGGTACAACCGTTCGCATCGCTCACCGTGATCGTATACGTTCCTGATCCTAAATTGCTGAAGCTATTGTTGTTTTGCAACGCACTTCCATTGTTGCTGTATTGATACGTTGTCGTGCCACCACTCGCTGTAATCGTCAAACTACCATCATTGCCGGGTACACAGGTTGGCTGTGTGGCCGCTATCGATGTAATCGTAAGCGGTGTCGGTTGTGTAATCACTAAGGTCGTTGTGATACTACATCCATTGATATCCGTTGCTGTGATCGTATACGTATTCGGTCCTAAACCACTGAAGCTTCCGTTCGTATTGTTTTGATTCGTTGGTTGAACCGTATATGTGATTTGACCTGTTCCGCCACTTGCTGTCGTTGTTATCGTACCATTGCTGGCATTGTTACACGTTACATTCGTTGCACTTGCACTCGTCCATTGTACGGCCGTTGGAGCTGTGATCGTAAGCGTTGTGGTGATTGTACAACCATTCATATCAGTCGCTGTGACCGTATACGTATTCGCTGCTAATGTTGTAAAAATACCTGAAGGTTGATTTAATCCTCCATTCAAATTATACTGATATGAAGGATTTCCACCAGATGCTGTTGCAGTGATAGTTGACAAATCTCCAGAACAAATTATAGATGAATTTATTGCAGTAATAGCCAATGTCGAAATTTGAACTATGTTGACTGAAGTTGTTGCTGTACAGCCATTAAAATCAGTTACAGTAATAGTATAACCCCCAGTTGGTAAAGCATTGAAAAAATTCGATGATTGATTAGGACCGCCATTTAAACTATACTGGTAGGTAGGAGTCCCACCATTTGTGTTAACAGTAATACTAGCTGAACCTCCTATACATGGAACAGAAGTGGCCGTTGCATTAGCTACTAAAATGGGAGGTGAGGAAATTGAAATACTCGATGTTGCAGTGCATCCTGCAGAACTTGTAATGGTAACGGTATAAATACCTACTCCCAACGAACCAAATACAGCAGGGCTATTTGATTGCACAACACTTCCGGGATCTAACGTAAAGGAAAACGGAGAATAAGTAGCTGATCCTATAGAAGTAATCGAACCCGTATTTACTCCATTACAAAGCAGGTCAACTGCTGTTAATGATACTGTTGGCAAGGGTTCTACAGTAATTGTAATTGTTGAATCTGCTAATGGACATCCTGGATAATCAGCAGAAACAGTATAGGTAGTTGTAACAGATGGTGTAGCAGTCACCGATGTCCCACTTGTTGGAGAGATTGAAATTGTTGGGGTCCAATTAAAAATTAAATTAGGATTAGCTGGAATTGGAATTGCAGAAAGAATTTTACTTTGTCCTAAACAAATGGTATCATCATCAGTTACGTTATAAAACGGAAAATCTATAATTTCCATAATGATGCTATCAGTAACTGTATTTACACATAGTGTACCATAAACGTAAATGTTAATAGTTTCAGTTCCTTCTATAAGTGCATCTAAAGTAGGAGATATAGTGACTGTTGTTGAAACTGCATTGGCAGGTATAGTGACAGAAGTTGGCAACACATTACAATCCAATCCAATCGTTGCTGTTCCTGAGTAAACTAAATTAATTGTTTGAGGAAAAGGTTTTGGATTTGGTCTCGAAATAGTAATCACAGCTGAATTACAACCTTCAATTGCAAAAGGATTAACAGAAGGTAAATTATTTGATGATGTAACCGTTGAGATTGTTGCAGCTTCAGATGTAAAACTATTAGCCTCTAAAAAAACCCCAGAATCTAGTATTTGATCAAAAACATCTGCAATTGCAAATTTCATATGATAGGTAGAACAAGGCGTTACAGCAGCTTGTGCAAGTAACTCTGCTGTCATACCGCTGTAAACAACGGAAGTAGATGTAGAGCTATTGATAAATAATGCATTATTGGGCGGTGCACAAGGCGCAGTAACAGACCCACAAGGATTAGCTGTAGAACCATTTACAGTGTTAATTGAAACGGGACAATTTGTACCGGGTATTAATGCCACATTGGTAGGTACAGCATAACCTGGACCTGAAATAAAAAATGAAAAGATATCATTAAAACTGGAGCAAGTGTAAGAAGGATATTCGTCTGACCCAAATCGATAACTAAATTTAATAGTATCCCCAATTGGAACAAAATCAAACTCCAACTTACATAAATCATTTATAGTTCCTGTTGCTGCATTTTGAAGGGTAATATCACCTCCAGTTGTTCCATTTGAATAACTTGCAGAAACGGATGCGGGTTGATTAACAACTGTAGCCCTTCCTGATGTCAAGACTATCCCGCTATCCATACTTACAGTAGTCAAGGTCCCATTGTCAAATTTTCCGCTCGCATTATTTGGGCAAGTTAATGTTGGATTTGTGTATACCACACCAGGCCCAACCAATCGATCAACCAATAAAGCTGCTGCCTGATTAGGTGTAATAATCATTTGTGCATTTAATTGATTCACACTAATAAAAAAAGTAACCCCTAATAAAATCTTAAATACCTTCAGTAAAAATTTATTCATATCATAATAATTTAATAAGAAATTAAAAAACCTCTTAAAGATAATTTTGCCAATAACCTCAAAGATAATTTATTTTTTTAACCCTTTTATTGGTATTTTCCAATTATATAAGACTTTTTGTCATCGAATTGTAAAAAAAAGGTTTTTAAAATACAGAAATAGTCAAAATGATAGAATAAAAATTTTATACATTTACAGCCTCAAAAAAAAAGTATATGTCAGTAGTAGATTTAGTAATGCCTAAGATGGGTGAAAGTATCATGGAAGCGACCATTTTAAAATGGCACAAAAAACCGGGTGATACTGTAAAAATGGACGAAACCCTTTTAGAAATAGCAACAGACAAAGTCGATAGCGAAGTCCCTTCTACAGCTGAAGGCACTATTACAGAAATACTTTTTAACGAGAACGATGTAGTTGCTGTAGGTAAAGTGATAGCTCGAATAAGCACATCAGGCAATGTTGCAGTTCCTCAAGCGCAAGCTTCTAGCGCTCCCGTTGCAGCTACACCACAACCAATTAGTACACCACCTATTTCTGCACCTGCTGTATCTAATACATCATCCAGCAATAAATTTTACTCCCCTTTGGTGCTTAATATTGCAGCCTCTGAAGGCGTAAGCATGTCCGAATTAGAATTAATACCAGGAAGTGGCAACGAAGGAAGAGTAACCAAAAAAGATATTTTAAATTTTGTAGCATCTCGAAAAACAGGTGTAATACAAACACCAGCACCAGTTGCTTCTACACCGGCTCAACCGGCTCAGGTTGTAGCTCAAGTTGAAGCAAGCAATCCAGTTTCGGCTTATGCAGGTGCTAATGTAGAAATTATAGAAATGGATCGTATGCGTAAGTTAATCGCAGAGCATATGGTAAAAAGCAAAGCAACATCACCTCATGTGACTAGTTTTACAGAAGCTGATGTAACCAATATAGTGAATTGGCGTAATAAAATTAAAACTCCTTTTGAAAAAAAATACGGCGAAAAAATTACGTTTACACCTATTTTTATTGAAGCAATTGTAAATGCAATTAAGAAATATCCAATGATCAATGTAAGCCTAGAAGGTAATAATATCATTGTAAAAAAAGATTTAAATATTGGTATGGCAGCAGCACTACCTAGTGGAAATCTCATTGTACCTGTGATTAAAAATGCAGATACAAAAAACTTATACGGCTTAACAAAGGAAGTAAATATGCTTGCTAATAACGCACGTAATAATAAATTAAAACCAGATGATACGCAAGGGGGAACATTCACAATGACCAATGTAGGAACTTTTGGTAGCCTGATGGGAACTCCTATTATCAATCAACCACAAGTAGCTATAATGGCAGTAGGTTCTATCAAAAAACGTCCTATGGTTCTTGAAACGCCTCAAGGTGATGTAATAGCTATCAGACATATGATGTACCTATCACTTAGCTATGACCACAGAGTTGTAGATGGTTCATTGGGAGCTAGTTTCCTTACTGAAGTTGCTAACGAATTAGAGCGATTTGATATTAACAGAGAAATTTAATAATGACCATTCTTACTTCGGATGAAATCCTTGAAAAACTGAATACAATTGAGGGATGGAATCTAAAAGACACTCATATTCAACGGATCTATAAGTTTAAGGATTTTAAACAAGCGCTGGGTTTTATTTTACAAGTGGGAATACTCGCTGAATTGGCTGATCATCATCCTGAAATTATTAATGTGTATAACAACGTCACCTTGAATTTAAATACACATAGTGCCAACGGAATTACACAAAAGGATATTGATCTTGCAAAGGAAGTAAATACAATTTCTATATAATTCATTCCTTTTTGATATTAAAAATTCTACGTTAAATTGACTATAAACATGTTGATACTGCCTGTGGACTTGCTATATTTGCCACATGATTTTTGACAGAAAAAACTACGCAGACCAAGAGCTCATTTCTATATACAAAGAATTGCTTTTACCTCGAATGATAGAAGAGAAGATGCTCATTTTACTTCGTCAAGGAAAAATAAGCAAATGGTTTAGCGGCATAGGACAAGAAGCCGTGGCTGTAGGTGCTACATTGGCATTGGATTCAGATGAATACATCATGCCTATGCATCGTAACCTTGGTGTATTTACTGGTCGCAAAATGCCGTTGGACAAATTATTTAAGCAATGGCAAGGAAGCAAAGAAGGCTATAGCAAGGGGCGTGAGCGAAGTTTTCATTTTGGTAGCAATGAACATCATATCTGTGGTATGATTTCACACTTAGGACCACAATTAGCAATCGCAGATGGTGTGGCTCTTGCTCATAAATTAAGGAAGGAGAACAAAGTTTCACTTGCATTTAGTGGCGATGGAGCCACAAGCGAAGGTGATTTTCATGAAGCATTGAACACTGCCGCTGTATGGAATTTACCAGTCATCTTCATTGTAGAAAACAATGGGTATGGCTTAAGTACGCCTAGTAATGAGCAATTTATTTGCAAACAAATAGCTGATAAAGGAATTGGGTATGGAATAAAAGCTATCACGATTGATGGCAATAATATATTAGAAGTTCATCAACAAATTAAAGAGGCACGAGCCTATTGTATACAAGAACAAAAACCAATTCTCGTAGAATGTATGACATTCAGAATGAGAGGACATGAAGAAGCAAGTGGTGTGAAATATGTACCTAAAGAACTTTTTGAAATATGGGGCAAGAAAGATCCTTTAATGAATTATGAATCTTTTTTATTGGACGAAAAAGTTTTAAATTCAAATCAAATTGAAGCTATTAGAGAAGATATAAAATCATACATAGAACAAAGTCTTGTAAATGGCTTCAATGTATCGCCTATTACACCTAATACACAAGAAGAAATAAAGGATGTATATGCTCCATATACTTCTGTTACTTCATCGACTGAAGGGTTGCCTTTGAAAGAAATGAAGCTTATACAAGCTATATCGGATGGCATTCATGAAAGTATGAAACGAAATGAAAATCTTATCCTCATGGGACAAGATATAGCAGAATATGGCGGTGCATTTAAAGTTACGGAAGGCATGGTGGAAATGTATGGCAAAGATCGCGTACGAAATACTCCATTGTGTGAAAGTGCTATCATTGGTGCTGCTCTCGGTCTTAGCATAAAAGGATTTAAATCTATGATGGAAATGCAATTTGCTGATTTTGCAACCGTAGGTTTTAATCAAATTATCAATAACCTTGCAAAAATCCATTATAGATGGGGGCAACATGCCGATGTAGTAGTGCGTATGCCAACAGGTGGTGGTGTAGGCGCTGGACCATTTCACTCACAAAGTAATGAAGCATGGTTTACACATACTCCAGGACTCAAAGTAGTGTATCCTTCTAATCCATATGATGCCAAAGGATTATTAATATCCTCCTTTGAAGATCCAAATCCTGTTATATTTTTCGAGCATAAAGCATTGTATCGAAGTATCAGTGGCATGGTACCTGAAGGTTATTATACGATTGAAATAGGCAAAGCTAATACAGTACTACAAGGTAATGATATAAGCATTATTACTTATGGCAGTGGAGTCCATTGGGTGATGGAATATGCCAAAAACAACCCTACGATTTCGATTGAACTATTAGATCTGAGAACTCTTTTACCACTCGATTACGAAGCCATACAGGCTTGTGTTAAAAAAACAGGTAAGGTTTTATTACTCCATGAAGATTGCTTAATAGGCGGTTTGGGAGGAGAAATTGCAGCATGGATAAGCGAACATTGTTTTGAATATTTGGATGCACCTATTGTTCGTTGTGCAAGCTTGGACACACCTGTACCATTTTCAATTGAGCTAGAGCAAAACTTTTTAGCTAAAAGCAGACTTGAAGAAAGTATTAAAAAACTTATGAATTACTAGTTATTTTTTTTGCTAATATAGTAGAAATAATTTCATTGAATTTGAGCATATCATGTTCAGGTAGGCTTTTCATCAATGACTTGAAGCTATCATACCCTACTTCTATTGAATTAATCAACTCAAACCCCTTAAGAGTAAGTCGAATATGCAATCTTGGGTTAATGGACAAAATAGTTGGTAAAATCCTATGAAACTCTTATTGGTATTAGCTTTGCGGAAATGAAAGGTTATGAATAAAAAAACTGCTTTTTCTGTAATAGCAAAATTGTCTCAAAATAT
>JBIIJQ010000003.1:0-115402 GCA_044233655.1 Chitinophagaceae bacterium | reverse complement strand
GGTAACAATATGTATTTAGCTTCAACTAAAAATACAGCTTTTGGTGCTAATATCGCTTTGTTTGAAATTACAAATTCAACAGCAAATAATCCTCAATTAACATCAGCACTCATTGCAACCGATACGACTTCTTCTCCTGCTGATGCCATTCAAAGTGGTACGAGTGTTGATCTTGATTTAGGGGATAGTAGAGGAATGGATGGTTTTTACTTAAATGGTACGATTCATTATGTATTTCATTGTGATGTTGGTGCTGGTTATTCTGGTATCAATTATTCTCGTATTACAAAATCGGGTAACTCATGGACATTGAAACGTAGAATTATTAAAATGGCCGGGAAAGATTTAGGATTTCCCGCTATAACGTCGTTTGGATATACTGCAAATGATCAATCTGCAATTATTGGTTTTAATTATGCTTCTAGTTCGGAATTTCCAGGAATGAAAGCAATATATGTGGATCATGATATGACTCCTTCCAATCCCATAGAAATCAAAACAGGGACTGGTTATGCTAGCGTATTTCCTTCTGGCGGTGTAACGCGCTGGGGCGATTATTCAGGTATGACACGGGTTCAAAATGCTACAAAACCTACAGCTTGGCATTTTGGAATGTTTGGAAATACAAGTCATACTTGGACCAATTATTTTGCGAAAATTTCAACACAAGGTTGGCCATTAAATACATCAGATGTACAAATTGAAAACCAAGACTTAACAGTTTATCCTAATCCTGTGATTGAAGATATATTTAATGCAACTATTACTTTACAAGCTGCAGGAATCATAGATGTGAAATTATTGGATATAAACGGTCGTTTCGTTCGAAATATCTATTCTGGTCCTGCAACCAAAGGCAAAAACTTATTTTCTTTTAATAAAGGTGCTTTGCCGTCAGGAACATACTTATTGAATTTTAGTCTTGATCATCAACTTTTACAAAATGAAAAAATCACAGTTATACATCCTTAGTCTTTTATTAATTACCTTGTTCTCATTTATGTTCAATGATGTTCAAGCCAAAAAGAAACGTTGTAAACGAAAGAAAGCTAAAACAACACAAGTCGCTACAACAGATTCAACTACACGTGTAGTAAGAGCACCTGGGGTTCCTAATCAACGTGAACATGATTCGTTGAAAGCAGCCAAAATGAAAGAAAAGCTTCAAAGCAGTGCATTGGTTGTATCTTTTATTAGTATAAGTTCAGGTATTGATATCAAATCGGCTCAAGAACTTGAAGCGTTGATAATATCTTACAATAAAGAGCACAAATGTGATATGACTTATGAAAAAAAAACTTGGGGTAGAGAAGGTGAACGCGATTATTGTATTATTGCCTCTAATAAAGTTTGTTTAGATGATTTTGCTAAAATACTTAAAGCCAAGTTCAACGGGAACCGTTTAATCTTTGTAAAAGAAAATACGCCTTGCAAAAAATAAATTCGTAATTTTATACTATTAAATTAAACAAAATATAATGAAATATACTTCTCTCGTACTTTCCACATTAATGTTTGGTCAAATGGCATTTGCACAGAATGCTCATAAATGTGCAAGTCATGAATACATGAAATTACAGGATGCATTAAATCCTGGTTTGGAGCAACAAATTAAAAACTTAGCGCAATTCCAATACAAAAAAACAAGAGCTACTGTAGTGTATATTCCAGTTGTTTTTCATGTTGTATACAAAAATGCTGCAGAAAATTTAACGGATAATTACATCGACGCACAGATTGATCAATTGAACATGTGCTATGGTCGGACTAATTCAGATACGACTAATATGAGATCTGTTTTTCAACCAATTGTAGGGAAAGCAAAAATTCAGTTTATTTTAGATAAAATAGTGCGTGTTTCAACTACTCAAACGTCGTTTGATGCTGGAGGAATAGCACCTTTTTCAGGATCTGATCAAGTGAAATATACTGCAAGTGGTGGAAGTGATGCTCAAATGCCAACTCAAAAACTGAATGTATGGAGTTGTGATTTGAAATTGGATGGTTCAGATGGATTAATTGGATATGCATATCCACCACCGGGCTTACCTAACTGGGGAGGACAAGGAAATACAAATCCTGCTATTGATGGTGTGGTAATGGATTATTTAGATATTGGAGGTCCGTTAAAACAACCAAAAGGTTATGCCTATGGATTCAGAGGTAAATCGTTGGTTCATGAAGTTGGCCATTATCTTGGATTACGTCATATTTGGGGTGACGATGGAGGTGCTTGTTTCGGACAAATGGGTTATGAAGATGATGGAATTACAGATACACCCGATCAAGCGGATCAATCGCCTGACAATTGTGATAAGGTAATTAACTCTTGTACTCAAACTCCCGATATGCCTGATATGGTAGAAAACTACATGGATTATTCATCTGCAAATTGTCAAAATAGTTTTACGAAGGGGCAAGTAACCTTGATGGAGAATGTATTAGCTACCATTCGTACAACAGTAAAAGTACCCACTTCTATTGTAGATGTTGATGCTCCTGAGCAGGTAATAGTTTATCCTAATCCAGCCATTGAAATTGTGAATATGGCGATTACAGGTTTTACATCAGATAATGGCGTGATTACTATTTCAAATTCATTGGGACAAGTAGTTAAACAACTTAATGTAAATAAATCAAATGATATACAATCAATTTCAGTGGCTGATTTGAGTAAAGGACTTTATATCATTCAACTATCAGTCGATCACAAAAATCTATTTACTCAAAAGCTCATATTACAGTAATTTTGTACTAAGATTCAAATGAATACTATGGAAACATCTATTACAATGCCAGTCACCTTTACACAAGGTGCCATTCAAGAACTTAAACGTTTATTTAATGAAGAACATACTAAACCCTTTTTGAGAGTTGGTGTTAAAGGTGGTGGCTGTAGTGGCATGACTTATGTGTTGGAGTATGATGATCATCAGGAGGGTGATATGGAGTTTGAAATTGAAGGTATCCCCGTTGTCATGAATAAAGCCCACGAAATGTATTTATATGGTATGGAAGTAGAATTTGAAGGCGGGCTAAACTCACGCGGTTTCACATTCAAAAATCCAAACGCTTCTTCAACATGTGGATGCGGAACAAGTTTCGCAGTTTAGCAAATTTCATAATTATTCATAATAAAAAAAGTGTTTAGAATATCTAAACACTTTTTTTTATTTCGATTAGATCAAATTTATTTAATCTCTATCGAAGGCATCAACGCTTGAATCTGATTTTTTTGACTTTTAATTTTTTGTATTTCTTGATATACAACATAATCGTCGCCTAATAATTTTTTGATACTAGCTTCTTCTCTTTTTTTGCCTGAGATTGAGGAAATGATTTCTTCAATTTTATCAATTGGTTTTGGATATTCTACGATCTCATATTCTTTTAAATTAGCCTTAGAGGCTGCACTACTAAGCGCTCGATTGATATTGCCCAACTCGTCTACCAATTTCAATTCTTTTCCTAATTTGCCACTGTATACATGTCCTTGCGCCAATTCTTCTACTTGATCCATCGATAAGTTTCTTGCATTGGCTACACGTGATTTAAATAAGATATAGGTGCTATCTAGATAGCTTTGAATCCAGTTTCTTTCAAGGTCAGTCATTGGGCGAGTCATATTTGGAAAGTCTGAAAATTGACCTGTTTTTACAGCATCTGTTGTTACACCCAATTTATTTTTCATCATATCTCCAATGTTGAACATCACGCCAACAACACCTATAGAACCTGTTAAAGTATTATGATCGGCAAAAATACTATCGGCAGCACATGAAATATAATATCCTCCACTTGCAGCATAGTTACCCATGCTTACAATGATTGGTTTCTTTTTTCTCAATTGCATTAATTCATGATAGATGATTTCGCTAGCCAAAGCACTTCCTCCAGGAGAGTTTACACGAAGTACTACAGCTTTGATATTATCATCCTTCGCAATTTTACGTATAGTTTTTGTGATATCTTTTGAATGAATATCTTCAGTGCCTTCTCCATCATAAATAGCTCCTTCAGCATATAAAATGGCAATTTTATTTTTTGAATTTGATTTTTCGGTGATAGTGCCTGCATAATCACTTGGGGATATAAAATGCAACTTATCTTTTTCTTTCAAGGCTAATTTAGCACGTAAAATTGATTCAACCGAATCGGCATAAATTGTACCATCAATGAATTTATTTGCTAATGCATCTTTTGGGAATTTAATGGTTCCATTGTTTGCCATTGCTGCTAGGGTAGCAGTATCAGTTCCCGTTTTTTGTGAAACAGCTCTTAACAATTCTGAATATAAATCACCCAATAATACACCTAATTGATAGCGGTTCGGATCACTGAATTTTTCTAATTTATAAGGTTCATAAGCCCCTTTGAATTTGCCACAATGGAAAGCTTCAGTTTTTACATCCAATTTATCCAAGGTGCCTTTGTAAAACATGCCAGTAAGACTTAAACCATTGAATTCAATTCCTCCAGCCGGATTTAAATACAATTGATTTGAAACAGAGGAAATGTAATAGGATTTTTGATCACTTACTTCACCATAGGCTACAATAAATTTATCACTTTTTTTGAAATCTTCAAGTGCAGTTCGGATTTCTTGTAAGCTAGCCCAACCGATTGGACAGCCTCCTGTTCGGATATAAATGCCTTTGATTTTATCATCCGTTTTAGCTGCTTTTATTGAATTTAAAATATCATTCAATCCAGTTACTGATGTAGGTTTATTAGAAAGCATACCAAGTGGGTTTTCCATTCCTTGTTCGAGAATAGATTCAGTTAAATCCAAGGTCAGAATGGAGTTTTTCATTACAATTGTCTTTTCGCTACTAGCAGATCCCGCTATGGCACCAACAAATGTGAAGAAAATCAAAAGAGAAAAAATGATCATTGCACATAATGTGGCAAATAGGATCTTGAGAAATTGTTTCATTTGGTACTTATTTTATTTATACGATGGAATCTCGATGCGAATCCACAGAATTATTACATATTTGCAACGAAATTAATTGACTTTACTCTTAGTTCAAATTGTTTTTGTATGAATGGTATATATCTTATTATAGGTGGTAATATGGGAGACAGAGCCTCTCTGTTGGCTGAGTGTGCAAGTTTGATTGATCAAAAAATAGGAAAAATTATCCAACAATCCGCTTTGTATGAAACAGCAGCCTGGGGTAAAACTGATCAGCCTGCTTTTTTAAATCAAGTATTGTATATCAAAACGAATCAATTTGTGCATGATGTATTGAAAAAATGTCTTGCCATCGAACATGAAATGGGGCGTATTCGATTTCAAAAATGGGAATCTAGAATTATAGATATTGATATATTGTTTTACAATCAAGATGTGATAAATGAAACGCAATTAAGTGTTCCTCATCCTCAGATAGCAAATAGGAAATTTGTTTTAGTCCCTCTTTGTGAAATAGCTCCAAATTTAATTCATCCCGTATCATTGCTTTCAATTGAAACCCTTCTAAAGCAATGTGATGATCCTCTTGAAGTGAAAAAAATGAATTATACATTCATTTAATGATTATTAAAAAAAGAACTTCGTTGTTTAAAATTGATTAAAGTCATACACTTATTGTAATTTCACTTCACCAATTTAAAACTATGCACGTTCGAAATTATCTATTTACCCTAATTTGTGTATTCTTATCTACAAATCAACTAGTAGCCCAATCCTTCACTACAAAAATTGAACTTAAAAATGCCCAATCTGATACTCAACGTGTGAGATTATTATGTGATCTTTCTTTTGAATATTTGAATACAAATGTTGATAGTGCAATGTATTATGCACAAGAAGCACTTCGTATTGCGCAAAATGATCAATACAATGATGGAAGTTCAAGAAGTTTGAATGCTATCGGCAATGTATTATTGCAGACTGGCCAACATGATAAAGCGTTGGAAACGTATCTAGCGGCCTTAAAGAAAGCAGAATCTGCCAATTCTGAATCTCGTATAGCACAGACCTATTCCAATATAGGAAATCTATACATTAATCAAGGAGAATTTAGATTGCCATTGGACTATTTAGTAAAAGCAAAATCGATCAATGAAAAAAACAACGATATTAATAAACTGATTATAAATCTAGTGAACATTGGTATTTGTTATCAATACCTCGATATGCCTGATTCTGCATTACATTATTTAAATCAAGGTCTTGCCAAAACTATTTCTACTAAGACAAACGATAATGAATGTGCAATATTATTTTATATAGGATCCGTTTACGAGGATAAAAAAAATACACCTTTAGCTAAAACATATTATTTGCAAAGTATCGAAAAGGCACAAAAAACCTCTAATCAAACCATCTACAGTTCTGCATTGCAAGGAATGGGGAATATATTTAAAAAAGAAAACCTAGATTCTTCTTTGTATTATACTCGATTAGCATATGAGTCAGCTTCAAGCAATAAGTATTTTGTAATGAGTATGAATGCAGCCTCTTTGTTGTATCAATTGTATTTATCAGATGGCGAAAAAGATAGTAGTTTAAAATATATCAAAATAAAAGCAGATTTAAAGGATAGCTTATTTAATTACGAAAAATCAAAACACATCCAAACATTAACCCTACAAGAACAAATAAGACAAAATGATATTATTAAAGCATTAGAAATTCAACAAAAAGAACGCATGCAAAATATACAATACATTGGTATTGCAGCCTTTATCTTAAGCCTTTTTATATTGTTGATAATTTTGAGTCATCGAAAAATAAACCCACGTGTAATTGAATATTTAGGTCTTATTTCTCTTTTATTATTTTTTGAATTTATTGCATTATTTATGCATCCATATATTGAAGCTTGGTCACACCATAAACCAATAGTTGCATTGTTGATTTTGGTATGTATAGCATCTATTTTAGTACCTAGTCATCATCGATTGGAAAAATGGGTAAAGGAAAAATTGGCGCGCAAAAAGTAATATTAAAATTTCAGTTACTTCTACTCATTAGGTAGTATTTTCACCGAATGGAATTGTTACATCCGCATATTTTACAATTGTTGAAGTGTATTGATTTTGAAGAAAAAGAAGAAACCAATCGATATAAACTAGATCAACAACATTCGTTAAAATCATTGAAGTCTGAAGGATTAGCAATACATCCTATCAAGGTTACCAATAAAACATTTGGTTATGCCGATTATCCCGAAATTACTTTTAGAATACCTTATCCTGTAGATACGAATCAATTTAGAGATGGGGTAGCGATCGAATGTTTTTGTCATAATGAAGAAAGTGTAAAGGGCGTTTTGATATCGTTGGATGGTAAACAAGGCGAGTTTAGATTATTTGCGCCTGATTATCCCGATTGGATTGAAGATGAAGGAGTAGGTATTAAACGATCACCTGATCAGCGAACTACGGGTATGATGAAGCTCGCCATGAAGGATCTACCAAACAAGAAGGATGTGTATGATTTGTTTTTATCCATTCATGATGGAAAAGAAATTCGACCATCAGAGGAGGTACACAGTAAAGTATCAATTGAATTTAAAAACAAGACGTTGAATGATAGTCAACAAAGGGCTGTAAAAGCAGTTGTTGAAAATGAAAAGTTAACCATCTTACACGGACCACCAGGTACAGGCAAGACGACTACCTTGATTGAATCTATCGTGCAATTGGTTCGATTGAATGAAAAAGTCATTGTGTCTGCACCAAGTAATACAGCAGTAGATAATATAGCGAAAGGCTTATTGACTCTGGGTATAAAAATACTACGAGTTGGAAATAGTGCTAAGATAGATGAAGCACTTGCTCCTCATACGCCTGAAGGTAAACTATCGGATAAGACCATTCAAAAAGAAATTAAATCGCTGAAAAAACGTGCAGAAGAATTTCGTAAAATGGCGTTGCAATACAAACGACGATTTGGGAAGGCTGAACGAGAGCAACGTAGCTTGTTGTTTAAAGAAGTAAAAAATATTAGAACCGATATACGTAAAATATTATCATACAACGAAGATAAATTATATGATCAAGCGCAAGTGATATTGGGTACGCCGATTGGACTCATGGATAGTCATTTGAATAAACTCAAGTTTCAAACCTTGATCATTGATGAGGCTGCTCAATGTTTAGAACCTTTGGCATGGTGTGTATTTCCGATGGCTGATAAATATGTTTTGGCAGGAGATCCTTTTCAATTACCTCCTACGGTATTGTCACCTCAAGCCGAAAAACTTGGCTTCAATCGTTCTATATTGGAAGTATGTTTTAGACAATCAGCTTCTGTATATCTACTCAATACTCAATATCGAATGCGTGAAGCCATCGCAGGATTTTCAAGTCAATTTTTTTATAAAAACGAATTGATTACTCCTTCTCATTTACAAAACATTTCTAAGCATATAACATTTTTCGATACAGCTGGTGCAGGACATGAAGAACAGCAAGGAGCGAATGGTTCAAGCCTCATGAATGAAGGTGAATTGGACATGGTGAAACGAATTATACGTTCCGAGAACTTAGCTATTGAAACGACCGCGTTGATTTCACCCTATTCTGGTCAAGTTACATTGGCCAAAGAACAATTGCCTTCTGCAATGCGTATTAGTACGATTGATAGTTTTCAAGGACAAGAATATCATACGGTGATTGTGTCGCTTGTACGATCCAATGATGAAGGTCAAATAGGATTTCTAAATGATACCCGTCGAATGAATGTTGCCTTAACACGTGCCAAAGAACAACTCTATGTAATTGGCGATAGCGCTACCTTGGGGATACATCCATTTTATAAATCCTTTTTGGAGTATATTGAACAATCGGGGGAGTACAGAAGTGTATGGGAATTGGAGGAGGAGTAAAATATAGTAATTGATTATTTTTATTATCTAACCCCCATATACTTATGAATCTGAAGTGAAAGCTTCCATGTGGGATTTTTCTGTATAAAATCAGTAATAATAGGAAGCATTTCTTTTTCTTTACTCCATTCAGGTTGAAGATAAAGAATGCAATGTTTATTTACGTTTTGGGCATGAAGTATTGCCCAATCTAAATCTGATTTATTAAATACAATCACTTTCAATTCATTGGCTTGTGCTAAAACTTCCACTAAAGGGGCTTTGAATTTTTTTGGCGACACACAAATCCAATCCCAATTACCCGAAAGGGGATAAGCGCCGCTAGTTTCTAAATTGGTTTTATAACCTGCATTTTGTAACGCTTGAGTGAGTGGTGTGCAATCATACATCATCGGTTCACCACCGGTGATAATTACCAATTCAGTTTGACTCTGTTTGACTTCAGTAACCAATTCTTCAACAGTTTTGTGTTGATGCAGACCTGCATCCCAACTTTCTTTTACATCACACCATACACAACCTACATCACATCCCGCTAGCCTTATAAAAAAAGCCGCATGACCTTGGTAATATCCTTCGCCTTGAATAGAGTAGAAGGTTTCCATAATTGGATATGATATAGACATGGAGTTTTATTAATGAATTAGATTGAAATCAAATAGTAAATAATTTAATTGAAACTTGAAGATTTGAAAGTTTAAACTAAATTTATTTAGTCGCATTCAAGTTGGCAAGAAGTGTATTCTTCATTAATGCACATATGGTCATTAAACCAACCCCACCCGGCACAGGTGTTATATAACTACATTTTGGAGCCACGTTATCAAAATCAACATCTCCTACTAATCGGAAGCCAGATTTAGTTTCGGTACTTTCAATACGATTGATACCTACGTCGATAATAATTGCACCTTCTTTTACCATATCTGTTGTTACAAACTTTGGTTTGCCAATCGCCGCTACTATGATATCGGCCTCTAAACACAAGGCTTTCATGTCCTTCGTTTTGGAATGACACATGGTTACAGTACAATTGCCTGGTTCGGTATTTCGACTTAGCAATAAACTCATAGGGGTACCAACAATATTGCTTCTGCCAATTACCACGCAATTCATTCCAGTGGTTTTGATACCATAATGCTGAAGCATTAACATGATGCCAAATGGAGTTGCTGGTACAAATGTTGGGAGGCTCAACATCATTTTGCCAAGATTGACAGGATGAAATCCATCAACGTCTTTTTTCGGATCAATGGTTTCGATTACTTTATCTTCCGAAATATGTTTGGGCAAAGGCAATTGAACCAAAATTCCATCAACATTTTTATTATGATTAAATTCAATTATTTTTTCAAGCAATTCGTCCTCACTTACATTGGTTTCGTACGTTACAAGGGTAGATTCAAATCCTAATTCAGCGCAAGTTTTTACTTTAGAACCTACATAAGCTTTGCTTGCAGGGTTTTCTCCAACTAGTATAGCTACTAAATGGGGTGCACGTTTGCCAGCCCAAGTTAACTCCTGTACTTGTTTTTTAATTTCTTCTTTAATGTGTTGAGACACTAATTTTCCGTCTAGTAATTGCATATGACAAATATAATCAATTCGTAATTGTAAAATCAAATTCTCGATTGAAAATTGAGATACTTTTTAACAGAATAAATAAAAAAGGTGTTGATAGAATTGCAATATTGATTTTGATAGAATTAACAACAAACATTTTTGTTTTATTCGCTCAGTTTTTATAGTTTCGTTGATATGCTTCATCAAATACATCCAAATAAAATTCGACAAGTATTGTTACTCAGTGTAGTTATACTGCTTGCTATTTTAATCAGTAAGGAAATGTATTTTTTTCTTGGTGCTTTTATGGGAGCAATCACATTATATGTTATAATGCGCAATTGGATGATAAAATTAATTTCAGAATATAAATGGAAAAAATGGTTGGCGGCCATTACGTTAATCCTTTCTGCTTTTATTATCATTGTGTTGCCATTAAGTTGGATTACTTCTATTGGTATTAATCGAATAAAACCTATTATACATCATCCAGAAATATTAACTCAGTCATTTGAAACCATACATCAATATTTAATTAATCAATACAATGTCGATGTTTTAAACGCCGATAATATTGCAAAAATCAATGTTCAATTAATTTCTTTTGCTAGACAAACAATCGGAAGTACTATGGCAGGTATAGGAAATTTATTTGTCATGTTTTTTATTTTATACTTTATGTTGGTGTCTACCTTTGATATAGAATTGTGGTTGCGTAAACACGTACCATTCAAAAATAGCAATGTACAAAAGGTATTGAGTGAGTTTAGAAGTATGGTTTATAGTAATGCCATTGGAATACCAGTTGTTGCCATGGTACAAGGATTAATTGGGTTAATTGGCTATTGGATATTTGGGGTAGAGGAATTTGTATTAATGGGTTTATTAACAGCTGTAGCCTCAGTAATGCCAGTGGTTGGTTCTATGGCAGTTTATATTCCTTTGGCAATATATCAACTATCTATTGGTCATACTTGGCAAGGTATTGCAATTGGATTATGGGGTTTTGTACTGATTGGTTCCATTGATAATGTTGCCCGATTTATGTTGCAAAAAAAGATTGCAAATGTTCATCCCTTAATTACAATTTTTGGTGTGATTATTGGGATTAATCTATTTGGTTTTCTGGGGATTATTTTCGGTCCTTTACTTTTATCGATGTTTATTATCTTGGTAAAAGTATATGTAGATGAATTTGGCACTTACGATTCAGATGAGAAATTGACAATTTTACCATAATGTACAACGTAAACTTAATTATAGATTTAATAAAATATATTTTTTATTAATTGTACTAACGCCAACGTGAAAATTACGCCTAAAACAATTTTTTGAAAAACTGATTCTGAAAGCTGAATTAATATTTTTTTTCCAATCCATGAACCTAACATGCTAATCAGTATTAAAGCTGGTATCATGTACAAGAAATTAGTTTGAATAAATCCGTTGTAAATATAGATAAGCAATCGACTACTATCAACTCCCATATCAATTATAGCAGAAGTAGGAATAAATGTATTTTTCTCAATTTGGAAGGCAGCTAATGTAATTCCTCTGATAGCACCACCTGTGCCTATAAGACCCGCTATAAAACCAGATAAACTACCCCCAATAATTAAATTGGTATTACTAGCATGTACTTTTTTTTGTATACCTGTAAGTAATAATATACTAATGGCAATCATGAAAATACTTAAGAATATTTCTAGTTCTTTCACTGGTGCGTATTTGCTGATAACAGCACCAATAATAACACTTAGTATAGCCGAAATGCCCATTGTTTTTACAATATGGATATTGATGCCTTCGCGAAATAAAAACATTTTAGATAGATTGCTAAATACATGAAACAGTGCTGTAATACCTAGCACTTCATGAAAATCGAAAAAATAAGCTGCAAGTGGAACAAATAAGATAGAAGACCCAAACCCACTTACAGTTCCGAGTATTTCTGCAATAAGGGCAAGAAAATAAAATAAATAATATTTTTCAGGAAATAGAAGACTCAAATTGAATATATAAAATGTAAATATAGTAAATGTTCAATCCCTATTATTTTATTCTTCACTGAAATTTACTTTCTGATGAATAAAAAAATATTATTCTACAAATTGAAAATACAATAAAAGGCCTGCAGCCAAGGTCATAATTATCAACGCTGTAAAGCCTAGAATATTACTTGTCTTTGTATTTACATTTTCTCCCATTATTTTCTTATTGTTCGAAATATGAAGAATGATTGCAATCAACACTGGCGCTGTCATACCATATAAGATTGCAGTATATATTAATGATTGAATAGGAGTAATACCTATGTAATTTAATGAAAGGCCTAATAGGAGAGAGAGTCCAATAATTATATAAAAACCTTTTGCCTCATGAAATTTTTTATCGAGCCCTTGTTCCCATCCGAAAGTCTCAGTAAATATATATGAAAGTGAACCACTCAAAACCGGAATTGCTATTAGTCCAGTTCCGATTACACCTATAGCAAAAAGCAAATAGGCCAAATTGCCAGCCAAGGGTTTCAATGCAATTGCAGCTTGTTCTACTGTATCAATTTGATGTACACCACCTTTGAATAAAACAGTGCCTGTTGTTAAAATAATAAAATACATGACTAAACCTGAAAATGTCATTCCAAAATCGACATCTTGTTTCATTTCATTCATTATTTTTTTATTCACTATCAAATGCTTTTTCTTATGTTTCATTTCTTCAACTTCTACCGAAGCTTGCCAAAAAAATAAATAAGGAGAAATAGTAGTGCCTAATATGCCAACTAGAATAGCTAAAAACTCTTTATCGAATTTGATAGTCGGTATAAATGTGGCTTTAGCTATTTCATATATATCTTGTTTGTAAAGGAAAGGCACAATAAAATAAACCAACATAACTATACATAAATATTTTAGAATAGCTGCAATTTTCAAATAAGGTAAATAAATAATAAGACCCAATAACAGTATTGTAAAAAATATACTAAAGAAAGTTGCATCAATTGAAGGAAATAGTAAATTCCCAACAGCTCCCATTCCTGCTATATCCGCTCCAATGTTTAAAATTATTGCGGGGAAACTAAACACTAACATGATATATAAAATTGGTTTTGGATAATGTTTTTTCAATGTGCCAGTCAATCCTTGCGAGGTAACCAAACCAATACGAGCACACATTTGTTGTATCGCAGCCATAAGAGGAAATGCAATAATTGAAGTCCATAAAGTAGATAGACCAAATGCAGCGCCTGCTTGGGAGTAGGTGGCTATACCAGATGGATCGTCATCGCTCGCACCTGTCACTAATCCAGGTCCGATGATTTTCCAAAAACGTGCAATCTTAGAAGCACGTTTGTTATTTGTAGACATTAACTGAAATAATTTTGTATTTGCAATCTACAACGAGTGTTTTACATATACTATTTTAACTGATTCTATTATTTATCTCTTTCATCATCTTACATTATTGATAATAGTAATTTTATTATTTTTGAAAAAAGAAGTAGTACCTCAATGACTACTCTTGTTGGCTAGTGTTTCAGTCTTTTTAATATAGTTTTTTTATTATTTGTGTTGTTGTCATTTTTTTACTAATTCTACTATTTTATTGTAAAGTAATTTCTCGTCAATGGGTTTGGCAATATGGTCATTCATTCCTACTGCTTTGCATTGTGATAAATCATTCGCTGTTACGTCTGCTGTCAATGCTAATATTGGAATGTTAGAATTTAATGTTTTGCGAATTGCTTCGGTAGCTTCAAATCCATTCATTTCTGGCATTTGTAAGTCCATCAATACAATGTCAAATGATTTTGTTTGCAACTTTTCTATGGCTTCTTTGCCATTATTTGCTATATCACGTTCAAATCCAAAATCATCCAATATTATTTTCATCAATAATTGATTTAATGGAACGTCTTCTACTACTAAAACTTTCAAATTTTTAATTGAAGTGTCAATTTCTACGTTTGTTATTCCTGTTATTGATAGTGGTTGTGGTTCTACTTTTTGAAAACTTAAAGTAAAGCTAAACGTTGAACCTTCGTTTATTTTACTTTTCACTGAAATAGTTCCGCCTTGTTTTTCAACCAACTTCTTAACGATAGCAAGTCCTAAACCGGTACCTCCAAAAAGTCTTGCTGTGCTTGTTGTTGCTTGTTCAAAGTTTTCAAATATGGTAGCAATCATATTTTCTGGAATTCCAATACCTGTATCGGAAACTGCAAATTCTATAGTTACATTGACATCATCTTCGCTCAATATTTTAACATTTACAGTTATATCTCCATCGGTTGTAAACTTGATAGCATTACTTAAAAGGTTCAACATAATTTGATTTAAACGAACAGAATCTCCTAAAAGTAATTCCGGAATATTTTTATCAAAGTTTGTAAATAATTTTAGCCCTTTCTCATCAAATTTAATATCAAATAAGTGGAGCATTATTGATATTGAGGAATTTAAATTAAATGGCATTAAGTCAAATGTCATTTTTCCTGCATCTACTTTAGCTAAGTCAAGTATGTCGTTAATAAGCACTAGCAAAGCATCACTACTAGTTTTTATTGCTGTAATATATTCTTTTTGTTTTTCTGTTAAATCAGTTTTCAAAACCACTTTGGAAAAACCTATTATGGCTGTTATAGGAGTGCGAATTTCGTGGCTCATATTAGATAGAAATTGCTGTTTCAACTGCATGGCGTCTTCTGCAATATGTTTGGCTCTTTCGGCGCTTTCTTTTGCTTGTATCAATGCCTTTTCTATTTTTTTCTCATAACTAACATCTCGAATGGTTGCAGCCATCATAGAGCCTTCCTCTGTTTCTAATTTACAAATACTTATTGCAACTGGAAATACTTTACCGTCTTTATGTTGTCCGAATAGTTCCATCCCTTTACCCATTGTTCTTACTTTAGGGTCGGCTGTAAAATGTTGTCTATGGCCTTGATGAACATTTTTATATTTAGATGGCATTAATACTTCAACTTCTTTTCCTATTATTTCATTACGAGAGTAACCAAATAATTGTTCTGTTTGCGAATTTACAATTAGAATTTTTCCAATATTGTCTACAATTACTATTGCGTCGGGTGCAGATTCTAAGAATCCTTTAAATCTGTCATCAGCTTTTTTTATTGTAGCCATTTTATTTGTGATTAAATTGTAGATTCATGTCTTAATATTGATAAATAGGATGTTATTATGCTAACTTATAAATTAGGTTAACAAAAAAGAAATAGTTGACGCAGTCATCCGAAGATACATTAAATCAATTGAAAAGAAAAAGAATGTGAAGTGTAATTTTTAACATTAAGATAGATCAACAACTAATGAAAGGAGTTTATCAATGGTTTTTAGCTAAGGAATAATACATGAAATGAGCCGATATTTCATTGTATGTAAAGATGTACAAACTTGTTTTTGGAGTTGAAACAAAACAAAAAATGTTTGACAAAAGTTATTTGCAAAAAACTGCTTGATTTAGTTGTTTTTTTGCACAGTTCGTGTTAGCTGACGTTTTTTTATCTTTTAGTTTCTGTCTATTCAATTTATTTTTATGAATCTTCATATTTATTCTAAATACTTTATTTCTTCTATTAGAATTTCTTTTTCCAATTCATTTAATGTTTTTGTCAATACACTTTTAGCAATTAATACGAGTTTTAAAATTTTGAGCCAACTTGGGTCATTTAATATGGCGTCATGGTCATTGTCATCGTTCTCTGGCGAATCATAATTGCACAGTTCTTCATGCCATTCTTGTATAATTTCAAATTCTTGATTAGTTAAAAGTCCTCTTTGTAATGGGTCTCTATAATTGTCATCTACTGCTAGGTCGTCAAAGTACTTACACATAAATTCAATAAATGACCAATGAGAGTTGCGTACTTTTGGTTCTAACCATGATTTCTTTTGAAGTTCTAATGAAGTCAATTCATTAATGCTAGATAACCATCTTGGTCGCCAATTATTTTTAAGTTCTTTATTATATTCTTTGGTATTCATCGTTCTGAATAATGTCGTTTAATTTCAAGCCAAGTTCAGGAAAAAAAACTTTTTTTATATAATCGGGAATCCATTCGTCAGCTTTCAGAAGTAATATTTTTCTTTTGATTAGTTCTTTTGTAACTCGTTCAATTAGTTCTGTATCTTTTTTAATTTCTATATCGCTATTGTCAATTATGTTATCATAGATTATTATACAAAGAGCCTCAAATAATATTTTTCTTTTTGTTTCTAATATTTCATAGTTGTCAATTATGTCAAGAATCAATTTTATATACTTTTCGTCTGCAATTAGTAATTCTTCGTCTTGTGGCATAAGGTGAATATTATTGTCATAAGACCATTCTAATAATAGCTCTTTGTCTAATTCAATGGGAATACTACTAACGGAAAGACATTCAGAAGAATTGCAGATTTTGCAATTTTGATTCCAAATTTTTCCAAAGTCATATAGTTCAAATGCTTTTTGTTTTTTAGTCAAAAATATATCTTCTTTATCTCCACAGGTTTTGCAAGTTCTTGTTATATAATATTGATGAGATTGTTTTTCCATAAAATGACAGCTAACGTTCCCAGCGCAGAAGCAGTGCCGGACAAAGATAGAGAAAAATGCATAGCATTTATTCTTTGATTTTAGATCATTAAATTGTTCAGCCCTTAGACGAACCCCGGCATTGCTTTCTGCGCTGTGTTAGCGGCTGTGATCTGTTAAATTCATTACTGTCTTAGTATTCTATAGTTTCAGATTGTAAAGTATAGGGGTCAATTGTATAGTTGTAAAACACACTTATCGAGTGATCTTTGTTTATTCTCCCAACATGCGCATTTCCTTCTACTACAAGGGGAAATAAAAGTACAAATGGCTTTTCTTTTCCGTTACTTAATGAGTCAAGAAATTTAGTATATTCTATTATCTCTGGGAATTTCAATACGGCAGCTTTCATTCTTTCATAATTATTTTCACGGAATAATGAATCTGCTCTGCGATTCCAAACTTTAAGGCATGTATCAGATTTGCGCTTTGATAGTTCTTGCATCATAATACTGTTATATGATCTTATGCCGTTCTTTCTAAATATAGAAATATTTGAATCTGTAGATTTTATATATGTAAATCCTAGCTCTTTTGCAATAATTTTCTTTTCGTCGTAGGCTGGCGTCATATTAGTATCTACAATTTTATATATTCCATTCTTAATATCGGCTTTGGCAGTAAAAAAATTGTAGGGAGTAAAGAATCCTAAAAAAAGACAAGTCGAGCATATACTAATTCCCAAAACAAATAATATCCAGAATAGTTTTTTTGTCATTTACTTTAGTTGTCGATTAACGTACATAGCCGCTAACATTTATAAAAGTATCCGACAGCCTTCATTATAAGCGCCTAGTTGATAGGCTGTCGGTATACTTTGAGTTGACCGACGTTTAAGCATAAAGTGTAAGGTAAAAAGTAAGATGTTTTTTTTATTTACTTTTAGCTTTAATTGTTGCTTGTTTTTCTTAATAGATTTAGGTTTTGGATTACTTCTTTTAAGGTTTGCTTAGCTAAGATATAGATAAATTCTTTTCTGCGTGTTTTTTTGATGTGGTTTTTCTTTATCCAAACATAGCAAAGCCTTACGATGTCAGTCGTTCGTATATTTTTTATTCTTTTTTTTATTAGCCATCTTTGTTTAACCATCATCGATTATTCTATTTACTTGTCCTATAAGTTCAAGGGTATTTTGTTACAAGCCTTACATTGCTTGATTATTTCTCTGTTTCACAAAGAACATGCCCCCGAACTCTAGCCGCGATAACAACGGAAAGCGGCCGTCTCGCAGAGCGGCCCTTGCAGTGAATAGCGCGAAGTAGTTCAATAGTTGCACTTGGCTTGGCTCCAAATGAATATAGAATGAGGCATTATTTTTCTTTCTAAGATTAAATTTCCAATAACGTAGAGAAATTGTAAATTTGCGATCTTATGATAAATGTAACATTACCTGATGGGAATATTAGAAGCTACGAAGAAGGTGTATCGTCGATGGATATAGCCAAATCGATTAGCGAGGGCTTGGCCAGAAAAGTGTTGGCTGCCGAAATTAATGGTGAAGTATGGGATATGACTCGTCCACTTACGGGCGATTGTACCTTCAAATTGTTGACCTGGGATGATAACCTTGGTAAAAATACCTTTTGGCATAGCTCGGCTCACCTGATGGCTGAGGCAATAGAGTCTATGTATCCGGGTGTAAAGTTTTGGGTAGGACCTCCATTGGACAATGGTTTTTATTATGATATCGATTTGGGCGATGCCTCTATCACCGAAGAAGATTTGGCTAAGATAGAAACTAAAATGGTAGAACTCGCTAAGCAAAACAATGCCTATGAGCGTACTGAAATATCGAAGGCAGAAGCAGTGCAGTATTTTACCGAAAAACAAGATGAATATAAACTCGATTTGTTGAGTGGATTGGAAGATGGCAATATTACGTTTTACAAACAGGGTAATTTTACCGACTTATGTCGTGGGCCACATATTCCAAGCACAGGTCATATCAAAGCCATCAAACTCACCAACATAGCAGGTGCATACTGGAAGGGCGATGAAAAAAATAAACAATTAACTCGACTATATGGTGTAACCTTTCCTGATAAAAAACAACTGGATGCTCATCTTGAAATGCTGGAAGAAGCTAAGAAGCGCGATCATCGTAAGTTGGGTAAGGAAATGAGTATCTATACCATGAATGATGATATCGGTGCAGGGCTTATCCTATGGATGCCCAATGGTACTATCATCATAGAAGAATTGGAAAAATTGGCTAAAGAAACTGAAGAAGCTGCAGGTTACAAACGTGTGGTAACTCCGCATATAGCGAAAGAGAATCTCTATCTGACCAGTGGTCACTTACCTTACTATGCCGATAGTATGTATCCGCCTATGGAATTGGATGGTACCAAATATTATTTGAAAGCGATGAACTGTCCGCATCATCATAAAATATTTGATGCAGAGCCTAAGAGTTATCGTGATATGCCTTACCGAATAGCCGAATATGGTACTTGCTATCGTTATGAGCAAAGTGGTGAATTGTTTGGCCTTATGCGTGTTCGTTGCTTGCATATGAATGATGCACATATCTATTGTTCGAAAGAGCAATTTGCAGAGGAATTCCGTGCTGTGAATGATATGTATCTGAAGTATTTCAAAATATTTGGCATTGAAAAGTATGTGATGCGTTTGTCGTTACATGATCCTGAAAAGCTAGGTCAGAAATATGTAAATGAACCTGAGTTATGGCTTGAGACTGAGGAATTGGTAAGGAATGTATTGATAGAAACAGGTGTGCCATTTGTAGAAGTGAAAGGCGAGGGCGCATTCTATGGACCAAAAATTGATGTGCAGATATGGAGTGCAATCGGACGAGAATTTACATTGGCTACCAATCAAGTTGATTTTGCACAACCACGTAGTTTCAAATTGTCATTTAATAATAAGGAAAACGAACCTGAAATACCATTGATCATACATCGTGCACCCTTGGGTACTCATGAGCGATTTATTGGTTTCTTAATAGAGCATTATGCTGGTAAGTTCCCATTATGGCTTGCACCATTGCAAGTAAAAATATTGCCTATCAGTGATAAGTTTATGGACTATGCCGTATCGGTTCGCAACGAATTGCGTGCCAATGGTATACGAGTAGAAATAGATGATAGAGGTGAAAAAATAGGTCGTAAAATACGTGATACAGAATTGGCCAAGGTGCCTTACATGTTTGTAATCGGTGAGAAAGAAATGAATGAAGACGCTGTTTCGCTTCGTATACAAGGTAAAGGCGATCAAGGAAGTGTGAATGTAAAAGAACTCATCGCACAGATGAAATTGGATATATTGAATCGAGTTTCGTAGGCTATATTTTTTATTCACAATGCATGTTTTTCTTTTCTAAAAATTAGTAGAGGAGAAAAAGCTTGCTTATTATTACAATTAAAATTATTTAATATTTTATGAAAAAATCGTTACTATTAATGGGAATAACCCTGTGTGGTTTATTCCATGAATCGTCTGCTGGTGGTTTTAAAATAGGGCTACAAGGTCAAAAACAACTCGGTATGGGACATACGGGTGTTGGGTTTGCGCAAGATGCGGCTACTATTTATTTTAATCCAGCAGGGATGAGTTTTGTAGGGAGTCAATTCACAGGTGGCATGTTTACATTGGTTCCATCTACGAGTTTTCTAGAAAAAGGTACGAATACCATTACCAATGCTACAAGTCAGGTGTTTACACCATTTGAAGTATTTGCAACTACTAAGCTTAGTAATCGTATTAATTTTGGAGTAGGGGTTTATACACCGTTCGGTAGTGGTATCATGTACCCAACTGATTGGTCGGGACGTAATATTTTACATCGTATTGATTTGAAAGCGATTTTTATACAACCAACCTTATCCCTTCGCATTTCCAACAATTTTTCTTTAGGTGCTGGTTTTATATATTCTACTGGGAGTGTATTGCTCGAAAAAGATTTACCTATCGTAAGTGGGCCTAATCAAGATATTGCCAATGCACAACTGAAAGGACATGCAACAGGTATTGGTTTCAATGCAGGTGCTTACTTAAAGGCAAGTGAGAAATTTAATATTGGTGTAACCTATCACTCTAAAGTAAAGATGAGTGTAAAAGAAGGAACAGCTGTGTTTGAAAATATTCCATCGGCATTGTCAACAAACTTTCCGAATGGTAACACTTTTAAAACTGATTTGCCATTACCATCTGAGTTAGCAGCTGGTATTTCTTACAAAGCCTCACATCGCACAACTATTGCTATTGATATGAATTATACTTTCTGGAATTCATTTGATTCGTTAGGGTTTGATTATGCCAAAAATTCAGCTTCATTGACCGATGCGAAATCGCCACGTCTTTATAAAAATGCTATGGCAGTAAGAGCAGGCATCCAATACAAAGCATCAAAAAATGTAATGCTACGCGTAGGTGGATTTTACGATCAAACGCCTGTGCAAGATGGCTATGTAGCACCTGAATTGCCCGATAATGATAAACTTGGACTAACCTGTGGTGCTTCCTTTAAATGCTCAAAACGATTGAGTTTAGATATGTCATTTTTATACGAGCATTTAGGTCCACGCGAACAAACCAATAAGGAAACAGGCTTGAGTGGTACGTTTAAAACCAAAGCTATTGCTCCCGGAATTGGTATCAATTATCTTCTTCATAAAAAATCTACAACTAATTAATCTCATACATCTATGAACAAAATATTTCAAACTTTATATATCGTTGGATTAACAAGTATTGCATTTACATCATGCAAAACAAATTTAAAAACGGAAGACATCAAATCAGGTAGTGCAAACTTTGCTCGCTATGTAGCCATAGGTAATTCACTCACTGCTGGTTATTCGGATGGAGCTCTCTCACAAGCCGGACAACTAAAATCGTATCCTATGATGTTGGCAGATCAATTTGCTCTAGTAGGAGGAGGCTCATTCAAAATACCTTATATGAATGAAGGTGGAGGAAATGATGGTAGTGGTAATCCACGTCGCGTATTGGGCTATGTAATACCATGTGGTAGTAATACAGCATCATTAAGTCCTGTATATGACCCAAGTGGTTCAACTGCATTTAATAATGTAGCTGCCAATGGACCTTATAATTTAATCGGTGTACCTGGCGCTAGAGCCATTGATGCCAATTTAGGTTTATACAGTTATTTGAATCCTTTTTTACAACGTTTTTGTTTAACGCCAGGTTCTAGTACTATGCTATCGGAAGCAATGCGTATGAATCCAACTTTCTTTACACTTTGGCTTGGAAGCAACGATGCCTTGTTGTATGCAACAGGTGGTGCTGTGCCTCCAGCTAATATCTTTAGTCCTAGTTTGTCTGATACAACTCAAGTAAGACAATCGCTTGAATTACTCATAGATTCATTGACTAAAAATGGTGCAAAAGGAGCTATTGCGAATGTACCCGATGTAACATCAGTACCTTATTTCACAACGGTGCCTTGGAATAGTGTAGTATTGACACAAGGTAAAGCTGATACATTAACGGCATTGTATGCTTCGCTTGGGTTGACAACTATTACTTGGAGTGCAGGTGCAAATGGATTGATGATAGTGGATAGTACAGTGCCAGGTGCTATGCGTCATGCAACTGCCAATGACTTAATTTTATTAATAACGCCAGGTGATTCAATTCGATGTGGACAATGGGGTATAAGTCCTGCGAAACCATTGGCTGATAAATATGTATTGGATAATACTGAAAAAAATACAATTCAAACTTATATCACACAATACAACACATCTATTGCTACGTTAGCTTCACAAAAAGGATTAGCATTTGTAGATATGAATTCATTTATGAAATCATTTAAATCGGGTATTGTGTATAATGGTATTGGTTTGAATGCAACCTTTGTGAGTGGTGGTGGATTCAGCTTGGATGGAGTACATCCTACACCAAGAGGTTATGCCTTGATTGCAAATGAATTTATAAAATCAATCAATAGCAAATTTGGTTCTACGATTCCTACTGTAGATGTAACAAAATACAATGGAGTTGTGTTTCCAAAATAGATGAAAACTTACTTATATCATCTTCATAGCGAAGCATCCTGCCTGGCGGCAGACAGGGAAGTCTTCTGTATTCAATGAAGAGTAATTTATAAAATAGAATGCTATGAGATTACTTCCCTGAAAGAATCGGGACAGGCGCTAAGCATCGCAAAGACGTGTAGTAAGTTAATGACGAAACGAGATGATGCTTATATCACCGTCATGGCGAGGCACGAAGCCATCTGTATTCTAAACTAAATGTTCATTATGATTTCGTCATGGTGAAGCATGAAGCCATCTGTATTCAAAACTCAATTTTCCTTATAATTTCGTCATGGTGAAGAATGTAGCTAATTGATTCATGAACTACTTATCGAATCAAGGTCACATCTCCTTTCATTATATAATCTTTGCCTGAATATAAACATTTGTATTTTACAACATAATGATATGTTCCTAGTTCGCTTGGAGATCCTTTGAAATTACCTTCCCATCCAACTGTTGGATTAAGTGTATTGAAAACTTCTTCACCCCATCGGTTGTAAATACTAAATTGTATAAGGTCGATATATTGATTATTCATTAATTTAAATTCATCATTGCGCAAATCACCGTTAGGCGAAAATGCATTTGGTAACCATACGGGACAATTGCACAGATTAGAATTTGAAACTACAATTTCATCACGATTGCTACAGTTGTTAACGGTAACTTCTACCCAATAAGTACCAATGTTATTGATGGTATATATTGGGGATTTAGTAAAGTCTTGCCACAAATAAGTGCCATTGGTTTGAGAAACATCTAATAAAAAGGACTCTCCTGCACAAATAGCTGTATCAAGACCCAAATCAACTATAGGTAATGGCGTTACATCAACATCAATTGCATCAGTTGAGCTGCAACCTTTAACAGTAGCAGTTACAGAATAAGTACCAGCGGCATCCACAAATAGTGTAGAGGATGAAGAATTGTCGTTCCACAAATAAAGGCAGTTTGGACAAGTTGCATCTAATGTGATCGATTTTCCTGCGCATACAGATGTGTCAATACCTAAGTCAATAATCGGATATTGGTTTACAGTCACTTGCACTGTATCAAGGCGAATACAAGGTCCTACTGAAATGGAGACCCAATATAATCCAGTTTGTTTAGCAGTAAACGTTGGGTTTTGAGAGCCATTTTGCCATAGATAGGTTGCATTTGTTGTTGTAGCGTTTAAAACAATTGAATCTCCTTGACATAATTCAACATCTGGTCCAAGCGTTAGAAAAGGTAAAGGATTCACGGTAATAGTTTGAATAAGGGAATTGCTACAAGTATTTGCATCAACACCCACAACCGTATAGGTTGTAGTGGAAGTAGGTGAAAAAGCAAAACCATTCTGTATGCCACCTGACCAAGTATAGGTTGAGGCTCCACTTGCAATTAAGGTTACTAAATTACCTTCACAAATTGTATCGTTGGGCGAGACATTGATCGATAAAACGGGCAATGGATTTACAACTATTTGTATTGATGATGTATTACTACAGCCAATTGCATCCGTGCCTGTAACTGTATAGGTAGCTGTTGAAGCTGGGGTGAAGGCTACATTGTTACTAATTCCACCTGTCCAAGTATAAGAGGACGCCCCACTACCATATAGTGTAGCATTACCACCTAAACAAACTGATGTAGGCGTTATATTTGCTACAACAGATGGAAATGCATTGATTGTAATGTTGGAGCCATTGTTACTACCAGTTGTTACAGGATTAGAACTATTAACACGAATGCGATATCCTGTTCCTGTAAGTGTACCCAATGGAATTGTACATGGAATGGTACCGTTGGTAATACTCATGATAGATCCAATTACAGTTGGTACAGCAAAACTACCAAGACCATCTGATAACTCAGCTGTAAAAACATTTCCTGCATTAAATGTTCCATTAACATTGTAATTGACAATTGCATTTTCTCCTTCACAATATGTTAAATCGGGCGTATTACATGTAATTGGACTAACAGGTGGTTGACAACCTACATAACAATCTAATAAAGAAATACGTGAACCCAAACCAAGCCCATTGTGTGTTAATACATATTGAGTAGCACCAACAGGATTATTTACCGTAATGATAGTACCAGTACCACTTGGGCTATTGTTGCAAAGCAACGTGCTACCAGCGCCTATGACAACATAACTGTTGGTACAAAAATTAGAAAGTGAAATGGTTCCATTATTTGAATTGAAATAAAATTCTTCTGTATCATTGGTACCATTGACTAAAACAGTGAAATTGCAAACAGGGACTGAAAAGTCAAGAGTTATAGATTGGTTTGTTGCCGTAAGAGCCCAAGCAGGATTAGCGCCTGCAAAGTTATTTCCACCACAACTATAACTAGCATTCGCATATGTAGGAATATTTACGAGAGTCGCAGATACTATTATACTTTGAGCGTTTGTATAAGGAAAAGTGGCAATAGGAATTGGTAGTGATGAAGTGTAATTTCCTAAATCACATTGAGCTAAAATGGATGGAAAATAGAATAATAAAGAGAACAACGTAAAAATAATTTTTTTCATAACTCATTTTTTTAAGTGTGAGAGCGCAACTTAACCTTCATTAAAAGAAAATTCTCCATAAAAATAGCATAATTATTTATTAGAATTAAGAAAACTATTTTACTTAACAATATTGCTACTCGTTGAATAGTTTAAATTTTTGATTTGCAAGCAAGATTTCAATTTGCGAATTTGAAATTATTTAGGTGATGAAATTAAATCAAAGTCAATTTGTTTCTTATCCAAATAAGCTGCCATTACTTTGATTCGAACAGGTTTTCCAATTTGAAATTTTTGTTTGGTGCGTCGGCCTACCAATGCATATTCTTCTTCTATATATTGAAAATCATCAACTTGTTGAAGATGCAATAACGATATAAAACCTTCACATTTATGTTCGACCGTTTGGGCCCAGAATCCAAAATTAGCTACGCCACTTATTACAGCATCAAATTCCTTACCAATAAATTTACGCATGAATTCTACTTGCTTATACTTTTGTCCTTCGCGCTCTGCTTCCATGGCTTTGCGTTCTCGATCGCTTGTATGCTTGCATTGCTCATCCATATTGGCAATAGGCTGTATGTTGTTTTCAAGACATTGCATTAAAATACGATGAACCAACACATCGGGGTATCGACGGATAGGTGAAGTGAAATGACAGTAATATTCGAATGCTAATCCATAGTGACCAATATTATCGGTAGAGTATATAGCCTTCGCCATGGTACGTATACCTAAAGTGTGCAAAATGGCATCTTCAGGATGTTTGCCAGTATCAGTTACCATTTGATTAAATGATTTTGAAATAGATTCTGGCGACGATAAATCAAACTTGTGTCCAAAGCTAGCAGCAAATTCTGCAAAAGGTTTTAGTTTATCAATATTGGGCGAATCATGAATGCGATAGGGGAATGGAATAGGTTCATTCTTGTATTTTTTCTTTGCAACAAATTCGGCCACTGTGCGATTGGCAAGCAACATCAATTCTTCAATGAGTTGATGTGATTCATTACTTTCTTTTACAATTACATCAGTAGGAATGCCATGCTCGTCTAATATAAATCGAGCTTCTTCACTACTAAAATTAATCGCTCCTGCATCAAATTTTCGTTGTCGAAGTTGTTGAGAATAACTATGTAATTGAAGTATTTCTTTTTTGTATTCATTCTCAGCACCGAGTATAATTTCTTGTGCCTCTTCATATGTAAAACGTTTGTTGGAATGTATCACTGTGCGACCAATCCAATACTTTTTTACAATAGCCTTTTCATCCAATTCAAATAAAACAGAAAAAGTCAATTTGTCTTCGTTTGGACGTAAAGAACATAATTCGTTTGATATTTTTTCGGGAAGCATAGGAAGTACACGATCAGGTAAATACACTGATGTAGCACGTTGATAAGCCTCTTTGTCAAGCGCTGTATTGGGTTTTACATAATGGGATACATCGGCAATATGAACACCAACTTCGGTCAATCCATTATCTAATGTGCGAATAGAAATGGCATCATCAAAATCCTTCGCATCATGCGGATCAATGGTTAATGTAAAAATACCTCTTAAATCTTTTCGTTTTTCTACTTCTTCATCTGTAATTGCTGTTTGAAGTTGATTGAGTTCTTGTATTACCTCATCTGGAAATTCCAATGTGAAACCTTGTGATAATAAAATTTCCTTCATAGCAATTTCATTGAAACGTTCATCGTTGAGTACATCGATTACAATTCCTTCTGGATTTTTTAATTTTTCATTCCAATCTGTAATTCGAACGATTACACGATCACCTTCCTTGAGTCCTTTGCTGTTTTTTTCGTTGATAAAAATGTCTTTATTGAAGCTTTTATTATCGGGCACTACAAAGGCAAAAAATTTGCTAAGTTGTACTGTGCCTATTAGTTCATTTTGACCGCGTTTAACAATTTTTGTAATGACACCTTCAGGGCGTTTGCCACTATGGCCTACTTTAAATATACTGACTTCAACAGTATCGCCCTGCATGGCGTTTTTAAGATTTTCTTTTTTTACTATTATATCAATTTCCATTCCGGGTACGATTACATAACCCATGCCTTGTTTTGAAATATCGAGTTTACCTATAACGCCGGGTGTCAGGGATGGTTTCCGAGAGGAGCGTACGTTAGGACTTGGTTTTGTTTGTTTATGTTTTTTTTTCATGAATGTTAATTTGTGATGAGCTGATCATCTGATTGTTCATCTTCAACGTGATTTTCAATAACATGTGGAATATAATGATGAATAAAATCTAGGATTTGTTGATTGAATTTTTCTTGTTCGTTAAACAAAACTTCAATACCAATTGATTGTGCAAAAAAAGGAAGTTGTAATTCGTTGATTTTATCTTTTAGCAGCATAAGTCTTGCTGCATCTTTTTCCGTCGTTACGATGATTTTATGCTCGGATTTTAAATGTTGAAATGCTTCGTTGATTTCGTTTAAGTCATCGAAGGAGAAGTAATGATGATCTTTGAAGCTAAGCGAATATACAGCTTTAAATTGAGATTCGAGTTTTTCTTTTAAAGAAGAAGGATTGGCAATGCCAGTTACGAGCAATATTTCGGTGTCTTTGGTAGGTGAAACTCCAAAGCTTGTTAATGGATAAAGTTGCTTGTATTGAATTGAAGAAAAGTAAATTTGTTGATGAGATAGTGGGTTTATTTCTTGAATAAGGGCTTTTTTTTCTTTTGATGAAATTGAGTGGGGGCATTTTGTAATTAAAATCAAATCGGCGCGTGAAGCCGCGCTTCTACTTTCGCGAAGCAAGCCAAATGGCATAATGAAATCCTTGGTATAGCGTCGTCCATAATCGGTCAATACGATATTCATGCCTGCACGAACTGTACGATGTTGAAAAGCATCATCTAATAAGATAATCTGCGTGTCTTGTCGTAGTTGCAGCAATTGAGGAATGGCTGTCATTCGTTCTTCCGCAACAGCAACGTCTATTTGAGGATATTTAGATTTAAATTGAAAAGGCTCATCACCAATCTCTCGTGCATCACTTTGATCATTGGCTAATCGAAAACCTCTACTATGTCTTCTATAACCACGGCTCAATGTGGCTACTTTATACATAGGTGAGAGTAATTCTATCAGATACTCTATATGAGGACTTTTGCCAGTGCCTCCAACTGTGATATTTCCAACACATATCACAGGTAAACTAAATTCAATGGATGTGAATATTTCCCAGTCATAGAATTTATTGCGAAGAAATACAACTATCCCATATAATATAGCAAACGGAAGTGAAATGTATTTAAGAATAGAAAGAAGGAGTTGTTTCATTATTTTTTGGGTATGAGTAAATTCTTTTTAGGAACCCACATAAACTCGGTTTTATATTTTTTATGTTCAACAAGAAAAAAAGAGTTGAATTCATCAATGACTTTTAATTCACCTTCTTTGCAAAGAATCATTCTTGATTGTGCATACATGCTTGGGGCATTGAACACTATTAAAGAATCATTTGGTGACTTGGCAGGTTTTTCTGTAAAATTCAACAACATAGTAGAATTTCGCTTTGGGATAGCAGAAGTTTTTTTATACGTACCTGCAGTTGTATATTCATATTTGCAGGCTGTATCCTGATGGATTACAACACTTGATTTAGTAAAAAGTAATTCTAACCGACAAGAAGATGCTTCTTTAATATAAGCCACATTGCTATCAATACGTAAGTAACCTTTGATATCGGTTGTGAAAAAATCTGGCATACCAGATAATGTATTTAAATAGAAAAAAGCAGAATCGGGTTTGAATTGCATGATATATAAATTACCATTGGCTTTATTCATACCCTTATTGTAAGCATAAACACCTGAAATGTCTTGTGCAATCACCTTTATTGTGCAAAGCATAATTGTGATAGTAATCAAAAATTTATTCATCGAAGTTAAATATAAGAAACATTTTAAAGTATGTATATTTACAGCCCATTATTTAATGAAATTTTAATTATGATTGAACAAGTCTTAGAGATACTAAAGTATGTATTGCCATCGGTTGTAGTATTGGTAGCAACGGTAATGATTGTCAATAAATTTTTAGTAAAAGAAATTGAACGAAAGCAATTGGCCATATTTGCTCAAAATTCTGAAACTACCTTGAAATTGCGACTTCAAGCCTATGAGCGATTGACTATTTTTGTTGAGCGTATGAATGCCAAAAGTTTAATAAGTCGATATTATATACAACAGGCAACAGCTCAGGATGTTCAAATTGCCATGGTACAAGGGATACGTTCAGAATATGAACATAATCTTTCGCAGCAATTGTACGTTTCGCATGAAGTATGGCAAACGATATCAACCGTCATGGAACAAGAAATTACTATGTTGAACAGAATAGGAGCGAGTTGTGAAATGGGCGCTAGTGCAACTGAATTTATCAAAAAAATATCAGAGTATATCGTCAATACCGAATCGACTATTCCTACAGATATCGCATTGGAAACCCTCAACAAAGAAGCTAAACGCATTCTGTTTAATTCTTAAACATAATTTTTCATGAATACAGACATATTACAAAACCAACATTTCTTTTTTATTGGAGTGGGAGGCGCTGGCATGAGTGCAATTGCTCAATACCTTGCAGGGAATGGCAAAACGGTGAAAGGAAGTGATCGTTTATTCAATTTTTCAGAAAACGATTATATCAAGTCGCAACTAGAGAATGAAAAAATAACGTGTTACCTTCAAGATGGATGTGGTATAGATGAACATACTCAATCTGTTATTATTTCAACAGCCATTGAAGATACAAATATCGAAATCAAGAAAGCCAAGGAACTCAATATACCGGTAATACTTAGAGCAGATTTATTGGCAGCTATTTGTGCAAGCCGTCGTACGATTGCTATTGCAGGCACATCAGGCAAATCTACAGTGACTGCGATGCTGTTTCATATCTTATATGAAAATGGTGTGAGTCCATCGTTGATTACAGGTGCAGGATTAGCTAGTTTGCAACAAAATGGACAAATTGGCAATGCTTATGTTGGGAACAGTAATTGGCTCCTTATAGAAGCCGATGAAAGTGATGGAACACTTGTAAAGTATAAACCTGAAATTGGGTTGCTCTTAAGTATAGATAAAGATCACAAAGAATTGGATGAATTGTTTGAAATTTTTCAAACGTTTAAAAATAATACTCAACAACAATTTGTCGTAAATCATTCACATCCATTGGCTCGAAACTACTCGCAAGATATTCGACTGGATTTTGGAGATGGAACACGATTTGAGGGATTGAATTTTCATCAAGAAGGTTTTTCAATTTCATTTGATGTGGCTGATACTCAAACTACAGATATCATTCCATTCACTATACCAACGATCGGTAGACACAATATGGAAAATGCATTGGCATGTATTGCAGTTGCTGATTTGTTGGGTGTATCCATTCAACAATGTGCGCAAGCATTAAAAACATATGGTGGCATTTATCGTCGTCATCAATTGTTAGGTGAGAAAAATGGTATTAGTGTCATTGATGATTATGCACATAATCCAGCTAAAATAGCTGCATCCATTAAAGCTTGTCAACCTGTAGCTGAAAAACTCATTGCTTGGTTTCAGCCTCATGGATATGGACCTACACGATTTATACGCAAAGAGTTAGTTGAAGAAATTACAGCTGCATTACGTCCTCAGGATGAAGTTTGGATGAGTGAAATCTATTATGCTGGAGGTACTGCAGTAAAAGATATTTCAGCCAATGATTTAATAGAAGATTTAAAAGCCAATGGTGTCAATGCTCATTTTGTTGAAGATAGGGTAGCGTTATTTAATCAATTAATACCAATGTTGAAATCCAATACGGCCTTGCTTCTAATGGGTGCTCGTGACCCTGGATTGGAAAAATTTTCGAAGGAAGTGATGAAGATGGTGGAAGCTAGTTGTTAATCGTATTTATAAAGTTATAAGATATTTGCAATTTATTGAATTTACTTTTTGGACAATAAAATATACCCTTCAGCGGGTATAAGGGTGTTTAAGAACTCTATTAGCTTTGTGGAATAAATCAAATTGTATGAAAAAAATAATTATAATTCTGGCAATCGCATCTATCTGTTTCACGCATTCAAAAGCGCAAATTAAAATGGTGGCGAAAAGCACCTATAGTTTCAATGGTATAGGGTTTGCAATATTAGATACAAGTACTTACTTTAATAATCCAGCGAATCCAAACCCAGTGAATGAGAATTTTACCGACGCCTACAATTATGCCATTTATGATTCATCTCATTATTATTATTACAATCAAACTACACAAGCACTCGATTTTATTACAAGAAGTATTGTAACATTTGATGCGGGATTTGCTCATCAAACACTTGCCAAGTCGTATAATTATACAAATAATGTAAATGATACTAGAGATGATTATTCCAATTTTTATACTGGCAACAATTTAGATTCTCAATATTTTGAACATACCATCCTTTCACCACTCAGTACCATTTTTTATTCTAAAAATTTCATTCATTATAATGCAGGGAATAATGCAGATACAATTTGGTATGTAAATTTTCAAAATGGTAATTATTTTAAAACTAACAAATATTGTTATACGTTTAATGCACAGAATTTGATTGATTCAACCATTGGTTACGAAAGTGTAGATTCAATCAACTATAGCCCAAAAATAATATCAAAAAACTACTACAATTTAAATGGTTCTATTGATAGTATTATAAGTTATTATTGGCTATCTGGAAATTGGATTAAGTATACTAAAAAACAATATAGTTACAATGCTAGTAATATGCGGACATTGTCTGAAACCTTAAGTTTCAACTCAACTACCAATGTATATACACCATCTAATAGAATTCAGTATTTGCGTAACAATGGTACCTTAATGGATTCTTCGTACCATCAGTCTTATAATTCCACTACTCAAAAATATGATACCTTGAATAAATATGGCTTTATTCATTACAATGGTTTATTGCTTCATCAGCACTCATACACATTTAATCAAGTAACCAATGTATGGGAAAACACGCCACAAGTTTCTATCATCAATTATTATTACAATATGATGCCAAATAGTACAAGTGAGTTGACAAAAGAAACAAGTGATTTAATGCTATATCCTAATCCTTGCGAAACGTATTTATCTGTCAAAACACCTATGCTAGGTGCTCAATTTGCGATATATTCTACCGACGGAAAGTTTACGCAATCAGGAACAATCAACACGGATCAAAAAGTGTTTGTACAAACGCTGCCTGAAGGGATGTATATTTTCAAATCAACCTTGAATGGAAAGACGATGCAAGAGTTGTTTATAAAGCAATAAATAGAAAATTAAATCGCACTCCCTTTCAATGCCTCACCAATAGCCACATCCATCACTCGTTCAGCATAAGGACGCGTCACTTCATTGAGTTTTTCTGTTGCAGTTATAATTTGGTCTTTGTCTTTTGCTTCGATCGATTGTTGTAAAGCAACTATCTCCGATTGAGTTGCTGATTTCTCTTCTTCTGTGATATGTTGCGCATGTTTGTGCATGAAGTTTTCTGTGAGTTGAATCATTTGTTCTGCCTCTGTTGATGCTTCTATGATAGATCGTATTTTGATATCTTCTTTAGCATTCACTATCGATGCCATCAACATGGTTTCAACATCGGTATCAGTTAAGCCGTATTGAGGTTTTACTTCAATCGATTGGGAAACTCCACTGCGTAGTTCATTGGCTTTTACTTGTAGTATGCCATCTGCATCTATCACAAATTGGATATCCACTTTTGGTAAGCCTGCTGGCATTGAAGGAATTTCTGTCAATGCAAATTCGGCTAATTTTCGATTGTCTTTTACGAGATCACGTTCTCCCTGATAAATGGCAATATTGATACCACTTTGTCCATCACGTTGGGTGGTATATTGTCGTCCTGCCTTGCTAGGGATTTTTGAATTTCGAGGCAATAATACATCCATGAGACCGCCCATGGTTTCTATACCAAGGCTTAGTGGAGTAATATCGAGTAGGAGAGTATCCTTGTTATTCCCTGCTAAAATATCTGCTTGTACTGCAGCACCTAATGCAACTACTTCATCGGGATTTACATTGTCATAAACTGGCTTGCCAAAGAATTCGCTCACTCGTTGTTTTACATAAGGTACACGAGTTGAACCACCTACCATGACTATCACATCAATTTCTTCTAAACTAATTTCAGAATCTTTCAAAGCATTTGAACAACAATCAATGGTTTTATCAACCAAGGGTTTAATGAGTGTTTCGAATTCGTTTTTGGTAATAGTTAACTCAGTATCGTTAATTTGAAAAGTGAATTGATCCTTTGTGCTCAATTGTTTTTTTGCTTCTTCTGCCTTCAATCGTAGCGTTTGTGCCATTGATTTATGAATGGATAATTCTTCATGCGTCAATCCTATTTTTTCTGCAAAATGAGTGGCTAATACTAGATCGAAATCATCTCCACCCAAATAGGTATCGCCATTGGTACTCAATACATCAAATATGCCATCTGTAATTCGAAGAATTGAAACATCAAAGGTGCCACCACCTAAATCGTATACTGCAATGAGTGATGACTCTTCGTTTCGGGTACCAAAACCATAAGCCAAACTTGCTGCAGTAGGTTCATTGATAATGCGCAATACTTCCAATCCAGCTAGTTTGCCAGCATCACGGGTAGCTTGTCGTTGTGCATCATTGAAGTAAGCAGGTACTGTAATCACACATTTTGAAATATTCATTTTCAACACATGTTCTGCTCGGTGTTTGAGCTCTTTCAGTATCAAGGATGATAATTCTATCGGACTATAAAATTTTTGTCCAACCTGTATTTTTACTAATCGATCTGTATCATCGTCTATTACATTATACGATAATGAATGTCCTTTTGATTTTACATCATTGTAAGACTTGCCCATTAATCGTTTTACACTGTAAATCGTATTGGATGGATCTGACTCTAAGTAATTTCTAGCTTCATTGCCTATAGTTATTTGTTCATTGTCTCCAAAATGAATTATGGAAGGCACAAGCACTGTATTGTCAATATCTTTTAAGGCGATTGGTTGTTTTGTATCAGGATGTATAATTGCTACTAAACTATTGGTAGTACCCAAATCGATCCCAACAATGATTTCTTCTTTTTGCAACGTTCCGGTCGCGATATTGATTGCTATTTTAGCCATGGTGCAAATGTAGTAAATAGTAGAAAGTACATAAAATAAAGTAAACAGTAAAAATGTGATATGCTATTGGTGTCAGCTATATCATTCGAACTTTGATCGAATCCCTCAATTTTCCAGTATTAAAAAAAATAAACAACGAATCAACAAAAAGCTAGGATGCTTCTCCATCCGTTTTAGGTTTATTCTCTTGTGGTTTTGGCTTATTGTTGTTCCCTTGTGGTCTTGGTTTATTTCCTTGAGGTTTTTGACCTTGTTGGGGTTTAGTACCTGGTTGAACTGGATTTGTACCTTGACCTTGTTGTGGTTTGTTTCCTTGTGGCTTTTGTCCTTGTCCTTGCTGTGGTTTATTCCCTTGCTGTATAGGCTTTTGACCTTGTTGTGGCTTGTTGCCTTGCGGTTTTTGTCCTTGTCCTTGTTGCGGTTTATTCCCTTGTGGTTTTTGACCTTGTTGCTGCTGCGGTTTATTCCCTTTTTGTTGTGGATTTGGATTTGCTTGATTAGTTGGTTTTTCGCCTTCTACAGGTCTTGCTTGGTTTGATTTTGATTTTTGCTTTTTCTTTTTGCTTGCACGCTCAAGACCTTTCAAACTAAATTGTCCAACCACATCTACGAAATCGGTTTTCTCCGAAACAGCTTGTTTTTTAGTAACTTCTACAGCTTGTAATTCTTCAGGAAAAACACCTTTTTTATTCAACTCAACGATTTCATTCACACGTTCAATAGTCAACGGGTAGAGGGTATTACTTTTTTCGAAGCTAAACCACATGAGGTTTTTAAATATGTCACGTTTTTGAAGGTAAGCAACACCTTGTGTTGTTTTAATTTTTTCTGCATTGTCTGGAAATACTCGAAGGGCATCCATATAGGTATCCAACTCGTAATTGAGACAACATTTCAATCGACCACATTGTCCAGAAAGTTTAGTTTGATTGATACTTAAATTTTGATAGCGTGCTGCTGTTGTGCTCACCGATTTGAAATCATTGAGCCAAGTACTACAACATAATTCGCGCCCACAACTACCGATTCCACCTACTTTGGCTGCTTCCTGACGAATACCAATTTGGCGCATTTCAATTTTTACCTTAAAATCAGCCGCAAATTGTTTGATCAATTCACGAAAATCGACCCTATCTTCAGCTGTATAAAAGAACGTTGCTTTTTTGCCATCGGCTTGAATTTCAACTTCGGCGATTTTCATATCTAGATTCAGATTTCGAGCAATTACTCTTGCTTTAATCATGAAATCTTTTTCGTTCTTTTTGGATTCCTCCATTTTGGCAATTTCAACATCAGTGCTTATATGCAAGACTCGTTTGATTTCATCGCTTTTTTCGCTTACACCTTTTTTCTTCATCTGCAATTTTACCAATTCGCCTGTCACAGAGACTACACCCAAATCCCAACCTCCAGCTGCAGATTCGAGGGTTACAAAGTCACCTTTTTCGTATAAAAGAGGATTTGATGCTTTGAAATAGTCTTTTCTACTACCATGATTGAAGCTGACTTCAATAAAAGGAAACGGTTTTGAAAAATCGGCGACCGGGATTAGACTAAGCCAATCATGTACATTTAATCGATTACATCCTCCACTTTTACACGATCCATGATCTTTGCATCCAGTAGGCAAAGCCCCGTTCTTACTAGTTCCACAACTTCCACATGCCATATAATTAATTCTCGTTGTTTTGTTTTAAAAAATCCTTCTGAACCTAGATTCATGAGGGACAATATACGCTCATATTCAATTTTCCTATTCGATTAAGCCATGGCTTTTTTTCGTAATATGATTTGTTGAATGCGTAAAGATAAGGCATGAAATAGAATTTTGGTATTTGCATTGCGTTCTATTTGAAATAGGGCATCATTGATCAAATGGCTCATTTCTTCAATCATATGATCCGATAAGCCTTTTGAGATCAGATTTTCAATTATTTTTAATTCATTCTCGAGCAATGTCATATTGGTTCGGCCTACGATTCTGTAGCGTACAGTATGTTCGAGCAATTGTATGAAATAGAGTAAAAAATTCTTTTGAGTTTCTTTGCTACCTTCAGTAATTTCTTCATGCCATTGCATAAGTTCAAGTCCTTTATTTTGATAAATTGCATTGAGCCAATTTCGAGTGAGATTAAAAAAATCGTCGTTGTTGTGATTGATTAGATACAAGGCTTTATGAAAATTGCCATCCGAAAGTCGAGCTATTTGCATTGCTTTTTGTTCAGATACTTGTCGTTCGACCAAGGCATTTTTAATTTCTTCATCCTGTAATCGTTTCAGTGGAAATAATTGTGCTCGAGACTGGATTGTAGGTAATACTTCTTCAAGATTTTCAGCAACGAAAAGCAATATTGTTTTAGCTGTTGGTTCTTCGATAAATTTTAATAAAATATTCCCTTCTTTGCCCATGTACTCAGGGTACCACATTATAAAAACCTTGAATTCACTTTCGTAAGAGCGTAGATACAATTTTCGTAATATATCTCTACATTCATCGGCTGTAATATTGCCTTGCTTAGCTGCATCCAAGGATTGTATCCAATCAGTATCACTTGCGTAAGGATTGTCTAGGATGAAATTTTTAAAATCAACAAAATACTCATTGCACAATGGTTTACGATCATCTGTTTTGCAAAATGGGAACGAAAAGTGTAAATCGGGGTGTTGCAGTTTGTTGATTTTAATACAATTGGAACATGTATTGCAGGAATCAACATCTGTTTTTTCCTTGCACATGATGTATTGAGCCATAGCAATAGCCAATGGCAATCCACCACTTCCTTCAGTACCCAATAGCATGATGGCATGGGGTAGCTGATTGTTCTTTATTAATGGAATTATTTTTTTCTTAAGATCGTCTTGTCCTACTACGTCACTAAACAGCATACTTAAAACTACTTATTCTTTACATCGGTCACACTCATCAATTCATGCATTGTACGTTGCATATTATTTACAGATCCATCAAGGAAAATAGTATTGCCTTTGCCTTCTTCTGCAAAATGTTTTAACGACTCGGTCCACATCGAAAAAAGGATAAAAGAGGCATCCAATTTGGCATCTTCCATTTCTTTGGCAGCTACAGCCATACCCTTAGCTACTTCTTCACGGAAAAGCGCCACACCTTGTCCACGCAATTGTGCTGCTTGTTTTTCGGCTTCGGCCGAAATTTTGATTGCATTCCCTTCAGCTTCAGCAGCTTTGGTTTTGGTAATCAATAAAGCCTGACCTTCATTTTCGGCAGCGGCCTTTAAGTTATTACTACTTACTACACGCGCCATAGATTTTAATATTTCTTCGTCAAAGGAGATATCATTGATTTGCAAATCAATTAAATGATAACCCCAACTTTCCAACTGAAGGTCAATTTGATCTTTTACATGAAGAATGATTTCGCCACGTAGTCCTAAGATTTCAGATTGACGCTTGGTGGCTACAAATGCACGTATTGAACCTTCAATAGTACGTATCAAGGCTTGCATAAGACTCTTGTCGTCGACAAATTTGAAGGCTACATTTTTAATGGATTCTTCTTCATGGTTTAAAACGGCATACAATAACATTGATTTGAAATGAACATTGGCCTGATCGAGTGTGATGGCCTGAAACTGCAATTCGACAGATCGGTTTTGAATCGAAATGTTTCGAAATATTTTTTCTAAAAATGGAATTTTGAAACGTAAACCTGGCGAGGCAATTCGTCTATACTTGCCAAACATAGTTACAACAGATATTGAACCTTGTTGAACGGTGAAAATTCCAGAAAATACAAATGCGATTGCGATGAGGAGGAAAATGAGTCCTGCTGATAATTCGGGCATGATATAATGGTTTTAGAATGTAAATGTAAAGAATTCTATCATACGATAAAAAACAATTGTATGAGTGGTGAATAGGATATAAAGACGGGTATTTTTCATTTGTCAATCAAATCAATTAAGGTCGCATATAAATAGCGTTGGAATATTATTTTTTAAAATTGATTTCGTGATTTGAAGAATAGAGGGTGTTACAAGTTTTCAATTTTACTATTTAAAAAAACCTGCAAAGATAAATTCTTAAATCTTCTTTTAAATTGATTTTTATCATTAATTGACATGATATTTATCATATTTTATTCTTAAATCTTGCATTACTTTTGTGAAGAGTTGTAGGGAGATATTGTTAAAATTTATTTTCCAAACGATGAATTAACCTTAAAAATAAATAGTATGAAATCAATATTAAGTCTTGTTGTATTTCTATTCACGATTACAGTTTGTCATGCTGCTAGTTGGACAGGCAACGCAGGTACCAATTGGAATAATCCTAGTAATTGGAGTCCAGTAGGGGTGCCGGGTGCGGGCACAGCCGTTTACATTGGTGTAGCTCCCAATTACCCGCAATTACAAAGTAATGTTAGTGTGGGAGTTATAGAAATTGACCCAGGTGTGCCCATTGATTTTAATGGATATTCAATGACTGTTACAAGTGGGGTGGGTGGTTATACGGATTTTGAAGGTGCTATATTAAATAATTCGAATGCATTGACTGATATTGTAATAAATATTAATACTGGTTCTGGAGGTTGGTATACCCAATTTAGAGGTTGCACCGTAAATGATCTTATTACGTTTAATGTATCGGGTGATAATACTTTTTATGAAGGAGGTCCTGCTAATCAGTTCAATGCAAGTGTTAGCTATAATGTTAGTGGACCGCTCGCTATGTATTTGTCTTACAGTGCTGCCTCTACTTATGCGAGTAACTTTAGCTATAATAGAACCGTAGCAGGTTCTACATATCTTTTTTCAAATGCGGCCAATATTGGTGGTAATTTTTCATTTCAAAACAATGCTGGAGGTCCTACTATTTTTGGTCACGCTTCGATTACCACTCCAATCGGTGGTACTTGTAATATTGTAGCAAGTTATCCTTCCAATAATACATTTGCACTTCGTCGTTTTAAAAATCAAGTAACTGGAGGCTCAATAAGTGTTCAAGGCTCAACGGGAGTGGAAATAATAAATGACACGTTGAAATTGACTTCGTTTAGTGTTCAACAATATAAATCGGGTGCATATGCTTATTTCAATAACAATAAAATAGATGCGAATGTGACCATTTCTCCAGATGCTAGCTATACGGGTGGTTATTACACAGAATACAATAATAATGTCATTAATGGAAATACTACTATCAATGTAAATGGATCGAATGCATATTATGAATCTAATATTGGATCTACTTTAAACGTATTTAATGGAACTACTACTTATAATATTAATAGTGGTGCATCTGTATACTTGAGCCATTCGAACAGTACAACTTATAATGGTCCACTCACAATTAATAGAAATGTAGCAGGATATACAAGGGTTTTCGCTTCGGGTGCCAATGTTAGCGGCAATTTCTCCTATAACAACTTAACATCAGGTGATAATGATATAGGTACAACTTCGTTTTCAACTTTTATAGGTGGTACATTAAATTTAAATTTAAATTTATCACCCGTTGCACAGATAAATATGTTTAAGATTACTAACCAAACAGCTGGAGGTAAGATTAATATTTATAATTCACAAGGATTTAATTTATCGAATGATACATTGAAAGTAGATTCATTGAATGTTATTGGTTACAGAGGAAGTGCTTACAGCTATTTTACTAACAATAAGTTAGATGGGCATCTTACCTTATCAGATAGCGCAACCTATGGAGGCGGGTATTATACACTCGTAAGAAATAATACAATTAATGGTACGACTAATTATAAAATATATGGAAGCAACTCGTTTTACGATGCAGATGTTGCAGATGCTTCAAATTATTACAATGGTAATACAATTATAAATGCCTTAAGTGGAGCGAATGTTTATATAAGTCATGGTGATACTTCACATTTCAATGGTAACTTGAACTTTAATAGATCGAGTCCTGGTTATACAAGAGCATTTAATGCGGGGGCAACTATTACGGGTAATCTTGTTTTTAATCACACATCATCAGGTACTACAGAAATAGGAAATTTGAATTCAGCTTCAACCATTAATGGCACATTGAATATGAATTTAAACTTTTCATCAATTTCATCCATGTTTTTACATAGAATAGTCAATTTGACTTCAGGAGGGAAAGTAAATCTTAAAAACACGATAGGTTTTGATATTCAGAGTGATACTTTACGTGTAGATTCATTGAATGTCATTGGTTATAGAGGAAATGGATATGCTTATTTTTATAACAATAAGTTAATTGGTAATCTTACCTTATCAGATAGTGCTTCCTATACGGGTGGGTATTATACGCTCGTCAGGAATAATACAATTAACGGTACAACTAACTATAAAATATTTGGAAGCAATTCTTTCTATGATGCAGATGTAGCGGCGAGTTCTAATATATACAATGGTAGTACGTTTGTGAATTCTATGAGTAGTGCCTCGGTTTATTTAAGCCATGGTGATACATCTTATTTTAATGGGAATCTAACCTTTAATCGATCAGGTAATGGTTATACAAGAGCATTTAATGCGGGGGTATCTATTGCAGGAAATCTTTTTTTTAATCATACAGCTTCAGGTACTACAGAGATTGGCAATTTGAATTCTTCTTCTCTTATCAATGGTACATTAAATATGAATTTAAATTTTACTTCACTTTCTGCTTTAATGTTACATAGAGTTAAAAATTTAACCGCTGGAGGAAAAGTGAAAATTAATAATTCACTAGGGTTTAATGTGCAAAGTGATAGTCTACGAGTTGATTCGTTAAATATAATTTCATACAGAGGAAATGGATTTGCTTATTTAATAAATAATGAATTATATGGTCATTTGACATTAGCAGATAGTACAAGTTATACAAATGGATATAGTACATCACTTGAAGGAAATACTATCCATGGAAATACAATGTATAGAGTTTATGGTACGAATGCTTTTTTTGAATCAAATAGTGGTTCAAATATTAATCGCTATTTTGGCAATGTAACTATGGATATACCAGGTGTTGCAAGTGTGTATTTCAATAATTTGAGTAAATCTGAATTAAATGGTAATCTTACAATCAACAGAACGGGGGCAGGATTAACAAGGCTTTTCCCTGCAGGAGCAAATATTACGGGGAATTTTTCGTATACTAAAAATAATGCAGGCGGTTCTGAAATTGGAACTTCAACAATCAAGTCATTGATTGGAGGTACTGTGAATATGGATGTAACTCAAGATGGCAATTCACTATTCTATATACATCGTTTACAAAATTTAACGAATGGAGGAAGTATCAATGTTCAAAATGTAAGAGGATTGAATATTCAATTGGATACAATGTTATTATCTTCATTAAATGTATCAGGTTATAAGGGCAATGTGTATTCTTATTTCCATGATAATCATATAACTGCCAATGTTAATCTACAAGATGATCCTAGCTACGTAAATGGATATAATACATCAATGCAAAATAATACGATCAATGGTTCTACTTTGATTAATGTAGAAGGTACGAATAGTTTCATTGAAGCAAGTGCTGCCAATCTGCCAAATACGTTTAATGGAAATGTGATTTTTAATGCTAACAGCAGTGCGCCTATTTATGTAAGCCATTTGGCAAAATCTACATTTAATGGCGATCTTACGATTTATAGGTATGCCAGTGGACATACACAAGCATTTAACTCTGGTGGAAATATTAATGGTAATTTCGCTTATTTTAAAAATACAACTGGAGCAAGTTATCTTGGAAGTACTATCCAAAAGACAGCTATTACTGGCAAAATTAATTTAACTATAACTCAGTCATTGAGTGATGTGTTTAATATGTTTTGGTTGGTCAACAATACCAATGGAGGGAATATAAATGTTCAGTATATGCGTGGGTTGGATATTGAAATGGATAGCATTAAGGTAAATGATTTTTTAATTTCTGGATTTGGTGGCAATAACTATTCATATTTTTTGAATAATCAAATAGAGGGCAATTTGAATTTAGCAGATGATATATCTTATACCAATGGGTATGCTACCTACATTGATAATAATACAATGATGGGCAATACGATTATTACTAACAATGGCACCAATACGTTCTTTGATGCAAATAGTGGAAATACAGGAAATACTTATTTGGGTTCAACTACCTTCATTCGTAACAATGGGAATATTAATATTGGAAATGCTGATACATCATCTTTTGCTGGAGATTTGATTTTTAATTCTTCAACTCCTATCAATGCTAATCTAGTTAAATTTGATGGAAGTGCCAATACACAAATCAATCAATTAGGTTCATCACCAATTGCTATGAATCAATTGATATTAGACAAATCTTCATTTGCTTCAGTTACACTTGCAAAGCCAGTTATAGTCAATTCGGTTGCTAGTTTTTTAAATGGATATATTAATTCATCGAATGCAAATCCACTCGTGTTTTTAAACAATGCAACTCATAATAATTCGAGCGACAATAGTCATGTAAAAGGATTTGTGACCAAAGTAGGAGACGATGCATTTTTGTTTCCTTTAGGAAATGGAATTGGTTTGAATCCGTTGGCAATAACCGCACCTTCAGGAGTTACAGACACTTTTAAAGCTGGTCTCAAAGTCAATAATCCTGCAGTAGATGGTTATCCTACTACATCAAAAGAGACATCCTTGATTAATATGTCTACGTTTAATTATTGGACATTGCAACGCACTGCTGGAAGTAATCCAATAACAGTTTCATTAGGTTGGGGAACTCAATGTATCAATGCAGGAATAACGAACCTCGGTGCATTAGCTGTTTCTAGATGGAATGGCTCCATTTGGACGAATTTAGGCAATAGTGCAACAAGTGGTTCTATTTCAAGTGGAATGGTTACAATGGCTGGTACAACGACTAACTTCGGTCCGTTTGCATTGGCAAGTACTACTAATTCAAATCAATGGTCAACTGGGGTTACAACTGTAACCGGAACAAATTCATCTATTTGTCCAGAGGCAAACACTACCTTAACGGCTTCAGGTGGATCTTCATATACATGGATGCCTGGAAATTTATTCGGCTCATCAGTGGTAGTAAATCCTTCGACTACGACTACTTATACAGTCACAGGTTATACTGCTTCAGGATGTCCATCTACAGCTACAAAAACTATTACGGTGAATGTACTAGCACCATTGTCTACTACTGTATCAAGTAGTGCAGTTTGTACAGGTGCTTCTGCTAGTATCTCAGCTAGTGGAGCCAATACATATACTTGGCAACCAGGATCACTGTCTGGAGCTACAGTTAATGTAACACCCTCATCTACTACAATATATACTGTTACAGCTACTTATGCCAATGGTTGTACTGCTACCTCGACTCGCAAAGTTACTGTAGGTAACTGCGCGACTTGTGCTAGTAATGTAGTGATTTCAACCTCGCCTTATAGCATTTTACTGACTGAGTCACAAACCTATATTAAAACAAGTGGTACCGTATTAATAGAAAGTGGTTCATTTGTGAAATTTGATGCTGCAGCAACTTCGTATGTGCTTTTAGATAAAGGTTTCAATGCTGCCAATGGCTCGGTATTTATTGCACAAGCTCTTAATGGATGTACTTCAGGATCACCACAGCTTCCTTCTTTAGAGTCAAGCTCTAAGGAAAGTGTCAGTGTTGTTGAAAAAGATGAATCTATTATAGTATATCCAAATCCTACAACTGGCAAAATTACTATTGAGCATCCTATTACTTTAGCCGAAATCGCCTTGTATGATCTTACAGGTAAATTGGTCATGAAAATCAATACAATGGGGGACACAAAATCTGATATAGATATTGGAAATCTTTCTCAAGGAGTCTATATCCTTTATGCTAAAGGATTCTCAAGTATAAAAGTCATTAAAAACTAAACCATTCATCAATTAATTTATAAAAAAACAAACAATATCATGAAACAATCAATTTTAGTAATATTCAGCCTTATGTTGGCATCCAATTATGCAAATGCTCAACTTTTCTCAAGTGGAAATAATGTAATTCCTGGTACCAACGTTGGTATAGGAGTCAATACCCCTGCAGTAAAATTACATATTCAAAATAATGTCACCTCAGAGTTACTTCGAATGGAAAATACAAATCCATTAGCAAGAGGAAGTTTTAGGCTTTCCAATGATGTAGCGCTCAACTATGCATCTTTCTCAAAGTATGGTAGCACTTATCCTGGTGGTTATCCAGGTGTAACTACTCAGTATCCATATGCCAACATGTTAGCATTTGGTAATAACAATGGACCTTGTCTTTTTAGTGCTTCTGGAAATACAGGTATTGCATTAGCAAAAAGTGGCACAACCAAACTTAAGTTCAATGTTAATTTTACCAGTGAGAATGTAGGTATAGGTGGTAATGCAGTACCTGCTACAAATATTCATTTTAACTCATCAGTTACAGGTGACACGTTAAAAATAACAAATAGTTCTACTGGACATACTATTGGTGATGGTCTTGATATTAGAAATACTGGTATAGCTGCCACTATTATGAATCTTGAAAATAGTACGTTAGAATTAGGTACAAATAATGTATCAAGAATGAAGATCAATTCAGATGGTAAAATAGTTATGGGAACAACTCCTACACCCGCAGGTTACAAATTATTTGTAGAAGAGGGTATCCTGACTGAAAAAGTAAAAGTAGCAATTAAAACATCATCAGAGTGGTCTGATTATGTATTTGCTAAAGACTATGATTTGAAGCCATTGTCTGAAGTGGAAGCATTTATTAATCAAAACAATCACCTTCCAGGTGTGCCTTCGGCTCAAGATGTAGTAGACAATGGAATCGATATGGCCAAAATGGATGCTAAATTGTTGGAGAAAATTGAGGAGTTGACTTTGCATTTGATTGAAATGGATAAGAAAATGAAAGACTTACAAAAAAGACTTGAGTTGGCAGAAACAAAATAGCCTATTCTTATTTTATAGTTTCTAAAAACGACCACTTCGGTCGTTTTTTTTATGTTTAATTGATTATTGTTAGGTTCTGATTACAGGGGTGTCGTTTCCTGAGCACAGCGAAGGATCTCGTTTTCAGTTCATGATTCCGTTGAGACTCTTCCACCACGGCGGACACGTCCTACCTCAGAGACCGATGAGCATTTCGTTTGGTGAACGTTTCGATAGGTAAGCGTTTCGTTTCCTGAGCACAGCTAAGGATCTCTATGCGTTTCGTTTCATAAGATTCGTTTTGGGAATTATGTCACCTCGAGATTACGTTGAGACTCTTCCACCTCGGCAGACACGTCGTACCTCAGAGGCAGAGGATGATTTCGTTGGCTAAGAGTTTCGTTTCCTGAGAGCAACGAAGGATTTTAATCTATATAATTACCTGCGTTTGGAAAAGAATTGTTGTGGCCTCATAATTTCATTGATACTCTTGTCCATCATAAACCTAGTGTAATTCTTTTTAAAGAATAGAAGACATTTAGCTTATCTTTTCCTGAAATAGCAATTTGATACAATCTAAAGAGGCACTTCATTAGAAGTGCCTCTTTAAAGAAAAACCAAAAACCAAAAACCAAAAACCAAACTTATTTTTATGGATACTTATTTATTGACTTGTAATTTTTGAACTGATTTCATACCATTCAAATTTTCTTGAATGAAATAGATACCAGCGTTCCATCCTTGACAATTAATCTCTTTATTTTGTCCAGCTTTCAAATCAAACTCCTGAATCATACGTCCTGTCATGTCCATTATTTGAATGAGTCTGTCTTCTCTTGTATTGTATAATTTGAATGAACCTTGAGCTGGATTAGGCGCAATGCTAATACCTTTCTCCATTTCAACATTCTTGATACTTAAGCTGCCAGCTGTTGGTTGAATAACGTTGTCGTTGTAGACAAAGTTTTTGTTTGTATAACTATTTTGTGCAGCATTGATTACAATGTTATCAGGTATACTTGCTCGATTTAACAATTCTCCGTATACTCTGTATGTGCCATTTGGAATATTTCCAAAACTATAATTCCCATTTGCACTTGGCTTGGTATACGCAACAGGTGTTTGTGTAGTTTGATCAATTAAAATCAATGTAATGTCTTCAGCAGCTCGAGTTGGTTTATTGGCACCTTGAAATACATTGCCCGAAATAAATCCATTGCCCCCATTGTTGACACCGAAAGTCATGTAAATATCTCTAGTATACGTATTTCCAAATAATGTAACTACTTGTGCATCATACCACATAATGGAAGAATTGTAATAAGTAGGTATATTGAATGCGTAGTTTGGACTCGATGTATTCAAAGCAACTTTAATTCGATAATCATCAATGGGTTTATTATTAAAAGTATACATACCTTGACTATCTGTTAGTGTTGAGTCGATAGCATCTAAGGTTCCTCCGGTAATTAATTTTATTAAATATACTTTGGCTTCATTCGCACCCACAGGAGAGTAAGTAAATGAATTATCAACATTGTATATTTTCCCAGCAATATCATACAATGTAGTAGCTGGTGTATTGACAACGATGGTTGTACAACTTTGTGTACATGGATTATTATTTGCATCTATGGATTGTAAGCAAATGTTGTAGGTGCCACTTTGAGAAAAGCTATATGTAAATTGTGGCGTAGAGGATGTGAAAACATAATTATTGTCAACAAACCACACATAGGAAGTTGCATTATTTGAGCAACTTCCATCAAAAATGTAATCACTCGTAGAAGAAGGTGCTTGGGTTACCGTTAAGCAAGAAGTGCAAGGTGGACTATAGGTGTATACAAATTGAAACATACTATCGCAATAATTATTGTTACTATCTTTTACCAGAATTGCAACACTTTGTGTGCCTGGCGATGTAAAGCCTTGTAAAAATGGCACGCCTGGGTCTGGGAAAGCATTCCCATTGATATTCCATTCAATGGATCCATTCGGTGGAACTACACTACAAGATGCATTTAATATTACAGAATCCAAGTTAGTGTTGTACGTATAGTTGAAACATTGATAACATGATGGATTATTGATGATTCCACCATTATAAAAAAATGTTTGAGTCATACTATCACATGGATTTAAATTTGCATCACTCAATACCATTTTTATTGTATAATTTCCTATAGTACTCAATACGGTATTATAGTAAGTTATTGCAGCTTGTTGAACTTGTACTCCATTCAAATACCATGTCATGTTGAAGTTAGATGGGTTATAAATACTTGAAGATGCATCGCAATATAAAAATCCAAATGGATCTACATAATGATTGAAATTGGCTAAACATGTTTGATTGACATTAACAGTTATGGACTGACATGATGTATCTGCGCAACCGCCAAAGGCCGTATCAGAAACGATACAACATACATTGTATGTTCCCGAATTGACATAAGTGTGATTTACATTGGGTTGATTTCCTGTTGTACCATCTCCATAATCCCATGCATAAGTTGCTGTTGGGCTTGGATTTCCAAAAGGGTAAAAATAGTATCCACCTGCGCCTATAGGGTAGGCTGTAAAATTCGCATTGCATACATTTGTAATTGTAATGGATTGTGTGGTTGTATCAGAACATCCGTTGTCATCTAAAACCATTAATATTGAATATGTCCCTGGTGAAATCAATGGTATTTGAAAATAAGGAAATGGAAATGAAGTATAAAGGTTACTATCTACATACCATGTATAGTTTGCACCTGGAGATGCATTGCTACAAGTAGCGTCTACATTGATATTAAATGAATTATTGGAATCTGGGGTAGCTGTAAAACAAGCTACACAATTCTGAGAGTTAGCTGTTAAAGCTAGAAATGAAAGTATGCATAATGTGATGCCAATTGAAAGGATTTTTTTCATTTTAAAGATTTACTATTCTAGACGTTACCCAATTCACATTGGTTAAACTTATTTTAATTTATGTTGAATAATTAAACAAATTCTATATAAGTAAATTCTATACGAATGAAATTATTTTTACTTATATATTTTAATTTGAATAATAAAATAGAAATAGACTTTATCTTGCAACTTAATAAAAGTATATGAAACAACTTTCCTTAACACTCCTGGTATTGCTTGTGAATGCAATGTCTTATGCTCAAACGTATACACTCTGGTCTGTAGGCGATACGATTGATTTAGTAACTCAACCCAAACCTGCAACTTTACTTATGGGTGGTGCAACGGAAGATGATCGGGCAATGAAGCGATTTCTACAATATGCCAATGGTGGGGATGTAGTTGTAATCCGAACAAGTGGAGCAGATGGTTACAACAATTATATGTATAGTCAATTGGGTGTGAATGTTCACTCTGTACGAACCTTTTTAATACCTAGCATTGCAGCAGCCAACGATTCGTTTGTAGTTCAAACCGTTAGAAAGGCAGAAGCTTTATGGATAGCTGGTGGTGATCAATGGACCTATATTTCAAATTGGAAAAATACAGCACTTGAAAATGCACTCAATTATTTAGTCAATGTAAAAAAAGCCCCAATAGGAGGTACAAGTGCAGGTATGGCCGTCATGGGAGAATATTATAATTCTGCACAAGGCGGAAGCGCGGTTTCAGCAACTGTACTCAATAATCCATACGATGCGACTGTTACAATAGGGAATTCAGATTTCATTCAAAATTCATTTATGAATGACATTATTACAGATACCCATTTTGATAATCCTGATCGGAAAGGTCGTTTGATGACTTTTATGGCACGTACTTGGAAAGATCAAAATCAGAAAATAAGTGGAATTGCGTGTCAAGAGTATACATCAGTTTTTATTGATACGAATTTCAAAGCAACCGTTTACGGTGGACAACCTACGTTTGATGACAATGCCTATTTTGTAAAAATTGATTGCGAAGGAAACAACTCAATAGAACAATGTATTTCAGGAAGTCCACTCAACTGGAAGCAAGATAGTTCAGTTGTGAAAGTCTATAAAATGCCAGCAGATACAACAGGGACTCGTTATTTTGATCTGCGAAATTTTTCAGGCAATGCCAATTATCCTAACAATGGTGGACAATGGGAAGATTGGTGGGTAAGCAATGGGCAATTTAATTCTAGAGCCGGATCGACTTTAAATTGTATGCCAAATTTAGTTGAAGATAATCCATACGAGTCCTCTAGATATTTGGTTTATCCTAATCCATCAATGAATGGAATTTTTACAATTCAATCGAATCATAACAATACATCATTTACCTATCGATTATTCAATGTTATAGGACAAGTGGTTCCAATTCAAAAGGTAGAGTCAAATGCCAATTTTAGTCGTTTTCAACTATTGAATTTAGCCAGTGGAATTTATTTTCTTCAACTTAGTGATGAAAAAGGGAAGACACAATTGAAAATTAAAGTAGATTAAAACAAACTCCCCATTTCACCTTTCCATTTGCTTTCGAGTCGAAGATGTTTGTATGCTTTTTCTGTTGCTTCGCGACCACGTGGAGTACGCAGTATATAGCCTTCTTGTATTAAAAATGGTTCATACACTTCTTCGATCGTGCCGCTTTCTTCACCCACGGCCGTTGCTATATTGTTGATACCAACAGGTCCACCTTTGAATTTGTCGATGAGGGTAAAGAGGATTTTATTGTCCATTTCATCCAATCCGTTGGCATCTACTTTCAATGCTTTGAGACCATGTTCGGATATGCCTAAATCGATTACACCATTGCCTAAAATTTGTGCAAAGTCGCGCATACGACGTAGTAAGCCATTGGCTATACGTGGTGTACCACGACTACGACGTGCAATTTCTCGTGCTGCATCGGATGTTATTTTTACTTCCAATACTTGAGCACTTCGCCAAACTATTTTTTCTAATACTTCCAAGGGATAATACTCTAATCGTGATTTGATACCAAAACGCGAAAGGAGAGGAGAGGTGAGTAAACCCGAACGAGTGGTAGCGCCTACCAATGTAAAAGGATTCAAGGCAATTTGTATACTTCGTGCATTGGGTCCACTGTCAATCATGATATCAATTTTAAAATCTTCCATGGCAGCATAGAGGTATTCTTCCACTACGGTACTTAATCGATGTATCTCATCGATAAACAATACATCACGTGGCTCGAGACTTGTCAATAAACCTGCAAGATCAGCTGGTTTTTCTATAACAGGTCCGCTAGTTTCTTTGATGCTTACACCAAGCTCATTAGCTACAATACGAGACAAGGTGGTTTTGCCCAAACCAGGGGGTCCATGAAACAATACATGATCGAGTGATTCACCTCGCTGATTCGCTGCTTGAATAAAGATAGACAAGTTTTCAATCAATTCTTGTTGACCCGAAAAGTCATCGATGGTTGAGGGGCGGATGGTGTTTTCAAATTCACGATCCGTGGCTTGACCAGAATTGTCGGCTTGTAGATTAGGGTTTTCCATTGAAATTCAAAGTTAACCTATTTTAGAGAATCATAAAAGGAAAGAATATGCTTTTGTGTGCTTATTTTCGCTCAAAATATTTTTTGAATGAGAATAATACTAGGCCTTATTTTGATTTGCATTTCACAAATTTCAATTGCTCAAAGTAAAATAACATCTATTAAAATGGAACGTACATCATGTTTTGGAGTATGTCCTGCTTATCGTGTCGAAATAAAAAGCAATGGTGATGTGGTGTATCAAGGTATTAAAGATGCAGTCTATGATGGTCGCATTCTCGGAAAGTTATCTGTTTCAGAATTTGCAAAATTGAAAAAGAAATACATGAAATATGATTTTTTGAAACTTCCTTCACAATATAAAGTAAAGGCTTCTGATTTTTCGAAAGTACATTATACCTTGACTGTGAATGGTAAAGTAAAATCTATTAAAAATGCCAATGAAGGTCCTGAATACTTGATGGAATTATGTCAAGACATTGAAAGCTTATTAGGAAAAAAAATAGTGTGGAATAAAAAGTCCTTTGTAAAAAATAAAACAAGCATACCTATAGTTCGGCATCCAGAATGGGAGTCAATGGATCCTCCTCAGTCAACAGGTGAAGTTGTAAATCCTCCACAAGAACCAGAAGTTTATGTTGTTGCAGAACAAATGCCCGAGTTTCCGGGTGGTCAAAGTTCTATGATGGATTTTATACGCGAAAATCTAAGATATCCTGAAATGGCCAAAGAAAATGGTGTACAAGGCAAGGTTATCTGTAGTTTTATAGTCGGTAAAGATGGAACTGTTTATGGTGCAACTACCTTACGTGGAATAGGCTCGGGATGTGATCAAGAGGCCTTGCGAGTTATTAATAAAATGCCACGATGGAAGCCTGGCATGCAAAATGGACGTCCAGTCAATGTAAAATTTAATCTGCCAATTAATTTTAAACTTCAATAATTTTTAGAACTAGAATTGAATATGATGAATCTAAAACGAATATTTTTATTGAGTATCTTAATGATACAAATTTTTACAGTAATTGCTCAATCCAATTTCAATGACAATGCATTTCGCTCATCCAACAATAAAATGTATTGGCAAAATCGAAAGCCATTTGCAGGTTATTGGCAACAAGATGTTGCTTACAAAATTGAAGCAAACATTGACGAACGAACCAACATTATAACTGCTACTGAAGAATTGACCTATTGGAATAATTCGCCTGATGAATTGAATTTTGTATATTTTCATTTATATCAAAATGCCTTTACCAAAGGATCTTACCTAGAAGAATTGCAACGAGTGAATAAACAACCTGTGAAACGAATGGGTAAATACCAAGCACAAGGTTTGGGTACGATGGTAGATAATATGACCGTAGATGGTAAAAAAGTCAAGGTTGAATTGGATAATACGATTCTTAAAGTATACTTACCTAAGCCACTCAAATCAGGCGAATCTGTAGTTTTCAATATGGATTTCGCTACCTTCTTTGACCGAGGCGATTTTAGAAGACGAATGGCTGTTTACAATTCGTATGGATTTCCGCATTACAATGGCGTGCATTGGTATCCACGTATCAGTGTGTATGATATCAAAAAAGGATGGGATACCGATCAGCATTTAAACAAAGAATTGTATGGCGATTATGGTTTGTTTGATGTGAAACTTACCTTTGCTTCGAACTATGTTGTAGAAGCGACAGGTGCATTGCAAAATGAAAGTGAAGTATTGCCTGCCGAATTGCGAGCAAAGCTCGACTTGAAAAATTTTGCCAATAAACCATGGAACGAAAAGCCCTCAACCATCATTCCTTACGATACAGTGAATCATAAAACATGGCATTATATCGCTACAAATGTGCATGATTTTGCGTTTACAGCCGACCCGAGTTATAGAATTGGCGAGACTGTTTGGAATGGTGTACGATGCATTGCTTTGGTCACCGAACCACATGCCTCCAAATGGCAGACTGCATCAGATTATGTAGCTAAAATTATACAAACTTTTTCGGAAGATTTCGGGATGTATGAATATCCTAAAATGGTAGCAGCCGATGCTAATGATGGCATGGAATATCCGATGCTTACATTGGATGGTGGATCCGAACCTGATTTTCATGGATTGTTTGTACACGAAATAGGGCATAACTGGTTTTATGGAATGATTGGTAATAATGAAACCTATCGTGCTGCATTGGACGAAGGCTTTACACAATTTTTGACATCGTGGGGATTAACCAAGCTAGATGGTGATACGATGATAGAAACGCCTGAAAAGAATAAGTATAAACGCAAGCGTCGCGAACCTAAATTAACACGTGATCGTAATGTCTACAACCGCTATATGTTTGATGCTATGCGTGCTGAAGACAAACCTTTGAATACCCATTCCAACGATTTTCACAGTGCTATAGGGCATGAAAATGGCTATAGCAATGTTTATCACAAAACGGCTACCATGCTTTATAATTTGCAATATGTATTGGGCGACGAATTATTTCAAAATGCTATGAAACATTATGTAGCCAAATGGAAAATTGCCCATCCATATTTTGAAGATTTCAGACAAAGTATCATCGAGTATACACATCAGGATTTAAACTGGTTTTTTGATCAATGGATGGAAACAACCAAATCGATTGATTATGGTATTACCAAGATTCAAAAAACAGAAATGAAAGATGAATACAAAATTACTTTGAAGCGATATGGTCAAATGCAAATGCCGATTGATATGAGTGTAAAAGCCAAGAATGGAACTATACAAAATTATACGATACCCAATACGTATTTTAAAAAAGAAACAACTGCCAAAAAATTAAAACAATGGTATGGTTGGGATTTGCTGTATCCAACTTATACTGCCAAAGTGGTGGTATCTTCAGGATTGAAAGTAGTACAATTAGATCCAAGCAATCGATTGGCCGATATCGATATGATGGATAATTACAAACGACCAAATCAAATGATGTCGCAAGAATCCTTGAATTTGAAATGGGAAAATTATGTATCCAATCCTCCAACATGGAAAAAATACAATGCCTTTATTCGTCCAGATATATGGTGGAACTCAGTGGATGGGATCAAACTAGGATTCAACTTCAATGGAAGCTATATGAATTATATGCGTAAATTATATACGACGGTATGGTTCAATACACGCATGTTGGCTGCGCAAAAATATCAACCATTTGAAGGTGAAAGTTGGTGGAAAAATGTTTCACCGATTGATTACACCGTTCGATATGAAATTCCAATGAAAAAAATAAACCCTAAAATAAGTTGGGGGGTCGATTCAAGATTTATAGAAGGATTTGGAAGACATAGTATCTATTCGACTTATCAAGTTACTGCTCAAAGTCAACTTAAACTAGAAGCTACTACCTTGTATCGTAAAGGAAATCTTTCGTATGCCTATCCATTGTTCCAAAACGAATGGAGTTCGTATGTAAAATCGGGTATTCGTTCTTCACAGCAAAATGCATACATGCAATTGAGTTGGAATCATCGTTCGAGTTATGCAAAAGGTTTTGGTAAACAATCAATTACAATACGTGCACCATTTACGTATTCGTATGCTTATATACAAGGCGAACATGTGAATATGCATTATCTTAAAAAGTTAGAAATCAAGACTCGATTGTTTGCACGATTTGGAATGGGGAATTCAATACCTACCGAAAGTGCCTTATACTTACAAGGAGCCAATCCAGAAGAAATGATGGAAAATAAATTCAATCGATCACAAGGTGTTGTTCCTTCTGCATGGGGTGGATTTGCAACCAACGGTTTTGCCGAATGGCATACAGGTGGTGGATTAAACTTAAGAGGTTACAATGGTTATTATGCAATAGATGAGGATTCTTCGGGTGGTATGCAATACCTGAATTACAAAGGGCGAAGTGGTGCCGCATTGAATGTAGAAATTGATTTTGATCAGTACATTAAATTTCGTCCCAAGGTATTGCGGGATTATTTCCATCTTGACATGTATTTATTTGGCGACGCCGGTATCATTAGCCGATCGAAGTTGAATACGGCCAATATCCCTGAATTGAATCCCGTAAAGCAATGGAGTAAAATACGGATGGATGCTGGTATTGGGACTGCCTTGACGATTAAGAAATTCGGCCCGTTTGAAAAAATACAACCTATCACGATTCGATTTGATATGCCACTATTCTTAAATTCACCACCATTTGCAAAACCTGATTATGTAAGTTGGCGTTGGGTGTTGGGAGTGAGCAGGGCGTTTTAATTTGAGTTGTGAGATGTGAGATGAGAGATGTGAGATGGAAGTTGAGAGTTGTGAGTTGGAAGTTGTGAGATGAGAGTGAGAGTTTTTATCTATTGGTTGGCATCCCTCAAAACAATATTTGTATTTAGTTTGGTGTGATATCAACCTATAGGCGAATATTACAAAATATAATTTCTCCATTTGACAGGTTGTAGATATTTAATAATTATATTTGAAGTATGCAAATACCAATCATTTGTTTCGGGTATATGCTAGTTAGCACCAATATTAAAAAGACCAAATAAGTATGAGCATAGAAACTCTAAAAGAAAAAGCCAAAAGCTATAATATTTCACAAGAATACCTTGATTCTAAGGAAAAAGGAAGATTAGAGTTTCTGGCGAAATTTTTTCCTATCGGTTGGTGTCCCACCTACCGAAATTATTTTTCTATCGGTTGGTGTCCTACCTACCGAAAATATTATATCTTTAAATAATGAATTTATTCCATAAAAGGCAGGGGCAAATGTATCAGGACATACCTTATTTCTATACTGATACGATTCATAATTTTGAATATCTATTAATTGATGATAATTTAAAAATGATAATTATTCAGTCATTGAAATACTTTGTTAGTAATGGTTTAATAGAAGTGTATGCTTATGTAATCATGCCTAATCATATTCATTTGATATGGAAGTTGTTAAAACTTAATGGAAAAGAAAGTCCGGCAGGAAGTTTTGCAAAATATACTGCACATGAATTCAGGAAATATTTATTAAAAAAAGATTTAATGAATTTACAAAAATTCATGGTAGATAAAATCGATCGGAAAATGCAATTTTGGAAAAGAGACCCCTTGGCGATTCCGCTAAGCAGTGAAGAAAATCTGATTCAAAAATTAGAATATATTCACAATAATCCAATTAAGGAGAAATGGAAATTATCGAATTCGCCTGAAGATTATCGATGGAGTAGTGCAGGATTTTATAAAAATGGGATTGATGAGTTTGGATTCTTAACTCATTTTAAAAAATAGTACATTTGTTTGGTGGGACACCAACCAATAGGAAAAACAAACCCTATCTCTCATTTATCAAGTAAACAATTATAGTATGAGTCAGTCAATAAGTGCAACACAAGCAGGTCGTTTATTATACTACAAGACTAATCAACCAGCCAACGATATTAAAAGCTTTGACAACTTCAAACGAAAGATTTATGGCGTTTTCAAAAACTTGGTAAAGAAAGATTTTATTAAATCTATAAATAAAAGATATTTAATTAATAATGATTTTCCACGTAAAAAATCACTTTTTGATTAATACACCTGGTGCTAAAAGCGTATAAGCCTAATATGGGCGATATCTCTGTTCGGTTTAAGTTTCACATCTGATCGTATGGTTCTTAATTTTGGCGAATTATCTTTGAATGCCCTTACTAGGCCTATGCGGAAACCGTTGAACATCGCCACTATAAATTTTACTTAAAATACTAAAACTTACAAATCATTCGTTTAGCTGTAAACTAATACAAATGAAATTATCAAAACAAACAAAGATCAATTTATGGATTGCTATTTTAATTTCCATGTTTTTAGGCTATATCGACGAGGGGTATTATAATTTCAACTGGATGAAGAATATAGGCAATTGGATAGCACTGAGTGTATATGCCTTGTTTATATTCGGAATACTTTCAGCGATTACATTTGGGTACAAAAAAATAAAAAGCCAACTGAAAAACTCTAAAACGAGTACTTCTTAATCTACTTCTTTTTTACATAGAGATATTCTGCAAAGCCCAATAAATCCCAAAAGAGATTTCCTCTTAGTTTGCCAAGTTGTAAGATAGACAAGAGCATTCGCAAGGGTAACGCAAGTATGTAAAACCAATTACGACGCATACCGCATGAAATCACGTCACATCCATTGGCTTCGAAAATAGGTTTGAGTTCACGTACACTATACACTCTCACATGGGTTGGATCATCCTTGAAATTTAAAGTGCCATACATCGATGGAAGTGTGGTGCTTTTTTGGCCAGGATACTCAATGTAAAAATGTCCACCCGGTTTGAGTTTTTTCAATAATAAAGGAAGCACTAAATCGCCATTGTGCAAATGCTCTATAACATGCGCCATATTGATATAATCGAAAAATGCATCGGGAATGGTGCTGTAATCCAATTTGGTTAAATCCAATTCATAAAAATCTTTCATGAGTTTGAAATCATTGTCGCCATAATCGGTGTTGCGATCCATATCGAGTCCGTAGTAATTGCACAGCGGGAACACAGCCATTGTTTTGCTCGCCGATCGATTGCCTGCGCCTACATCCAACAAATTAAAACTGTTATCTCCAACAGCTTTCGATAAAAAGTTGAATTTTATATTGACGATTCTTTTTAATGATTGACTCAAACTCATAGGAGTGCAAGATACTGTCTTTCATGAAATGTGACGAATTCTGAGAGGTAAAACTAATAATTTCCACTTCGCTTGCGAATAAACCATTCGATGCTTAGGAAGGCTATCAAGGCTGCAAATAACCATTTCCAATTGATCAATGGATCGGTATTTACTGTAGAGCGAAGCATGGTTTTGACGGATTTATTAGTTTTCAATTTTTCTTGAATACTCATTATATTGGATGGATAGACCAATTCGCCACCATAGTTTTTGGACAATTCATTCAACATGCCAAAATCGGCTGTTGTATTTACTTCTTCAATATTTTGTGCAATAATGGTAAAATTACCACCCGAAGTTTGTGTTTTGCCATTGAATGAAGTACTAGCTGTATAGCTATATTTTCCTGCAGCGAGATTTCCTACATTTTGAGAGTACGAATTACTTTCTTTATTCATTGTAAATGTAGACTTTTTGTTGTTTTCGTCTACGATATTCAATGTCACATCGGGTGTATTGATCAATTCAAAATTTTCATTGTATAATTCAGCATCGAAAACCACTGCTTCACTTTCCGAGAAAACAGATTTTTGCATCATGGTTCTAAACTGTCGTTTATCTTGCTTTACAGAAAGGTATTGAGCCGTTTTGAGGATATAATCGTCTACAAGGTTATGATTTTTGTGTTGATTGTAATCATACATACGCCAACGCCAAATACCTTCACCTGCAAGTATGCCTGTTTTCCCTCCACTACTTTGTTGCATCGCCCATAATGGATAGTTGGTGCCCACATTGCCAATTTGTTGTTTCATCAATATTTGCGTAGATGGCCCAGCTGTGAAATCGCCAAATGGTGTCGATAAGGGTGGTAATGACTTTACTGTATTGGCATTGTTAATAGTAAAGTAGGAGAAATCGGTATTTAATACACCTTGTACATCATTGGCCCCCATGCCACGTGGATTTATTTGCACACAAGTTTGATTTTTATTCAACAATGGAATGGCCGATTGCGAACCAACGATATACCAAAGTGAAATACCCATTTTTTTGGCTTGATCGATTACACTGTTTGCATTGTAAGAAACCGATGGCAGATTATGAAGTATGATTAAATTGTAATCGTTGATACTTGTCTTCAACTTATCAGCTGTGGATACCTCTACCTTATAATTTTTATTTTTGGTCAATGCTTCTTTTAAGGCATATACATCGGGATGTGGCGCATTGGCAAGGATGAGAATACTTTCCTTGCTATCCATCACTTCCACGTATACATCTTGTGAATTATTGCTTGTATTTTGCTCGCCATCTACGTTGGAAATATTTATCGTAAAGTGTTGAATACCAGCCGTTTTGGCATCAAGTATTAATTCAATAGATTTAGAAAAACGATCGTCATTTGCAGTGAAATTCTGTGAGGAAATAACACGATTGGTATTATGACTAAATACTGAAACCGTCATTGAACTGCCTTTGCAGGCATAAGCCGATACATCGCTTCGTATCACAAATTGATCACCTAAGTACACAATTTTATTGGCAAAAACTCGAGCCACCAATGCATCTTTTTGAACAGTCGTATCACCAAGCCCGATTGAGTATAAGGTTCCTTTATAAGGATATCCAATGGAAAGGGGTGAAATACCTTTATTGTAAATCCCGTCCGATGCCAATATAATGCCACCCAAATTTTCATTTTCGAGCGTAGTCATGAGTAGTTCCAAGGAACTTGCAATATCAGTACTTTGTTCGTTGTAATTGAATCGAAGGGTATCGGTGAGTTCATTGCCTATAGAATACTCTTTGATTCTATAGTCTTTTTTTAATTCTTCTATAAGTTTATTGACATTGTTGCGATAGGCTATGCTGTCCGTTTTTTTAAAGGCAAACTTTTGCGAAGCGGAATTATCTTGAACAAAAACGATGGTTGGTTTTTCCTCTTTGTTTTGAATATAACGAAGGATAGGGGCTAATAATAGAAATGCTAAGGTACTAACCGTCAAAAAACGCAACGCAGTCACTAGGTAATACAACCATGGTTGAGGATAACTCGTACTTTTTTTTCTATATAGAAGATATGTATAAAGTGCACCTGCCAATATACAAAACAAGATAAACCAACTCGGGTATGTAAGTGAAAAATTCAATTCGTGTAGAAAGGTGTAAATATAGTCTAATGTGACTTATTTAATTGTGAATCATTTTATAAAAACGGAATAAAATTAACTTGAATTGTTATGATATATTTTCCCATAAAGTGTCTATAGAATTTGAAAAGACAGATTCATTTGAATAAGAACAAGGAATCCAACTCCCATCTTCTATTTCAGATTCTAATTGAGATTTATCCCAGCCACAATATCCAAGATAAAACCGAACTTCATTTTCTGAAAGAATGCCTAGATTGATATATTTCACAGCTTCTTCAAAATCTCCGCCCCAATAAATTGAATCAGTTATTCGTTTTCCGCCATCTATTATGTCCGGTCGACTATGAATAAAGAAGAGTTTTTCTTGTTCCATTGGGCCACCTATATGAAGTGGAAAAGGGATTGATGATTGAAATTCAACTAATTCATTGAAAACCCGTGGAGATTGTTTATTTAATACAACGCCCCAAGTACCCTCTGTATCTGTTTCACAAATGAATACAACTGTACTTTTGAAGTTTGTATCATTCATGGTAGCACTACTTTTTAAAAGAGTGCCTGGATTTACTTTTATCATAGAGTAAATATACAAGGATGGGAATAAAAACGTATGAAAGGAATAAAAATTATTCTACTTCTTCATTCAGCATATTCCAAAGAATATCTTTCATTTCTGAAATGCCAGTGTTTGAAACAGAAGAAATAAAATGGACAGGAACATCTGAGGGGAATTCCTTGCGTATTTCTGCTTTAAGCTCGTCATCAAGCATATCGCTTTTACTAATGGTTACAAGCATACGTTTATCCAATAAATCCGGATTATAACTTTCTAATTCATTCATTAGGATGTCATATTCTTTTTTATGATTTTCGCTATCGGCCGGTATCAAAACCAACAAAACGGGATTCCGTTCTATATGTCTTAAAAATCGATGTCCAAGTCCTTTTCCTTCAGATGCACCTTCAATAATACCAGGTAAATCAGCGACACAAAATGATTTGCCATCACGATAATCTACTATACCAAGGTTAGGAGTCAAGGTTGTAAATGCATAATTGGCAATTTTGGGTTTTGCAGCACTAATTACAGATAAAAGTGTTGATTTTCCTGCATTAGGAAAGCCTACCAATCCTACATCAGCCAATATTTTCAATTCAACGACTTTCCATTCTTCAATGCCTGGTTCGCCGGGTTGTGCATAATCGGGTGCTTGATTGGTAGCAGTTGCAAAATTGCCATTGCCTTGTCCACCACGACCACCCGGTACCCATACCACTTCTTGTCCATCTTCGAGTATTTCCACTTCCACCTCACCCGTGATTTCATTTTTGCCTACTGTGCCCAACGGAACTTCTATCACAATATCGTGACCAAATTTGCCACTGCTATTATTTTTTGAACCACGTTCACCATCTTCAGCAATCATATTTTTATGATAGCGGAGATGAAGTAAGGTCCATAAATTTTTATTGCCTCTTAAAATGATGTGTCCACCTCGACCACCATTGCCTCCATCAGGACCACCATTGGGTCTGAATTTTTCACGTAAAAAGTGTACGCAACCAGCGCCACCATGACCGGATTTACAAAACACACGTATATAATCTATAAAATTGTCTGCTTGCAAAATCGATTGGGTATTAAGTTATATAAAGAAATGGATTAATCTAATTTGGCATCAATCTCAGCGCACAACGCATTGAAAATTGAATCTACAGTGCCTTCACCTGGAATTTCTACAAGTTTTTCTTTGCCTTTGTAATAGTCGGCAACTGGAGATGTTTTTGCATGGTATTCTTTGATACGTTTTACGATTACATCTTCGTTGTCATCACTACGACCCGATACTTCTCCACGAGAAATCAAGCGGCTTTTAAGTTCATCTTCGCTCACAATCAAGCTTAATACAATATTGATAGGACTATTTTTAAACTCAAGTAAATTATCCAATGCATCGGCTTGGGCTACAGTACGAGGAAATCCATCAAAAATAAATCCTTTAGCATCAGGCGTTGCATCTAATTTGGAACTGATCATTCCTATTACAACCTCATCAGGTACCAACATACCTTGATCCATGTATTTTTTAGCTTCCACACCAAGAGGAGTTTCATTTGCAACTTCTGCGCGTAAAATATCACCTGTTGAGATATGAACTAACTGATACTTTTCAATAATATTGGTTGATTGTGTGCCTTTTCCACTACCTGGAGGTCCAAAAAGAACGAGATTAAACATGCTGAGTAATAATTTTGAGAGCGCAAATATACTAAAACCATATTGAATATTGCTAAACCAATTCGAATGGATACTATTTCTTAACCAAAATATATATAATTAGCAGGATATAGTTAGAATAGTAACTTGATATGTAGCTTCTGTTGTAAATTCGCATTTTATAAAAAAATAATACAAGTAAGTTCATTCATTTGAAGTTGAAATGCAATTTCTAAATTATAAATTTCAAATTTATGAGAGCACTTGGTAAAATAGAATAATATTCAAATGGCTGAAAAGAAAGTAATGTTAGATTCTGGGATAGAAATAGATCCACTCTATACAAAGGCAGATGTAAAACCTGAATTGCCTGGGCAATTTCCATATACCCGTGGCGTGCATGAAGGTATGTATCGCGACAAACCTTGGACTATGCGTCAGTATGCAGGTTTCAGTACACCCGAAGAATCAAATGCACGATATCATTTTTTGCTCAATCAAGGTGTAACTGGCTTGAGTGTAGCCTTTGATTTGCCTACTCAAATTGGTTATGATAGTGATGATCCGATGGCGAATGGTGAAGTAGGAAAGGTAGGAGTTGCCATTGATTCTATCGAAGATATGGAAAGATTGTTCAAGGGGATTAACCTTGAAAATGTGAGTACTTCTATGACGATCAATGCGAGTGGATTCATATTATTGGCACTCTATATTGCATTGGCCAAACGACAAGGCGCTGATATTAAAAAAATTGCAGGAACCATCCAAAATGATATTCTAAAAGAATATGCAGCACGAGGTACTTATATCTATCCTCCCAAACCCAGCATGCGGTTGATAACCGATATTTTTGAATATTGTAGTAATGAAGTGCCTAAATGGAATACCATCTCAATTTCAGGATATCATATACGCGAAGCTGGAAGTACAGCTGTGCAAGAGTTAGCATTTACCTTGGCAAATGGAAAGGCCTATTTGAAAGCAGCCATTGAAAAAGGATTGGATATCAATGTATTTGCAAAACGATTGTCGTTTTTCTTCAATGCACACAATCATCTTTTTGAAGAAGTAGCCAAATTCAGAGCAGCCCGTCGAATATGGGCCAACATTACTAAAGACTTAGGTGCTACAAGTCCTGATGCACAGAAATTGCGATTTCATACTCAAACAGGCGGAAGTACATTGACAGCACAACAGCCTATGAATAATATTGTACGTGTTACAATTCAAACACTTGCGGCAACATTAGGAGGTACACAAAGTTTGCATACCAACGGCTTTGATGAAGCATTGAGTTTGCCAACAGAACAAGCTGCCTCTATAGCATTACGAACACAACAAATAGTAGCAGAAGAAAGTGGAATTTGCGATACTGTAGACCCATTTGCAGGTAGTTATTATATCGAAACATTGACCAATAAAGTAGAAGAAGAAGCCTTGAATTTGATAGGAAAAATAGATGCCATGGGTGGTGCGGTGGATGCTATTGAGCAAGGATTTATTCAAGAACAAATTGCAGCATCAAGCTATAAATATACCCAAGCCATTGAACGTAACGAAAAAATCATTGTGGGTGTCAACAAATATCAAAGCAAAGAAATGAGTAAAACGCCTATTATGAAAATAGACGATTCGATTCAAAAAATGCAAGTAGATCGATTGACACAATTTAAACAAAACCGTGATCAGGATAAGGTGAAACAAATGCTGAACTTGATAATTGAAAAATCGGCAACTACTGAAAATCTAATGCCAATTGTAATAGAGGCTGTAGAAGCACATTGTACATTGGGCGAAATTGCTCATGCATTGCGAAGTGTTTGGGGAGAGTACCGAGCTTAATAATCAGTTTTTTTAATTAAATATCTTATACACTTCGTCCTCGTAACTACGACCTATAGGTAGTTCAATCATTTTATCTTCTGCATGGATAAATATCATTCGATTGCGAATGTGACTAATACGCGTAACTGGTATGATATACGATCGATGTACACGAATGAAATCAGCACTTGATAATCGTTCACTTAAATTTTTCAACGTAATACGAGCTACGACAGGTTTTTGATTTTCCAAATGAAATTTAACATAATCATTTAAACCTTCTAGGTAAATAATATCGGTCAATTTGATTTTAACTAGACTATAATCAGCTCGAATAAAGATGTAAGGTTGTTTCGTTTTTTCGGTGCTATTGGTATAGTTGTAAAACTCATATGCTTTAGCAACTGCTTGCTGAAATCGTTCCAATGTAAATGGTTTTAATAAAAAGTCAACCGCATTTAAATTGAACCCCTCAACGGCATATTCACTGAAAGCAGTAGTGAAAATTACCATAACTTCTTTATCAATGGATTTGAAAAAATCGATACCAGAAATGGATGGCATTTGAATATCCAAAAAAATCAAATCAACCGGAAAATTGTTGATATATTTCAATGCATCATTCGGCTTTGAAAACGTTTTTTCCAGCGAAACTTGATCGCTTTCACTACAAAAATTTTCAATAATTTTGAGTGCTAATGGTTCGTCATCGAGGGCAATGGCTTTGATCATATAATGTTAATTTTAAGGGTGACCGCAAAGCTATGTTCTTTGTCTTCAATTGAAAGATGATGCTTTTTGGGATAAATAAGTTGTAATTGTTTTTTACTGTTTTCCAATCCAAATCCTGTTCGTTGCTCGGGATTATTGATATGAGGTACTTTTAAATTAAAAACATGCATGTACAAATTCTCTTCACTTACACTGATTTGAATATCAATTTGAGAAGCAGTTTCGGGGTTTACACCATGTTTGAATGCATTCTCGATAAACGGCAATAAAACCAATGGAGCCACTTCTTTATTGTCAGTTTCGCCAGTAAATGAATAATTAACAATGGCTGTATCATCCAATCGTATTTTTTGTAATTCAATATAGCTATTGATGTAAATCATTTCCTTTTCCAAAGGTACAAAACGTTGTGCAGCTTCACTAATCACGTATCGCATCATACTAGACAGTTTTACAATAGCTGTAGGTGTATGGTCCGATTTTACAATGGCTAATGAATATATACTATTCAGCGTATTGAATAAAAAATGAGGATTAATTTGAGCTTTCAAATAGGCCAATTCTGAATTTAATTTGTCTTGTAAGGACTCTTTTAATTTGGCATTGATATGGATAGCTAATGTGCCAAAAAGGATACCAGCAAATAAAAAAAGATATCGATTAATATCATAAAAATAGGATTTAGGCACTTGCATTCGTTCAATTGCACTAGAGTTCAAAATACTTTCTCGATAATATGAAATGGCATCTGAAAAAATAATAGATGGAAAGATTAATATTAAAAGGCAAGTGAGAATTAGTATCAATGCATATTGCAAATACTTTTTTTCAAAATAATAACGATCGATTAAATAATAATAATTGGCGTAAAAAAATAATATCAATAAACTATAACTCAGGAAATCACGAAGTGCAAGTGGATTTGTATAAGCCTCTACAGAAAAAAAAGGCAAAGGTGAAAATAAGATAGGAAGCATCAAAAACAATGCACATCCGATTATGTGAATATATATGGGAGTTTCTTTATTCATGAAGTATGAAGGTTAAAACTATTGTTTTATTGTTATCAACGCAATTAATTGAGATAATATTATTTTTTTTGTCGGTTTCGAAATCTCACATTCTTACAAATCTTATCTAAATCTGTTGAATGATATACAATATTCTTAATTTTAGCCGTTAATATATAATATCAGTTTCATTGTCGGCAAAGTATTTTTTTATAATTCTTGGGTTATTATTGGTTTGTAGCATTGCCTATGGACAAAATAATGATATAAGGAATCTTAGAATTAAAACAATCCCGATTGGTACTGATACAATCCGAATAGATTCTCTTACCATAGTGCCTTCATCACTTTCTATCATTGGCGTAGAACCTGGCGATTATTATATGGATTATTTTAAAAGTCGATTTGTATGGATTAAACCACCTTCCAAGGATAGTATTCAACTTGCTTATCGGGTTTTCCCTTTTTCAATTTCACAAAAATATGCACACAAGGATTTAGGTGTAATAGAGAATAATTTTATTATCAAACCGTATTACTATAATGCTACAGATGTAGTCAAGAATAATCAGGCGTTTATCGATTTTGGTAGTGTAGATTATGCAGGAAGCTTTGGTAGGGCCTTGTCATTTGGAAATAGTCAAGACGTTGTATTGAATTCACAATTCAATTTGCAATTAGAAGGAGATTTGGGTGATAGCATTCGACTCACAGGTGCCATTACAGATAATACGATTCCTTTTCAGCCAGAAGGAAATACACAACAACTTCAAGAATTTGATCGGGTCTTCATTCAATTAAAACGAAAAAAAGCGTCACTTATCGTGGGTGATTATGATATTAAACGACCAGCAGGGTATTTTATGAATTTCTATAAACGAGTTCAAGGTGGTTTTGTATCTACTACCGTAAAAACATCGGCCAAGGGAGAGAATAAAGTTGGTTTTGGTGCTTCATTGGCAAAAGGAAAATTTGTAAGAAATAAATTAGTTGCTTTAGAAGGAAACCAAGGACCTTACAAATTGTCTGGACCGAATGGGGAACAATTCTTTGTTGTATTAGCAGGAACCGAGCGGGTCTATATTGATGGTAATATCATGAGTCGGGGAGAAGGTCAAGATTATATTATTGATTACAATACTGCAGAAGTTACGTTCATGCCCAGAAGAATTATTACTAAGGATTTGCGTATCACAGTTGAATTTGAATTTTCGGATCGAAATTATCTCAATTCCCTTTTTTATCTGAATGATGAATGGAAAGTCAATGATCGATTGCAATTAAGATTCAATGCCTATTCAAATCAAGATGCCAAGAATCAATCAGTTCAACAATCACTTGATTCCTCTCAAAAATATTTTTTATCAACTATTGGTGATAGTATTCAATTTGCATTGTATCCCAGTGCTCGATTTGAAGATACATTTAGCAACAATAAAATTTTGTATAAAAAAATAGATACACTTGTAAGTTCAGTTGTATACCAACAAATTTTTGTGTTTTCGACCAATCCCGATAGTGCAAAATACTCAGTTGCATTTACCTATGTCGGTCAAGGTATGGGTAATTATTTACAGTCAATCAATAGCGCCAACGGAAGAGTGTACGAATGGCGAGCACCCTTGAATGGTATTCGACAGGGTGATTATGAACCTGTAACTGTATTGGTAACACCCAAAAAACAACAAATGTATTCAGTAGGTGCTACCTATCTATTGGATTCAGCAAAGGTGTTGACAGTAGAAGCTGCCTTGTCCAATTATGATCCGAATACCTTTTCGAAAATCCATAATAATACCCACAATGGATTTGCAATCAAGATAAATTATGATGAAACAAGAAACATTAGTTCTAAAAATGAAATTAGTTTGACTACAAATGTGAATTATGAATTTGTACAAGATCGCTTTAGAGCGCTTGAACGATTTCGTAATGTAGAATTTGCCAGAGATTGGAATATTACTTCTACAGAGTCATTGCAAAATGAACATTTAGGGAATGTGCAAGTCGCACTTCAAAAAAATAAATTAGGTAAAATTGATTATCGTTTTGGTACATATTTGAGAGGTGAACAATTTACAGGAACACAACATATAGCGAGTATTTCAGGAAGTAAAAAAGGATATAGACTCCTGATGAGAGGTGATTTGATGCAACAAAAATCTCTTTTGACGAAGAGTCAATTCTATAGACCTTATCTTGAATTTGAAAAGCAATTTTCGAAGATGAATCAATTGACCTTAGGTAGTCGATATTTATTAGAACATAATCAATTGAAAAATACGCTATCTGATTCATTGAATCAAACTGCTTTTTCTTTTGATGCACTTTCTTTTTATTTAAAAAACAATCCGAGTCATGCCAATAATTTCAATGCTGAATATACACTTCGCAGAGATAGGGCTGTGAAAAATAATGAATTTGCTCAAAGTACCTTAGGGCATACGTTTGCGCTCACAACCAATATTACATCGGTTAAAAATCATGATATACGCCTTACAGGAGCCTATAGAATATTATCAATAACAGATTCTACAATAACTCCATTAAAGCCCGATGAAAGTTTACTAGGTCGAATGGAATATAATTTTTCTTTTTTTAAAGGTTTACTATCAGGAAATGTTTTGTACGAACTAGGTTCTGGGCAGGAATTGAAACGTGAGTTTACCTATGTACAAGTACCTGCTGGACAAGGTTTGTATGTATGGCGAGATTACAATAGTGATAATCTTAAACAGCTCAATGAGTTTGAATTGGCTATTTTCCCCGATGAGAAATTGTATATCAAAGTTTTTACTCCTACCAATCAATATGTAAAAGCCAAGTACTCACTTTACAATCAATCCATTTCATTGAACCCTAAATCATTGTTGAATCAGTCTGATTTAAAAGGCATTAAAAAAATCATTTCAATGATTAATTTGCAATCGGCCATTCAACTCAATAATCGATTTATAGGTAAAGAAGGCATCTCACAATACAATCCATTTATCAAACAATTTGAAGATAGCTTGCTGATCAACAATTCATCTTCCATAATGAATTCAATATTTTTGAATCGATTTAGCAATAAATGGGGACTCGACTATATTAATACACTCAATGGAGGCAAAACCTTATTGAATTATGGAATTGACTCAAGACGTATTGCTGAAAATCAATTACGAGGTAGATATAATCTTGCACAAAATGCTACTTTATTATTGACTATCAAAAAAGGAAAAAAATCGTTCACTTCACAATTTCTAGAAACAAGATCTTTTATAATTGCTTATTCTCAACTAGAACCTGGCATTACGATCTTATTATTTAAAAATCAGTTTAGAATTCAATCAGGGTACAAATACGATGTAAGAAACAATGCTGCTAAGTACGGTGGAGAGAAAGCTATTTTCAACACGATCAACTTAGATTTAAAATACAATATTGTAAGCTCTGGATCACTAAATGTAAGAGCTACCTATTCAGGCATTCGATACAATGGTATAAGTAATTCCACTATTGGTTATACTATGCTAGATGGTTTGCAAAACGGAAAAAACTGGTTGTGGGGTGCAAGTTTTGATAAAAGATTATCTAGAAATGTAGAGATGAGTCTTGAATATGAAGGACGTAAACCAGCCTCTAGCAATACAATTCATACTGGTCGTGCGAGTGTAAGAGCAATTTTTTAATTTCAAAAATGAAGATGTGATTTGAGATAGCATTCATGGCAATGGCTAAATGTCCATAAACAATCGAGAGTATCAGTAATAATATGAAGAATAAATCCAATCGCAAATAACCTTGCTGATGGGAATATTAATAAAATTACATAGAATGCAATTGAATAAAAGGAATGGAGTGGATGAAAGCCAATACTGCATCGCATAGAATCAAAAATAGGCGTTGCTAATAAATGATCTAAATCAATCAACATGGTACTTAAGAAAATCAATGCTACTTTTTTCCAATCTTTTTTGAAAAAAAGATATGCGATGATAACAGGGAATACTAAATGAAGAAAATAATGGGTAATGAATTGCATTGAATGGAATAATAATCAAATCATATTTAATAATTATGAATTGTAAACGATGAAAAATTAAATTATTGTTTTATGATTTTATGAATTGATATATCATTAGAGGTTGATATTGTAATAAAATAACAACCTGCTACAAGTTGGCTTAAGTCAATTCGGAAGTTTGCATCTTTAGTTGTTTGATGAATCAGGGTATGTCCAAGCAAATTGACAATTTCAATATCTTTTGTATTATTGTTTTTTGTTTTAACCAAAATGTTGGTATTGGTTGGATTTGGATAAATTTCTATGTTGAATGTTGATTTAAATTCGCTGTGACTAGCAGTGACAACAGAAGGACCATCTCCAGGATTTGTAATATTGGCGGCGGTTAAATTTGCCAATACAGCACTTTCCCCATTGTAATTTGAATTTCCCCAAGATGGAACTGAAGCAATTGGCATTTCATTGGGTAAGCCTGTATGATAACCTACCACTACGATTCCATTGGCTGTTTTCCAACTTCCCATGAGTCTCACATTGTCACCATTGGCTTGTGTAAGTGTATCCCAATTGCCAACAAGCAACGAACTATACAATGGAACTGATAAATCGTTTTTGTATACCCTAGCGAAATCGTTCCAACAAGACAAACCGCCGTTTGCAGGCTTAACCATTTTTTGAAAGGCATTTGCAGTTGTGATTGTTCTTCTTCCTTTACCTAAAATAAAAATACTTCCATCTGCAGTGACCTTAATATTGTTTTTAGCAAGGTAAGTTGTATTTAAGGTTGGCCATCCATCATTAGGATCGGGCCAGCCATCAAGATTAGGATCAGGATGCGGATTTCCAAGTCCAGTAGCGCCTTCAGCATACTCGGCCATATAGGTACTGTTGAGAATTTGTTTTGTACTCATGCTAAATCGGCCTATCCATGATAAATGATTATTTCCACTTGAACCTGTAAATTGCTTTTGAAAACCTATGGCAGTTGGATTTGCAGCAATTGTATTTCCTTCCCAGAAATTTTCGGTATTGTTGCCATGATTTCTTGCTCCAATTATAAATTCACCATTCGGTAAAGGTTTTGAATAGTCAATGGCTATTGCATCAATATATTGATCGGGTGTAGAATTTGTCAAAGCATTTGTAACAGGTTGCATTTCGTGGTATAATCGAGTCCACCATAGCATATCACCCGTACTATCCATGACCATGACAGCAGGTTCGAAATCAGGTAATCCAGAAATGGGTAATGTAGTTTTAAAATTAAACCCAATATACATCGTATTCGTTCTACGATCAATACAAACATTGCTCATGCCATATGTAAATGTAGCTGCAGGTGAGTAGCCAGTATATCCTGGGCCATTGGTAGTATTACCTAGTGCTCCAGGATTGCAAGGTGTATCAAAACAAACATCCATAGGCCATTTCCCCTTTTTACTTCCTCCATTTTCATCAGGTTGAACTAAATTGTAATCTGCAAGATTGGTTGATCTTAATTCACAACGAGTAGCATCTCGTTTGAATACGATACCGCTATACAATAAGCCCGCCAAGCCCCCAGGATATGAATTGGCATCTCCATAATATTCTCCGCCGATTGTTTTCCAATGGATACGCCAATTGGGAACTATTAAATCATTTCCGTTTCCATCTATTGAATAAACTGCACTCCAGTTATAATCATGGCTATCGCCTGTGGCATACACTATGTTATTATTGCCACCTACATCCCAAGGCATGTAGGTTTTTATAGTTGAACCTGCTTTTGCATTGATTGATTTTATCCAACTAAATCCTGAAGGAGCACCAGAAACAAAATTGTTATCCAATCGACCAATAAAATAGCCTCCAGCATTGGCATTACTCAAGTTGCCGCTGATATATAAATTACCTGTTGGTGTATTAGGTATTGAATTTGTTTTCACAAATCGAAAGTCTTCTACAGTATTTACTGGCAAGTAATAAACTGATAGCATGGTTTGCAAATCAGCACTAAATTCAGCAATAAAGCCAATTTTATTGGTACCCGTATTATTATTGATAGTAGCTGATGCGGGAACAGTTAATATAATTTTAGGAACTGATACATTGACCCAACTTAAATCATCGGCATTGCCAAGTACTATAAAATGACCATTGGACAATTGCATTACATCATTGAAACGTTCGTTGCCTATGCCTCCTGCATAAGTGACTAAATTTTGTGCAAATGAAAAATTAGAACTGAACAGTATGAATAATAGAAATAAATATTGTTTCATTGATTTTTTATTAGGTTAAAATTACAAGTATCTAATAAGAAAATCAAATAATAACTTTTTTCTATTTAAATGCAATGAATTGAATTTTTAAACACCCAACGTTGCTCTCACTGTTTTTAATATATCCCAAACCTCTTCGTTTGTATTTCCTTCAGCATAAACTCTTAATAATGGTTCAGTACCAGAGGCTCGTATCATAGTCCAACAGTGATTCGGTAATTCGTACTTGAATCCATCTATAAAATTGGTATCTACTACATTATATTTTCCAAACGTACTAATTCCATTTTTACATAACGCAATCACGCGTTGTTTCTCACTTTCTTCCAAATGCAAATCGGCACGTTCATAATAAAATTCACCAATAACATCGTAAATTTCTTTACAAAGTTCTTTGAGGGTTTTGCCAGTTTCATTCATGAATTCATAAATAACCAAACCATCATAAATGCCATCACGTTCAGGTATATGGCCTTTTACGCTGATACCACCGCTTTCTTCACCACCTACCAATACATCCTCATTCATCATGATTTGACTAATATATTTAAATCCAATGGGAGTTACTTCACATGGTAAACCATACTTTTCGCACATTACATTTACTCGAAGTGTTGTAGAAGCTGCAATGGCTACTTTCCCTGTAAGTTTTTTATATTTATTTAAATAATGGATCAACAATAAAATGATATGATGAGAATCAACATATTTCCCATCTTCATCGTACAATGCAATACGATCCGCATCACCGTCGTTGGCCAAACCAAATTTCAACTCTGGTGTTTGTTTCATTGTTTCTGATAACTCCAATAAGTTTTTATGAAGTGGTTCAGGTGATATTCCTTTAAATGAAGGATTGGTATCACAATGAAGAAAGACTGCATTTGGAAATAAACGTTTCATTACGTTTTGACCTGCGCCATACATAGCGTCATACGCCATTTTAAAAGGCGATTGATTCATTTTCTCAATATCAAATTTGCTTCTGATATAGTCCACATAGTCTGTTTCAAGGTCTACATATTTTAATAATCCATTGGATTCATATTCTGCAAGTGAACCTTTTATTTCTATAGCATGATCAGGTATTAGATTCTCTACTTCTAAAATTTGATCGGGTGGAGTAGGACCTCCATGTGCACCTTTCAATTTGAATCCATTGTATGAAGGTGGATTATGGCTTGCAGTAATAACAATACCTTGCTGAGCGTTGTATTGTAATACCCCAAACGAAATCATTGGAGTACTTACAAAACCTTTACTAGTCAATACCTTGACGCCCATGGCACATAGTACCTTGATACAAGTTTCAGTAAATAGTTCGCCTCCAAATCGACAATCATAACCAATCACGATCGAAGGGTTTTCATGTGATTGTTTTAGCCAAAGGCCTGTAGCATAAGCTACACGCGCTACATTTTCAACTGTATATTCTTGCGCAATAATCGCTCTCCATCCGTCTGTACCAAATTTTATTTTTAACATAGTGGTGCAAATGTAATAAATATCTTATTTCAAAATCCTCATCTATATCATTTAAGCATCGCTTTATCTAAAACTTCATTTAAAGAAGTGAGTTTTGATTTATATTCGCAAATTCTTTATAATAAGATAATATAACAAGATGAATAAAATATTGGTAGCTAATAGAGGAGAAATAGCGTTGCGTGTAATGCGTTCGGCTCGTGAAATGGGTATTAAAACTGTAGCTGTATACAGTGAGGCTGATGCAACGATGCCTTTTGTAACTTTTGCCGACGAGAGTTTTTGTATAGGCCCGGCCCCATCATCGGAATCCTATCTTTTAGGAGATAAAATAATAGAAGTAGCACTTGCATGTGGAGCCGATGGAATACACCCCGGGTATGGGTTTTTAAGTGAAAATGCAGGTTTTAGCGATGCTTGTCAAAAAGCAGGCATCAAGTTTATAGGGCCAACTGCTCATTCTATAGAAACAATGGGGAGTAAAATTGCAGCAAAACAATCTGCTAAAAAGTTCGATGTCCCAATGGTACCTGGTACAGATAGTCCGATTCAAGATGTAGCAGAAGCCAAAGAAATAGCGGCTCGTACGGGATTTCCTTTGTTAATCAAGGCAAGTGCTGGCGGTGGTGGTAAAGGTATGCGTATCGTACACCATATGGAAGAGCTCGAGGAACAATTGAATATGGCTAAAAGCGAAGCGTTGAATTCATTTAAAGACGATTCGGTATTTATTGAAAAATATGTAGGTTCACCCAAACATATTGAAATACAAATTTTAGGCGATACACATGGCAATTATGTTTATTTATTTGAGAGAGAGTGTTCAATACAGCGTCGACATCAGAAGTTAGTAGAGGAGGCGCCTTCTTCATGCTTAACTCCTGAAATACGAAAAGCGATGGGAGAGTGCGCTGTCAATGTTGGTCGTTCCTGCGATTACCATGGTGCTGGTACGGTGGAGTTTTTGGTTGATAATGACTTGAATTTTTATTTTCTTGAAATGAATACCCGTTTGCAAGTGGAGCATTGCGTGACAGAAATGATTACAGGGATCGATTTAGTAAAAGAACAAATCTATGTGGCAGATGGAAAAGCATTAAGTTTTACACAAGATGATTTAAACATCAATGGTCATGCTATTGAACTTCGTATATGTGCTGAAGATCCGTTAAATAATTTCTTACCTGATATAGGTAAATTGGAAGTGTATAAACGACCTCAAGGTGCAGGCATACGAGTAGATGATGGATATGAAGAAGGCATGGAAATACCTATTTACTATGACCCAATGATTGGTAAGCTAGTTGCATGGGGATCTACTCGCCATGAAGCTATTGACCGATTAACTCGTGCAATTGAAGAATTTAGAATCAATGGAATTGAAACTACTTTGCCATTTGGAAAATGGGCAATAAATCATGAAGCATTTGTAAAAGGGCAATTCGATACACATTTTATTGCAAATTATTATAAACCAGAGTTACTTGAACAGTTTTCTGAAGAACAAAAAGAAATAGCTGCTCTATTGGCTGTGAATATTTTCAAAGAAAAAACTGAGCAGCCCAAACCCTTGAATATGAGTACTTCGAAATGGAAAAACAGAAGTAATATGCGTTAAATACTGTGTTTTTTATATTTTTACGTGATTTAATTAACACATATTAGAAATTTGTTTATCTTAGTGCTTTGATTCATATGTACAACATGAAAAATTTTTTATTTATACTTTCATTTGCTCTCGTTGGAGCTTTGACGATATCTTCTTGTAGAAAATACGAAGAGGGACCTAATATTAGCTTACGCAAAAAAGAGGCTCGAGTCACAAACAATTGGCGCGTAGAAAGCGCTCAATTAAATGGCACAGAAGTTTCCCAAGATCCTTATTGGACTAAGCAAAAGCATTATATGTACCGTGATGGAAAGTATATAGTGACTATTATTGATCCTGTTTCATTGGAAGCAAGAAATTTACAAGGTACTTGGAAACTATACGACGATGATCGTAAGTTGGCATTAACTACTAAAAACTTTTCTGGGAATATTGATAGTACAAATGATTACAATATTTTGAAACTATACAATAAGCAACTTTGGATTCGAAAAACTGATAATACATTGGAGTTGCATTTTATTCCATTTGAATAATCGATTTATTTTTTTCTGATTTTGAGAAAATTTATCAATTCTTTCATCGAGTTTTTTTACTTCGATTTCTTTAAGTTTATTCCATTACAAACCTTCAAATATTTAGCTTGTGGTGGTTCTACTGCAGTTTTAGACATTGGAGTTTATTTCATTTCTTATAATTTTATTTTTCATAAACAACCTGTTCCTATTGGAGGTATAATGATGGGTGCTCATATTGCTGCCTTTATTGTTTCATTTTTAATTAGCTTTCCATACGGGTTTATCATGAATAAGTTTATTGTATTTACGACTTCCGAACTCCGAGGTCGTGTACAGTTGTTCAGGTATGGATTAACAGTTATCAGTTGCATAGGTTTAAATTATCTTTTCTTAAAATTGTTTGTAGAAGGCTTTGGTTGGTTTGCAACCCCATCTAAAATATTGACAACGGCATTAGTAGCAATATATAGCTATTTTACACAACAGTATTTTTCGTTTAAAGTAAAAAAAATCAAATAAGATAATTGTTTCTTATAACAGAATTATCTACTATCCATAGCATTATCTTTGCTCACAATGAAGGTTACAATACTTGGCAACAATTCTGCTTTACCTGCTCATGGTCGATATCCTACATCTCAAGTTGTGGATATCAACGATCAACTTTTTTTGATGGATTGTGGCGAAGGAGCACAGATGCGTATGCATCAATATGGTATTAAAAGCCAGCGTATCAATCATATTTTTATCAGTCATATACATGGCGATCATTATTTAGGATTAGTTGGGTATATCAGTAGTCTTTCATTATTAGGAAGGGAAAAGGAATTGCATATTTACTGCCCTGCTAAAATCAAAGAATATATAATTATACAAATGCCATGGAGTTTAGGATTTGAAATCGTATTTCATTTGATTGGGGACATGGAGCGGAAGGTATTGGTCGAAACTGAGAAATTTTCGGTGTCATGTTTTCCCGTATATCATAGCGTACCTACGCATGGGTTTCTTTTTACAGAGAAAAAAAGAAAAAGAGTGCTAATCCCCAAAAAACTACAGGAATATGAAATACCTAAATATTACTATAGTAAACTAGCTGAGGGTGAAGATTATATAGATAAACAGGGCGAATTAGTAAAAAATGAATGGGTTGCCACTGAAGGGCATCCTCCTAAAACATATGCATATACAGCTGATACACGATATGCACCTGAAATTGTAGATGATATCAATCAGGTTGACTTGTTATATCATGAAGCAACTTATCTTCAAGATAATATGTTGAAAGCGATAGATCGCTTTCATTCTACAGCGTCACAAGCTGCTGAAATAGCAAAACGAGCGGACGTTGGAAAATTAATTATTGGACATTTTTCGTCAAAATACAAGGATTTAAATCCTTTTTTATTGGAATCTCAGCAAATTTTCCCCTCTACCGAATTAGCTTTTGAAGGTAAAACCTTTGAATGGTAGTTTATTTTTTATATTAATTTATTCTAAAAGACTGATAATTAAATAGATAACTCACTTATTCACATTTTAGAGCATTTTTGGAGTTGTAAAAAATATTTTTTAAGTAATTTATTTATATAATTCTATTGTATTTATATCAATATAGATATTTAATTTTTTAATATATTAAAAAATAATAAATGTGGATAAATGCTATTTATTCTTATAAACTCAATAGAATCAACACTTATAGCGATTAACATTCTATTACAAAAGAATTTAATTCATTTTAAATCAAGCAATTAACTTTTTTCGGCACGCTATTTGGGTTATTAATGTTGTTCAAACAAATAAATAAACAACTAATACTTACTACTATGTCAAACGTAAAATCTCTACTACTTGCAATTGTTCTGGTGTTAACTAGTTCTATCTCTTTTGCTCAGCTTAGACCAGTTGATCAAGTTAATAAGCAGTTTAACGATAAAGTATCTGAAATGTATACAAAATACAAAACAGATGGTTTTATTACATATAAAGGTGGAAACATCAATATGGAGAAAAATACTGAGTTTCCAATATTTGTTGAATTACAAGAAGGAAGATGGTATCAATTTATGGTAATTGGTGATCCAGAAGCGAAAAAAATTGAAATGAAACTAGGTCTTGAAGGATTTGGTGACATTATCACTTATACACAGTTTTCATTTGTGTGTCCACGTTCAGGTCGTTACTTAATGACTTTTTTCCAAAAAGGACCAAAAAGAGATATGTTAGGACATGTAGCAATTTTACAACGCCCTAGCCAAACTTCAAATGGTACAGCAGTAGTATACAAACATTAAAATTTTGATTGAGTATTTTGAGCATAAATGAGCTACCAGTTTTGGTAGCTTTTTTTTATTTAAGTCTAATGAATTTAAATTGAAATTGTATATTTGAAAAAAGGAAATTAGAATGAATCGATTTTTTAGCATCTTACTTTTATTTATTTGTTCATCATCATTGATAGTTGCACAGACTTCAGATCCCACTTATTATAAACCAAACTTAATTTTGGTAATGATGAACGAATCTAGCACTAAGATCGAAGCTTATGAACGCCGAGATATGAAAGAAGAAGTTGCTAAAATCAAATTATCTGATCAGCAAACCAATCTTTCAATAGTTCGGAATTTTGAAAAGAACTTTACATTTTGTCCGGTCTATTACTTTTATAGTCACGATTATGATAATGTAAAAGCCAGGAAATGGGAAGATGTTACATTCTATGATGCAGATTTGTTAACTACCAAAAAAATGATTGAAGTAGCTTCACTTGGTAATTATTTTATTGCAGAAGTAAATTATCCTCCTATAACAGATTATGAAGTTATAGATCCATCCAAAGCGGGAAGAAAAAATGACTATTTGAACGGAACTGAAGATTACGCAGGCACAAGAGATTATTGCCTGTTGTTATATGATGATCAATTTAATCTTTTAAAAGGAAAATTGGGTGTTACCAATATTTCATTGAGACGAACTGGAAATGTGTTCAAGCCGTCTACGTTACAATATCAATTTTCTGGTGCAGACCGATTGGATGATAAGCTTAAAAAATACTTTGCAGAGTAATGCAGGTTGATTTCACTTTTAGCTAGGTTTTACCTATTTTTGCCACTCACAAATTTTATAACAATTAATACTTATAGACTATGAATTATGATGTCATTGTAATCGGCGCCGGACCAGGAGGATATGTAGCAGCAATACGTGCTTCTCAATTGGGTTTTAAAACAGCTGTCATTGAGAAAGAAAGCCTTGGAGGTGTTTGTCTTAACTGGGGATGTATACCTACTAAAGCTTTATTAAAATCAGCACAAGTATTTGAATACGCTAAGCATGCATCAGATTATGGTGTAATGTTGGATAACCCTAAAGCAGATTTCAATGGTATGGTAAAACGAAGTCGTGGTGTGGCCGATAAGATGAGTAAAGGTGTTCAATTTCTTATGAAAAAGAACAAAGTTGATGTCATCATGGGATATGGCAAAATAAAAGCCAAAGGCCAAGTAGAAGTAACAGCTACCGATGGAAAAGCAACTACATATGATTGCAAACACATCATCATTGCAACAGGTGCAAGAGCTCGTGCTTTACCAAATTTGCCAATTGATGGTAAAAAAGTAATTGGCTATCGTGAAGCTATGGTATTACCAACTCAACCCAAATCATTGATTGTAGTCGGTAGCGGTGCAATTGGTGTAGAATTCGCCTATTTTTATAATAGCATCGGAACGAAAGTAACAATCGTAGAATTTTTGCCCAATATAGTACCAGTTGAAGACGAAGATGTATCAAAAGAATTGGCTAAAAGTTTCAAAAAACAAGGTATTGACGTGATGACCAATGCATCTGTAGAGAGTGTTGATATTAGTGGTGCTGGTGTAAAAGCAACCGTAAAGACTGCTACAGGAAATATAGTATTAGAAGCAGATATCGTATTGAGTGCTGTAGGGATTGTTTCAAATTTAGAAAATATCGGATTAGAACAAGTAGGCGTTTTGACCGACAAAGGTAGAATTACTGTAGATGCTTTTAGTCAAACAAATGTGCCAGGAATCTATGCTATTGGTGATGCATCGCCAGGTCAAGCATTGGCACACGTAGCAAGTAAAGAAGCCATTGTATGTGCTGAAAATATTGCTTACATGGAAAAGAAATCGACACACAAACCTGAGCCAATAGATTATGCTAATGTTCCAGGTTGTACATATTGCAATCCAGAAATAGCGAGTGTAGGTATGACCGAAAAAGCAGCAAAAGAAGCTGGTTACGAAATTAAGGTTGGTAAGTTTCCATTTGTTGCGAGTGGTAAAGCAGCGGCAGCAGGTAATACCGAAGGATTTGTAAAAGTTATTTATGATGCAAAATATGGTGAATGGTTAGGAACTCATATGATAGGAATAGGCGTAACTGATATGATTGCGGAAGCTGTACTTGGTCGTAAATTAGAAACTACTTACAAAGAAGTTTTAAATTCAATACATCCTCATCCAACATTGAGCGAAGCTGTGAAAGAGGCAACTGCTATGGCTTATGGTGAAGCAACTGATATTTAATCAATATTAAAAAATTAAAAGAAAATGCAGATTAGCTTGAGCTTTCTGCATTTTTGTTTTTTAAATAAATATGATAGATAATAAATCCTATTGGTTAACCAATCATTTTAAACGAACTGCCCTGAAAATTGGACTAGTACTTTTGATTTATCAGATTATTCGATTCTTATTTTTTATTCTTAATTTTTCTTACTTTAATCATGTTGGTCTATCAGATTACATTCGATTAGTATTTCATAGTATACGATTTGATTTGTCAATTGTATTTGCAATTAATCTCCCTTTTGTTTTTTTTGCATTATTGCCTTTTGAGTTTACTTCTCGTAAATGGTATCAACGCATACTAAATGCTTGGTTTATACTTTCAAATACAATTTGTTTCATTTTCGATTTGGCAGATATAGGCTATTATCCCTATGTACGTAAGCGAATGACGGCTGATGTATTCAATCTATTGGGTAAAAAATCTGATTTTATTGATTTAATGCCAGCCTATTTTAGGGAGTTTTGGTATGTGTTTTTATTCATTGGTATATTAACTTTTTTATTTTTTTTATTGACTAAAAAAATAAATCAACGCACCCCTTTAAACAGAACAAGCAGTGTGTTTTTGAAGCGTTCAGTCGTATTAATATTAACTATCGGAATTAGCATACTCTTTATTAGGGGGGGCTTACAATTGAAACCAATTCAACTATTTAATGCCTTGTTAGTTGCTGATAATGCTGATGTGCCATTGATTGTTAATACACCATTTTCAATTTTACATTCTTTTGAACAAAAGAAACTGAAACCTCTTTCCTTTTTTTCAGAGACAGATCTTAAAAAGCAAATCAATCCTATTAAAAATTATTCATCTAATCAACCTATGGATAAGATGAATGTAGTAATGATAATTTTAGAAAGTTTTGGGAAAGGATATACAGGTATAGGTGGTCGAACTAGCTATACACCTTTTTTAGATAGTTTGATGTCAGAGGGGCTGGTGTTTTCGAATGCATTTGCCAATGCATATAGATCATCCGATGGTATTCCTGCTTGTATTGCAGGTATACCTCATTTTATGGACGAACCATTTGTTACCTCTACCTATGCGACTAATAAAATAGACGCATTACCTTCCTTATTGAAACAAGAAGGTTATTCAAGTTCATTTTTTCATGGTGGGACAAATGGAACTATGAGTTTTGATGTTTTTGCTTCTCATGCAGGATTTGATCAATATTATGGAAGATCTGAGTATGGCAATGATGCTGATTATGATGGCACTTGGGGTATTTGGGATCAACCATTTCTTCACTATTTTGGAAATCAATTAGATCAAGAAAAACAACCTTTTTTCTCGATAATTTTTACATTGAGCTCCCATGAGCCATTTGCTTTGCCGAAGGGTTATCAAAATTCTACTATACAAGCTATGCATAGTATTCAACGAGGTGTTGCTTATACTGATGAGTCCTTGAGAACTTTTTTCAAGTCAATCGAAAATAAGAAATGGTACAACAATACGTTGTTTGTAATTACGGCTGACCATAATTTTCTTGCTTGTAAAGATTCGTTGAATTATTATAATCAACATTTGGGTTTGTTTTCTATACCAGTTTTGTTTTACAAACCAAATGATAAAAGTTTAAAAGGGACTAATACTGAATTGTTCCAACAGATAGATATTATGCCGACTATTTTGAATTACATGCATTATCCAAATTCATTTTTTGCATATGGTAAAAGTGGATTTGATACATCAACCAATGCAATGGCATTTTGTATGATTGATAATTATAATTATACAAGGGTAGAGGAATACGTGTTTACAGGTTATGGCAATAGTATCGATGCAGTGTATGATTTCAAACAAGATAGTACACTGCAACATAAAATGCTTGAAAGAGATTCAATAATAGAAAAAAGAATATCTACTTACAAAGCATTTAAGCAATTGCTTATTAATACTATAATTGATAACAAACAAAGCAGAGAAACCTATATAAATACAAGCAATTAATATTTCAAATGGCGTACCGTATTGCCATTATTAATAAGTTGCTTAAGTGAATCAATTCCAATATTTAAATGTTTATCTACATATTGAGATGTGACCGATTTATCACTGTCAGATGTTTTCACTCCTTCGGGCACCATAGGCTGATCGCTGACTAAAAGTAAAGCGCCAGTGGGTATGCGATTGTAAAATCCAGTAATGAAAATAGTAGCCGTTTCCATATCAATGGCCATAGCCCTAATTTGTTTCAAATAATCTTTAAATTCATTGTCATGTTCCCAAACACGTCTATTTGTAGTATAACATGTACCTGTCCAATAATCAAAGCCTTTATCACGAATGGTAGTAGATATAGCTTTTTCTAATGCAAAAGCAGGCAGTGCTGGCACTTCGGGTGGGAAGTAGTCGTTACTAGTACCTTCACCACGAATAGCTGCAATGGGTAATATAAAGTCACCTACTTTATTTTTACGTTTTAGTCCACCACATTTACCCAAAAACAAGACTGCTTTTGGAGCAATGGCTGAAAGTAAATCCATGATAGTAGCGGATGAAGCTGAACCCATCCCGAAATTAATGATGGTAATATCATTTGCAGTAGCACATTGCATAGGTTTATCTTTACCTATTACTTTTACTTTATGCATTTTAGCAAATAAGTCAACATAATTTGAAAAATTGGTTAGTAAAATATACTTGCCAAAATTTTCTAAGGATTCACCAGTATATCGTGGGAGCCAATTTTTTACAATATCTTGTTTGGTTTTCATATCCACAAAGTTAGTTAATTTGAGTAAAGGTTACTTTATGAAATTGTAATCTATACGCATTGATGGTTGTTAATATTATTTTTTCACATGAATAATCTGAATAATACGTGCTTTATCTAAAGCCTTCATGATAAGATAGGTTAAATCAAATTCAAACCATTTAGTAGCAAAATTTGCATTTTGGCTATTATAATGATGATTGTTTTGAAATAATTCACCCATTAATAAAAATCCCCATGGGCTGCTATTTTTTGATTGATCACCATTATTATAATTAGTATAACCATATTTATGACCGCACCAATTTACTATTGCACCTTGCACTGCACCCATAAAAAAATGAATGGGTAATAATAAAAAGAACCAATAGCTTGGTGAGAAATAGATGTAAAATGCAATATATAAAAAAGCAAAAACGATTCGAGTGAAAACATGGTTTCCAAATTTATCAAGTCGATCCCATTCTGGTAAATAAGCATTTGTAAATTGTATATCAGGCGAAAATGTTCTTTTTACTAGACTGCGAAACATATTATGGGTGCTCTTCATCATTTGCCATACATCTGTAAAAAAATGGGGAGAGTGAGGGTCATCTTTAGTATCACTATGCTCATGATGCATACGATGCAATATGCCGTAGGCACGCGGTACTAAGAATGAAGAGCCTTGTAGTAGCCATGTAATAAAATAAAATGTTTTTTCCCATTTTTTACTCGTTGTATACATTTGATGGGTAGCAAAACGATGTAAAAAAAACGAATGAAAAAATAATGAAAGAAACCAATGGGTAAAGAAAAACGTAAGAATAACAAGCATTAAAAAATAATTAGTCTTTGAAGATAATGTCAAAAAGCTAATTATTTGAAATTAATCTGTCTATTCATTATAAATTAGGAGATGAAGGTTGAAATTTATAGAAATAAACCGTTTATGTTAAACAATTTGGTTTTTGTTGCTAATTCCAACCTTTACACGTTAAATTCTATTGTTTATTTAATTATTTTGTACAATTAAATCATATTAGACAATAATAAAACAATAAATGTAAAATAGTCAATTCTATATTGAACGCTGTGCGGCTTTCAATTGTTTAAAAAGTTTGAAACCATGTTTTACAAAAGAGAAGGTTTTTACACTAGCTGTACCACCCATACGATCTCTAAAATGAATTGGAATCCATTTTATTTTAGACGCTTTATTACTTCGAACTGTTACATAAATATTAGCTAAATGAAAATCTGCTGGTACATCGTTTACAAATAATTGCATTATATCTGTATGAATGAGTCGATAGGGGACATTTGGATCACGAAGCCATTGGCCTGTAGCTACAAGTACAAACAATGTTACAAAATGTGAAACTATTATCCGTTGATTACCATCATCGCGTGTTTTTCTAACACCGTAGATACATTTATTATTTTCTGTAAGTGGTATAAATTCTTTGAAATATATTGGATCGCATTGTCCATCACTATCTATTTGAAATATCCAATCTGCCCCTTTTGCAATTGCATACTTGTAACCATATACACAAGTTTGTCCATGTCCACTATTGGCTTTATTAATTACATGAATTCGAGGATGTAGTTCAGCTAATTTTTCAATATGTTGTAACGTTGTATCCTTACTTCCATCATTTAAAATGCACAATGTATAATTTAAAGCAAGTTGATCTAATGCAGTAGTCCATTCATTTACAACGAAGTCGATTGCTTCTTCTTCATTGTATACAGGCATAATGATCCACAAATTATTTATTGGCATGAGTTGCTTTTAGGGCTTCAAAAGTACGTAAAGCATTTTCAATTACTTCATCTGTATTAAAATATTTATATTCTGCAAGTCTACCGCAGAAATATACATTTTTCTCTAAAGTCTCCTTTTCTGCTAATAGCCTATATTTTTCATACAATTGATGATTTTCTTCGGTAGGAATGGGGTAATATGGATCACCTTCGGCGCGAGGATATTCGTAAGAGATTACGGTATGTGGATGTTGTTGTTGAGTTACATGTTTGATTTCAACGGTACGAGTATAGTCATGTTCATTTGGATAATTTACTTGTACATTTTTTTGTCTATACTCTTCATCGTATTCTTTAAATTCAAATTCAAGTGAACGCCAAGGTAGTTTACCATAACATTGATTAAAATATTCATCGATTGGGCCTGTATAGATAGTAATTGGTGTATTTATATCCAATGATTTATAATCAGTTTCTAAACGTTTTTCAATAAACGGATGATTCGTCATTTTTTCAAAAAGTGCTGTAAATCCTTCTTTGGGAGTCAATTGAAATTGATGATCAACGTATCGACAGTCTTCGTTGAACCGAACTGGAATGCGACCACATACGCTGGTGGCAAGGTCTTTGGGGTGCATATCCCATTGTTTCAATGTGTAACCTAGGTAGAATGCTTCATACATTTCTTTTCCAACTCTTGATAATACAAATTCTTCTGAATTTTGGGGGTTATCAATTTTCTCTCTCACTTCTTCAAGCAATGCTTGACCCTCTTCAGGTTTTAATGTTGGTTTTTTAAAAAACTGAGCAAGCGTTAATAGATTGATTGGAAATGGAAAATATTCTCCTCTTGAATAGCTCGTAACAAAATAATTGCCAGGAATCCATTCTGTAAATTGCGATAAATAATCAACCAGTTCTTGATGATTTGTTCGGAAATAATGCGGACCATATTGATGTATAAGCACGCCAGATTCATGTTTGCGATCATAACAATTGCCTGCAACATGATTTCGCTTATCTATAAGTAATACCTTCCATCCAAGTTGGGTGGCACAACGTTCGGCTATTACACTTCCTACAGGACCTGCACCAACAATAAGTATATCGTAATTATTCATGTTATTAAATGTGTCGCGAAAATAACGCCAATTCTTCTATTTTAGACTAGAATTATTAATAAAATGCTTTGAATGATTTTTTCTAATGACTAGTTGCAATTATTGAAACTTAAGATAAATGTAGTGCCTTTGCCAAGTTCACTCATTACTTCAATCTTTCCTTTATGGGCATCTACTATGTTTTTTACATAAGTTAATCCTAGTCCAAACCCTTTTACATTATGTAAATTGCCAGTATGTGCTCTATAAAATTTTTCGTAAATATGATTCTGTGTTTCTTTATCCATGCCAATTCCATTGTCCTTGACGAGGATTTGAAGTTGCTTTCCATTATTACGAGTTTCAAGGCTGATAATAGGATTCTCTTTAGAATATTTTACAGCATTTTCTAATAAGTTGATAATTATATTAGTAAAATGAACTTCATCAGCCTCAATAAAATCATTAGTTGCATTCAAGTGAATATTAAATTCAGCACCAATATCTTCCATTTGTAATTGAGTATTTTCAGCTATTCGATGCAATTTCTCATGTACATTTATTTTTTTCCATTGCATCTTTATTTCATCTTTTTCAAGTTCTGCGGCTTGCAATATTTTCTCTACTTGCATATTCATACGTCTATTTTCTTCATGTATGATACCAGTGTAGTATTTTATCTGATCGGTATTGCTAATTACTTTAGCATTGGTCAATGCATCGGAGGCTAGTTGAATAGTAGCAATCGGTGTCTTGAATTCGTGCGTCATATTATTGATGAAATCAGATTTGATTTCTGAAAGTTTTTTCTGACTCAACATCGTACGAATCATCAAAACGAACGCAGCAATAATAACAGTGGTAAATAATGCAGCAAAAAGCAAGAGGGTAGCTAAGTGATTTTGAAAATAGTTCTCTGGTTCAACTATATATATATTCAAGGTTTCACTATTCAGAAAGTTTCCTTCGGTTAAGCCTGTTTTGTAATTGTTTTCCGCATCTCGATATTCTTGTTTATAGCCTGAACTAAACATCGTTGGTTGAAAAGCTTCATTTGTAATACAAAATTCAAAGGGTTGTTTAATATTTTTTCGTCTAAATTCATCTCGAATAATTGCCTTCAGTTGGTAATTACTCATTATTGTATAAGTCGGAATAAAATTTCCAAATGTTTGCGTTTGAAAATTTAAATAGAAACCATAGGTTTCTCTATTTTTTCGTTTTACAATTGAGTCTTTTATATTTTGTAAACTTACATATACATCATTATCATATTGCTCATGTTTGAGTTGCATAGCACCTTGTATCCATTGCACTTGCAAATAGATTAAGCCTAGTAAGGAGAGGACTACCAATGTAATAATGACAGGGAAAGTACGTTTCACCTCGCAAAAGTAACAAAAGCAATCATGTAACCTTCGTAGTTTTATTTATTTTAACAGCCAAGTAAATTTTATATTTATTTGTTTTGATTCTTATTAATTTGATATTATCTTGTATAAAAGTTGAGAGTATGTTCGAAGATTTTATACAATATAAAACTAATATCAAACAAGGTATAGGTAAACTCCTGATTTCAGAACCTATGCTTTTAGACTCAAATTTCCAGAAAACAGTTATTTATCTTTGTAATCATTCTGTAAAAGAATCTGTAGGGTATGTTTTAAACAGATTGGCTTCAAATGATTTATCCTATTATTTGCCTGAATTAGAAGGCATTCAATTTCCTCTCTTCGTTGGAGGGCCTGTAGGACTCAATACCTTGCTTTTTATCCATACTGAGTCTAGTAAATTAGGTGGTGAATTAATAGATAAAAACATCTATTGGGGTGGAGATTTAACAACTGCAATCGACTTGATTAAAAACGCTCAACTTACACCTAACCAATGTAAATTCTTTCTTGGATATTCGGGTTGGGGAGAAGGACAATTAGATGCTGAAATGGATATGAATTCATGGATAGTTGGCAATGCATCTGACCAGTTAGTTTTTAAAACTGAGAATGAACAACTTTGAAAAAAATCTATCGAAAGCTTAGGTAATAAATTCAAGAATTTACTTTTCATTCCTGAAGATCCTACACTTAATTAAAAATAGCTAGAAGAATTTAAATACTGTTCTATATAATCTTTAATCCCATCAGCGATTGAATAAAATGGTCTAGTATAACCTGCTGTAATGAGTTTATTCATATTGGCTTCTGTATAATACTGGTATTTGTCGCGGATGTCAATTGGAGTATCTATATAATGAATATTTTTTTCAATATGCATGGTGTTAAAAATGGCTTCTGCCAAGGTATTAAATGTCTCAGCCTTTCCAGTACCTAAATTGTATAATCCGTTCGAAGGTAGGTGTTGCATAAGCCAATAAGTCACATTTAAAATATCTTTTACGTAAATGAAATCACGCATTTGTCCACCATCTATATAGTCTGGATGATGAGATTTGAATAATTTCAATTCATTGCTTGATTTTATTTGATGATAGGCATGAAATATCACAGAAGCCATGCGTCCTTTGTGATATTCATTTGGACCATATACATTAAAGAATTTTAATCCATACCAATTGGGCGGTGTAGAACTTTGTTTCAAAACCCATTTGTCAAATTCATTTTTGGACACGCCATATGGATTTAATGGATGTAATTGATCAACAATTGAATGATTATCATTGTACCCAAGTTCTCCATTGCCATAAGTTGCAGCAGAAGAGGCATAAATAAGTGGTATTGATTGTTGTGTGCAATATGTCCAAATTAATTTCGAGTAATTCAAATTTAATCTTTCGTGGATTGAATAATCCATTTCTGTTGTATCTGTACGGGCACCAAAATGAATGATACAATCAATCGTAGGTTGTTGAATAAAAAATGCTTCAATGGCATTTCGATCAATCTTATCTATGAATTTGCAATTTATATAATTGGCTTGCTTTTTTTCAATAGTAAAATCGTCTACAATGTATATTTTCTCATAGCCAAGTTTGTTTAAAAAAGAAGTCATGCAACTGGCTATAAAACCAGCGGCACCTGTAATAAGTATCGTAGAATTTGAATCCATTTATTAAATATCTCTTGAACAAATGTAGTTCATCCGTTGCATTCTTTTATACATAAGCATTATTCTAATGGGGATTGATTATTTTTGATAATCACAATTAAAAAAGTAGATTTACGGATTAAACAATCTAATAAATAATCGCATGGGTGTAAAATTTAAACTAACCTTTATGAGTTTTCTTCAATTTTTTATTTGGGGAGCTTGGTTAATTACGGTTGGTAATTATTGGTTTGCTACTAAACAATGGAATGGAGCCGAATTCGGGGCTATATTTTCGACCCTAGGTTTATCATCACTTATTATGCCAGCATTGACTGGTATCATTGCCGATAAGTGGGTTAATGCAGAAAGGCTCTATGGATTATTACATATATTGGGAGGTTTAGCTATTGCGTTTATACCACAAGTAGATAATCCAGGTACATTTTTCTGGGTGATTTTTGCTGCTATGTTATGCTATATGCCTACTATTTCATTGTCCAATTCGATTGCATATACAATTTTAAAAAATAATCAATTTGATGTAATCAAAGTATTTCCTCCCATTCGAGTATGGGGTACAATTGGTTTTATTGTTGCCATGTGGATTACTAATTTAACTGGGAATAAAGCCTCAGCGAATATGTTTTATATTTCTGCAGTCGCTTCTGTTTTTCTTGGAATCTATTCTTTTACATTACCTAAATGTCCTCCGCAACGATTGACGTCGAAAGATTCATCAATTGTAGAAATGCTAGGATTAAATGCCTTTAAATTATTTACCAATTACAAAATGGCCTTGTTTTTTATTTTCTCTATGTTCTTAGGTGCTGCCTTGCAATTGACCAATATGTATGGCGATACGTTCTTGTCAGATTTTTCTAAAATGCCAGCCTATGCTGATTCATTTGTAGTAAAATATTCAACAATTATCATGTCAATTTCACAAATTTCTGAAACCTTATTTATTCTGGCTATTCCATTTTTCTTACGAAAATTTGGAATTAAACAAGTAATTCTTATAAGTATGTTGGCTTGGGTTTTACGATTTGGATTATTTGCTTATGGTGATCCGGCTGGTGGATTGTGGATGATTATTCTTTCATGTATAGTGTATGGCATGGCCTTCGACTTTTTCAATATATCAGGTTCATTGTTTGTAGAAACAACAACCGATTCCAGTATTCGTTCGAGTGCGCAAGGCGTATTTATGATGATGACCAATGGATTTGGCGCCATATTTGGTAGCTCAGTGAGTGGCTATTTGATTGATCATTATTTTACCCACGATGGAAGTAAAGACTGGCATTCAATATGGCTCACATTCGCAATTTATGCGCTGGTTATAGCAGTGGCCTTTGCTTTTATGTTTAAGCATAAACATAACCCACAGGATGTTGAACAGGTAAGTCATTAGTATATTTAATTTACTTCAAGGTAAATTTTTTACAATAAAAAAAAGCTATCCAATGAGGATAGCTTTTTAAGTAATTTACTTGAATGATTACGCAAAAACTGGTTTGCGTTTTTCTAAAAATGCTCCTACACCTTCTTTCATATCAGGTGTACCAAAGCATTCACCAAATTGTGTAATTTCAGTTTCATAACCTTCACTTGTTCCTGCTTTGTTTACACATGCAATCACTTTACCTAATGCCATTGGCGATTTCGTATTGATAACATTCAAAATGTTGGTTGTGCGCTCAAGCAATGATTCCAAGGTGGTTACATGATTAACCAATCCAATTGCGAGTGCTTCATTGGCATCAGCCATATGAGCAGTCATGCATAATTCCATCGCTTTGCCTTTCCCTACTAATTGTGTAAGGCGTTGTGTACCACCGTATCCTGGTATTAAACCAAGATTGACTTCTGGTTGGCCAAATTTTGCATTTTCGCTAGCTAGTCTAAAATGACAACTCATAGCTAATTCACATCCACCGCCCAATGCAAACCCATTGACTGCAGCCACTACTGGCTTAGGACAATTTTCTATTTTATTAAAAACATTTTCTTGACCAATACGAGCAAGATTAGCTCCTCCTGTTGCATCTAATTCTATAAATTCTGTAATATCGGCACCAGCTACAAATGCTTTTTGCCCTGCACCAGTCAGTATTACACTTTTAATAGATGCATTGTTATATACTTCATCAAATGCTTGACTCAAATCTGAAATCACATCTTTGTTGAGTGCATTCATTTTGTCGGGTCTGTTAATCGTGATGGTTGCGATACCATTTTCTACGCTAAATAGGAGTGTGTTGAATTCCATTTTTTATTATTGATTTTAAAATTTAATTAATTTGATTTTACGATAAACTGATAATCGTTCTTCACTTTTTTAAAAGCTATCTTTTACTAGCCACCTCTTCTTTTATATATTCAGCTATTTCATGCGTAGGTGTTCCAGGACTAAATAGTTTTCCTACACCCATATCTGTTAGGGTTTGCATATCATCTTCTGGAATGATACCTCCCCCTGTGACCAATATATGATTTAATTGTTTTTCGTTGAGTAATTGAATCAATGCAGGAAAAACGGTCATATGTGCACCTGATAGTATACTTACGCCGATTGCATCTACATCTTCTTGAAGTGCAGCATTTACAACCATTTCAGGTGTTTGGCGTAAGCCAGTATAAATCACTTCCATGCCAGCATCTTTAAGTGCAGCTGCAATTACTTTGGCACCTCGGTCGTGTCCATCCAGACCAACTTTGGCAATAAGAACACGTATAGGACGATTTTTCATTTTTTAATATAAAAAGTTGTGCGAAGCTAAGCATAAATTATGATTTTACTATAAAAAGACCTATCTCTCTGTATAAAAAAAACGTTCAATTTGTATAGATTTATTGATCCCATCTTTATATTTACAGCAACAATGGACCCATTAGCAGCACACGACTATTTACCTCAGAAAGAACCTTTTCAAATGATTGATTTTCTTATAGGTGCCGAGGAGAATTTTTTCAAATCTACTTTTACTATAAGAGAAAATAATGTATTGGTTCACGAAAACACTTTCACCGAAGGTGGCATGATTGAAAATATGGCTCAAACTGCCGCCGCTGGGACTGGGTATTTTTACACAAATCAAGGTAAAGAAGTGCCTGTTGGTTACATCGGTGCTGTAAAAAATATACATATTATTGATCAAGCCTCAGTCGGAAATCATCTTACTACAGAAGTGAGCATAAAAATGAATATTGGTAATGCCAGTATTGCTGAAGGGAAAATATTTATGGGTGAAAAATTATTAGCTTCTTGCGAATTAACTATTTTTGTAAACAATTAAACAACTATTAAACATGAAAAAGAATTTGATGTTAATCCTTCTAATGTTCATTTCAAGTATGAACTTGTTGGCACAATTCACAGCCAATGATGTATTTAATCCCAAAACTCCAATAACATGGTTAGGAGTTGATTTTTCTGAAGTTCGATTTATAGGACCTGCCACAGGATGGGGTGAGGTTAGTACAAAATCACCTACTGAAATGCGCGATAAATATTTTCCTGAATGGAATAGTTTAATCATCAATGAATTTGAAAAATTTAAAATTGAAGATGCTGTGGCTCGATTGGAATTGGATAAAAATATTGATGCAGTTTCAAAGGCAAATGAAAAAACGAATAAGAAAGAATTATTTTCTGAAAACATATCTGATTATCAATCCCTCGATGAAGAAACCATTAAAAGCATGTTGAAAAAATATGACTTTAGCGGCAAAGACGGACTAGGGTTTCTATTAGTAGCTGAGGGAATGAGTAAAGGAAGAGAAGAAGCAAGTTATTGGGCTACCTTTGTAGATATGAGAACCAAAAAAGTACTTTTTACAAAACGTATTACTGGAAAAGCGTTGGGTTTTGGCTTTAGAAATTATTGGGCTGGAAGCATGAAAAATGTTTTCAAAACCATGAAGAAAGAATTTAAAAATTGGGACTAAATTCTATACCTCAACCTATTTATTTGATTGATTCTGCCTTGGTGACACCATTGGGTATGAACGTGGACGAAAATATACAAGCTCTTATAGAAGGTAAAAGTGGGATTGAAAAAATAAATGATACCCGATTTTCTAAAATAGCCCTTCCACTTGGGAAAATCGATGACAATTATTTACTAGATGCTGATGGACAATATTTGTATGGAACACGTTTTGATACAGTAATGTTGCTTTGTTCAGCTCAACTTAAGGCTAAATCTACAATCGATTTTGCTTCCAAGGATGTATTAATAATAGTATCAACTACTAAGGGAAATATAGAATTGTTGGATAGTGAACAACCCGAAGAAAAATTATTATTAACCTATTCTGCCAATCGAGTTCAAACATTTTTTAATAATCCTAACACTCCTTGGATCATCTCCAATGCATGTATATCAGGAATATCAGCATATGTAGTAGCCGAGCGATTACTATCCAGTCAATTGTATAAACATATTGTTGTTATTGGATGTGATGTGTTAACGGAGTTTGTGATTAGTGGATTTACTTCCTTTCATGCTATCAGTGATGAAGTTTGCAAACCCTTTGATTTACATCGAAAAGGGATTTCATTGGGCGAAGCCTGTGCTGCATCTATTTTAAGTAATACAATTACGAGCTCTATTATTTTAAAGGGAGGTACAATCAGCAACGATGCTAATCATATATCAGGACCTTCAAAAACAGGTGAAGAACTAAGTTTTTGTATAAAAAACACCTTGGAAACTGCCAATGTGAAATCGGAGGATATTGATTTTATAAGTGCACATGGTACAGCAACTAATTACAACGACGAAATGGAATCATTGGCTATAGAAAAAAGCAACTTAAGGGATGCGCTTGTATTTAGTTTGAAATCCAACTATGGACATACGCTTGGGGCATCTGGAATTTTAGAAACTGTAATAGCTGCAGAATGTATGCAACGAGGAATTATACTTCCAAGTCTAGGTTACAATGAGCACGGTGTAAGTGGTGATATTCAAGTAAATAAAACATTGAAACATCAACATTCTCATTATGCGTTGAAAACGGGTTCTGGATTTGGAGGTTGTAATGCAAGTTTACTACTAGAAAGAGTGTAGAAATCGAATCTTTTTTTATTCAGTCAACTTAAAACTAGGTATATTTACTTTGAATTCAATGTCGAATTCTCTATAAATTTCATGATAATGGCTAAAAGTCAAGATGTAAAAAAAACTACCAAAAAAGAACCCTTGAAAACTGCAAAGGAAAAAAAAGTAGAAAAAAGGGAAAAGAAAGCTAGTAAGCGATAATAAAAAGACCACCGAATAAGGTGGTCTTTTTAATTGGTTGGTTTGGTTAGCGTAAATATTATTATAATATCTATTTAAAATTTAAACATTTAATATCATATTCATTTTATAAAAAAAGTCAATTTTGTAAATTAATGAATCTAGGAAAGTGTATAAATAATTTATTTAAATATTGAATATTCATATCATAGTGAACTAGGAAAAGGAAGTAAGTTTACATTGTTATTGAATAAAATGTAGTTAATCAGCTAACCTTAGCAATATCATACTTTGATTTTGTTCAAAATAGTTATTGTAAATCAAGATTGTTTTAATCGATGAGGATGAAGGCTTGATCAATTGATCCAACGGCGAAATTAGATATGTTGGAATGGATTGATGTTGAAGGATTTCGGTACTTAACCAAAAAGCAAAATTGGTCGAAGTATCGTATTCTCCGCATAGATGTTTGAATACGAGTGGTTGAGACAATGGAAGCGCCTCTCGAATGATTTGATACGGTGCTTGACGATGATAATCGCCACTTTCTCCTAACATGATGATATCAATATCATCATGCGAAATTTCATTATCCCTTAATATTAAATTCAGTGTGTTTTTAATATCGTCATTGGTAGGTTTATAAAGAGTTCTAATATCCTGAAGAGCCACTGCATTACTTGTAGGCTTTTGATTACTTAATAAATAAAATGAAGTTCCTTCACCTGCAATAGTTCCTCCTGTTTCACTTAACATTAATTCATTGCTATCGATTTTTTCTTCTTTCCAAAAACCCCAAATCTGTTTTACATTAAAATGCTCGCTTGTCATTTCATCAAAACTTCCTGCCAATACCATTTCAGCATCACCATCATCAATTAGCATCATGGCATCTATCAACGAATGTTCAAATGAAAAGCCACGATGAACATAAGTCACATTATAGGAATTTATTTTTTTATTCAGCGCCACCATGCCATTGATTTGGTTGTAAGTGGAATGTATAAAATTTGTAGGATTCAATGCTGTTTCATTGAATTCTCTCATCGAATGAAGAAATTGTTCGGTATCAGTCATACAACCTTTTCCCGTTCCTATGATGATACCTTGTGGCTTTAGATCTCCTGCTTTTTGCAAGCAATCGATCGCAGCAGTAAAGCCCATCTTCAGGGCACGACTCATTCTGCGTATCTGTACAGGATTAATGAATTTTGAATAATCGGGTTCTATACAATAAAATACATTTTCGTTTGTATGATGCAATGGAATATCTAAATTCTCATTGTGAAAACTAGCTTGAGGCGAAATGCAAGAGGATGATATGATATAAACTGGTTTCACGAAGTTTTAATTTTTGAAAATATCAAACTGGCATTATTACCTCCAAATGCAAATGAATTAGACATCACATGCTGAATATTTAAGCCTTTTTCGTAAGTTAACTGAGGTATAAAGCCAGTTTCAGGCATGGGAGTTTCAAAATTGAGATTGGCATACACTGCACCTTTCAATATTGATTGTATTGAAAATACAGCTTCAATCGCTCCTGCAGCTGCTAGCGTATGTCCAGTATAACATTTGGTAGAACCAAATTTAGGAAGAACCGGAAAAAGTCGTTTCATGGCATTTGATTCCGACTCATCATTGGTAAGTGTAGCAGTGCCATGGGCATTGATATAATCAATATCAGAAGGATTCAAATGTGCTTTTTCCAATGCTAATTTCATTACTTGATAGGCACCTTCACCTTCGGGGTTGGGCGCTGTAGGATGAAATGCTTCATTGAAATTGCTATATCCAGCAAATTCAACCAATGGAGTTGCTCCACGTTCGCGACATGATTGCTCAGATTCTAATATGATATAAGCCGCACCTTCGCCTAAATTCAATCCATTGCGATCGGCATCAAATGGTCTACAATGATTTTTGTCAATATTTTTAAGTGAATTAAACCCATTGATTGTAAATCGAGTTAACGCATCGGTACCTCCGCATACTGCTATGTCAATGATTCCTTTTTGAATTAAACGTGCACCCAACATAATTGCATTGGCCGATGATGAACATGCTGTACTAATCGTAGTTACATAATGTTTGATACCAAAGTAATCGGCAATACGATGTGTACAGTCTGCACAATCGATCGTATCCGAATATTCAGAAAAATCGCCGACCTGATCGAGTACATCAAAGTAATAACGTTCTACTTCGCACATACCTCCTACAGAAGTAGCATTGATGATACCAATTCGAAGTGAATTAGTGAATGGGATTTTTGCTTGAATATAGGCTTCTTTTAAAGCCAGTATTCCAAGTAGGGAAGTACGTGTAAATCCTTTATTGTCTTGTAATTCGGCTTCTTGAATTAATTCTTCTGCACTTTTTTTTATTTCACCAAATGGAAATGCGTTTGCATGAATTGTTTTTAAATAATCCAACGATGACAATCCATGTTGCATAGATTGCAATGCATAATTGTTTGCTTCAACTCCTTTGCCAAGGGCAGTATAAATACCCAGTCCACTTACAATGAGCCTGCCCTTCATGAAGATTATTTAGTACGATGTTCGGAAATGTATTGAGCCATTGCCGTAACAGATTCCATGGCCTTACGACCTTCACGAGCATCTTCGATTTTAATGCCATAGTTACGCTCAAGCAATACCATCAATTCCAATGAATCGATGCTGTCTAATCCAAGACCTTCTCCAAATAAAGGTGCGTTATTATCGATTTCATCAGGAGTCATACCTTGTAGGTTTAACGATTCTATGATTTGTGTTTTAAGGGTCAGTATAAGTTCTTGTTGGTCTTGCATAATTTTATCTTAGTGCGCAAAAATAAAAAAATATTGCATAATAAGATTAAATAAAAATATATTCGTGTTAAAATTTAGTATTAAATGGATTTAGGTATAGGTTCGAGGGTAGAACACCCCAATTTTGGTAAAGGTGTTGTTGTTGATTTAGGCACCGATTTTTATAATATTTGGTTCAAATCGAGCAATGCAGTACGCAGTATTGGTCGTAATTTTGAAGGGTTACGTATATTAAGCGCAGCAGAGGATACGGGCGTAAGTGGTGTTGTGAATATGGCTGATCTTGAATTTATGTTACATAAAATTCTTGACGACCGCAGTGATATCAGTCAATTGGTGCCCTTGGCTCAAAAATGGTTGGGTGGAACCCTTGTGTTTAAACCCTTGGAAGAGTCGATGCAGCACAAAGAAGTACCTATTGAAACTTTTTTTCATAAAATAGTGATGGTGCGAGATCGTATTAGGGTTATGGAGCAACAAATTAATGCTCATAAAGTATTAACAGATGCCGAAAAAGTAGACTTACAACAGTATATCACTCGAATTTATGGATCACTTACCACATTTAATGTTCTTTTTAAAAACACCGAAGATGCGTTTAAAGGAACAGGAGGAGATAAATAAAGTACAATGACTTTTTCTAAACCATACAGTAGATTAATCATCATTCTGTTGATTCTGTTTTTAGGATTTGATTTGATATCATCAGCCTATCATTATTATCATTTAAGTTTTGATGGCGATTTGACCAAAATAGGAACACCCATACTATGGTATGAGAATGTGATGAATGATCCTTTTGGTATAAATGCCGTTACCACTAAAATCGAATATGGTGGTGCGGGACGTTATTTTTGTCATCAATATACAGTGTGGTGGTGCAAGTATGGTTTTAAGTTAGTACATTCCTTTATCAAAGATCCAGTTGTTTCAGTCTATTTAATGGCTTCTTTGTTTGCAATGCTTGTACATGTTATGTTTTTAGGCATTTCATATGTATATATTCGTCTTATCAGACCAATGAATGGTTTGTTGGCATTGTGTTGTTTATGTATTTGTACCCTATTTATTCAGTACGGAAAATATTACCATAGTATAGGAATAATCGATCGATCGACTAGTTATATATTTTTTTATGCATTTCCATTACTCATTTTTGCGTTATATGCTTTTCCCTTTTTTAGAGCTTATCAAACGGCCAATTATAAATTACCTAGTTGGATTCATTTGATGTTAATTCCACTCACATTCATCGTTTCGTTTAGTTGTGCACTGATTCAGCCAATCGTATTTATCATCGCTATTCTATCTTTTTTATTTTATATGTATCTTCCAAAAGATAGTCGATGGAACCAATTTCTGAAATCAAACCATATTAGATTTCATTTCTTTCTGTTGTTGGCAGTAAGCTTATATGCATTTTATGTTACACAATTTAATGTAGAAAAGACCCATATTAATACCTTAGCAGACCGTTATTTTTTACTTATAAAAGGTATATACTATTTGTTTTTTTATGATACTGCATTGATATATATGGGAATTTGGATTGGTATCAATCTTTTTATTCTCAACAAAATGAATGATACTTCGTTCAAATTTTATAGAAATCAACTTGGTTTAATTCTTCTATTTTCAATTCTGTATGTTGGTCTGTTGCCGTTTGGTGGATATAGAACCTACCGACCATACATTGTGCGTTACGATACATTTATGCCAGTTACATTTGCATTGATCTATTTTATTGGTATTACAACTATCCATATTCTTGCTTTAAATATTAATAAGTATTCAAAAGTATATATTGGCATACTTGTACTTTTTATTGGAATATTCACTTGGGTGGACCGCGACCTTGAAACCAATCATAACAAGGATCAAAAAGAGGTATTATACATATTGCATCAAAGTACTGACACATTGATTAATATGCCTCGTCATTGTAATGTAGGTACATGGAGTACCACCGATTATGACGATGAGCAAATAATGGTCATGTTGAATAAAATTTTCATTCAATGGGAGATTATTAAACCTTATCAAAGTGTGTATGTTAAAGCATTAAATCCAGCGATTAAAAATGAATAAACGATTTATTTTTATTGTTGGAGTTCTTTCATTTGGAATCTCATTATTTTTTTCAATTATTTATTATTTAGAAAGAACTGCATTTTTAGATTTGAGTTTTCATTTATTTTATTTATTAAAAGACAATGATTATTGTATTCAAAATTACAGAATTGGTGCTGCATTTAAGCAGTCTTTTCCATTGATTGGGGCATGGCTTGGTTTATCACTTAAGTCCATTGCTATCTTATATTCAACAAGTTTTATTGTTTTATATGCCCTAACATTCTTTTGTATATTAGTCGGATTCAAAAATGTAAAATTGGCAATTATATATCTGCTTTTTTGTATTTTAATTACTACGCATACCTTTTTTTGGGCTCAATCTGAGTTGCCACAAGGTGTAGCTTTTTTATTTCTCTATATTGGATTACTTTTCAAATTGAATATAGATCAAATTCCTTCATCTAGATTTAAAATTATGGGATCAATTGGGTTGCTAATTGTTGTAACTTTTACTCACCCATTACTTATTTTTCCTTTTGCCTATTTGCATGTCTTTTTTTATTTTAATAATATCCTTCATCGTAAACTTATTATCACTTCGTTTGTTTCCTATTGGCTCATGTTAGTTCTCAAAGTTTTATTTTTTGCCACTCCCTATGATCGTAGTTCTATGAGCGGGTTGAAAAATTTCCAATCTCATTTTCCCAATTATTTTGATACAATTTCGTTTAAACATTTTTGGCAGTATTTGTTGAATGACTATTATATGCTTTTAGGTCTTTTTATCTTAACGTTTTCATTTCTTGTCTATTCCAAACAGTGGCTTAATCTGGTTTTAATGCTCATAGCTACTTTTGGTTATGTAACTCTAGTTAATGTAAGTTATATCAATGGTGCGGAGCAATTTTATTTAGAAAATCAATATTTACTACTAATTATTTTCTGTGCAGTTCCATTTGTTTATTTATTTTATCCTGTTCTAGAAACTAAACATTGGAATTACTTATTGTTTGTACTTTTAGTAGTTTCTTTCACGTACAGAGTATTTAATGTTAGTCATTTATATAATTCCCGTTTAAATTGGATACGAACTATAACACAAACAATGGCTAAAAGTAATAACTCAAAAGTAATTTTATTAAAAGAAGATTTGCCCATGAATTATTTACAATTAACCTGGGGCAGTGGTTACGAATCATGGTTAGTGTCTACCATTGAACAGTCTAATTCTCAACTCTATATCATAGAAGAAAATAAAAATCAGTTTGATTACTTAGTAAATAATTCTAAAGAGATGGTTACATTGTTTGGTGTTTTTGAAATTAGTCAATTAGATAGAAGATATTTTAAGCCTGATACTAATCAGTCTTATCAAAAGATGTCAGCATTTGTTTTATTGACAAATCGATAATTTGATTGAATTGTTTTATAATTATAAATTAACACCTTGTTTTAATTGATTCTTTTATATATTCTACACCATGCATTATTCTGAGATTTTGTATAAATTAAAACTAAGTTGTTATTCATACTTTTTATATAATCAGCTAATGGACTATTTGAGGTTGCAATTATAAATCTAGCTTCAGAATAAGATTTGACTTTGAGTTTTAAGCCATTATTTACATACCCCAAATAGTTGAATCTTAAATTGAAATCGGTTAAAAAATCAGCTCCAAAAGTTGAATCTTGATTTTTAATTACAAAATCATCAAAAGCACTTTTTTCAACTTGAACTGCATCAATATAATGCTTTTCACAGTCGCCATTATTGTAATTTTTATTTGTAATGTATATTGTTAATTGAGCTAAAATTATTAATCCATTGATCAATAATATACCAAATCTTGTTGCTTTAATAGAGTTTATAGAAATTCCAAGTATTATTGCTAAAATAAAGAATAATGGTAAAAGGTATCGCGTAGTGTAAAAATTAATCGCTGAAAACAGTATATATGTTAGAGTGAAAATCAATAGTAGCCAGAATGTTTTATTTTTAATTATCTTTTTGAAATTATCTGGACTTACAATTAAATTATAAATAATTGAAATAATGATAATTATTGAAAATAAATAGTTGAATTTATTGATAAATACGATCTTTAATATGTCTTTTACATAGGCAAATATTTTATCTGGTCTCACATCTATTAATCCAATGTGATCTGGGTAAAAGTACCAACCCCATTTTAATTTTTGAATAATCAAGAATAATATGAAAACTAGCAATGGTAACGTAGATAATAATAATTCTTTAAAATACTGCCTTAGTGTTAACTTATTAAATAATGGATTTAATAAATTAATTAAACATGAAGATAAAATTGCCACAATTCCACTTTCTTTAGTTAATACCAACATGCTACCGTAAATGAAGTATAGTAAATAGTTCTTCTGAATAACACAATACATTGAAATAATGCTCAAGAAAGCAATCATTATTTCTGGCAACAATAGTGAAGATTGAATAATGTATATTTCTTGGAATAGAATAAAAAAGCAAATAGTAAAAGCTATGGATTGATTAAGTAATTTCGAACTCGTTCGAAAAAAAATCAATAGAAATATGCAACTTATTGCATACATAGTTATATGTAAATTAAATGGAGTAAAACCTAAAATTTTTGCTGCAATGCTTGTTATGAAATAAAAGAATAATGGATGACCTCTATAAATATCTTGATCTACTTGAAATGGTAAAAGTGTTGAACTATTATTTGTCATTTCATAAACAGCAACAGCATATGACCAAGCTTCATCCCAATAAAATGGTAATATGAAATGTTTATATTTTATTATTCCCCAAAAAAACATTGCCATTATTAAAATAATTGCATAAAATTTTTAAAGTTAATTGTATAGGACCAAATTTTATATTCTTCATTTTTGTCAAAGATAATTTTTTCAATAATTATGTCCCATTTCTTTTTTTTTGTATTAAGTTGATTGAAATATAGTTTTGTTTCTCTTGGTCTTATTTTATTCGTTTTAAATTGAAATCTTAAAATTACAGATTTTTTAAAAGTAACAGTAAATAGTTTAGCTTGAATACTAAAAGTATTTTCATCTTTCATTTTCCATTCCTTTCAATTACCTTTGCAAAAATCAATTCCTCATTGAAAACATTACTTGATAGCAAAAAATTTAATGTCGTCATACAACGGCTTGCTCATCAATTAATCGAAAACCATGGCGATTTTTCACAATCAGTTATCATCGGTATCCAACCTAGAGGGGTTTTACTCGCCAATAGATTAGTAGATTATCTTCAAGTAAATCGTTCTCTTAAGTTGAAATATGGCAAACTAGATATCACCTTTTATCGTGACGATTTCAATAAAGGCAATCAGTTAATACCAGATCAAACAGATATTAACTTTAGCATTGAAGCTAAAAAAGTAATCTTAGTGGATGATGTATTGTATACAGGACGTACCATCCGAAGTGCATTGGATGCAATACTTGATTTTGGAAGGCCCGATAAAGTAGAATTAGTTACGTTGATTGATCGGAGATACAGCAGGCATTTGCCTATTCAAGCTGATTATATAGGAATGACAGTCGATGCGCTCATTTCGGAAAAAGTAAAAGTGTATTGGGCAGAAAATGAAGGAGAAGATAAAGTCGTATTGTTGAATAAAAACGTATCGAAATAATGCTTAAAGTTGATAGTTGGGAGTTGAAAGTTGTATTGTCTAAATTGAAATATTAATGATGTCAATAAATTCTTATAAAGACTTACAAGTATGGAAGGTAGCAAAATCAATTGCAATTCTAATTTATAAGATAACTGCAGATTTTCCAAATACTGAAGTTTTTGGATTAACCAATCAACTTCGAAGAGCATCTATTTCCATTTCAAACAATATAGCTGAAGGTACTGGAAGACAGTATAAAAAAGACACGTTACAGTTTTTGTATGTCTCAAATGGTTCATTAAATGAAGTTGAAAGTATGATTACTATTGCACAAGAATTAAATTATATAAATATAGACAATATGAATACTATTACCCAACAAATTGAAGAATGTAGAAAATTATTAAAGGGTTTTATCACATATTACAAAAATAATAATAACTTAAAATAGCTGTATTTCTCAAACCCTCAACTCCCAATCCTCAACTATCAACCCTCAACTAACAACTCTCAACTCCCAACTAACAACTCTTTCACACATGTCCCTTAGTACGAAACATTTACTTGGAATTAAAGAATTAACATCAAAAGACATTGAACTCATATTCAAAACGGCTGATAATTTCAAAGAAATATTAAAACGTCCTATTAAGAAAGTACCCACCTTGCGTGATACTACTATTGTGAATCTTTTTTACGAAAATTCTACAAGAACAAGGATTTCATTTGAATTGGCTGAAAAAAGATTGGGTGCTGATACGATTAATTTTTCGGCAAGTGGCTCAAGTGTGTCAAAAGGTGAAACATTGATTGATACTGCTAAAAACATTTTATCCATGAAAGTGGATATGGTAGTGATGCGACACAGTGCTAGTGGCGCACCCCATTTCTTAGCCAATCATATCGATGCCGCTATTATCAATGCGGGCGATGGAACCAATGAACATCCCACGCAAGGATTGTTAGATGCTTATTCAATTCGTGAAAAACATGGTACCCTAAAAGGTAAGAAAATTGCAATATTGGGCGATATTATGCACTCGCGTGTTGCATTATCCAATATCTATTGTCTCAAAAAATTAGGTGCTGAAGTGACTGTTGCAGGCCCTCCAACATTGATACCCAAACACATTGATTCGCTAGGTGTAAATGTAACCTACGATATCAAAGAAGCACTCAATTGGTGCGATGTTGCCAATATACTTCGTATTCAGCTTGAACGTCAGAATATGCCGTTGTTTTCATCTCTTCGAGAGTATTCACTGTTTTATGGTGTCAATAAGCAATTACTCGATTCACTGAAAAAAGAAATCACCATTATGCATCCTGGACCTATTAACCGTGGTGTCGAATTGAGTTCGGATGCAGCGGATAGTAATCATTCCATTATCCTCAATCAAGTTGAAAATGGGGTAGCTATTCGTATGGCTGTATTATATTTACTTGCTGGTAAAAAAGAGTTGGAATAATGCATGAATTGAATTTTCTGTATCTTGTTTGAATCTATATAGTACCTTTGCATTCTAGTTGAGTTTTTGGTAAAAAGGGGATATACTAAATTCAAATATCAACTATACAAATTATTTTATTCAAATGGGATTATTCGACAAGATATTTAAGCGTAATAAAGAACAAGAAGTCGCCAAAGAAACACTTGACAAAGGCTTAGAAAAAACAAAACAAAGCTTTTTCTCTAAAATTACAAAAGCAGTAGCTGGCAAATCTACTGTAGATGCAGATGTGTTAGATGAATTGGAAGAAGCGTTGATTATGTCTGATGTGGGCGTTGCTACTACTGTTGAAATCATAAAACGTATTGAAGACCGTGTTGCAAAAGATAAATACTTAGGGACTTCCGAATTGAATTCTATGTTACAGGAAGAAATGGTGAATGTATTAACCGATGCACCCACGCTTGAATATCAGAATTTTGATTTACCTGCTACTAAAAAACCTTATATCATACTTGTAGTAGGGGTGAATGGGGTAGGCAAAACGACCACTATTGGCAAATTGGCTTATAATTTTAAAAAATCGGGCAAAAAAGTAATGATGGGTGCTGCTGATACCTTTCGTGCTGCTGCAGTAGATCAATTAACTATTTGGAGCGAGCGAGTAGGCGTTGATATTGTGAAAAAAGAAATGGGAAGCGACCCGGCTTCAGTTGCATTTGATTCAGTCAATAGTGCAGTAGCCAAAGGTGCTGATGTATTGATAATTGACACAGCTGGTCGTTTACATAACAAAGCATACTTAATGGATGAATTGAGTAAAATCAAACGAGTTATTCAAAAAGTAATTCCTGATGCACCACACGAAGTATTGTTAGTATTAGATGGAAGCACAGGACAAAACGCTATAGAACAAGCCAAGCAATTTACACAAGCCACCGATGTGACATCTTTGGCTATTACAAAACTAGATGGTACAGCCAAAGGCGGTGTTGTATTGGCCATAGCGCATCAATTTAAAATTCCTGTAAAATATATAGGAGTCGGAGAGCAGATGCAAGATTTACAAGTGTTCAATAAATTGGAGTTTGTGGATAGTTTGTTTAGCCTTAAATAGATTGGAGATGTAAGATTTGAGATTGGAGATTGGAGATTGGAGATGTGAGATTTGAGAAAATACTTTTCAACTTGAATTTTTCGATTAAAACCTCTGCTAACTCTACAATTAAAAACCTCTGCGCTCTTTGCTTTTAAAACCCCAATGCGTTAAAACCCACTGCTTTCTTTGCGCTAAAACCTTTGCGCTCTCTACATTAAATCTCCTAATTCTCAGCTGTTAATTTCTCTGCGCTCTTTGCGGTAAAAAACCTTTGCTTTCTTTGCGGTTAAAACCTCCCAACTTTTTGCGTTAAAATCTTTGCGCTCTCTAATTTAATCTCCTAATTCTCTGCGGTTTATTATCTCTTCGCTCTTTGCAGTAAAAACCCTTTGCGTTCTTTGCGGTAAAAATATTAGGCGGTAAAAAAAATAGCCACGATTTCTCGCAACTATTCAATTTATATTTCTAAACAAACTTATTTAGCCTCTACCATTTCAACATCAAAAATCAATACACTGTTGGCAGGTATTCCTTTTGGGTTATTTTGATTTCCTGGCATTGAACGACTACCATAAGCCATAGAAGATGGAATGATTAAGGTTGCTTTTGCACCTTTATTTAACAATGCAATACCTTCGTCCCAACCTTTGATAACTTGTCCAGAACCTAACTTAAATGTAAAAGGAGTTACATGTCCAAATTTAGGATCTACATTTGAATCAAATCCAGTACCATCCATTAGTTTACCTGAATAATTCATTGTAACATCTTGACCAGCTTTTGCATTTTCACCACTTCCTTTTTGTGTCATGATATAATACAATCCTGATGCAGTTTTTTGAACTTTCAATTTATTGGTTTTCACATAATCCTGAATCATTTTATCATCAATAGAATTTTGTTTTCCAGCAGCTTCTGCTTGTTCTTTTTGATAGTCAGCTTGAGATTTTACTGTTATCATTTTCACATAGAAGTTAACCTTGTCGCCCGATTTTACAAATGGCGGAAATTGACCACCTCTGAACACTGAATCAGCTACTGTGCGAAATATAGCGCTATCACCTTCCGATAACATAGCAAGACCTTCCATTACATCACCATTAAATGATGGTTTTTGAATTTGTGCTGGTACAGGTTCATTGTTGTTCATTTTGTATGAATCAAACAAAGAACTATCATTCGCAATAGTACGGATATGCATGGTAATCATACTCCCTTCAGTTGCTAATTTTTTACCAGGTGCATCTACAGCCATCATATATTCAAGTCCAGATGGTAGTTTTTTAAATGAATTTTGTTGAGCATTCGCTTGTATTGATGCAATACTTAGAATAGTCAATCCCGTTAATAATTTTTTCATGTGTATTTATTTATTTTTTTAGTATTTTATTTAATTTGAGGAGGTGCTTGTTGATTTGCAGGTGCTGCAGGGGCAGCTTGTATATCTTTTACTTGAACATCAAACATTAAGATTGAATTAGCAGGCACGCCATCAGGGTTTGCTGGGCTTCCAGGTAATGCACGATCGCCATAAGCCATACCAGATGGGATGATTAATTTTGCTTTAGCACCTTTGTTTAATAAGGCAATTCCTTCGTCCCAACCTTTGATTACTTGGCCTTGACCCAATACAAATTTGAAAGGTTCTACATGTTGAAATGCAGGATCTTCATTTGAATCGAATTTTTGACCATTTAAAAGCATACCTGTATAGTTCATAGTAATTTGTTGACCATTTGTAGCATTGGCGCCAGAACCAGGTGCAGTAACTACATAATACATACCAGAAGCAGTTTTGGTAGCTGTCAGATTATTTGTTTTAATGTATTCACTGATTGTTTTATCGTCAGCTTCAACTTGTTTTTTGCTAGCTTCTTCTTTTGACTTTTCAAATTCTTCTTTTGTTTGCACAGTCAATATTTTCACTTGGAATTCCAAAATGTCACCACTTTTTGCAAATGGAGGTAAAGGTTGACCTTTGGCCAATGTATCTATTGGAATTTGAAATACAACACTATCACCAGCAGTTAACTCAGGAAATGCTTCCATGATATCACCACTTTGTGCAGGTGCGTTTACAGGTGTTTCAATAGGTTTGTCATTGTTCATTTTACGTGAATCAAATAATACACTATCATGTATTTTTGTAACGATGTGCATGGTTACGAATGAACCAACAGTTGCTTTTTTATCACCACTTTTATCTTCGATGATTTTGTATTTTAATCCAGATGGAAGCGTTTTAAATTCCTTCATGCCACTTTTACAACTAAAAAGGGTTGCTACAACTAATAGCGTTACGATACTTGCTAAATTTCTCATTGTTTTGTTTTTGTTTTGATTTTTATTTTTTGTTCTAAATTTTGTTTATTTAATGTCTAAAAGCTCTACGTCAAATATCAGAATACTATTAGATGGGATCCCTTTAGGGTTAGCACCACTACCAGGCATTGATTGTGCACCATATGCCAAGTTGGAAGGTATATAAAAAGTAGCTTTGGATCCTTTATTTAAAAAGGTAATGCCTTCATCCCAACCTTTGATTACACGACCTTCACCTAATGGGAATTCTAAGGGTTGTACATGATTAAAAGCTGAATCTACATTGGAATCAAATTTAGTATCATCCAGCAAGTGTCCAATATAATTCATGGATACTTTCTGTCCTTTTTGTGCCATCGGTCCGGTTCCTTGTTGTGTAATACTATAATATAATCCGCTAGCTGTTTTTAAAGGTGTAACATTATTTTGTTTAAAATAACCTTGTAAAACCTCATCTTCATTGACTGGTACTGTGAAATCGAGTAATTCTAAATCAAATATCAATGGGCTATTGGCAGGAATTCCTTTTTTGTTAGCAGCACTACCTGGTCTTGCATTGGGACCATAGGCCATTCCCGAAGGAATATACAATGTGGCAATACTACCTTTGGATAATAAAGCAATGCCTTCATCCCATCCTTTGATTACACCTCCTGTACCTAATTTAAATTCAAAAGGAGTCGTATGACCAAAAGCCGTATCTACATTTGAATCAAATTTAGTTCCATCCATCAACTGTCCGGTATAATTCATTTTTACCATGTAGTTGTTTTGTGGCTTATTACCATCACCTTCTTTTTTTATTGTGTAATAAAGACCACTCGCTGTTTTAATTGGTGTGATATTATTTTTCTTAAAATAATCGTTTAGTTTTTTGTCGTCTACTATTTTTAATTTCTCTTGGTCTTTTTTCTGCTTAGCCATTTGCTCCTGAATTTGTTTTTGCATCAGGGCTTGTTGCTCTTTTTGAACTTGTTCTTTTGATTTGATCGAAAGTAATTTGATTTGATATTCTATTTTATCTCCTTTTTTAATAAAATCAGGACGTTTATTTTTAGTATTCTTATATATCACTTCTGCATCTACTACTGCTATCAGACTATCTCCAACAGACATCATAGCCAATACTTCAGCTATATCACCCTGAAATGTAGGTTTATTCATACCAAATTCAGCTGCTTTGCCTTTATTGGCTTGATAGGAATCATACAATAATCGATTGGAAGCAATTGAACGCATATTCACACGAATCATATCACCTTCCTTAGGCTTATTCGTTCCAGGTTTGTCAATTACAAATGCATACTGAATGCCAGAGGCCGTTTTTTTCAAGTTGTATTGAGGTGGTGGAGGAGGTGCAGGTGCCGGTGTTGGTACTGGAGCTGGTTTAGTTGGTGTAATGCCTGGCTTTACCTGTGCAAAGCTCGATCCACAAATGAATAATCCTCCTACGATAAAAGTGATTCTTGATAACATGTTTTAAATAGACTTTCGTTTTCGTTTAATGCGTTTTTAATTTTTTCAATTGTTTCTGAAAGTGAATCATCCGATTTTCCTCCCGCAGCGTTGGCATGACCTCCACCATTGAAGTACTTTCTTGCAAATTCATTTACATCCAGATTTCCTTTACTGCGAAAAGACATCCTTATCTCAGACTCTCTTTCGCTGATAAAGATAGAAAAGATTATGTTTTTTATACTTAAAGGAAAGTTAACAATTCCTTCGGAGTCGCCTGTATTGATTTTATACCGATTCAATTCCTCTCGACTAATAGCAATGAGTGCTGTGTGTTGATTTGGAAAAATCATCATTTTTTCGGATAATACATACCCTAAAAAGCGTAATCTGTTTTCCTGATAATTGTCAAAAACAGCTTGGTGTACTGGTGCTGGTACTAAGCCTTTGTCCATCAAATCGGCAACCATACGGTGGGTTTCGCTGGATGTACATGAAAATTTAAATGAACCCGTATCAGTCATAGTACCTGCATAGATACATTGAGCCATCATTTTTGTAATCAACTGATTATCGCCACTCGCATTGATAAAGTCATATACCATTTCGCAAGTACTACTTTTTTCAGGAATACTTATACCATATTCAAATGAGAGATCGGGAAACAAATGATGATCAATCATAACTTTAATACCTGCATAATCGTTCAGAACTTGAGTCATGACTTTGGTTCTTGATACTTGATTGAAGTCGAGACAAAAAAGGATTTCGGATTCTTTTATTACTTCATTTGATTGAGCGATTTGCTGATCATATATCATAACCTTATCTGCATCGGGCATCCAAAGTAAAAAGTCGGGCATTGAGTTGGGGGAAATAACTGTACAAGAATGCCCTTTGACAGTTAAATAATGATACAAAGCTAGGGTAGAACCTAATGCATCAGCATCTGGATTGTAATGGTGTGTGATTACTATTTTACGGGGATGAGCAAGTAAAGGAAGTATTTCTTCTATTGGTTTCATTGAGAAGTGCAAAGTTGAAGGATTATTCATGAATTTCAAAATATTGTTTGTTTTATCTTGAATTGGGATGAGAGTATCTTTAAGGGTTTCGTTTTCTGTGAAAAGTGAATTAATCTCTTTGCGTTTCGTTTCCTGAGTGCAGCGAAGGATCTCGTATTCAGTTCATATTACTATTGAGACTCTTCGTTCCTCAGAAACCAACGAACATTATGTTTCTTTTGTACAGTAAAGCATATCTCAGCAAAAGTATTTTTTAGACTAGCTACTGATTTCAAGGATTGCAACCAAGAAATAGAAGTGTTTAATTATTTAAAGTTTGAGGTAATACTTGTTTGTAACTTTTATTACATTCATGTCTTTGTATGTGTGTTACATTTGCAAGAATTATTTTAAAAAATCATAACGATGTTTAAATATACTTTTATTCTATTTTTAGTCCTTATTGGTTTCAATTCTTGTCAAAGTTCGAACTCTACGGAGGCTACAACCCAAGCCGAAGTGAAAACAATAGGTCAACAAGATTTTAAGTCTATGCAAGCCAAACCCGATGTGGTGGTGTTGGACGTTCGCACGCCAGGCGAAGTGTCTGAGGGGATTATAAACGGCTCTACAATGTTCATAGATTACAATTCTTCGGATTTCGAACAACAACTCGATGGTTTGGATAAATCTAAAACGTATTTGGTGTATTGCAGAAGCGGCAATAGAAGTGGTAAAGCATGTCATACTATGTTAGATAAGGGTTTTAAACAAGTGTATAATTTAGATGGCGGTATCAGCGCATGGTCTGATCCATTGGGTATGAAATAGTGGCGAAGTGATACATATGAATCAATTTAAAATTAATTTGCCCGGTTTTTTGGTAGCACTTGCAATAAGTGTTGTAGCGGTATTGCTGTCTATGGTGGTATCGTTTATTAGTGTGATTTTAATTGGGTTTTTGCTTGGTGTGATTGTAGGCAATGTGTACAATTTTAATGAAACAGTACAGCAAGGATTTAGTTATACAGGTTCCAAACTGTTGGAATTATCGGTGTTGTTTTTGGCATTTAGTATAAGTTTCTCAAACATTAAAGGTCTTGGTTGGCAGAGTTTTTTGATATTAATTGTCACTGTCGTTGCAGTTATATACATAACAATTTTTTTAGCCAAGCTTTTTAAATGTCCTGATTCTACAGCTTGGCTGACGGGCTTTGGCACTGCGATATGTGGTTCATCGGCCATTGCAGCTGCATCGCCTGTGGTTGGCAAAAAGAAAGATGATGTAGCTATTGCTTTGGCTGTTGTCAATATTTTAGGAAGTATAGCAATGGTAATGATTCCATTTGTGTTTAAGTATATCGTTATCAGTTCGGCATTTAAAGGATTGATTATTGGAGGTACTTTACACTCGGTAGGTAATGTAGCTGGTGCGGCTTATGCTGTAGATTCTGAGGTAGGAGAAATAGCTATTACGATTAAACTAGCTCGTGTAGCTTTACTGTCGCCTGCTATTATATTGTTTAATTATTTGATTAATAAAGAAAAGCAACTGCCTTGGAAAGAGTATTTTAAACTTCCATCATATCTATGGGGATTTATAGCTATCACAATTCTAGTATCGTTTGTAAAATTGCCTACATCATTTGTGAAAGCAATGGAAGAAAGTGGTAAGCTGATATTGACCTTAGCTATGACAGCAATAGGTTTGAAGATTCATTTGAAAAAATTGATTTCAGCTGGTCGCAAAGCAATGTTGTTTGGCATCATGATTTATATTGTTCAGTTGGGTATCGTAATAGTATTGGGCTATTTTTTAATATAATTCTTTTAGAATTAAGATTTAATTAAGAACAATTAAATGACAATTTCGCATCAAAGCGGTAACTTTGTCACCTATTCTAATATATGCTTACAGATCAGGAATTGCAATCCCTTAAAAATCGATTTGGGATTATAGGAAACGACCCTTCACTTAATTATTCATTGACAGTGGCTTCGCAAGTTGCTAATACTGATTTAACAGTGTTGATTCAGGGAGAAAGTGGTGTAGGTAAAGAGGTTTTTTCCCAAATTATTCATTCACAAAGCGCCCGAAAGCATAATTCATTTATTGCAATCAACTGCGGAGCAATTCCAGAAGGAACTATCGATAGTGAATTGTTTGGCCATGAAAAAGGATCTTTTACCAGTGCTACTGAAAGTAGAAAAGGTTATTTTGAAACCGTCAGTGGTGGTACAATTTTTTTAGATGAAATAGGCGAGTTGCCATTGGGTACACAGGCTCGCTTACTTCGTGTATTAGAAACAGGCGAGTATATCCGTGTGGGTTCATCTAAGGTGCAAAAAACTGATGTACGTGTAATAGCAGCGACTAATAAAGACTTATTATTACTTGTTAATGCTGGTCGTTTTCGTGAGGATTTGTACTATCGACTAAGTACAGTGCCTATTCGAGTAGCATCGCTCAGGGAGCGAAAAGAAGATATTCCATTGCTTTTCAGAAAATTCTGCGTGGATTTTGCAGATAAGTATAAATCGTCTCCCATACAATTGACTGATGATGCGAAAATGATTTTAATGAATTACAGATGGCCGGGAAATATTCGTGAGTTGAAAAACATGGCTGAACAAATTTCGGTACTTGCTCCTCATAAAACGGTCAATTCGGATGAATTGAAATATTTCATACCAAACCATTATCAGGAGAATATGCCCATGATTACAGCACAGAATTCATCGGGAAATTCCGATTTCGCTAGTGAACGAGATATTTTATACAAGTTGTTTTTTGATATGAAAAAGGATGTCAACGACCTTAAAAAGATGTTTTTTGAAATCGTAAAAAATCCAGCATTGAGTCATACTTATTCTAATGAAATGGTTGGAGATGAACAGATTATTCCATTCACAACCAATGAGTTAAGTCGACATAACTCAAGTAATAAGTCAATTATATTTTCTAATAATGAATCTCAAAAATTAGAAGCTGTTCACACAGTAGAAGAAACATTAAACTTAGCTGATCGTGAACGAGAATTTATAATAAAAGCTCTCAAAAAACACAGAAGTCGTAGACGTGATGCAGCATCTGAACTTGGAATTTCTGAACGTACGTTGTATCGTAAAATAAAAGAATATGACATTGAAGAGTAATAGTTACCTATTAGTAATCTTATTATTTTTATTGAACTCATGTGGAATTTATAGTTTTACAGGAGCGGCCATCGAGGGCAAAACAATCAATATTCATTTTATTGAAAATAATGCTCGAACTGTTGCACCTTCATTAAGTTCAGTTTTTACAGAGAAACTTCGCCAACGAATATTATCACAATCTTCTCTCGCTCAGGTTAATTCAGATAATACAGATTATGAACTTTCAGGTGAAATCACTGCATATGATGTATCGGTAGCAGCTATTTCGGGTACCGAAACAAGTGCAAAGAACCGATTAACCATCACAGTAGGAATTACATTTGTCAATAAATTGAGTGAAAAAGGAGGATTTACTCAAAATTTCACTCGATTTGCGGATTTTAGCTCTTCTCAAAATATTCAAACTGTAGAAACTCAATTAATCAATACTATCTCAGATCAATTAGCAGATGATATTTTCAATAGAGCCTTTGTGAATTGGTAAATACATCTGGTAAAAAGATACATTAACTTAAAACATTGAAATACATGGTCGTAAAACTTTTTTCAGAATGAAACTACGATTATTTTTGTCTCCCTTTCTAAAACAACAACTAATTGGCACTATTAGGTAATTTAATCAGCAGGTCGTTACGAATACGAAAATCATTTACAATACTGACTGGTACACCTCGTTCATATCAACAACAAGTTTTAAGCCGTTTGTTGAAAAAAGCACGTAATACGCATTTTGGCAAACACTATGATTTTAATACTATTGCCAATTCAGATGCCAGTTATGAAGAGTTTAAAAAAAGAATCCCCTTTCATAATTATAATCAAATGTATAGTCGATGGTGGAAATTCTGCCATGAAGGTGAGCGAAATATATGTTGGCCAGGGAAAGTAAAATATTTTGCGTTGAGTTCCGGCACTTCTGAGAGTTCGAGTAAGCATATACCTGTAACGGATGATATGATCAAATCAGTGAAACGTGCTGGTTTCAAGCAGTTTTATTCAATGCAAAATTTCAATTTGCCATCCAATGTATTTGAAAAAGGGGTATTGATGTTAGGTGGTACCACTTCCTTGTTTGAACAAGGCGATTATTATGAAGGTGATATGAGTGGTATAAGTGCCAAAAATATGCCCAAATGGCTCTCATTTTTATTTTACAAGCCTGGGCAAAGCATTTCGAAACGAAAGCGATGGGAAGATCGTATTAAATTGATTGTACGTAAAGCACCCAAATGGAATGTAGGCACAGTATGCGGAGTGCCTGCCTGGGTTTTAATAGTGTTTGAAGAAATAATAAAATATCATAAGGTTAAAAATATTCATGAAATATGGCCCAATTTATCGTTATATATACATGGAGGTGTTTCATTTGAACCATACAAAGAAAATTTTAAAAATATACTGGGCAAGCCGATCACTTATATCGAAACTTATATGGCTTCGGAAGGTTCTTTTGGTTTTCAAGCCCGACCCGATACGAAAGGCATTAAATTAATTTTGAACAATGGTATATTTTATGAATTTGTACCTTTTAATGAAGAAAATTTCACTGAAGATGGTGAAGTAATACAAGGGGCTAAAGCCTACATGGTCAATGAAGTGGTTGAAGGTAAGGATTATGCAGTCGTATTATCAACCTGTGCTGGCGCTTGGCGTTATATTATCGGTGATGTGATTCGATTTACTTCTGTAAAACAATCGGAATTTATAATAACAGGTCGGACAAAACAATTTTTAAGTCTTTGTGGTGAGCACATGAGTGTAGACAATATGAACAAAGCTATCGATGAAGTGCAAAAGAAACTGAATATTACCATTAAAGAATTTACAGTTGGTGGTGAAATGCATGAAGGGTTATTTGCTCACAAATGGTATATTGGCTGTGATGATAAAATGGTAAATGCACAAGAGGTGATAAAAAGTATTGATGAAACATTAGTCCGTATCAATGATGACTATGCTGTAGAACGAACGTCGGCTTTGAAAAATGTGTTTATTGAAGTATTACCTTCTTCTGTTTTTATTGATTTTTTACACGAAACTGGAAAATTTGGGGCTATGAATAAATTTCCAAGAGTTCTTAAAAATAAGCAATTGAATCAATGGGTTGATTTTTTAGAAACCAAAAAGATTGCTTAGTGTTTCTACTTTTTTGTAATAATGATCAATAATATTCCTTCTTTAGGTTAGCATATTTCATATTTATTTTTAATTTTTTTCAGAATTAAAGGGGTGTTCAATATCTTTTGAAAACTTAATATTCAAACTTATTGAGTTAATAGACAAAATGTAGGCTAAAAAACGCTAGAACACTTTGTGGACATAGCTTTGAGCGAAATAAGCTCAAAAATGAAAAAAAATGCTTTTACTG
>JBIIJQ010000025.1:0-35598 GCA_044233655.1 Chitinophagaceae bacterium | reverse complement strand
GAGAATACCCCAGTTTTCGGGTCCTTTGAGTCCACGACCACCACTTACCACTAGTTCAGCTTCGCCCAATGGAACGATGCCCGTAATTTTGTTAACACTTTCTACCTTCACTGCAAAATCGTTGGCTACAAAGTCAATGGATTGGGTAACAACTTCAGCAGCAGCATCAGTTTTTTCAATTCCAAATGAATTTGGAGTTAACGAAATAACTTTTGTTGCTGATTTTACATTTACAAAGGCAAATGCCTTGCCTGAGAATACTGATTTTTTCACTACAAAACCATTGCTCGTATCTGGTAATGAAATAGCACCTGCTACCAAACCAGCTTTCAAACGAGCTGCTACACGAGGTGCAACTGCTTTGGCAGTATTGTTATTAGAAAATATAATGACTTGTGCATTTTCTTGTGACGCAATGGTTGAAATTGCTTTTGAATATGCTTTTGCTTCTAAGTTGTTTAATCGAGCATCTTGTATATGAATTACCTTGTTGGCGCCATAGTTGCCCAAAATAGCTGTGTCATTGGCTTCGCCAAGAACGACTGCACATACTTGCGTGCCAGCGTTAGCTGCAATTTTGGAAGCATAATTGATGGCTTCAAAGCTAGCCTTTTTGAAAGAGCCACTATTTTGTTCTGCAAATACTAATATCATAAAGAGGGTGTTTTAAAATTTTGAATCGTAAATAAATAAGACAATATAAAAGAGGTGAATTGAAAAAATTAAATGACTTTAGCTTCTTCATGTAATAATCGAACCAATTCATCCATTTGATCGATGTCGAGCATTTTTATACCCGTTTTCTGAACAGGCATTTCATATGAGACAATAGAAGTTAATTCATCTACTGCAATCGGTGCTACTACATTCAATGGCTTGGTACGAGCAGCCATAATGCCACGCATGTTAGGTATACGAGCTTCGGACATTCCTTTTTGACAAGAGATAACCAACGGCAACGCACACGTATCGCTTTCTTCTCCACCTTCTATTTCACGATTCACAGCAACAGCGCCATTGGCAACATCAAGTTTGCATACATGGGTTATATATGGCAAATCGAGCATTTCGGCTACCATAGCGCCCATGCTAGCATTGTTGTAATCAATACTTTCCTTGCCCATCATCACTAAATCATACGAATGTGATTTGGCGTACTCAGCAATTTGCGAAGCGATATAAAAACTGTCATTGCTATCGGCATCGATACGAATGGCTTCGTCGCCACCTAATGCAAGGGCTTTGCGGATAACTGGTTCAGTATCTGATTTACCAACTGTGATTAAATGCACTGCAGTAGCAATACCTGCTTCTTTCAATTCCAACGCGCGAACCAAAGCATACCATTCTTCGTAAGGGTTGATGATCCATTGAACACCAGCTTCGTTCAGTTTAGTATCGTTATCGGTGAAAGCGATTTTTGTCGTTGTGTCGGGGGCTTTAGTGATGCAAACCAATATTTTCATATCTATCTGTAGTTTTGAGGGTGCAAATATAATACACAAACCACCAAAAATGATTAAAACTCCTATTCAAAAACCATAAATAATGATGATAATGAATACGATTATGCTTGATTATAGAATTGGAATTAAATAATTTAATTCTTCGTCAATTTGATTTAATAGATTCTGTACGATTTCAATATTAAACTCTTTCGTCATTTCTAATTCCTTGCAGAGAATGGTTAATTTTGAAAAAGAAGCAGTTAGCGCGGTGCCTTTTAATCGATGTGCAACTAAATTGATTGATTTTATATCCTTGTTGTTGAAATGAAGATGAAGTTCTTGTTGACCTTCCAACAGAGATTCTTTGATATAGGGGAAAATAGATTTTAGATAGACACCATTTGATTTGTTGGCTTCTTCCAATTTTTGAAAATCGATGTGTAAATTGTTGGATTGTATTTGCTCAATTACATCTTTGGTGGATTGTTCTATGTTTAAAAATTGTTTGAGCGTTTTTTCGATTGAGTTTCGTACAATAGGTTTAGTAAGAAAATCATTCATACCTACACTTAAACAGTTTTCGCCCTCACCCTCAGTGGTGCCCGCTGTTACAGCTATAATAGGAATAGAGCGAGTGGTTTCAATTGCTCGAATTCGTTGAGTGGCTTCTATGCCATTCATAATAGGCATTTGAATGTCCATAAATATAATATCTGGCTGAACGTTTTGGTATAATTCTACTGCCTCTTGCCCATTGACAGCTTCATAAAATGATGAACTAGGTAATAAGTCTTTTAGTATTGATTTGAGTAAAAATAAGTTTACTTTATTGTCTTCTACCAACATGATTTTAATCAATCCATGACTTGTTATTTGATTGATTAGTTCGTTCGTGAAATGGTAAACATGTTGATTTTCTGTGTCAGATGGAATGATACATTCATTAGGATCGAGTATAAAATGGTTCATAGTTAAGTCAAAATAAAAATGACTTCCTTTGCCAACTTCACTATCGATATATATTTTGCTTCCCATCATACTCAATAGTTTGCTACTAATGGCAAGCCCGAGGCCTGTTCCTCCATATTTTTTAGTCGTAGAGGAATCTTCTTGTGTAAATGCTTCAAATATTCTCACTTTGTTTTCGTCTCGAATACCAATTCCTGTGTCTATTACTGAGAACCTAATTTTTTCAACACCATCTGATTTTATTTTTCCAATTATAAAATCAATTTTACCTTTTTCAGTAAATTTCACCGCATTGCTTATAAGGTTTAATAAGATTTGTTTGAGTCTTATATCATCTATTTCGATGCATGGAGGTACATCAGGTGAAATATGAAAGTTAAATACAAGATTTTTTTCTTGGGCATGGTATTTTAATATATTATAAATCTTTGTACATATGTCTCTTAAATTATGAGTTTCTGGATTTAATTCAAAGTGCCCTGAATCTAATTTAGAATAATCGAGAATATTATTAATAATACCTTGAAGCAATAAGGCTGAATCGTTGACGGTGGTAACATAGTTAGCTTGGGTAGCATCTAAACTTGTTTTTTTAAGTAAATCGGTTAGTCCAATTACACCATTCAATGGGGTTCTGATTTCATGGCTCATGTTGGCCAAAAAGGATGCCTTGGCTTTGTTCTCGCCTTCTATTTCTTTGTTCTTTTTAATTTGATATTCAGCCGTTTTTTGGTTGGTAATATCTATGCAAATTCCTGAATTTTTTGTAATAATACCATTCTTATCAACAATGCCAAATGACTTTTCAAAAATCCATCGTTGTCCATCATTTCTATTGATTCTATATTCTATTTCATAATATTTATTTATATGAATATTGTCATGAGCTGATTGTACTTTTTCTTTATCCTCATCATCTACATATATTTTCCATAAATCATATCGATCATAATATTCCTGTTGATGATGCCCAAAAACTTTGATACACGATGGGCTTACATAAAGGACTTGCTTTTCAGTTATATCAAAAAGCCAAAATACATCTTCGATGGTTTCATTAATTTGTTCAAATTTTTGTTCACTTTCGGCTAATGCAATCCGAGATTTTACTTGTTCATCAATATTTTGGTATGCCCCATATATATGTAGGCACCTGCCTTCAACAAATTCGGGCTGAGCAATAATTCTAATCCAACGATGTTCGTTTTTAGGAGTAATGATTTCTACTTCTTGGTCAAAAGGTTTTCCTTCGCTGATTGCGTTGTCAAATAAGGATTGAATGGTTAGTCGTGCATTTTCAGATTTTATAAGTTCAAAACATATAGGATAATTGATATCTAAATTGACATCTGTTTGTAAAATTTCATATGTAATTTCAGACCAACTTATTTCTTTGGAATCTGGATTATATTCCCATGCACCTAGTTGAGCAATTTTATTTGATTGATTCAACATTTTTTTAGTCTTATTCAATTCAGACTCGGCTTTTTTGCGTAAATCAGAAGCGATTTCAATAGAAATAATATCAGCGATATGCTTGGCAAAGTTGGCATCCTCATCACTCCAGGATTTTATAACTTTAGTTTGTTCGCAGCATAAAACACCTACTAGCACACCATCAATCCGTATTGGTGTATCCATGAGAGATTTGATCTCAAGAGGATTGAAATAGGAGTCTTTGAATTCGTATGTATCTGGATGAACGATCGCATTGTCAGCTTTTAGAATCAAGCCATATGCAATAGCGTTGAAATAATTTGGAAAGTCTGTCTTTTTAAGTATAGAACCACTAGCGTGTGTATTAGTTGAAAATTGAAAACAGTTTATACACTCAATTTGATTTTCAGTATAGTTCCAAATACTTACTCGATCTATTTCAAGAATTTCACTTACTAATTCTGTTATATGTTTTAAGTAATTCTCAATATTGCCATAGTTTTCTGTGGAGCTAAAGGATAACTCAAATAATTTTTTACTTTGTAAAGTTCTTTTTTTCTCTGCATCTAATTTATTGAAATATTCAATTTTATTGGCCGTAATATCTCGTGCAACACAAATAAATTTTTTCGTGTTATGATTAATATCCAAGATAGATGATATTTTTAAATCAAACCATTTTTTAAAATCGTTCACTTCGACAAAATATTCAAGGGATCCAATTCTATCTGTATTTTTTATTTCATTTATTATTTCTAATACCTTTTCAGTATCATTGTAATTGATTCCAATTTCTTTTATTGATTTATTGATATAGTAATTATTTTGATTAGCGATTTGTTGGTCGCTCTTATTATAAAACTCTGTTACAATTAAATCATTATTAAATACAAAAACCAAATCACCTGAATTTAGTAATAACGATTCAAGACGATGATTTGAATCTATTATTTCATTTTGTAATATTGTTAGTTTAGTTACATCTGAACCTAGAATATAAACATTGTTGTCAAAAAAACTTAACTTTTCCCAAAGGATTGATTTTATTTCTCCCTGTTTAGTTTTGATTTCACGAATTGGAGATTGAAAGGTATTTACATCTTTCTCAAGATAATCTAATTCAATACCTGTGAAGTTACTAAATGGTTCTCCAAGAAATTCTGTACAATCATCATATCCAAGTATATCTTTTACATTATCACTAATCGATTTAATATTCCCATTTTTGTCAACTAAAATAGTCAGCATTGAACTTGTATTAATAATAGAATTTGAAACTATGAGATTGTTTGCAATATTTTTATCTATAATATGTTTTATATAATTTAAGGCAAGTGATATCAAAATCACATTATTAAATAAAACTAATAGGTTGAGTGAAATAATATTATTTAAATGCAATGTCAACAAAGCTGCTAAAGCCAGTAAATTGTATATGATAAAATCCCTAAATCGAGAAAAGGCATAATAGGAAAATACAATTATCAATGAAAATTCAGTTGCATTGATTAATGATGTTGGGTTTTCTTTAATTTGATTTAATACGGAGATGCTAAAAATCAAATAAATAATAGCAAAATAAACATGTAAATTTTTATATATCTTTTCATTTTTTTTAGAAATAAAATAGAATGATACACTGAGAATGCTGAATATTACACTAGAAACAAATTCGCTTTTGGTTCTTATTTATAGAATTCAATTAATATTTCTGTAGTTGGAACATACACTGCCAATACCAAAAAATAAAATAAATATCTATCAGGATTTTTATTGACGGATTGAATATTGTCTATTGGTCGGAATTGAAATTTATTTAAATAACGACTAAAAAATAGAAAAGTCCCTAATATTAGTAAGGTGAAAATAGTTACAGCCAACCAATTGTCTAAAAATGGGTACATAGAACAGGGACAAATAAATCTGCAATAAATATAATATGTTTAATTTGTTATTTATCAATCAATTCATAATATTTAATACTTTTAATATTTAGATGAACTAAACGTAATATTTGAGGTTGTTTTTTTATATTTAGTATGTTTGTAGTTATTATATACAATGGATAGAATTGCAAAATTGACTGAAATGCTATTTGAATCACCTTCGGATTGTTTTTTGATGCATGCTTTGGGCCTTGAATATCAAAAAATAGGTGCATGGGATATGGCTAAGCTCCAATTTGAAAAAGTATTGGAAACTAATATGAATTATATAGGTACTTATTATCATTTAGCAAAGACTTATGAGCGATTAAACCTGATTGATAACGCAATCACAACGTATGAATCTGGAATTAAAATTGCGAATGAGTTAAAGGATAATCATGCACGGAATGAATTGCAAATGGCTTTGGAAGATTTAATTGATTAAATAAATGAATGTATGAAGCTAAAGTTAGCAGGAAATAAATCAAGATATCTATTGGCAGTGAGTGGGGGTGTTGATTCAATGGTCATGTGTCAACTATTTTTTGAAAATCAATTGACTTTTTCGGTTGCTCATTGTAACTTTCAATTGCGCGGTAATGATTCTCATCAAGATGAAGAATTGGTGAAAAATTGGTGTATAAAAAATAGTATACCATTTTATACCACACGATTTAATACAACTGATTATGCCGAAAAAAATAAAGTTTCAATACAAGTAGCAGCCCGGCAGCTTAGATATGAATTTTTTTATGAAATTTTAAAAACCCAACAAATTGATTTCATTGCAACTGCACATCACATGGATGATTCAGTAGAAACTACGTTGTTTCATTTTTTTAGAGGTACTGGTATCAATGGACTTACAGGAATTCCCTTTCAAAACGACCATATAATTCGTCCACTTTTGTCATATACTAAACAATCAATCGTTGAATATGCAGCTAAGCACTCAATAGAATTTCGAGAAGATGTTAGCAATGCCAAGAAAGATTATACTAGGAATAAATTGCGCAATGATATAATCCCTCAATTGGAATTAATGATTCCAAATTTTAAGGAAAATATATATCACAATATTCTTCGTTTTAACGAAATCAATGAGGTATATTCCAAACAAATAAATCTATATAAAAGTAAATTGCTTGAACAGCGAGGTCAAGATTATTATATTCCAATACTCAAGTTAAAACATGTAAAGCCACTGTCGACTGTTTTATATGAATTACTTAAAAAATTTGGTTTCTCATACCAACAATGCTTGCAATGTATTGATATAATGGATAGTCAAACAGGGAGTTTAGTGGAATGTGAACAATACCAAGTAATTAAAAACAGAAATTTCTTAATCATTACAAAAATCAATTCGAGCGATAACGAATTTTATGAAATTTCACATGCTACAACAGAATTAGTTACACATGATTTTAAATTGAAATTCAACTCTTTATTGAACGACAATTACATAACAGCTAAAGAAGCCACACAATGTACAATTGATGCTTCGAAGTTAGAATTTCCGCTGATTTTACGAAAATGGAAACAAGGCGATTATATGTATCCATTTGGGATGACTAAAAAGAAAAAGGTGGCAAGAGTATTGATAGATATAAAATTACCATTGCATGAAAAAGAACATGTATGGGTAATAGAATCTAATAAGAAAATTGTTTGGATAGTAGGTATAAAATCAGATAATCGATTTAGAATTCATTCTAACTCAAAAGAACTTTTTACAATTAAACTTAATAAATAAATCATGTCATCGGAACGTTACCACGAATTAAAGAATCAATATATTACCTTAAGTGATGAACGTGATAAAATCATTTGCTTGATTGAAATTGTATTGGAAATTCGTAACTATGATTTAGAAGAAGCATATAAATTGTCCAATGAAATCATCGAACGATCGTATGCAATCAATTACCAAGAAGGTATAGCAAGAGGCCTTAACAATAAAGGAGCATGCTATTGGCTTAAAGGTGAATATGATAAGGGGTTAAATACTTTGAAAGAAGCAGTAAAAATTGCAAAGGATAATAAACTTGATGCTGTCAAAGCTCGTATTTATAATAACTATGGTAATATTTATAGAGACTTAGGCGATCTTTCCAATGCTTCCAAATATTATCAATGGGCACTTGAGATTAATGAAGGCTTGGGTGATGAGCTTTCGCAATCGGCCGTGATGATTAGTATTTCAAATCTTCATTTCGATTTGTTTGACTATGAGAATGCATTGGAATATGCTAAGCGTTGTCTTTCTATTTTTAAAAAATATGATGATAAAAAAAGATTAATCAGCGTGTATCACACTCTTGGAAATATATACCTTAAGAAAGAGGATTATAATTTAGCTATTATAAATTTTAAACGGAGTCTTGTATTGAGTGAACAAAATACAGTTGGCAATATGCTAGCCAATAGCGGTATTGGTAAGGTGTATTATAAAATGAATATGTTTGATAAGGCAGAAAAGTTTTTGAACTTAGTTATTCATCAAGCTGAAGAGTTATCCAATTTCGAAGGAATTATTATTTCTGAATTTTACTTAGGACGTATCTGTTTTGATGAAGGAAAATTATCGGAGGCTATTCAACATTTAGATAAATCATTTGATCTTGCCAATGAACATTTACGTAAGCATGATATAATGAGTATACACGAAATGTATGCACAGGTGTATGAGAAGATGGGGGATATAGTTGAAGCTTATGAAAATTTGAAAAAATATGAAAAACTTAAAGAAGAAATATTTCAACAAAATACAATTAATAAATTACACAATCTTCAAATTCGACATGAAATTGAATTTGCAGTAAAGGAAAAAGAAGTAGCAGAGCAATCAGCTAAACTCAAACAAGAATTCATTGCCAATATGAGTCATGAAATAAGAACTCCCATGAATGCTATTGTTGGAATGACTCGTTTACTACAGGAAAAAAATCCTAGACAAGATCAGGTGAAATATTTAAATGCCATTACTCAAAGTGCAGATAATTTACTTGTAATTATCAATGATATATTAGATTTCTCTAAAATTGAGGCAGGTAAAATAACAATAGAATTTATTGAATTTTCATTATCAAGTGTATTGAAAAATGTTGTGACCTTGTTACGATTTAAAGCAGAAGAAAAAGGAATTGAGATACGATTTGATATAGAGCCTAAGGTACCCAATTCATTACTTGGAGATCCGACCCGTTTAGCCCAAGTATTAATGAATTTGGCTGGGAATGCAGTTAAGTTTACTGAGAGAGGTTCTGTGAAAATTGTATGTCATGCTGAGTTATTAGAAAGTCATTTTGTAAAAATTGCATTTCGTGTAATCGATACGGGTATTGGTATTTCTCAAGATTACGTCAATCGAATTTTTGAAAGTTTTACACAAGCTGGCACTGATGTAGCTCGCAAGTATGGAGGCACGGGATTGGGTCTTACTATATCCAAGCAATTGGTAGAATTAATGGAAGGTAAGATCAATGTTGAAAGTAAATTAGGAGAAGGAACTACCTTTACATTTGTATTACCATTCCAGATTGGAGATGAAAATCTGATTAAACAGAAGAAGGAATTTAATTTATCAGATCATGATGTTGCCATACTAAACCGTAGTCGAATATTATTAGTCGACGATAATGAATTTAATACCATATTGGCGGTTGATACGCTGAAGTCAATATCGCCTACAATACATATTAAAGAGGCATCGAGTGGGTTTCAGGCATTGGAATTACTCAAAGCCTTTCCTTTTGATTTAATTTTAATGGATATTCAAATGCCACAAATGAGTGGTACTGAAACAACCAAAATTATAAGAAGTGAATTACCATCTCCTTTGTGTTCAATACCGGTCATTGCAATGACAGCCAATGTGATGAAAGATGATATAAAACAATATATTAAGATAGGAATGAACGATCATATTCCTAAACCTTTTCAAAAAGATGAACTAATAAGTAAGCTATTAAAATATTTAGATTCTGAAACTATTTTACAACGAAAAGAAAATGAAATTTCGGAGAAGAAAGACTCGAAATCAACTATGCAATTAGATGAAGTAGTATCCAATCAGCCATTGATTCAAGATAAAATAACAGACCCTAGATTTCTGATGTCATTTGCAGGAAATGATAAAGAGAAACAAAAAAAATATGTCAATATATTTTTACAAAATGCACCAAGGTTAATGAATCAATTACAACAAGGATTGATTCATAAGGATTATGAGCAAATAAAAATTGCGGCACATTCATTGAAATCTCAATTGAATTATATGGGAGTTAAAGAAGAATTGTCACATGTATTTGAATTAGAGCAAATGGCATCGCATCCTCACAAACATCAGGAAATACAAGAGCTTATCGCAAATCTGGAAAAGGTAGCGGCAAAAGCTTTTAAGGAATTGGAAGAGTATATTTAATAACTAAATTTAATTGATTATTCACCTTTAAATATCGGTTTTCTTTTTTCAAGAAATGCATTCACTCCTTCCTGATAATCATAAGTACCTGATGCTTCTATTTGTATATCACATTCCATTTCCAATTGTTCTATTAAATCATTGTCGTACGAATGATTTAATAATCGTTTGGTAAGCCCCAAGCCAACTGTTGGCATCGATGCTAGATTAGTTGCTATTTTCCAACTTTCTTCTACGAATGTTTCATCAGAGAAAAACTTATAAATCATACCTATACGTTCGGCTTCTTCTGCTATCACTTTATCCCCGAGCATCATGAGTGCTGTTGCTTTTTGAAATCCAATTAATCTAGGCAAAAAGAATGTACCACCACTATCAGGTATTAACCCTATTTTACTAAATGCTTGAATAAATGAAGCACTTGAAGTGGCAACAACAATATCACCAGCAAGAGCAATATTGGCACCAGCACCTGCTGCTACACCATTCACTGCACAAACAACTGGTTTCTCGATTGTTCTCATTTTTTCAATGATTGGATTATAATGCTCTGTAACTATTTGAGCCAATTCAATACCGTTGTCTTCTATTGCTTCTGCTAAATCTTGTCCAGCACAAAATGCTTTTCCTATAGCAGTTATATAGATACATCGAATCGTATTGTCGTCATTAGCATCATCCAATGCATTTTGTAAGTCAAGCGCCATCTCACGACAAAAACTATTGAATTTTTCAGGACGGTTTAATGTAATTTTAGCAATAGAATGATTTTTTTCAACGAGTATAAATGACATGGCTTTTAATTTTTAAGATTTATAAATGTGCAAGCTAATATCCACCTAGTTTTATTCCAAATGAAACTTTAATCAATAAAAAAATACCTAGTACAAGAATACACAATGCAGAAATCCGATTTAAATATACAATGGTTCTAGGGGTTAGTCTTTTTCTTATTTTTTGTGCTAAAAATACTTTTAATGTATCCATTCCTAGAATAAATCCTAAACAACTTCCAAAAAACAACAAGGTATAGGTTGACTGTAATTGATGATTCGCTTCGTTTGCTTGTAAATTTGAAACAGCAGCAACAGCTGTTAACCATGTAATTATTACACCAGGATTAAAGGTATTCATCATGAAACCACTTAGCAAAATCTTGATGTAATCTTTGGATGTTACATTCGCATCATCATTTCGGTTGCGGGTTACTTTTATTTTCTTGAAATAGCCGTAAATACCCATTATTATAAACATTGCTGAACCTATATAACCAATGATATTTGCATAGGACATCAATCCTACCAACCAAGTAGAAGCAATATTAGCGAGTGCTATGTACAGAATGTCACTGATGGATACGCCTGCCACAAAACTCATTCCCGCTTTCCAACCATAATTGATGCTATATTTTATTATAGCAAAGATGGTAGGACCTACCGATATAGACATAAATAAGCCTAAACCCAACCCAGCAAGTAGTACACTAATCACTTTTACAATATACAAAAAAGGTTTAAATATTCAGTAAAAGAGCACATAAATTTAGGTTTTATATAGCAAAATAAAATATGTGTTTGAAATCAAACTGCAAATTCATTATATTCGTCTTGTTAAATGAATACCTTTGATAAGGAGGTGTGGTTTATTGTATCTATTTAAGACAATATTTTGTATAAAAGACAAACAAAACGATGAAAAAATTTTATCAAATCCTTTTATTGACAGCAGTTTTATTAGGGTCGGTGTATCAGACCAAAGCTACTCACGTAGCTGCTGCAGATATTTATTACGAGTATCTTGCACCTTTGACATATCGAATACACTTAATATTGTATAGAGATTGTAAACAAGGAAATGCACCCTTATCTGGTACATCTAATATGACTGTTTCATCTGCATCATGTAGTCAGAGTCTTCCAATTACACTTGATACCAATGGTAATAATACAAGAAAAATATATGGTGACTTATGTCCAAACATTGATAACTGGTGTGTAAACCCAGCGAGTATATTTCCAGGTTATGAAGAATGGCATTATGATACCGTTGTTGTTTTGCCAATGGCATGTACTGATTGGACGTTTACTTACAACAATATGTGCTGTAGAAATAATGCTATTAGTAATTTAACCAATCCTGGTGGTCAAGGTATATGTGTAAGTGCAACATTAAACAATGTATTAAGACCTATCAACAGCTCTGCATTTTTATCAATCAAGCCAATTCCATATGTGTGTGTAAATCAACCCAAAGTATATTTAAATGGACCATTGGATCCAGATTTAGATTCATTGGTATTTACACCTTCTGATCCCTTAAACTGGACTTCATGTGCACCCATTCCATGGGCTGGCGGCGCTACTACGTTTAATCCATTTGGAGCTGCTGCACCTGGTGGGTATGTGGTGAATTCTAATACAGGAACGGCCTCATTTACACCTACGATTACCAATACCTATGTGGTAGCTTTTAAGTGTACTGAGTATGATGTTCCTACAGGTCAAATAGTAGGCTCTATAATGCGTGATGTGCAATTGAATGTATTGAATTGTGCTGCAGCACCACCTTCAGATCCAAATTTAACACAGAACTATAATTTAATAGGCCTTACAGGAGCATCTATGCAATCGCCTAATCCGATTATATTGAATGTTTGTCCTGGAGCTACTATGAGTTTTGATATACAAGCGATTAGCAACTCAGGAAATAATCAAATATTAACTACTGCCAACAATGCGGCTTCTTGCCCTGGTTCTACCTATACTTCAAATCCTTTGATTGGTGGAAATCCAGTTACTGGAACATTTACATGGACTCCAAATGCTGCGCAAATAGGACCACATACGTTGATTATTACTTTTACTGATTCTACATGTACAGTGGCTCAACCTATCGTATTGAAATCGTATGCTGTTATTTTAATCAATGTGTTACCAGGTGTAGATGCAGGACCAGATTTGACATATTGTATTAATGGAGATTCAACTCAATTGAATGTTTCTGGACCTCCAGGTATTACACAATGGGGATGGACTGATATCAATGGCAATACAAATAATATTGGCATTTCGAATGTAAATATTAAAAATCCAAAAGCTGCTCCCTTAGTTACGACAACCTATATCGTAACTGCCATTAATCCGCCCCCTGGATTAATTTGTAAAACTGTTGATACAGTAACTGTAATCGCAGTACCTGGTATTCAGGTTAGTGCAGGTGGCAATCATACAATCTGCGCCAATGATTCAGTATTACTAACTGCGAGTGCGACTCCAGCTCAGACTAACCCGACTATAGATTGGACTCCAGGTGGCGAGTTAAGTGATTCCACTATTCTAAATCCTATAGCATCGCCATTAGCTACTACCGATTTTGTATTGTACTTTATCGATGATTTTGGATGTAAGTACACTGATATTTCTACAGTGACTGTCTCTGGCATACGAGCCATCTTAAATGCAAGTGCATCTGAAAATAATGTTTGTCCTGGTTATCCATTCCAGTTGTATTCAAATGCGGCGTCAATGCCTTGTGGTTTGTCAGTATTCCCATGCAATAATCCTCCTTCTTACAAAATGGTAGGTGCTGGTAATATTCAGCAAAACCAATTTACACCTTATTTTACCAATACTTCGGATGCTTATAAAACACAAATGTTGTTTACAGCAGATGAGCTTTCGTCAATGGGAATTACAGCAGGTAATATCAAATCACTTTCATGGACAGTAACTTCTAAAGGAAGTGATACGATGAGAAATGTTGTGTTGAGTATGGGTTGTACTTCTGAAACTTCATTGAATGGTGTTACTGGTTTTTTACAAGGTTTGTCTGTAGTGTATGATACCAATAAATATTATTCTACATTGGGTATCAATGAACATGTATTTGAGCGCGATTACTTCTGGGATGGTGTTTCTAATTTAGTTGTTCAAATTTGTTACAATGTGACAGGCAATTTCAACAACCAAGATGTTGTTACAAGTTCAAATACACCTAATACTCAGTTGATGACACAAACAGGTGCTACAGGTATTGGATGTAATCTTACAGCTACGGCTCCATTGATTTCAGCGGTAAGACCTAATACAAGATTTAATGTATGCCAAACAGGTACCTTCAATTATAGTTGGGCACCTGGTACTACCTTAGATAATCCAACTACAAAAGATCCTTACTCAAGCGGGATTTATTCAACAACAGATTTTATTGTTACAGTAACAGCTTCTTCTAATCCAAATTGTGTATCCTTGGATACTGTGAATGTAGTAGTAGATAATTCAAATTCTATCACAGCAACAGCATCTCCACAAGTATTATGTGAGCCTGGTATGGTTACATTGACTGGAACACCTGCAGGTCCCTTGCCAGTATATGAATGTGGTGAAGAAAATGTAAGTTGCATAGGACCTTTTAACCAATATACAGTTGGCTTAGGAGCTATTTCAAATTTAAGCATTACACCTTTATTAGGTAGCACATATGCTGGTTCTAGAAGTCAAATGTTATATACAGTAGCCGATTTAAATGCATTGGGTGTGACCAAAGGGCGTATTGATTCAATAGCGTTGGATATTGTAACAAAGACAAGTATTGCCGGATATGATTTGACAATCAAAATTGGTTGTACTTCATTGAGCCAATTAACTGGTTTTATTCCTTCGAATGAATTAAAAACTGTTTATTCAAGTGGAAATTATTTAACCGCTGTTGGATGGAATTCGTTCCCTTTCACCAATCCATTTGTGTGGGATGGTGTTAAAAATTTAGTGGTTGAGTTGTGTTATTACAATGGACAAAATAATTTGATAGGTTCTGATGCCGTTAATTATACTGCAACTGTGAATCCTCAATTTTATTACCAAAGTTCAAACTTTGGAGGATGTGATATTCCATTAGTACAAACTCCTAATGCACCTACATCATCTATTTCATTACCAAATATGCGCTTTTCTATTTGTGATATTCCTACTAAAACATGGCCATATCGATGGGAGCCAGGAACCTTTGTATACGATTCTACAGCTGGTGTAACTACAGCTTATGTTAACTCTTCAACTACCTTCAGTGTATTCACCAAAGGTGGTAATAAATGTGAAGTGAAAGATTCTGTTACAGTTACAATTTCTCAACACGATTTACGTGTTACACCTATGGATACCATTATATGTGAAGGTGATTCATATCAAGCTATTGCAACGGGAACAGGTAATGCACCATCTCAAACGTTCTTATGGTATGATCAAAATGGTGGTTCATCAGGATTGAGTTGTACTACTTGTCCTAATCCAATCATTACACCACAAGTACCTGGTTCGTTGACGTACACTTGTACACGATTAGATTCGTATGGTTGTGGAGATACAGTTGTTATCAAAGTCACTTCAAAACCAGTTCCTACAGTTTCAATATTAAATGGTGATTCCATTACCATTAAGTACCAACAACAAGAAGTTAATCTTGTAGCTACTGGGGCACAGGTTTATAATTGGACACCTGTATGGGGATTGAGTAATCCGAACATGCCTAATACAGTTGCCAGCCCTGCTGAGCCTACCTTGTATTATGTATATGGCATTAGTTCATTGGGTTGTCGAAATTGGGATAGTATTTATGTAGATATCGATTATCATGATAATCTTTATGTACCAAGTGCATTCTCACCGAATGGTGACGGAAACAATGATCTATTCAGAGTAGCAAACTTGACATTCCAAAACATTCAAGAGTTTAAAGTGTTGAATAGATGGGGGCAAGAGTTGTTCTCTGCTACGGATAATAGAGGCTGGAACGGAACTTTCAAAGGAAAACAACAAGATCCTGCAACTTATTTCTATTTAATACGTGTTGCATTTCCTGATGGCTCTACCAAGCTCTTCAAAGGAGATGTTATATTAGTTCGATAGATACTTCTTATTATATTTCAAAGAAATCTCGCTTATGGCGGGATTTCTTTTTTTACATTTGTATCCCAAACTAAAAGTATGAATGTAGGAATAATAGGAAGCGGAACTATGGGTGCTGGAATTGCTCAAGTAGCAGCACAGGCTGGATGCAATGTATTTGTGATAGATACCAATGAAGCAGCTTTGCAAAAAGCAAAACATAATTTGGATGCTACCATGCAAAAATTGGTAGAGAAAGGCAAAATTGAATTAAGAGTTTCTTCTGAAATTATCAATCGAATACAATGGTCAACGAATCAATCGGACTTGCATAATACTGATATAATCATTGAAGCGATCATTGAAAACTTAGAAGTCAAACAAAAATTATTTACGCAACTAGAAACAATCATCAATGATAAATGTATACTAGCTACCAATACTTCTTCACTATCGGTTACATCCATAGCTGCAGAATGTAAACATCCTGACCGAGTCATTGGCGTGCACTTTTTTAATCCAGCACCGTTGATGGAATTGGTCGAAATAGTGCCTGCTTTACAAACATCGCAATCGATTGTAGATCAAACAAAACAGATTATAGATAGTTGGAAAAAGAAAACTGTCCTTGCAAAAGATACACCTGGCTTTATTGTGAATCGCATCGCTCGACCTTATTACAGTGAAGCCATTCGTATTCATGAAGAAGGCACAACTATTGAAGTCATCGATCTAGCAATGAAAACAATTGGAGGCTTTCGAATGGGGCCATTCGAACTCATGGATATGATAGGGCATGATGTGAATTACACAGTTACAGAAACTGTATGGAAATCATTTTATTTTGATCCACGTTATACACCCTCATTTTCTCAAAAAAGATTAGTAGAAGCCAAATGGTATGGACGCAAATCGGGCAGGGGATTTTATGATTATTCGGAAAATGCTGTAAAGAAAGAAGTGAATGCAGATAATACAGAACTTCAATCCATTTTTGATAGAGTGATCGTGATGTTGGTCAATGAAGCTGCGCATGCATTGCATATGAATGTTGCAAATAAAGAAGATATAGACCTTGCGATGACCAAAGGTGTCAATTACCCCAACGGTTTGTTACATTGGGCTGATGAGTTGGGCATTGATGTATGTGTAGATCGATTAGATTATCTGTATCATATATACCACGAAGATCGATATCGTTGTAGTCCGCTCTTACGCCAAATGAAAAGCAAGGGAGAAACATTTTATAAATAATCAATTCTAATTAGGAAATTTTAAATTCCATTTAAGACCCTCAACCCTCAACCCTCAACTCACATATCTCACATCTCAAATCTAACTTAAATGTTCTACGAATACAAAGGAATCAAACCAGTGGTACACGAAACTGCTTATGTACATCCTATGGCTACTGTTACAGGAAATGTAATTATTGGCAAGCACGTTTACATAGGGCCCGGCGCTGCTATACGGGGCGATTTTGGAAAAATAATCATTGAAGATGGTTGCAATGTACAAGAAAATTGTACCATACATATGTTTCCTGGTATTACAGTATTGCTGAAAGAAAATGCACACATAGGCCATGGTGCTATTATCCATGGTGCTGAAATAGGACGCAATTGCCTAGTAGGGATGAATGCAGTCATCATGGATGATGTAGTGGTTGGTGATGAATGTATCGTGGGTGCTTTAAGTTTTATCAAAGCCAAAGAAGAGATACCTTCTCGTAGTTTGGTTGCAGGCAATCCTGCCCGCATCATTAAAGAAGTGAGTGATGAAATGATAGGGTGGAAGACAGAAGGAACCAAAGTATATCAACAACTCGCTGCTGATTGTCAACATGAACTGATTGAATGTGAACCCTTGCGAGATATACAATTGCAACAAAAGAATGAAGCGACTGATTATAAAATTTGGAAAGACACTCAAAAATAAACAAATGGATAAACTAGCTTTTTTACAAACAGATTATATCAACTTACTTCAGCAATTGGATCCTAATACGAAACCAGTATTTGGTAAAATGAATGTACATCAAATGATTGAACACATGGGTTATGCATTCAGACAAGCAAGTGGATTGATTCCTTTGCCTGCTTTAAATGATGAGGCAACCACTCAAAAAATGTATTACTTCATGATGAGTGACAAGCCATTTAGAGACAATACACCCAATCCTTATTTGCCCGATGAATCTGAGATTCCTTTGCATTCTAGTATAGCTGAATCAATCATCTCATTGGAAAAAGACATCAACCATTTTAAAACTGTTTTTGAATATGAACCAGACCTGCGAATTTTAAATCCATTTTTTGGCAATTTGAATATGGATGAATGGATTCATTTATTGCATAAACACGCCATGCATCATCTTCGTCAATTTAACCAAACCCAATAATATGCATTTCATTTTAAAATTAGTTATAGGTGTAGTATTTGGAACCGTATTGGCATTTTTTGTGATTGTATTATTTGAGTCGCTCAATACCAAATGGTATCCGCTTGAAATTATCAATCCTACCATGCTCGAACGAAGTGAAGCTATCCAACATGCGCCAATTCAATCCTACTTGATAGTGATTATAGGATTCATGATGAGTAGTATGATGGGTGCATACTTGGCAGCTCGTATTGCAGCAGATAAACATAAGTTATGGGCCGGCCTTGCAGTGGGTTTTATATTACTCATGTGTGGCATTTTCTTTTTTGTACTTTACCCTTATCCATTGTGGGTAGCGAGTGTTACATGTATTGCATTTTTACCGTTTGCTTATGTAGGAAGTAAGATGGCAATACGATAGGGTTTATTATTGACTGTTTAATTCAACTTCGTATCAAATATTTTTTTAGAAATACAACTAATTATAGTTAACTTCACAATATAAAGATTGTGAATAGTGAATTAAAAAATATGAACCAAAATGTTTCAAAGAGTTGAGAAATCTTTTTCAATTCTGAGCCTTTTTATTGTTGGTGAATACACCAAAAAAGGCGAAAAACATGATGCATTTCAAATTCAATTTTTGTAAAATAATTTGAATATGACACAAAAAAACAATCCACTTTACTTCTTTCTTATTGTATTTCTAACTATGGTTAGTTCTGCTTGTAAGAAAAACAACTCGCTTGAAAATAAAACTCTTAATGGTGGAGATGTTTACGTAGCTGGATACGAATCAAACGGCAGTGTGACTATCGCCAAATACTGGAAAAATGGAACTGAGGTACTACTTACCAATGGAACATATTCAGCATATGCAAGTTCAATTGTGGTGGTTGGAAGCGATGTGTATGTGGCAGGTACGGAATTTAACGGGTCCAATCTTGTTGGCAAATACTGGAAAAACGGTGTGGAAACTATTCTTACCGATATTAATTATTTAGGAGAAGCTAGAGCCATCACTGTAGTGAATAATGATATTTATGTAGCCGGATACGAATCAAACGGCAGTTTTTATGTAGCTAAATATTGGAAAAACGGAGTAGCCTATGCACTTACAGATGGAACAAAGAATGCAGTAGCAAATGACATCGTAGTAGTTGGAAATGATATATACGTATGTGGAACAGAAGAAAATAACGGGAATAATGATGTGGCCAAGTATTGGAAAAATGGTGTAGCTATTGATCTTGGTGCTGGCTTTTACGATTCATATGTTGGTGCGATAGCGGTAACCGGAAATGATGTATATGTTGCCGGGAGTGAAGGTAATGGAACTGTCTCCAATGCAAAAGTATGGAAAAATGGAATCGCAACTATTTTGCCGGCGATGAATCAGGGGGCAAATGCATATGTAACTAGTCTTTATATAATAGGGTCAGACGTATATGTAAGTGGTTTTCAAATTAACGGAACGATGTTTTCAGCGAAGTATTGGAAAAATGGTATCATGACAAATCTTTCCCCCAATTTGCCAGATGCCAAGAGTTGTGCAATTACTGTTATGAATAATGACATCTATGTGTGTGGATATGAATATGAATCAAATGGATCAAAATATGTTGCAAAATATTGGAAAAATGGCAGCATGGTGAACTTATCAAATGGTACACATGATGCCTACGGCATTTCAATATTTGTACAATAACCCATTCTCGTTAACGTGCATATTCTGTGAAGTAATTTGCTTCGCTAGGTTATTCTGTTGCGTTCCGCAACCTTAACGTATTGATCATTTTAAAAAAATTAGATTTGCATTATATGTACGAATTTGCAGAGGGCTTTCAAAAGCGTGAGAGAGCAGGTATTTTAGTTGAAAGGATTGATTACATTTATAGTAGTGCAAGGGATAATGCATATCAAAAAAGGGTATTTAATGTCGATTTATTAAGGTGATTACATTAAGTTTGCTGTAAGCCTGAACCGATTATCAAATCGGTACATAAGAGTAAAGTTTCTAAGAGAGGATGCTTTGAAAGGGTAATAAAAAAATCAATCTATGTACTCAAAATTTAAAGATGACCATTTAGTTCAACGAGTCACAGAGTCCCCGAAGTGGGAGGCTTTTCGAGAACAAAATCATAAAGTAAATTAAAAGCACTTTGTGGAGACAAAATTGAATTGTATTTTAGATTAAAATACTAAACATGCATAAAATACTTTTCTTCATCACATTTATTTTCTGTTCAATTTCAGTAGTTGGTCAGTCAGAATATAAAGCACCACGATTGACCAAAACAGCAATCAGCAATACAGGCTGTTTTGCTTATTTGCCAGATAATAAAATTGAAAAAAAATATGATCTAAGCTATTCACCAGATAGTTCAAAAGTATATACAGGCGATTTTGAAGATGGTGATTTTCACTTTGCAATCATTTTGGTAAAAATGAATGAATCACTAACTAACTATCAAGAGAAAGAAAATATGCTTATAAATTATTTAGATTATTTGAAAACAACTTTAGATATAAAAAGTTCGGCGGGCTATGGTAAAGGACATACAATGTCGAGTAGTCCAACTGCAAATGGTGTTATTGATTATTGGGAAGATGAAGATGATTCAAAGTATGCCATCAAAGCTTGGGCCGACGAAAATGTGATTGCTGTCATGATGCTGTATGGACCTAAGGAATATCCTTATTTTACTGTTCAGCAACTCTTTTTAGATGGATTTAGATTTAAGTAAATAAACAATACAGTTATTCAACAATCAATTGCTCGCTACCACTATTCGTATCACTCACAAGCCGAAGTAAATAAATTCCTTTTGGATAATCTTTAATGGATATTGAAAATGTATATTGATTAAATTCATACGATTTCAATAATGCTCCCTGCAACGAAATAAGTTGGATAATGCCTTTCGTAAAAGGTGATGTAATATGAATTATATCTCGACTTGGATTTGGATAAAAACTAAACAAGGATTGATGCTTGGAAACATCATTTAAACCTTCACCACTTTTCACCACTTCATAAGCACCAATATCAATTTTAGCTCCCATGATGCGATTGTTTCCACCATAATCGAATGATAAAGGAGAAGCCCCTACGGTATCACCTTTGTCTACACAAGGCGATTGAGGTTGAATATTAAAATTAGCATTCGAAGCATCGGTGGTTACCAAGTTGTCGGCAGTTGGCGATACAAGCATGGGAGCGGTTCCTATTACATTGTGAATCGTATCACCTAGCAATTGTGAAGGAACTCCAGACACCGATTTGGAATAATTGCCAGGAATATAATTGTAATCATACATCAATTTATTGCATGAGAATATATACACAATACTTTGGGTATCTTGCCATCCAATATTGGTATTGCCTTTGAACAGATTATTTTTCAATTTCACTTCAGATGCAGGATCCAAGATTAAAATGCCATTGCCCATACCTGTTGCTGCTCGATTATTCACTATGGTATTGTTCATGATATCAGCAATAGCATGATATACATAAACGCCACCACCACCATACGCAGTAAAATTATTGGCAATTACATTGTTGCGAACACGATAATACGTATCTGTAAAATTGGCACCACCTTCATTGTGTGCTAAGTGAATACCACCACCACCACCTGTAGCACCACAGTTGCCATCGAGTTGTTCGTTGTTGTAAATAAAATTATTGTCTATATCTATTTTACCCGATCTACATCCTATAGCTGCGAGTTGTTCACATTTATTATGGTGTACTTTGTTGGAGCGTATGATCGCTTTACCAATTGAAATTTTAATTGGAGATGCATCGTTGATCATATCATTGTGATCGATTTCATTGTTTTCGATGATGGTATTCACCCACGAACCCCATATAGGTGCAGCATCACGATTATCGTGTAAGCGACTACGTTGAATATGTATAAAGCCACCAGAATAATTGATGACCCTTACTATCCCAAACACAGATGAATTGTCTGATACGATGCAATTATCCATCACTATTGTATCAGTGGTTGCCATAGTGTTTAGCAATATCACTACACCTGCGGTATACATGCCAGCTCCACTCGTGTTGTGAGTGAATGTACAGTTACTCAATTTTAATTTTCGATAGGTTAAGAATGGGTTGATATCATTCACTACATTATTGTAACCATATTTGCAATCACGTATGGTGCAATATTCCATTGCTGAACTATCAATACCACCACCTTGATATTGCATAAAATGTAATCCATTCCATCCACCCGCGGTTGTATTTTGAAGACTCCATCCAGTCGTATCATTGGCTAAAAATTTGATGCCTTGAGCAGCTGTACCTTTGGCAATAAGTTTGCCATATACATTGAATTTGGTGCCTGCATAAAATTTTACTTCTACACCTGGATCTATTTTAAGCGATAATGCCGTGGGAACATTAATATTGACTTGTACAATATAAGGCGAGCCTGCCATTGTCCAATTGCCCGATACATTGGGCGTAGTAATATTGGTGAGGGCAAAACTCGTTTGAAGGCTACATAACAAAATTAAAGATAAAATATATTTCATAAGTAAGGATTGAAAAGTGATAAAACCAATTTACCAAAGATAAAGTTACAAAAACTTCGTCATAGGATTAGCATATTCTGACATAAGACACCTTAAACTCAGAATAAGTTGGACTATTTTTTCAATATTTCATTCACATGCGATTCTATACTAGCCAAATCGGTATAGCCATTGCCTACCATATACCCTTTCCCTTCATGAAACAAAAGCACCGCAGGAAATCCTTTGATACCCCAATTACCGACTTGATTAAACTCATCGAAGGTTTGCTTTCGGATACGTTCACTATTCATTTCTTGTATAAAAGCAGTAGGTTCTATTTCAAATTTTTTCAATAAAGAAATATAAACCGAATCTTGATTTAAATCTAAACCATCCTGAAACAACAGATTTTGAAGTTCGTGTGCAAAGGCAATGCTTTTTTCTGGAAAACTATTTTTAAAATGAACAAAAGCAAAACTCGGTTTTTCAGAAGAAGAAATATATGTGCCTTTTTCTAAAATGTTTTGTTTGTAGTTGTCACTGATATGGACTCCAGTTGTTTTTTCCAAATGAGGAATGGCACCTTTAATATAGTCGCGCATGGAAGCTATAGGTTGTTGTTGGTCGCCTACAATCATACCACCACTCATGGCGATAAACTGAAACTCGTTGGCATGTTTGGTTTGGAATTTTACCATCACGGGCGAAAATCCATAGCACCATCCACACATGGGGTCAAATACATAAATCAAGATAGGTTTTTGTTTCATAGTGTCGCTTGCTGAAGAGTTAAAGTAAGAAAATAGAATAAAGCAAAAAAGACTAAGGGTTCGCATTGGGTTCGTTTTTGAAAAATCCTAGACGTTTCAATATTTTTTTTTCGTAGTTCCAAAAGAATTGAAACTGACCAAATGGAATAGAAACAAGTAAAATAATAACTTGGTAGCCAAACAATAATACACTGCCTCTGAGGCAAGCTCGTTGCCATAATGGAGATTCTGGTGTAAGACCAATCCAACCTGTTATTGCTTTGGAAATATAAGCTGTAGTTGTACCTGTAATGGCAAATACGCAGAGTATTAAAAATAATTGAGTACCGCTTACTTTCCAGCGTTGTTTTAATTTTTCAAACATAAAAAAATACCTGAAAAATTAATCTTTGTTTACATCACTTACACTATGAATATCCATCAATAAATGAGGTGCACGACCATCCATTACTTTGGTAAAGGTTTCATGGGATTGAACTGTTTTTTCGTAATGTCCTTGTGCAATTACACTATGACGATTTACAGTCATTGGTCCTTCAATTATCCAGTCTTTTGTATCTTTTTTATCAAAGCGGCAGGTATTGCATATCCAACCAGTTTTACCATCCTTGGTATTGTTAGCTACTTCACCCCATTGATCTTTACGAGCTGTTACACGCAATACATCATCACCTCTATACCACAAGGTTACTTCACCACAACACTTGTCACAATCGCGATGTGCAAGAACAGGCTTAGTAAACCAAACACGATTTTTAAATCGGAATGTTTTATCCGTCAAGGCGCCTACAGGACATACATCAATCATATTACCACTAAAATCGTTGTCGATTGCTTTTGAAATCAGTGTAGAAATTTCAGCATGATCGCCACGTTCAAGTATACCATGACTTCTACAATTTGTCAATTGATCGGCCACATAAGTACAACGATAGCAAAGAATACAACGATTCATATGCAATTGTATATAAGGTCCTATATCTTCTTTTTCAAAAGTGCGACGTTCAAACTCAAATCGTGTACCTTCTTTGCCATGTTCATAGCCCAAATCTTGTAAGTGACATTCACCAGCTTGGTCACAAATAGGACAATCCAATGGGTGATTCAATAATAGAAATTCAACCACTCCGGCACGTGCATCGGGGACTTTGTCACTTGTAATATTTTTTACTACCATACCATCCATCACGCCCGTGCGGCAACTTGCTTGTAACTTAGGCATTGGTCGAGGATCCTTGGTTGAGCCTGCCGCAATTTCTACTAAGCAAGTACGACATTTTCCTCCACTCCCTTCTAATTTGCTATAATAGCACATAGCAGGAGGTGTTACATCACCACCTATCATTCGGGCAGCTTGCAAAACAGTGGTACCTGGTTCTACTTCTATAGTGATATTATCGATTGTAACAGTCAGGGTCGACTTTACAGGAGTTTGTACTTCGCTCATGTGTACAAAAGTAATATGAAATTTTTAATACTAAAAAATATAGATGAATACAATTGAGAAAATAGATATATAAAAATCTATAGTATATGAAGGATAGCTTATAAGCACAATTCACTGAGTGCAAAAAGACTCCCATTGACCACATTAAAATCTACATCCCCTTGTATTCCATTCACTCTCCCTTTGCAATTGTGTTGCCACATAAGCCAATCACGTTTGATACGAGGTGCATCTCTACGTTCATAATGCGCAGCCCAGAGAGGATATTCATCAAAAACACCATCCAAATGTTGGGTATAAAAATCAACACCTGTGTATATAATGGGCTTTTTATGGTATTTTTTTTCTAAAACATCAATACATTCTTTCAGCGCTTTTTGAATATTGGCTTTGCTTTGCCCATTAGTTTCTTCAATATCGATAACTGGAGGCAAATCGCCCGATTCAAGATTCACATGCGAAATAAACGATTCGGCTTGTGCTTTTCCACTTCTATTGGGATGAAAATAGAGGTAAGCGCCCCTCATCAATGGATAATCCACTATTTCGCGCCAATTTTTTTTAAAATAAGGGTCGCTTAAAAAAGTACCTTCGGTGGCTTTGATGATGGCAAACGAAATACGTTGACCTCGGTCGGTCATTTCACTCACCAATTTCCAATCAATATCACGTTGATAGCGGGATACATCGATGCCATGTGTGGTGTATCCAGCAGGGATTTCAATGCCAAAATTGGGATAGATAATGGATTTTCGTTTTAAAAAAAATTCTTCAGCCAGATAAGCTCCAGCAATTAATAGCAATAAGAGAATAAGAGTTACCTTATTTTTTTTTAGCATATGCGTAATAAAAAATTGAAATTAGTCCACCTACTTGGATGAAAATAAAATATATTTGACAAAATAACGTTAAAGGATTGATGAAAAAAATCTTTTTGGTACTTACATTTCTTATTCCAAGCATTGTGCAAGCACAAGTAGTGGGTGGTGAAAATTCATTTGAATTTTTGAGATTATCTCAAAGCCCTCATATCACAGCATTGGGAGGAGTAAATGTATCGAGTCCATCGCGCGATGTGATGATGGGCTTGGCCAATCCTGCCTTGCTTAGACCAGAGTTTCATACAAGTCTTGGATTAAATTATAATTTGTATTATGCAGGGACTCGCATTTCCAATTTGATGTATGCCTATCATGCACCTTCTGTAAAAACAACCTTTGCATTCGGACTTTCTTACATCAATTATGGAAGTATGCAACTTACAGATAATCTTGGGAATGTGACTGGTACCAAACCCTCTGCCGATTATTCAATGCAGTTGAGTGCATCTCGATCTTATCAAGAGAAGTGGCGTTACGGAGCTTCGTTGAAATATGCGAGTTCCAATTTAATTGATAAAAAATCATCTGCTTTGTTGGCTGATATCGGTGTAGTATTTGCTGATACCAATAGTCAGTGGTATGCTGGTTTTGCGATTAAAAATGCTGGTGTTACATTGAAAAAGTATGATGCCAATATTTCGCAGTCATTGCCATTGGATTTGCAAATTGGGATTACAAAGAAATTTAAAAAGGCACCTTTCTCTATCATGGTATTGGCTCACCATCTTACGAAATGGGATATTCGTTATGATAATCCTGCCGATGCCCAAGATAATTTGTTGCTATTATCCAATGATACGCAGACTGAGAAAACAAAAACGTATTTTGCAGATAAGTTATTTAGACACTTTGTATTTGCTATGGATATCAATCTTGGCAAACGACTAGAAATAAGTGCAGGTTACAATCATTTACGACGATCTGAATTATCTATTTCAGATAAAAAAGGCATGTCCGGTTTTTCATTTGGAGGAGGATTTTACCTCAACAAATTTGTAATTCATTATGCTCAATCCTATTATCATTTGGCAGGAGCACATCATGAAATGGGACTCAATATGCGACTAAATGATCTTTTTGGTATTGGTAAAATGGGCAATAAAATTAACTGGAGCGAACAGTTTGCTCGAAGTTATAAATAGAGAATAAATTAATTTTACTCTTGATGTAAACAGCGTTTATACATTTGAACGGTATTTTCAAGACCTAGATAAATCGCATCACAAATCAAGGCATGTCCTATTGAAACTTCATCGAGATGTGGAATGGATTGAGCAAAAAAGCGTAGATTATTTAAATCTAAATCATGCCCTGCATTAATACCCAATTCTAAGTCTTGTGCAGTATTGGCAGCAATAATATAATCGTCTATAGCATCTTCTTTATTTGACAGATAAGCGTTGGCATACGACTCTGTATACAATTCAATACGATCTGTGCCTGTATCTTTTGCATGAAGAATATAATCTTTTACGGGGTCTATGAAAATAGAAACGCGTATCCCTTTTTGCTTAAATTCTGCAATGATTTCTTTCAGAAAATCTTTATGTTGAATCGTGTTCCAACCATGATTGGATGTGAGCTGATCCGTACTATCTGGTACAAGAGTAACCTGATCGGGACAGGTGGCTAATACTAAATCTACAAATTTTTGTTCTTTAGGATTGCCTTCAATATTAAATTCAGTGGTAATTATTTTTTTCAACTCATATACATCGCTGTATCGAATGTGTCGTTCATCTGGACGTGGATGAACTGTAATTCCATCGGCTCCAAATCTTTGTATATCAACGGCTGATTGAATGATATCTGGATTGTTGCCACCACGTGCATTTCGCAATGTAGCTAGTTTGTTGATATTGACAGATAGTTTGGTCAAAGGGTGCTATTTAGAATACAAAAGAACGAAATTGATTTTGTAAAATTGGATTGAATTAATTTATAGGATATCCTGCATTATACCAATCGATCAATTTTTGTAGTTCGGCAGCAGAAAGATTTATGCCTTGTGGCATAGATTTTTGGATAACAACAGTACTGTGAATAGAAGATATTTGATTCTTAATGGTATTATTAAAATCATCTGAATCATATTTCCATTTATTAGCAGCAGAACCACCACTTGCATGACAACTTTTGCAATAAGTATCAAACCATGGTTTCATTGTTGCATGAGTAAAAGCTACTTTAGGTTCGGATTTAGTACAAGAAATTTGTATCAAACATCCTAATGTAAAAATGATCAAAAGCAGGTTTGTTGTTTTCATTTACGTTTATTTTCGAATGCAAAATTAGATAAATATTAAACGTAAAATTTATTTCATAACATAAACAAATACTAAAAAAAATCCCCTGCATAAAGCAGGGGACAATGTATTAATATTAAGTTCTATTATTTAGCCGCATCTACTTTCACTGAATCTTTTCCAGTCATAGGTTCTTCTACCATAGTAGAATCACCACCTGCTGGAGCGCCACCTTCTTCCATTCCGCCGCCTGCACCTTGCATGTCATCTTTACCCATGTTTACCAACCATTTTCCGTCCTTTTTCACCATGTTCAATACTTCTTCAGCTTCTGGTTTATCGCTACTTACAAATTTAACAACACATTTGTCGCCATCTTCTTTCGCTTCTTTGATTTCGATTTTGATTTTTTTAGCTTGTTCTTTCATAGAATCTGTCATCATGCTTGAAAAGCTAGACAACATATCCAACATTTTACCTGTTTCAGGTGTACTGAATTTTTTTGCTCCTTCATAGTCCAACGATTTCAATGCATTTAAATAATTCAATGCAACTTCTTTTGGATCGTTTTTGCTTCCGCAACTTGCAATTGTAAATGCGATAAGTACGAAAGCTGTAATTGATAAAATAATTTTTTTCATGTTATATTTTTTTTTGTAATATTATGTGGGCAAAAGTAGATTTAATAAATGACACGACAAAGCATTTGAGCGTGTTTATTGACGAAAATATTGTCTGTAGAAACAAATTGAAATCGTTGATTTGAGGTCGTTTGAAAAAAAGTATCAGTTTTCAACGCTTTATGAAAGGCTTTATAGACCATTTCGGCACAATACAATCGTTGGTCGGTCGATAAATCGAACTGCATATCAAAAGGTATTTTTTGCGTGTAAAATGACGAGACTACTGACCGTAATTCATTTTGTTGAGATTCGTTTAACTGTAAATTACAAATTCCAAACCCTAGATTATGCGCATTACTTACAAAACGCTGATAGGTATCACGACGTAATTTTTCGTCGGGATTATCTTCACCACCTATTGAATGATACACATACCATTGATTATTTTCCTTGAAAGCAATACCGCAATGTGAGTACGTTTTGTCCTGAAGGTTAAATTTGGCAAACATGCTACTAATGACATCATTGCCCGTGCGTAAGAGGATACAGCCATTTGTAAGATATTGACTACAACTATCCGCTATCAAAGAACTGTGATGCTGTTTTTGTTGAACTAAAGTTTGTTCTGATTTTGATGTTGCAGTCTTTTGACTATTTTCTTTGCAACTTGAAGCTAAAATCATTAAAAAACCAACAACCAACCCTAGATTAATTACGTGCTTCATCTCGAGGTGGCTTGTCAGTATTATTTGATTTTTCGTATGCTTTGATAATTTCTTTTACCAATCGATGACGAACTACATCTTCACCATCAAGTTCAATATGCACTATTCCATTGATATTTTGTAAAATATGGATCGCTTTTCCCAAACCACTTTGTTGGTTTTTAGGTAAATCTATTTGAGTCATATCACCTGTAATAATTGCTTTAGCCGATGGTCCAATACGTGTTAAAAACATTTTGATTTGCAACTCAGTCGTATTCTGAGCTTCATCAAGTATAATATAAGCATTGTCTAAGGTACGACCACGCATATACGCGAGTGGTGCTACTTCAATGATACGATTGGTCATGTAATAATTTAATTTATCAGCAGGAATCATATCGTCCAAGGCATCATACAATGGTCTTAAATAAGGATCGATTTTTTCTTTTAAATCACCAGGTAAAAAACCTAAACTTTCGCCTGCTTCTACCGCAGGGCGTGTGAGGATGATTTTTTTTACTGACTTGTTTTTCAAGGCCCTTACAGCAAGAGCTACAGCTGTATAGGTTTTCCCAGTACCCGCAGGTCCAACTGCAAATATGATATCATTTTTTTCTGAAGCTGCTACAAGCAATTTTTGATTACGCGTTTTGGCTTTAATGATTTTACCATTTTGTCCAAAAACAATGATATCGTTGCCAGATTCATCTGTAATTTTTTCATCAATCAAGCCATCATCATCTCCTAATATTTTGGAAAAATAATTTTCAGATAAATGACCATTCCGTTCGAGATATTGCACTATCAAACTAATTTTTTCTTTGGCTGCATCTACATCTTCGGGTTTGCCCGATATTTTTACAAGGGAGCCTCTGGAGAGAATTTTAAGAAGTGGGAATTTCTTTTTAAGTATGTCAAATTTATTATTGTTGACCCCAAAAAATTCGATTGGATTGACGGTTTCGAGATTTATGATATGTTCTGTCAAAAGTGTAGTGTTTGATTTTACAATATTAAACTATTCTTATTCAATTATCAATCATTGATTTTTGCAGTGTTAATATTTTGGGGAATAACATGATTTAATATACTTTTGGTAAAAATAATTTAATATGAGTCTTCAAATTGGGCAAAAAGCACCAGAATTTACATTACATAATACTGAAAAAAACAAAGTATCACTTTCGGATTTTAAAAGTAAAAATGTTGTATTACTATTTTTCCCGTTGGCATTTACTGGTGTTTGTACCAACGAAATGTGCAGTATGCGCGATAACATGGCTGCTTACAATAGCCTTAATGCAGAAGTAATAGGGATTTCTGTTGATTCATTGTTTGTATTGGATCGATTTAAAAAAGAACACAATCTTGATTTTGCATTATTATCCGATTTTAATAAAGAAGTAGCAAAAGACTACGGATGCCTATATGATACCTTTGTATTTGATATGCATGGTGTAGCTAAGCGTTCTGCATTTGTGATTGATAAAGAAGGAAATATACAATATGCTGAAATATTGGAAAGTGCAGGTGATTTGCCTGATTTCACAGCCATACAAGAATGTTTAAAAAATTTATCCTAATCTAATTTTATAAAACCATTTCATATGAAAAAAACGTTCATCCTTGCGATATTTACATTGCTTGGCTTTTACTCGCATGCTCAATACAGTGCGGACTTCGAAAACTGGCATAATTTGATGTCAACACTCACAATTCCAAATGGATGGAATGCCTCAGACTCATTAATGAAATATTTTGGCGCATTGACAAATCCGGGTGCAACATTTCAGGCTCAGGTAGAGAAAGAAATGCCTGGTAATGGAAGTGCAACAGCAATTAAACTCACTACTAAAACACATCCTGGTTTGCCAACTATTTTGCCTGCAGGTGTGGTGCCGTGTATTGCGAGTAATTCGAAAATAGATGTAGATATAAATACAGGTGAATTTACATTCACAGGAGGTCAGGCTTATACATTGTCTCCTACGTATGCGACTATGTGGGTTAAAAATAATGTAGTGAATGGTGATTCAACATCTATTTCAATTTACTTATATGATAATTCAGATGGAGGCGATAGTTTGGTAGCCGTAGCAGATACTTTGTTGGGTGCTAATATTACAAACTTTACGCAAATTACACTACCATTTTACTATAATCCTACACCTGGATTTAGCCCTTTGATATTACGTGTAGTTATAGCCTCAAGTGGTAATTTTATTATTGACGGAACAGGTGCATTTGCAAATTTGAATGATGGTACTAGTATTGTAGTAGATGATATTAATGTAGTGGCACCTGCAGGAATTACTTCACTCTTAATGAATGGAAATCATATAGATGTATATCCAACCATTGCCACCGATTTTCTTCTTGTAGATTTTAAAGAAGCATTTACAGAGCCTATGGAATATTCGATTATTGACATGAATGGATCTATTGTACTTACTTCACTTTTATCTGAAAAGAAAAATAATATTGACATTAGTTCATTATCGATGGGTTCATACATCTATCGATTAAGCAAAGATTCCAAACCAATCCAAACTGGTAAATTTATAAAAGAATAATTTTCAAATTAGTCCAATTTTAAATGCCATCGTTTAGATGGCATTTTTATTTTAAAGATATTGGTTCGAAAATTATTTTGAGTATTTGCGATAAATATAAATGGCCAAAAATGTAAATAAGATATTGGGTATCCAAACAGCTAACAAAGGATTAAGATTACCTTTAACAGAAAATGTGGTAGAGAATTGCATTAAGAAAATATAAATAGCACTAATCATTAAACCGACTGCAAGATGCACACCACTGCCTCCACGTATTTTACGTGAAGCAATACAAGCACCGATAATTGACAATACAAACGCAGAAAATGGAGCGGCAGTACGTCGGTGTTTTTCGATAAAATATTCGTTTAAATTTTCACTGCCTTTCTCTTGTTCTTTTTTTATATAAGCATTCAACTTGGGTGTGGTCATCATTTGTCTTGCTTCACGTTTTTCAATGAGGTCAGAAGGTGAGAATTTAAAAGATTTAAATAAAAAAGGATATTGTTGCATCACCTCTAAGGCCCCTTCATTGATACGAGCAGTGGCGTCCATTAATTTCCATTCCTTTTTTACACTATCATAGGTACATCGATCGGCTGTAATTTTTTGTTTGATAAGTGTTCCTTCTACTTTTTCGTAACTAAATCTATATCCAGTCTTTGATTCAGGATTATAACTTTGCATATAGATATACTCAGTAGGGCTAATGCGCATATGAAAATTATCATCATTGCTATATGAGTGAGACCAAAGATATTTCTCTTCGAACTGTAACCTACTTTTATTAGATCGTGGAATAATGTAATGATTGGCTATAAACAAAACAGCTGAAATAATAGCAGCCCCAATCAAGTAGGGGCGAAGAAATCGTTTGAAACTCATACCACTACTTAGCATTGCAATGATTTCAGATCTATTAGCAAGTCGGGAAGTAAAAAAGATAACAGCTACAAAAATGAATATTGGGAATAATAAAGCGAGTATATAGGGTAGGAAATTTTTGAAATAATTTAATATTTCAATCGTTGGGACATGTTTGGATACAAAGTCATTGACCTTCTCAGTAAAATCGATTACAATAGCAATGGCCGAAAATGCCAGCAAGAGAAAAACGAACGTAGCAAGGAAGTTTTTTAATATGTATTTGTCGATTCGAGTCAGCATAATGTAGGATGCTTCAATAGAAATTTTTGCAAACCTAAAGAATAAAAAGTTAAGGTACTTAAAATTTACAAGTTGTAAGGAGTTTCTTATATTTGATAAAATAAATAGAAATATGAAACCAATATTCATTATGATGCTACTCATTAGTTGTATATCTTTTAAAGCAGATGCGCAAAGTATCTATTACAAAGGAAGCCGTATAGGCGAAATAGAGCAAGATGGCGATGTATACATTAATGGAAGCAGAGTAGGGCAATTTGAAATGGATGGTGATGTATACAAGAATGGTAGTCGCATTGGGCAAATAGAAAATGATGGAGATATCTATTACAATGGAAGTCGAGTAGGGCAAATAGAAGATGATGGTGATGTATATAAAAATGGCAGTCGCATAGGACAAATAGAAACCGATGGTGACGTTTACTACAACGGCAGTCGAATAGGTGAAGGAAAGTATATTCGTAAAGAATGGCTTGCTGGTTTTTTCTTTTTCTTTTTTTATCAGGATAAGATATAAATTGCTTCGTATCGAAGGTTCGTATCAAAGGTTTCCCTAGGAGCGAAACCTTCGATACGATGCGAATCTTAAAACCCATTTTATACTATTTTTTTAATTAATATTTCGATTTATTTTCAACAAATGAAAAATAACATAGAGCCCCTACAGCCTAATTCATTTTACCATATTTATAATCGAGGAATTAATGGCGAGGCGCTTTTTAAAGAAGAACCTAACTATGCTTACTTCTTAAAAAAGTATGACCAGTATGTATCACCTGTGGTTGATACATATGCCTATTGTCTAATGTCCAATCATTTTCATTTTTTGATAAAGACAAAGTCAGAAGAAGAAATACGTTTTCCTACTATCGAAGGTTTCGTTATGCCTACTATCGAAGGTTTCGCTCCAAGCGAACCCTTCGATCGTGAAGGAAGCGAACCTTTGGTAGATAAAGGAAAACACATAGACAAACCAATTTCATGGATTTTAGGAAATTCGTTTGCCAGCTTATTTAAAAGTTATGCCATGGCCATTAATAAAGTGCATTCACGCACGGGTCGATTATTTGAAGATCCCTTTAGAAGAGTACTAGTAGATAATGAATCTTATTTTACTAGATTAATTTATTACATACACACTAATCCACAGAAGCATGGATTCGTTAACGATTTTAGAGATTATCCTTATACCTCGTATCATTCACACGTGAGTAAGGCACATACTAAGTTACAACGAGAAGAAGTCATCCGATGGTTTGGTAGCCAAAAAGAGTATGAAAAATTCCATTTTCAAAATGATGTAGGGAGTGACTTGGAATATGTGATTGAATTTGATTAGATAGTTGGTATTTTATTTCAAGCTTGATTTTTTAAAAGTTATTAGGCTATTTTCAAATTTATTTAGCCAAAGAAACCTCGAAGCCTTCTTTTCAAGCGAATATAAGAATAACCTTTTACGAAATTTTTTAACCCCCGAAGCCTCTAAGCGAAGGCTTCTGGGGTTATACCCATTTCATTCCAAAAAAGGGTGATTTCATTCCTATTTGATTAAAATGCTTTTTTGTACAACAAGGATTTTCTATTTTGGCACTATGAAAAGATACCTACTATTTATTTTACCACTTATTTCTATTAAAGCATCTGCGCAACAAACTATAAATGTAGCCAGTAATTCAGTTAAAATTAACGGAATGAATTTCGATTATTCAATTGGCGAAATGACTTTAGTCAACACAATTAAAAATACCAATTTAATAGTAACACAAGGTTTTTTACAACCTGAATTCAATTCTTCAATGAATGATGGAAATTCAACAGAAGCTACATTGAATACTTTTGAAGATCAATTAAATTTATATCCAAATCCAACAAATAATATATTAAATATAGATTTTAATGAAAGTAGGATTATTCAATATAATTATCAACTATTAGACGGACTAGGAAAGATAATATTCAGCAATGCTGCAATAACAAATATCGGATTTAATACTATTAAAATCGATATGCATAGTTATGCAGCAGGAACTTATTTTATTATAGTAACTAAACCTTCAAATTCGAATTGCATATCCGTTACTTTGCCACTGCATAAACTGGCTATGTAGTGAATAAATATTTTTGTCATTCAAAAACTAAAGATATGACAATACTAGAATTCATACAAGAATTTCCTGACACCCAAAGTTG
>JBIIJQ010000091.1:0-10303 GCA_044233655.1 Chitinophagaceae bacterium | reverse complement strand
GAGCGCCACCCGATTTGGAAATGATCATAAAAGGTAATTTGTGTTTTATAGCATAATCAATGGCCCGAGATATTTTTTCGCCTACCACACTACCCATGCTACCTCCTATAAATTGAAAATTCATAGCAGCAGTTACCATCTTTTTACCATTCACTTCACCCACACCGACTGTCATGGCATCTTTGAGGCCCGTTTTTTTCTGAGCTTCTACGATACGGTCTTTGTATGGTTTTAAATCTACAAAGCCGAGATAGTCTTTTGATACAATATTTTCAAACAGCAACTCAGTAGCACCATTATCATAAATGATATCAAAATACTCTTCAGCATCTATCCGATTGTGATGATTACAACCAGAGCACAACCAAAGATTTTCTTTGAGTTCATTGATAGTAGACGTTTTCTTGCAGGAAGGGCATTTAAACCACAACCCATCAGGAACATCTTTCTTTTCCTTGTTAGAGGTAAGGATACCTTGCTTAATACGTTTAAACCAAGTCGATGATGACATAGCCAAATCAATTTAAGTTTACCATTCTACACACATTCACTTTCACAGATAAAAATACGTAACCTCACCAATTACGTAGTACAAAAGTAGTCAAAAAGCCGAAATCGGCAACATTAAAAATAAGCAGTTTACCTCAAAAGAGTTTGCTCAAATCGATTATCACTTATATTTACCACATGAAAAAGACGTTCAGTACAATTTTATTTGCAATTATCTCAATTTATGCTTTTGCACAGGAAATATCTTCTTGTTCGGATGGAAAAATAAAATCATATCAACATATCAAAAAGAAAACGCGTGCAGGTGCATATGCCAATTCTTTATTGGATAAATACGATGTGCATTTTTATTTTTTAGATATAAATGCAGAACGCAATACCACAGTGTTGAGTGGTGCGACTACAATCGGAGCCAAAGTAACCGCAGCTTCGATTGATACATTTTGTTTTGAATTAAATTCATCGCTGACAATTGATAGTGTGATTTACAATAATCAGGCCATCAATGTAGCGCGAGTAGGAAGTATTGCCTACGCACTACTACCTAGCCCAGCCATGCAAAATACAAATGTATCTATCAAGATTTATTACAATGGTGATGCTAATGTAGTAGGTGGAAGTGCTATTGGTGATGGATATAGCACTGGAACCTCACAAAGTTGGGGCAATCAAGTAACGTGGAGTTTGAGTGAACCCTACAGTGCCTACGAGTGGTTTCCTTGCAAACAGTTTTTGCAAGACAAAGCCGATAGCGCTTGGGTGTATGTGACTACAAGTAATCAAAACAAAGTAGGATCGAATGGCCTACTTCAAGGTGTTGATTCGTTGCCCAATAACAAAGTTAGATATCGTTGGAAAACAAATTACACAATAGATTATTATCTCATTTCTGTAGCTATAGCAAAGTATGTTGAATATAAAACGTATGCTCATCCTACTGCTTTGCCAAACGATTCTATTCCAATCGTAAATTATGTGTATGATAATCCAAATACATTACCTGCTTTTCAAACTCATTTGGATAGCGTGACACTCATGGTAGAACATTTTTCTGAATTGTTTGGTTTATATCCTTTTCATGAAGAGAAATATGGCAATGCTATGGCACCTTTCAGCGGAGCTATGGAACATCAAACAATGACAAGTGTTGGAAATTTGGGTAGCTTGTCGTTAAATGCACACGAACTTGTACACCATTGGTTTGGCGATTTAGTAACGTGTAAGACTTGGAAAGATATATTTGTAAACGAAGGATTGACGTCCTATGGTGAATATCTTGCTTATGAACATTTCAGAGGATGGAACGCAGCACAAAGTAGAATGGTAGGCGTACATGATAATGTGTTACAAGACCCGAATGCAATGGTTTATTTTACAGATACAACTGATGTAGGCCGTATTTTTAGCAAACGATTGACCTATGACAAAGGTGGTGCAGTTACGCATACACTTCGCTTTGTTTTAGGGGATAGTCTCTTTTTTGCTGGGCTGAAAAATTACCTTAATCAGTTTTCTTTTTCTACTGCAAGTATCAATGATTTGAAAGCATCGTTGGAAGCATTTACTGGAATGAATTTGTCAGATTATTTTAATCAATGGTTGTTTGGCGAAGGCTATCCAACATTTTCAGGTGAATACTTTTCAAATGGTACTAACTTGTTTTTGAAAATTACACATACAACTTCGTCCAATGTAACACCCTTGTTCAAAACGCCGTTGGAAATCAAATGTTCAAGTGCGAGCGGTGATACAACAATCAAAATTGATATCACACAAAACACCAATACATTTGTAATTCCTACTGCAAAAGACATCACCAATATTTCTTTTGATCCTATCAATTGGTTGCTCAATGAGACAGGAACTATAACAAAAAATCCAAACTTGATTTCACTCAATGTAGCAGATGTAGATCTTGAAAATAGTATTGAAGTATTTCCAAATCCTGCTAATGATCAAGTGCAAATTACTTGTTCAATAGATCAACAAGCCAAGTATGCATTGAAAGACATGCAAGGTAAAATGATACTACAAGGTCAAGTAGGTATGATTGATATTTCTTCAATTCGTACAGGTGTTTATATTCTAGATATACAAACCAAAAATGGAAAAGTAAGTCGTAAGTTTGTGAAACAATAAACAAACATGCGCGGCCTTGGCTTACTAGTTGTACTTTTTTTATCAAATCATCTCCTTGCACAATCCTTGGCAGATAGTGTGATTCAGCGTTTTGCCAATGATGAACATAAAATTGACTCTTGTTTACAAATAGCAGCCTCCATTCAGAATAAAGATTACTCTAATTGTATTCGATTGTGTGATGAAGTCATTTCATTGGCACAAAAATCAAATAATCAACATTCCGAAGCAGATGCTACTTTTCTGAAAGGACTCACGAGTTACTTTGCAGGTGAATATGATCAAACATTGAACTTTTATTTATCAGCAATCAAACAATTTGAAACAGCCAATGAACCACTTGGTAAAGCAAAAGTGTTGAACGAATTAGGTATATTTTATCGTAGACAACAACAAGATTCGCTTTCTTTGGTAAGTTTTAAAGAAGCGTATACGCTTTCTGAAAAATCAGGGCATAAAGATGTAATGGGTACTGCAATCAATAATCAAGGTATATTAGCGCAGGATCATGGAGAACATGCAAAAGCTATTGATTATTTCTTAAAAGCACAAGGTATTTATGTTGAGGTCAAGGATTCAATAGGGGTGTCTTACACATTGGATTATGCATCTGTTTCGCAAGCTGCTATGGGTAACTATCAACTTGCCATCGAATTGCAATTAAAGTCATTGGATATAAGGCTTCGTTTTAAAGATACGAATGCAGCTTCACTCTCATTGTATAGCCTTGCAGAGTATGAGTTATTACAAAAAAATACGAAGGCTTCCGAACAATATTTGCTTGATTGTGTATCGATTACAGAGCGAATCAAGTATAAAGATTTAACGGCTGATTGTTACAAGAAGCTAGCCAATCTCTATGCTAAAAATGGTCAGGCTCAAAAGGCGTATGAATATCATGTAAAATATTCTACCCTAAATGAAGAGATATTTAACGAAAAAAGAAGTAAGCAAATCAATGAACTGCAAACTAAATATGAAACCAATAAACGTATTCAACAAATAGCTTTATTGACCAAAGACAATGAATTGAAAGAAAGTAGAAACCGTATTATTTTTATTGTTTTTTTAGGGTTGCTTTTAGTACTTGCTCTTTCTGCTTTTGCTTATTTTAATTTTCTGAAAAGTAAAAAACAAAAAGAAATTGATGATGCCATCATTGTTGAAAAAGAATTGAGAAGTAAATCAATCATAGAAGCAGAAGAAAAAGAACGGCTTCGAATAGCACGCGATTTGCACGATGGGGTAGCTCAAACTATGACAGCTGCCAAAATGCAATTGGAACATTTTATGGATAGTGTAGAAGAAGATAATAAAATGAACTCTTCACTCCGAAATGCATTTGATTTGATCAAAGATGCCGCCAACGAAGTACGCGCTGTTTCGCATAGTATGGTGCCGAATGCTTTATTAAAGTCTGGATTAGTAGCTGCAGTACGAGATTTTGTACAACGAATGGGAACTAATAAAACTCATATCAACCTTATCATACATGGATTGATTGATCGATTAAATGAAAATGTGGAAACTGTTGTTTTTAGAGTATTACAAGAATTGGTCAACAACATCAATAAGCATGCAGAAGCTACAGAAATCACGATTCAACTTGTGAAAGAACAACAAGAATTATCAATCATGGTAGAAGACAATGGAAAAGGTTTTGATATCAAAACCTTAGGAGAGAAAGCAGGTATTGGTTTGAAAAATATTGAATCACGTGTAGAATATCTCAATGGGCATGTGCATTTTGATTCTAGTATTGGGAATGGTACTACCGTGATGATTGATATACCATTGGAAAATTCATAATACAAGTTGGAGCCTAGCACAATGTCTTTCTTCATCTAAGTCGAGCCTTTGTTCCAATCGTTGGCTCGCAGAGCCGAGCCAACGGATTTTCACGACAGTCTCGGCTAGTTTTCGAAGTCTTTTACTTTGATGTAGCAATGACTAGATAAAGCCTATCAAGAACATAATAGCCACGAAGGCATAGCCTTCGTGGAGAGGATCATCCTTTCTTTGTTTTAGCAAACCATAATTTTGTTTATTTTCGAATAATTATTGAGAAATGGTCCGGTATTTTGCTGAATTAAAGTTTAAACTTCAAATTTCAAAGATTATATTTGAGAAAATCTAACCAAATGAAACAAACTTTATTCCTTTTTAGTGGAATTGTGGCTTTTTTATCAATCGCATTTCTACAAATCAATTCTTCTTCCAACAAACGAAATGCATTTGATAAGCCTGGAGAGGCTATTGAACATGAATTTATGATTACCAAAGATCCCAAACTTGGTAGAGTACCTCGCGAACGTCTTTTGATTGCTATGAAACAATTGAATGATATGCAGGCTAAAAAAACAAGAGGAGCAATAGCTGGAGTTTTATGGGAAGAACGAGGTCCCAATAATATTGGTGGTAGAACTCGCACCATTATGATTGATCCAAATGATGTGACAAAGAAAACATTATGGGCTGGTTCTGTAGGCGGTGGTTTGTGGCAAACAACGGATATTACACAAACCAATCCAGTTTGGAATAATAACAACGATTTTCTTGATAATCTAGCTATTTCTTCCATGGCATTTGATCCGAGCAATACCCAAAAGTTTTATGCAGTTACAGGTGAAGGACGTTATAACGGGGATGCTATTCAAGGTCTAGGTGTTTTTATATCTACCAATGGAGGCACAACATGGAATTCAATTACAAGCACATTGAATAATACTGATTTTAACTATTGCCAGAAAGTGGTTGTTACATCTGTAGGAACTGTATTGGTAGCAACAGAAACGGGTATTTGGCGTACAACTGCTCCGGTTACAACGGCTTCTATATTTACAAAAGTTACCACAGGTTCTGATTTTTATAGCGACATAGAAATATCAGCTCCAGGAAGTACCATATATGCTTCTTCTGGACGTTTTTTTACAAATAATGGGAACTTTTTTAGAAGTATTGATGATGGTGCTACTTGGAATTCACAAGCTGACTTTAATGTAAAGGCTGGAACCGTAGATCGTGTAGATATTGCTTGCAATGGGAATAATGTTTATGCTGTATGCCAGTCAAGTACAGGTAATGGTGCTAAAAACTTTTTACACTCATCTGATGGAGGTATCAATTGGACCTTGAAAACAAAACCTACAGATGCCGACCCTGGTATTGGTACTGATTTTACACGTAGTCAAGCTTGGTATGATTTTTCGATAGAGGTTGATCCAAATAATGCAAACAACGTTTGGGTTGGAGGAATTGATATGTTTAAATCTACCAATAATGGTACAACGTGGAATCAAATTACCCATTGGTATGGCGGATTTGGGTTTCAATTCGTTCATGCTGATCAACATATTGCAATGTATGAACCCGGAAATTCTAATGTGATGTATTTGGGAAATGATGGCGGTATTTTTAGATCATCCAATGCCAATGTAGCAATGCCTTCTTTTACTGAAAAAAATACTGGAAGCCCAGGTAATAAAGGCTACAATGTAACACAATTTTATGCTTGTGCTACTAAAAACGAACCCGGTTCAAATTATTTTTTAGCGGGTGCTCAGGACAATGGTTCACAACAATTTACCACTGCTGGTATGAATAGTACAGTGGATGTAAATGGGGGTGATGGTTGTTTTTGCTTTGTAGATCAAACCAATAGTTTGAATCAAATCGTTACGTATGTTCGTAATAATATCAGTGTTTCAACCGATGGTGGTTCAAGCTTTAATGGACTTTCTACTGATAATTCTGGTTCGTTTGTCAATCCTATGGACTTAGCGGATGGTGACAATAGATTGTATTCTGGCAGAAACAATAATCAACTCATTCGTTGGTCAAACATTTTTGGTGCTGTTTCTAAAACTACATTAAGTATCAATTTAGATGGTTCATCTGCTTCGCATGTGAAAGTTTCACCGAATAATAATCAAACAGTGTATGTGGGTACCAATGATGGTGGTATTTTTCGTATCACCAATGCGCATACTGGATCTTCGCCTACAATTACTAATTTAGGTTCACCTTGGTCTGGAGTCAGTGTTTCTTGTATTGAAGTATGGAAATCCTCAGTTAATTCAGATGATAGTATTGTTGCAACAGTATCCAATTATGGTGTGGCTAATAGTGTTATTTTCACTTCCAATGGTACATCTGCAACACCTACATGGACCAATTTAGACAATGCATCGTTGCCAGATATGCCAATCCGTTGGGCTGTTTATAATCCCACCAATAAAAATCAAGTGTTACTTGCAACTGAATTAGGTGTATGGTCTACCGATAATTTAAATGGAGGTACTACGAATTGGGGACCTACCAATACAGGTCTTGCAAATGTGAAAGTCAATATGATTAAAGTAAGAAGATCAGACAATCGTTTTGTAGCAGCTACCCACGGAAGAGGTTTATTTACGTCAAATAGTATGCTCGCATTGCCAGTATTGTGGGGCTCTCTAAATGCATTGGCCATTGATAATAAAAAAGTAGAATTAAATTGGTCTACCCAGGTAGAGCAAAACACAGCGTTGTTTACAATCGAACGAAGTAGAGATGGTGTCAACTTTACATCACTCGCTACTCATCGAGCGAAAGGCAATACAGAGATAGAAAGTTTTTACAACTATATGGATCTTCAACCAATGAGTGGCATTAATTATTATCGGTTGAAAATAGAAGATATTGATGGTAAAAAAATGTATTCAAAAGTAGTAACAGCTACTATTGAAACATACACATTGGACGCTACTCTATATCCGAATCCTGCAACTGATTTTGTAAAACTTGCTATGAATGGGTTGAAGGGAACGTCTATTCAATATTCCATCTACAATAATTTAGGTCGATTGATAACAAATCGTACGATGGAGAATACCTCCAGTAATTTAAATGTCAATATCGATCTTTCTTCAGTTCCATCAGGCATTTATTTTATTGAGTTATCCAATGGAGGTCAAAAAATAATACGTCAGCTAACTATACAATAATTTTTATCCAGAGTTATTGCATTCGTAATAAAAAGAGGCTGTCTCGTTCATCGAGACAGCCTCTTTTTTTGCCCTTATTGGTAGCGAAGTATAGTCAGTGACTTTGTTCAAATCGTTGGATCGCAGAGCCGAGCCAACGGATTTTCAAGACAGTCTCGGCTAGGTTTCGACGTCTATTACTTTGATGTAGCTATGACTAGGCAAATCTTTTCAAGAAAATAGTAGCCACGAAGGCTATGCCTTCGTGGAGTTGGATTAGGTGTTTTAAGTGTTGCCATTTGTGCGTATGACATGACTGAAAATGTTTTATGCTATAGACTATTAGGTGCCATGTGGATAAAGAAACTTGTTACAATTACAATTTTCTGTTTTCTATTTTTATCTTGGAGTAAGATGAAAGAATGTTTTGTCCAGACATTTTTTTAAATCTCAAAAAAAAGTCAACATGAAAAAAATAATAATTGGCATGTTTTGGTCAGTTTGTGTAATGACGATGCAAATAGAGGCCCAAGTGACAGGTACTTTTGTAGACCGTCGTGATGGTAAAGTATATAAAACTGTAGAAATCGGAACACAACTATGGATGTCCGAAAATTTAGCCTTTAAGGCCTCAAGCGGTTGTTGGGCATATAATAAAGATGTGAAGAATGTAGCCACATATGGCTATCTCTACAATTGGGCAACTGCAATCAAAGTATGTCCAATAGGTTGGCATACTGCCAATGATGTAGACTGGAAAAACCTTGCCAATTACTTAGGTGGTGAAACAAAGGCAGGAGCTAAAATGAAGTCAACAAGTGGCTGGACCAACAACACAAACCATACTAACAGCAGTGGTTTCAACGGATTGCCAGGAGGGTATTACCAAAAATCGGATGGCAAATTTAAGTCCACGGGTACATTAGCTGCCATGTGGACTGCCACCAAGAGTGAAGATGATTTGGGTATGACCGTATGGAGTTATATGTTGGGTATCGACAATTTGAAATTGGTAAGAGATCATGTGGTTTTTACCGAGGAAGATGGCCTCAGTGTGCGTTGTGTAAAAGACGGATTTATCAAAAAAGGGGTTAAAGAAGCTGCTAATGTTGAATTTCCAAAGGGTAGTAAAGTGCGAGTACTTAAAGACGAAAGCCCCTATGATTTATTGAATTCCATTAGCGATGAAAAAAATGGCGTACCAACTGTCGGCATTGTAGTAGAAGATTTGGTGCCTTTGGGAGATGGCTGGTACTCAGGAAAAGTGGATATGTATCTGGGGGGCTATCGATCATATAAGCGAGCCAAGTTTGAATTAATTAAGTAACGCAATTTTTGCAATGAAAAACCTCAACGGTTTTATAAACCCACCGTTCTCGCATTCTATGTGAAAATATAAACATTTAAGCAGAATAGTTTAAAATATTTTCGCTCACTATGCTTGGGAAGTATGTTTAATTCAAGAATTCAATTTTTAATATGCATTAATAAATGCGAATCAACTATAGTTGAAAAGTGGCTTGCCTTTTTAAACAGAATGTGTTGTTGGCCAAGAAGATCAACAAGTACGAAAATCAAAAACTATTATTACCTTAATCTTTCACTACAGTTCCTAAAGCACCGCCACAAACGATTTCTTTCAAATTGCCCGATGTATTCATATCAAACACTACGATAGGCATTTTGTTTTCTTGACACAATGTGAAAGCTGTCATATCCATTACTTTCAAATTTTTAGAAATAGCTTCACCAAAAGTTAAGGTATCAAACTTTACAGCATTTGGATTTTTTTCGGGGTCGCTGTCGTAAATACCATCTACACGAGTACCTTTAAGTATCGCATCTGCATTGATTTCTACAGCGCGCAATGAGCCTGCAGTGTCGGTAGTGAAATAAGGGTTGCCTGTGCCTGCACCAAATATGACCACACGACCTTTTTCAAGATGTCGAATGGCTCTGCGTCGGATAAATGGTTCTGCCACTTGATCCATTTTGATGGCACTTTGTAAGCGGGTTTGTACACCTACTTTTTCAAGCATACTCTGCATCGCTATTCCATTGATAACGGTCGCCAACATACCCATATAATCGCCTTGAGCACGTTCTATACCTGTTTCTTTTTCATTCATGCCTCTGTAGATGTTGCCACCACCAATTACCAAGGCCACTTGTACACCCATATCTATAATCGATTTGATATCATGTGCATATTGTGCCAACATTTGCGGGTCCATACCATAGGATTTTTCACCCATAAGGCTTTCACCAGATAATTTTAGAAGTATACGTTTGTATTTTGGAGTCATGAATGAAATTATTTTTGCAAAGATAATTTTCAAACCCTCATTATGCGAATAAGGGCTATACTTTATTTCAAAAAGAGAAGAATATTATGCTAATAATGAATTTACATGCTCAAAGATTTCATCTGCAACAGTAGCCATGTCTCGATTGCCATCAATTCGTATTACGTTTTCTTGTTCGGCAAGTTTCTCAAATGCAATGAGGTAATTGCTTCGTATTGCTTTAAGCAAATCCAGCGTTTCAAACAATTCGATATTCGCTCTCGATTTTTGGATACGTTCAATACATATCTCAGGTGCTACATCTACAAAAATGGTTGCGGTAGGTCGCAGTAAATCGGCGCTCATACTATTGGCTGCTATAACCCAGTCCATATCCATGTGGGT
>JBIIJQ010000083.1:0-12926 GCA_044233655.1 Chitinophagaceae bacterium | reverse complement strand
CCACCACCACCACCACCTACTACATAGGTGTAAGGATTAGTTGCAGATAAAGGCAAGGATGGATCATATGCTTGAATTCCTGGACCTCCATGTACAAATAACAGATTAGAATCTGCACCTGCACAATCAGGCAATTGAGCCTTTAGGCTAATTGTCATCCCCAAAAATGCTAATAAAATTGGCGTTAGTTTTGTAAAAAATTTCATAGTTTGAAATTATATGTTTTGCTAAATTAATAAAAATATGATAGAAATATGAAAAACATTCAAATGTTAACAAATATTCACACACACATTATCATGAAGACGTATTTAATTTTTGAAAGGTTGAGTTAATTTGACAACAAAATAGAATATATTCATACAAAATCCTACTTTTGTCGCCTAATGCAAATACAAGTATTAAAATCAAAAATCCATAGAGTAAAAGTAACTCAGGCCGATTTGAATTACATCGGTAGCGTAACAATAGATTCTAACCTTATGGAAGCAGCTGGCCTTATCGAACATGAAAAGGTTCAAATAGTGAATGTCAACAATGGAGAACGATTAGAAACATACGTTATCAAAGGAAAAAAAGGCAGTGGAACTATCTGTCTAAATGGCCCTGCTGCGCGTAAAGTCGAATTAGGCGATATCGTTATTATTATTTCATATGCTTTAATGGATTTTGAAGAAGCCAAAAAATTCAAACCATCTATTATTTTTCCGAATGAGAAAAATAAGCTAAACTAGCTTTCAATATGTCAAAAAAAGTAATCAGCTTTTTATCCTATCTCTTTACTTTAGGTTTAGGTTTTTTTCTGATATGGCTCTCTGTCAAAGATTTAAAACCTGAAGACATTGAGAAAATGAAATTTGCTGTTTCAAAAGCAAATTATTTTTTATTAATTCCAATATTAATAATGGGATTTACAAGTCATTGGAGTCGAGCAGTCCGTTGGAAATACCTTATGGAACCATTGGGTCTAAACCCTTCTACTAGTAATACATTTTTTGCTGTGATGATTGGGTATTTAGCCAATTTGGCTTTCCCAAGATTAGGCGAAGTATTGAAATGTACCATTTTAGCAAAATATGAAAAGGTCCCAGCCGATAAATTAGTAGGAACGATTATTACGGAGCGTGCATTTGATATGTTGTGTTTGTTAATCATTTTTGCAATCACATTTTTAGTGCAAATTGATTTTGCATTTGAATTAATGTCAAAAATGGGTACTAACACTTCTTCTGGTTCAAAAACTGGATTATGGCTTACCCTAGGCTTTCTGCTATTATTAATTTTGATTGTTTATTTACTTAGAAAAAAAATAAGTCAACTTCATTTTTTACAAAAAATAAAACAAATTGTAAAAAATGTACTATCAGGCATCATGAGTTTCAAAAACATGAAAAATAAAAAAGGTTTTATAATACACACATTACTAATATGGTCTATGTATTTTGGCATGATACTAATTGGATTTCAAAGTATTGAACAAACAAGTGGCCTTGGAGTCAATGCAACCTTTTCTGTATTATCCTTTGGCAGTGTAGGTATGATTGTAACACCCGGAGGGCTGGGGGCCTATACAGGATTAGTAGAGAAAATCGTATCTCTATATGGAATCGACAAAGCAATCAGTGTTGCCATTAGTTGGATTATCTGGCTAGTTCCTACTCTTATTATTATACTTGGAGGTGGAATTTCATTAATATTATTACCTTTTTACAATAGATTAAAAAATGCTCAATAAGCTAGAACTTATACAAAATAAAATATATAATTTAGAAACACTTTCTAGATTAGTCAGTCAATGGCACATGCTTTCTAAAAAAGTGGTATTCACAAATGGTTGTTTTGATATTATTCATCAAGGTCATAATACATATTTGTTACAAGCAGCTGAGCATGGCAACAAAATGATAGTTGCTGTCAATTCAGATTCATCAGTTAAAAAACTTAAGGGAGAAAAACGACCTGTAGTAGATCAATATTCACGTGCTTTTAATTTAGCATGTAATACATATATAGATGCAGTTATTATTTTCGATGAAGAAACTCCTTTGAATTTAATCACAACTTTAAAACCAGATGTATTGGTGAAAGGTGGAGACTATACTATAGACACCATTGTAGGTGCAAAAGAAGTAATGAATTATGGAGGAAAGATAGAGATTATTCCTTTTTTAGATGGTTACTCTACTACGTCTATTATTGAAAAAATGAAATAAGTTTATTTATTTTCATTCCAACGATACGTTTCAATAGGTATTCCCAACAAACCAATCACCCTATCTACAACTGTTGACGCAAGATCTTCAAATGTAGTAGGTTTAGAATAAAACGAAGGTGATGCAGGACATATAATACCTCCAGCTTCAGTTATGGTTTTCATGTTATTCAAGTGTATAAGATTGTAAGGAGTATCTCGAGCTACACAAATTAATTTCCTTCGTTCTTTCAACATTACATCAGCTGCTCGTGTGATAAGACTATCACTCACTCCATTTGCTATACGACCAATAGTACCCATACTGCAAGGACATATGACCAAAGCCTCATAACTACTACTCCCGCTTGCAAATGGAGCAAAATAATCAGTAGGCTCGTATGATTTTACATTAAAATTTAAATAATCTTCATTGTCCAATTCGTATTTCCAAACATCCATAGCATTTTTACTCATCACGAGTGCTAATTCTACATCCTTGATGTCAGTCATTTTTTTCAAAAAACTATATGCGTAGATTGAACCTGAGGCCCCTGTGATGGCTAAAGCTATTTTTCTCATTTAATAAAAATGTAAGTAATATTGCAATTCTTACAAACAAAAGTACATCACAAAATATATACTACTTATATGAATTTAAAATACAATATTGTTGTTTTCTCTATCTTAGTTTTCACGCTCAACAGCTTTGCCCAAAACAAATCAACCGTGGCAAACAAAACAAAATCAACAGGTATCAATTGGATGAGTGTAGAAGAGGTACAAGAAAAAATGAAAACTGAGCCTCGTAAAGTTTATGTTGATATTTATACCGATTGGTGTGGTTGGTGCAAGGTTATGGATAAAAAAACATTCACACACCCTAATGTAATTAAATATCTAAACGATAATTACTATTGTATTCACTATAATGCAGAACGAAAAGACAGTGTTTTCTTTAAAGATAAAAAATATGGACTGCTACCTGGAACCAAAACAAATGAATTGGCAGCTGACTGGATGCGCAATAAATTAAGTTACCCAACCAGTATCTTTTTCGAAGAAAATTTCAATAATCCTCAACCAGTGCCAGGCTATTTAGAAACACCTACAATGGAAATGATATTGAAATACTTTGGTGAGAACAAACACAAGACTACTCCATGGGAAAAATACCAAAAGGAATTTAAAGGTGAATGGAAATAGTCACACTTTTATATATTTTTTAGATTTTCAAGTTTAGGATTTAGGATAATCTTGAATTACCTTTGCACTCTTAAATACACAATTTTATGAGTTTCATTACACATGTACATGCAAGACAGATATTAGATTCAAGAGGCAATCCTACTGTAGAGGCCGAAGTATATACCGATGAAGGTGCAATGGGCCGTGCCGCGGTTCCATCTGGCGCTAGCACTGGTATACATGAAGCAGCTGAACTTCGCGATAACGATAAGAAATTATATGGCGGAAAAGGCGTATTAAAAGCTGTTAAAAATGTAAATACACTTATCAATAATGCATTGATTGGTATTGATATTACAGATCAACAAACCATAGATCAAATCATGCTCGATTTGGATAAAACGCCTAATAAAAGCAAATTAGGTGCAAATGCCATTTTAGCTGTAAGCCTTGCGGCTTCAAAAGCTGCAGCAGAAGAATCAGGATTAAGTTTGTACCGTTATATAGGTGGCACCAATGCTAAAACTTTACCTGTACCTATGATGAATATATTGAATGGCGGAGCTCATGCCGATAACAAAATAGACTTTCAGGAATTCATGGTGATGCCAGTGGGTGCCAAAAGCTTTAGTGAAGGCTTACGTTGGGGAACAGAGATATTTCATTCATTAAAAAATGTGTTGAAGAAAAAAGGTTATTCAACCAATGTGGGTGATGAAGGTGGATTTGCGCCTAATATCCAAAGCAATGAAGAAGCAATTGAAACTGTATTAACAGCAATACAAAGTGCTGGCTACAAAACTGGTTCACAAATTGTAATTGCAATGGATGCAGCCAATTCGGAATTATGGGATGCAAAACAAAAATGTTATGTATTTAAAAAGTCGGATGGTAAAAAAATGAAAAGTGAAGAGTTAGTAAAATTCTGGGAAAATTGGTGCAAACAATACCCGATCGTTTCAATCGAAGATGGCTTGGCAGAAGACGATTGGAAAGGTTGGAAAATGCTAACAGAAGCTATTGGCGACAAAGTACAACTTGTAGGTGATGATTTATTTGTAACCAATGTCAATCGACTAGAAAGAGGTATTAATGAAGATATAGCCAATGCATTACTTGTAAAAGTTAATCAAATAGGTAGCTTGAGTGAAACAATCAATGCTGTAACGATGGCACAATATGCTAGTTACAATACCATTATGAGTCATAGAAGTGGCGAGACTGAAGATTCAACTATTGCAGATCTTGCAGTAGCATTAAATTGCGGTCAAATCAAAACTGGCTCTGCTTCACGAAGTGATCGAATGGCAAAATACAATCAATTAATTAGAATAGAGGAAGAATTAGGTCCCAATGGAATTTATTTGGGTAAAAAATTAAAATTCGGAAAATAATATCATTTTCAAAATCTCTTATAAATGCCACTTATTAAGTGGCATTTATTTTTTATTGGCATGTTGATTAATTTTATTGACGAGATATGGCAACCCAACAAAATCAGCGGCTGTTAGTATTGCAGTAATTGAAACTCCTAGGACGCCATGTAAATTTATGTTTTGTCCTGTAAAATACAAATTTGGTATTTTAGTTTGTGTTGAGTAAGTGGTATTTGCAAGGTCATCAACATTGGTTTGAAAGCCATACAAACTTCCCTTAGGGGTATTTAAATAATCACGGTAGGTTAAAGGAGTACAAGCATCCATTTTGACAATAGATTGCTTCAAATTGGGAATTATTTCAGTAACAGCATCAATACAATAACTCATCAAGTTTTGTTTATATGTTTGATAAAGGTCATCTCTACTTTCAGAATATGTGGTAGTATGCATTGATTTTTCCCATTGTTGATAGGCATCGAAATCGTTATAACATAAAATAGATATAGCAGAAGCATATGCAGGATTATTTTTATCCTGATAAAAAAAGATACCAAATGATTGAGGATCATCAACGACTTGTCTTTTTAAATCAAACCAAACATCTGCCGATTTATGAAAATAAATATTATGGTTCTTATAAATGACTTCATTTTCTTTCAACGATATATTTACCATAAAAGAGGACTTGGTAAGCGGCGTTGCAGAAATTCTTTTTCTTGTAATTGGTCTTATTAAATTAGAATCGAGCATTTGATAGGTTAAATCAGGGTTCATATTTGATATATAGGCATCTGCTATAAATTGAACTCCATCTGTAGTTTCTACATATTGAATTAATCCATGATTTTCTTTAATCAATTTCACTTCTTGATTTCTAAATACCTCGCCACCATGTTGCTGGATTATATTTTTCAATGAAATGGCTAATTGGGCGCTACCCTCTTCAAATTTCCAACTGCTTTCAATATAACTATTTTGAATTAATGCATGCAAATAAAATGGAGTTTGTTGTTGATTACCTGCATACAAGAGATTATTACCACCAAGTACTTGAATTAATTCACCATTGTTACTAGATTGATTAATAAAAGCATCAAACCCCTTACCGATCACTTGTTGTTTTTCTTCTGCACTTCCTATTCGCATATTATACAATGGAAAATGGCTACACACATTTTTAACCTCATTTATATACATACGTATTCCGTTGATTTCAGTTGGAAAATATTGAGAAAGCGTTTCTGTAAAACAATCGTGTCCTTGGGCCAATTTATACGATTTATCGTTCAAAATAATTTCATCAAAACAATCTAAATCGAGTCGCTTTAATTTCAAATCATTTAAAATGCCAAGATAATCATATAGCTTATGAAGGGTTTCACCTTTGTTTAAACTTCCTATATAGTGGACTGCAGATTCAAAAAGTTTTTTATCAATTCCAAACGATTGAAGTGCACCTCCAATTTGTTTGTTTTTTTCTAAAACCAATACTTTCTTGCCCTCTTTAGATAATAAAGCTGCAGTGACCAGACCTCCAAGACCAGCACCAATTATAATAATATCGTACTTAATATTTTGCAAATGTGATTAAATTTCAAAACGTTAAAACTAATGTAAATGAGTTCAAGAATTATAAAAAAAGATAACAAATTATTTGAAATATTAAGTTCCTTATGTACCTTCATAGTAGCTCTTTAAAATAATATTTTTTAACAGATTAAAATTAATTAAAAATATGAACGTACAAATTCGCACTCAGCGCTTTGAGGCTGATAAAAAATTGCTTGCACATGTAAATGAAAAAGTTGAAAAATTAAAAACATATCATGACAACATTGTAGATGTTGAAGTGTTTTTAAAAATTGATAATGTTGTGCATCAAATTAAAGATAAGATCGCTGAGATAAAAGTACATGTGCCGAAACACACTTTTTTTGTTAAACACGAATCCAAACAATTCGAAGAATCATTCGACTTAGCACTTAAGTCTCTTGTAAACCAATTAAAAAGCTATAAAGAAAAACAAATAGAAACGCATTAAAAACTCAAAAAAGCCCTGCATTTGCAGGGCTTTTTTATTAGCTTTACATTATGATTTGTTTTCCAAATTGCAAACTCAATCTCGGATTAAATATTGTAGAAAAAAGAACAGATGGTTATCATAATATTGAAACAGTATTTCTGCCATTAGCACTCCACGATGTTTTAGAAATTATTCCTGCCGAATCTACTTCATTTTTTCAAAGTGGAATTACAATTCCAGGTTCTACTTCTGATAATATTATTTTAAAAGCATACTATTTATTAAAAAAAGACTTTAAACAGATTAAAGATTTATCAATTCATTTATTAAAGAATATACCTACAGGTGCAGGGTTAGGGGGTGGCTCTGCAGATGGTACTTTTATGCTAAATTGCCTGAACTCTTATTTCAATTTAAACCTTTCATCAATTCAACTTGAATCATATGCACTTCAACTTGGATCTGATTGTCCATTTTTTGTTCACAACAAACCCATGTTTGCTAGTGGAAGAGGTGAACTATTTGAACCTATTGTCGTTAATTTAATTGATTATTTCATTTTGATAATCAATCCAGGAATACATATTAATACTGGATGGGCCTTTTCGCAGTTAAAACCTAGCACTCCAAATAAATCAATAAAAGATATCGTAAGCATGGAGCCCAGTCATTGGAAATATGAACTTTTTAATGATTTTGAAAAACCTGTATGTACCACTTACCCTGAACTAAATAATATCAAATCGGAATTATACAAAATTGGTGCTGTATATGCCGCCATGAGTGGAAGTGGAAGTACATTTTTTGGAATTTTCAAAAAGGAAATTATGGGTGAAATAAAAAACCTAGTTTCAAACGAAACTAGGTTCAAAAATTATAAACTATTTTTTACCTCGCAATTGTAAAACTATAAACTCCAATAGTTGATGTTTTCTAATTTATTTCTATAAATACCTTTCAAATCAACAACCAAGCCATTTGCAGCCAAAATAGAATTGAAATATTCAGTATTGTAATTTGCATATTCTTTATGATTCACCGCAACAATTACAGCATCATATCCTTTTGAAACTTCAGATGTTAGTCCATAGCCATATTCATGCATTAACTCTTCATGATCGGCATGAGGATCTACAACATCCACTTTTACACTATAAGCTTTTAACTCTTTTACCAAATCAGCTATTTTAGAATTTCGGATGTCAGAAACATTCTCTTTGAATGTAGTTCCCATTACCAATACCTTAGACTTTGAAACGTCAGCACCCGATTTAATAATAGTTTGTATTGTTTTTTTCACAACATAACTAGCCATTTCATCGTTGATTATACGACCAGATAAAATAACTCTTGATTTATACCCTAATTGTTCGGATTTATAAGTTAAATAATATGGATCCACTCCTATACAATGCCCTCCTACCAAACCGGGGAAAAATTTCAAAAAATTCCATTTTGTGCCAGCAGCTTCCAATACTTCGTAGGTATTAATTCCTAATTTATCAAAAATGATTGATAATTCATTCATTAAGGCAATATTCAAATCTCGTTGAGTATTTTCAATAATCTTGGCTGCTTCAGCTACTTTTATACTTGAAGCACGATGTACACCTGCTTTTACTACCAATTCGTATGTTTTAGCAATTTCCTCCAAGGATTCTGCATCACAACCAGAAACTACTTTAATTACATTTTGAAGTGTATGTTCTTTATCTCCTGGATTTATACGCTCAGGTGAATAGCCTGTTTTGAAATCAATAACATTTTTCAATCCAGATATTTTTTCAATTACAGGAATACAATCTTCTTCGGTACAACCAGGATAAACCGTTGACTCAAATACAACATAATCGCCTTTTTTAATAACTTTTCCTATAGTTTCAGATGCTCTTAAAACTGGAGTTAGATCAGGTACATTATGTTGGTCTACAGGTGTAGGTACAGCAACTACATAAAATTTGGCTTCTTTAAGTTTGTCTAAAGAATCTGTAAACTCTATTGCACAACCTTCAAAAGCTTCAGAAGTGAGCTCATTACTAGGATCGATACTATTACGCATCATGTCAACACGTTTTGCATTGATATCGAATCCAATTACATTAATCGTTCTTGCAAATTCTAAAGCAATTGGAAGTCCTACATATCCAAGACCAATTACTGCTAATTTCTCTTTTTTAGTGATAAGATCTTTATACATTTATAGCTATTTTGGATGCAAATGTATAGTTTTTAAGTCTTCGATTCAACTTTTCTTGTTGAAATTTCCTTTCTTGAATAATAAAAATAGAATAATGTATAAAGAGTTATAAATATCAGTGAAATAACAATTAACGCTATCATATTTTGATAAAAAATTACAGCTAGTGTATTAAAAAGTATCACAACTGGATAAATCATAAGAGTTGTCTTAGGATTATTTTGATTAGCAATGTTTCTAAATATTAATTGGTGCACATGTTTAGAATCTGGATACAATGGCGAAAGACGATGAACTAAGGTCCTTCGAGTAAATGAAAATATAACTTCAAAAACAGGATAAATCAAACAAACCAATACAAACCATGGGGAAACTTCATGATTTCGTTTTACAATAATAATGGATAATACTGCTAATAAAAATCCTAAACTATAGGCACCCCCATCACCTAAAAATACTTTTCCATATGGAAAATTGAAAACTAAAAAGCCCAAAATCGCTGCCATACATATTAGACAGATATATGCCATCACTTCGTCTTTAACTATAATACTGATAACAAAGTAAGCACTAAAAATCAAAAACGAAACCCCCGATGACAAGCCATTAAATCCATCTATCATGTTGGTACCATTGATTAAACCAATTATTGCTACCATAGTCACGAGTATCCCTACCCAATATGGAACTACAATAAAGCCAAAATCAACAACAACTGCATCTATCAAATAGATAGCCATAATGCCAGAAATACTCATTATCAATAACCTTCTAGAAGGTGAAATTTTAGCAAATAAATCCTCTAAAAAACCTGCTAAAAAAGCTGGTATTAGGCACAACAACAGATAAAGTCCTAATTCTAAGTCTTTGGCCATGAAGAGAATAGCGACAAAAATTCCAAGACCTCCTATACGAGGAGTGGGTTCGCTATGTAACTTCTGTGGAAGATCACTCATATGATCATCAATAAAAATACCCTTCTTATGTGATAAATCAATAACTAAATACTGCGTTATTAATGACACAAAAAAAGCTCCAAGCACATATATGAGTAAAGTATAATTCACTAAGTAGAAGCAAATATAGTATTCTTAAATTCAAATTGGAAATGTTAATTCTTCATTTTATTTATTATTTACATTTAAATATGAAAAACATCGCTAAATTAAGAATGTTATCAAAAATAAATAACTTAGAATCGTAGTTTATTGAGTTTAAGAAAACTAAATTTGCACAATTAAAAAATAATATTGAATGAATTTACACGAATATCAAGCAAAAGAATTATTGAAGAAATACAATGTTCCAGTTCAAAATGGGACTGCTTGCACAAGCATTGAAGAGGCTGTAAATGCCTACAACGAAATCAGCACACGTACCAATTGCAAATTTGTAGTTGTTAAAGCCCAAATCCATGCAGGAGGACGCGGTAAAGGTACTTTCATTGAAGTACCAGAACAGCATGGCGTTCAAGTAGTTAAATCTGAAGAAGGCGCCAAGGCAGCTGCAACTAATATGATAGGCAATACGCTCGTAACACTTCAAACAGGAGATGCTGGCAAAGTTGTTTCTAAATTATTTATGGCTGAAGATGCCTATTATGATGGGCCTCAACCTCAAAAGGAATTTTATCTTTCTATTCTTTTGGATCGACAAACAAAAAAATATGTTTTCATGTATAGCACTGAAGGTGGCATGAACATTGAAGATGTTGCACATGATACCCCTGAAAAGATATTTAAAGAATGGATTCAACCAGGTTCACCGCTTATGCCCTTCCAAGCAAGAAAGATTGCCTTTAATTTAGGTCTTTCTGGAGAAGCATTTAAAAACTGTGTGAAATTCGTGACAAATCTATACAATGCATTTATTGGTTTGGATTGCGATATGCTTGAAATTAATCCACTATTTAAAACCAGTGATGATAAAATAATTGCTGTGGATTGTAAAATGAATCTAGAAGACAATGCGTTGATTCGTCATAAAGATCTTGAATTACTTCGTGATAAGTCAGAAGAAGATCCTACTGAAGTTGAGGCAAGTGAAAGCAACCTCAACTATGTAAAATTAGATGGGAACGTAGGATGTATGGTAAATGGTGCAGGACTTGCGATGGCAACGATGGATATGATTAAACTTAGCGGTGGTGAACCAGCCAACTTTCTTGACGTAGGTGGAAGTGCCAATGCTCAAACCGTAGAAGCAGGATTTCGTTTAATATTAAAAGACCCTAATGTAAAAGCTATTTTAGTCAACATTTTTGGTGGTATCGTACGATGCGATCGTGTTGCTCAAGGAGTTGTAGATGCTTATAATGCCATTGGAGAAATCAAAGTACCAGTAATTGTAAGATTACAAGGCACCAATGCTGAAGCTGCTAAAGAACTTATTGAAAAATCAGGCTTAAAAGTACAAAGCGCTATCTTATTAAGTGAAGCTGCTGAGCTAGTAAACAAAGCGGTAGCATAATAAATATTAAATTCATAAAAAAACCTTCAGAAATCCTGAAGGTTTTTTTTATGAATAACAACGACTTATCGTTGTTGCCTTTCAAGAAATTGATTCAAATCATCTTTACTACTTTGAAATGTAAATACATCATTGATTAAAAAGAAATCACGCTTATTAATCACTTTAGAATAGTTATCTTTTGCAAACTGAAGTTTAGTACTTTCAAACGAGAATTCATTTAATATCGATTTTAATTGATCTACAGATATATTATTGTTTCTAAGAGCTTGCTTAGCAACGCTTACTTTTGATGATTCGAATGAAGCTTTTCTTATTTGATCAATTAATTGTTGGAATCGACCGTTGCTCATCCCTCCATTGTAATCATTCCAAGTATTCTCTTCATAATTGTTTTGATTATGTTGATTCCACTGAGTGTTATTATTCCAGTTGTGTTCACCTTCATCCCAATTTTCCCAATTATCATTGTTATTCCAATTGCCATAATTATCAATGCAACAATTTTCTTCAATATCCATGGCATTTCGAGAAACAGTACAATAATAGATATGACCAGGATTTACCTTTATTTCACCTTGATAGATAAGTAATCCATTTTGATAACCATAGCCATTGCTATTGTATCTATATATTTTAATCATGTGTCTCCCAGGTGCCAAATCATTCACCGTAACTGTTCTTCCTATTTTATTAAATCTTTTACCGTCAATTGTAATTGAAATAGCTCTCCCCCTATCTTCTTTTAATCTTAGCATAGCTTTATTCCATCCTGCAGCTATTGAATTTAGATGCAATATAATCATCAATACAAATAATAATATTTTTTTCATAATCGTGTGTTTTATAATTTTAAGACTCTTTTTTATTAATTATAGTTTATTTGACAAATATATAATAACTTTAGCATAACAATGAATGACAAATAATACCTGTTGCAACTGCTGCATTCAAACTTTCAGCATTGCCTAACCTTGGAATTGTTACAATATGAGTACATCTATTTAATAATTCCTCATTTATCCCTTTTGATTCATTCCCTATTACTATTATTCCAGCTTGTATCTTTCCTATTTCATTTAATGGAGTTCCATTCAAGGAAGCTGCATAGGATGGAATAGAACTATGTTGATTTAAAAATTCAATTCCATTTTTAAATAGAATGTTGACTCGAAAGATGCCCCCCATTGAAGATTGTACAACCTTGGGGCTATAAGGATCAGCACAAGCACCATTACACACTAGTTGGCTAATGCCAAACCAATCTGCAATTCGAATGATAGTACCCATATTACCAGGGTCTTGAACAGAATCCAATAATAATGTAATATTGGAATCAACTACCTCCTTATCTTTTTTTAAACTTACTACTGCAAGTACTTTATTAGGAGAGGATAAAAAACTAATCCGTTCTAGTTCAAAATCAGTGATCTCATGAACAGCGATAGCTTTGGGTAATTTATTGGCATTTCGGAGAAT
>JBIIJQ010000066.1:0-17315 GCA_044233655.1 Chitinophagaceae bacterium | reverse complement strand
CCATTCATCCAATGCGAAAACTTCTTTTATAATATATTCGGAATGAATTAATTCATTCACCATTTTTTCGCCCTCTACAACAAACTCTCCAGATTCTAATCTGCTTTTTTTATCTTCTAATGAACGAATATGTTTAACTTGCGCTTTTGTAATCATACCATTGTAAATAGAAAAGTGCCCTTTAATAAAACAACTACATATAAATTCATTTGCCTGTTTATTATCAGCATTTCTATTGCTTCCTGCAATTATACCAAACACTTAACTGAAAATCAAACTTTACTGAAAGAAAATAAGGTAATTCTTAAAACAGCTAAACCTATTAAAAACAAAGGCGAACTCGAAAGCTCAATTCTTACACTCACTAGCCCTCAACCTAATACCCATTTACTCGATTTAGATTTTCTACCAAACTACAAATTGTGGAAATACAATAATCGATACGCTTTATATAAACGAGACACATTAAATAGCAAACTACAAAAACGAAAAGTAGAAAAACCTGTTCTTGTGGATTCATTTGAAATAGAACGATCCAAACAAATGATTACTCAATTCATGATTAATCAAGGCTATTTTTACAATACAGTGTTGGACACAATCATTCCATCTCAGAAACCTAAAACCAGCACTGTTCAATATACTATCAATGCCGGTAAAAATTATTATATTAAAGATATCACCTATGAGTGTGAAAACAATTCTATTCTATCAATTATACTTAATAATATTCCAAAAAGCTTTTTGGTAAAAGGTGAAGAATTCAATCACTTCAAATGTGGCAATGAGAGAGAGCGACTCTATAAATTAATCAGAAGTGCTGGATATTACGATTTCAAAACAGACAACATATCATTTATCATAGATACAATAGACAGGTCAAAAATCAAACGATTATTAGATGATCCTTTTTCTCAAATAAGCACTTACGACAACAATAATAAAACCTCGAATGATTCAATAAATGTAATGCTTAGAGTCCTTAAATCGAAGGACTCTACGTATAACCAATTGTATACAATCAATAAAATTCAAGTAGAAATTATAGATTATAATTCACAGTATGATACCCGAACTAGCTATACTGAAAATACACTAGACAATGTTGATTTTAAATACAAATCACTTCCTATAAATCGAAACGTAATTGTACGAAATATACTAATGCAAGTGGGTGATATTTATAATAATAAAGATTTAGAAGCAACAGTTAATCGCCTTAACCAATTAGGGGTATTCCAGTTTGTCAACTTTCGATTTGATAAAGATTCATTATTACCTGGAAAACTCAATTGCTATTTAGTTCTCAACACGTCGCCTAAAATGGATATTGTAGGTATGACAGATATAAGCACTAGTGATGGAGACTACTTATTAGGGCTTGGAGCAGGTATCACATACAAAAATAAAAATTTATTTCATGGTGCAAATCAATTACTTATTAGAGGAGCTTACTCAACAGAATTTAGAAATGATAATTTATTGACTGGTACTAAAAAGTTTTATCAATCTGGAAATAATGCCAATTTTACTACTAATTTAAGTTTTCCAAAATTCATAGTCCCATTTAATCAACGTATATTCAATAAGCGCAATTTGCCATTTACCATTTTAGGACTCAACTATAGTTTTATTCAACGTATACAAAATTATACTGTTGTCAATGTGTCTGGAAGTTTTGGATATACCTGGAAGGAAACATCTCAAAAAAGTTGGCGACTAAATCCTTCTTTTTTAACCTTGACTAGATTGCCTGAACGATATCTTGGGGAGGCATTTAAGAAAAAACTATCTGAAAATAAATATCTTGAAAATATATTTTCAAACAATATCATTTATGGAGAAAACATGACCTTTGAATATATAAGTAAATTTAAAAATGAGTATCAGGATTTCTCATCCTTAAAAATAGGTGTAGAAGAAGCTGGTACATTATTACAAGGTGTAAATTATATATACAATAAAATATCAAACAACAATTTAAAACCAATTGCACAATATCTTAAGTTGGATGGCGACTTTAGAAATTATAAAAACTGGAAAAAAATACAATGGGTGAATCGAGTAATGTTAGGCTTAGGAATCCCAACCGGCAAAGATTTAACTCTTCCTTATATCAAACAATATTCTGCAGGTGGTGCATTTAGTAATAGAGGCTGGAGAGCTCGTAGGGTTGGACCTGGGCGTTCACTTGATTCATCATACAGTGCTGGATCAACAGTCATTGACCGTACGGGTGACATTAAATTTGAAGCTAATTCCGAATTTAGATTTAACCTATTAAAATTGTTCTCTGGCGCTATCAATCTAAAAGGAGCTACATTTGTAGATGCTGGGAATATATGGCTCTTTCATAAATCACCCAATGTAATAGGTGGTGAAATCAATAAAAATTATTTATGGCAAGATATTGCCATTTCGGCTGGCGCTGGCCTTCGACTCGATTTTTCATTTTTTGTATTCCGAATAGACTTAGCTTATCCTATCAAACAACCTCAAATTACTACCAATTCCGGATGGGCATTTGATCAATTGAAATACAAAAGCGGCATTTATAATTTAGCAATAGGCTACCCTTTTTAAATTCATTTTTTCGAACATTTTATTAAAAATCAATTTGGTAATTATGTCATTTATCAAAAATGTAGTTACTTAGTCTTATGTTAAAATTATCTCATTTAGCTGAAACATTAATTCCTTCAGAAATCATTAAACTTGGGAACGAAATAAATGATAAAATCCGAAATGGTGCCAAAATTTACAACTTTACAATTGGTGATTTTGACCCTAGCATATTCCCTATCCCTCAATCCTTGGAAGATGAAATAGTGAATGCTTATCGAAACAAAAAAACTAATTATCCACCTGCCAATGGTATTGCTCCATTAAGGGATTCTGTAGCTAATTTTATTAAACAGCGACTAGGACTTGATTATCCATCATCTTCATTTCTTATTTCGGGTGGTGGCAGACCACTCATATATGCTGCTTATCGATCTATATGTAATGAAGGTGAAAAAGTAATTTACCCTGTCCCTTCATGGAATAATAATCACTACACTCATTTTGTTTCAGGCGAACATATGGTAGTCGAAACCACAGCCGAGAATAACTTTTTACCTACTGCGGAAGAATTAATTCCACATTTTAAAGATGCATCATTACTTGCATTATGCTCCCCTTTAAACCCTACAGGAACGGTTTTTTCTAAAGATCAATTAAGTAAAATTTGCGAAGCTGTACTTGCAGAAAATAAGACTCGAACGGAAGGTCAAAAACCATTATTTATTTTATATGATCAAATATACTGGACACTAACCTATGGCGAATCAGTCCATTACAATCCTGTGAGTTTGTATCCCGAATTAAAAGAGTATACAATTTTTATTGATGGCATAAGTAAAGCCTTCTGTGCTACGGGTGTAAGAGTCGGTTGGGCATTTGGTCCATCCGAATTGATTGATAAAATGAAAGGAATCTTAAGTCATATTGGAGCATGGAGCCCAATGGCCGAACAGTTCGGAACAGCTCTCTTTTTACAAAAAGATTCTGAAGTTGATAAGTTTCTAACGAATACAAAGCATGCCATTCATGAAAGGCTAACTGCCATTTATAACGGAATTATTCAGCTCAAAAACTTAGGTTATCCGATTGATGCAATTTCACCAAAAGCTGCTATGTACCTAACGATACGCTTTTCATTTAAAAATAAAAAAACTCGTGATGGTGTTGAAATAAAAACAACCGAAGACATGACATCCTATTTATTAAATAATGCTTCCATCGCAATTGTACCATTTGCAGCCTTTGGTGCAAATGCAGACAGCGAATGGTATAGATTAAGTGTCGGCACGTGTCATATTGAAGAAATACCGCAAATGTTAAACAATTTGAAAATAGCCATGGATCAACTAACCTAGGTAACCAAATGGATATTTCACTTTTTAATCTAAAAAGTTAGATTATAACTAAACTCGATATAGATTCAAGGTATTCTACATGGTCATATTCTAATAATCATGTAACTTTGCTCCCATGTTAGATAGCATAGAATCAGCAATAGAAGATATTAAAAATGGCAAGCTTGTAATAGTAGTTGATGACGAAGATCGTGAAAACGAAGGCGATTTTCTAACGGCTGCACATAATGTAACTCCTGAAATTATTAATTTTATGAGTAAATTCGGCAGAGGTCTTATTTGTGCTCCATTGAGCGAAGATAGATGCAACGAATTAGACCTCAATTTGATGGTAAAAGACAATACAGAACTACATCAAACGCCTTTCACTGTCTCTGTTGATTTAATTGGTCATGGTTGCACTACGGGCATTTCGGCCCATGATAGAGCAAAAACGATTCAAGCACTAATTCATCCAGATACAAAACCAAATGACTTAGCAAAACCAGGTCACATATTCCCTTTACGCGCACGCAAAGAAGGTGTATTACGCAGAGCAGGACATACAGAAGCTGCTATTGACCTAGCACGATTAGCGGGATTCGAACCTGCAGGGGTTATTGTAGAAATCATTGATGAAGATGGCGAAATGGCTCGTTTACCTCGCTTAAAAGAAATAGCCATTGAACATGGTTTAAAGATAATCTCAATTGAAGAATTAATTGAATATAGACTTAGAACTGAAAACTTGGTTGAAGAACAAATAAGAGTTCATATGCCAACTAAATTTGGTGATTTTGAATTAATCACATTCAAAAACTTAAAAACCAATGAACTGCATCATGCTCTAAAAAAAGGAGATTGGAAAGCTGGCGACCCAGTATTACTTCGTGTTCACAGTTCATGTTTTACAGGAGATATTCTACATTCATTGCGATGCGATTGTGGCGACCAATTAGAAGCCGCCATGCAAATGGTGCAAGATGCAGGTCAAGGGCTTGTATTATATATGAATCAAGAAGGGAGAGGAATAGGATTGCTCAATAAATTAAAAGCATATAAGTTACAAGAACAAGGTAGAGATACCGTAGAAGCTAATCTTGAATTGGGCTTCGAAATGGACGAACGTGATTATGGTATTGGTGCACAAATATTACGAATGCTTGATGTATCAAAAATTAAATTAATTACTAATAATCCTCGCAAACGTGCTGGTTTACTAGGTTATGGCCTTGAAATAGTAGAAAATGTTCCGATTGAAATATGTTCTAATCCCCATAATGAAAAATATCTTCAAACCAAACGTGATAAATTAGGGCATGAGATAATGAGATAATTTAATTAATACGATTTACTTATTATCCAATAATCCAGCTAAATTTAAGTTCTCGATCAGGGATTGCTATACGTTCTGAAATACGAGCCATGCGATCGGGTAATTTCATGATATAATCTCTTGCTTTTTCGCCATTCTCTTTCAATCCGGTCAAACTTTCTATATTCCATTCCTTAATTAAATCTCGCATGATGTTTACATAGTCAACAGCTGTGTAAACCCCAAGTCGTTGTGCAGCATCGGAAAAATTGGCAAATGTATTGATTTCGCCACCTAACTCACGTAAAGCCTGTGCAGGCATTACTATTTTTTTACGCATCATATCTTCAAATGCCAACATCATTTCATTGGTATCGATTTCGAAAATTCTATTAATAAATGAAATATACGCATTGGCATGTCGAGCTTCATCTGCAGCAACAAGACCGCATATTTTTGACAGCATTGTGTTTCCACTTTTTTTGGACAATGTCGCTACTCGTCTATGAGAAATATTGGTAGCCAATTCTTGAAAACTAGTATACATGAAGGTTCTATAAGGATCGTTGTTGGTATCTAAATCGAAACCGTCTGCTATCAAAAACTGAGTTGATGCTTCAAATTTTGGCATATCAATACGACCACATAAATATAAATAACGATTTAATACATCACCATGTCGATTTTCTTCAGCAGTCCAAGATCGAATCCATTTCATCCAACCACCATGTACATTTTGCTTAACGCCTTCTAAAGCCCCAAGCCAGGTTTCATAAGTAGGCAATGCTTCTTCTGTAATGGTATCACCTACTAATACTGCAAGTAAATCATAATCCATATTCTCTGCTTGTCCTTGCAATATTTTTACTTCTTCAAAAAAGGATTCGTTACTTGCTACAGGAAGCAATTCTCCTGGTTGCCAATTGGTTTCAATAGAACTCAAGTATTTGCTACCAGTCAATTCTACTTCCTTTTCCAAAAATAACATTACTTCTTGTCTTGAAGGAGTCAAGGCTTGTTTCATTCGCTACAGATTATTCTCACAAAGGTAATCCTAAAATTATATTTTGATATAGGATTTTTTGATACAAAAAGAAAACCGAATGAAAGATTTCATCCGGCTTCTCAGGTTGGGGTTGGAAAAGGGTTATTCATAATTTTTGATTAGACTTTTACTGGTAGTCATATCATCATTTGAATTTGAATTGGTTAATTCGTATTTTTTTAAGTCGTTGGTTTTGTTTGTATAATGTGCACTCTCTCTTACTTCCTTTGAAGAAAGATGAGATAATAAATAGGTACAGCTAAATAAAAAAGTCACATAAAATAATACGCTTACATATCTGCTCATATCATCTAATTTGTAAAAACAAACTTAGTTCATTGACTCAGATAAGAAATTACAACTTTGTGAAATGTCAATATGGATTTGTTAAAAGCAAAAATCAGTTTGTGACCTTTATTTAATTACTTCTTCGATTGTCTTTCCAATACATGCATTTGGCATCTGAATATGTAATAATGTAGCTAAAGTTGCTGCAATATCAGTCATATAAACTTCTCGATTTGTAACCCCCTTTTGAATCCCCCATCCATACCAAATTAGTGGTATATGTGTATCATAGGGATTCCAAGTTCCATGTGTAGTACCTGTTTTGGCATAAGCATCGAGCCATGATGGTTTTAGTAAGAGTAAAATATCGCCACTGCGTTTTGATACATAGCCATTGATAGCCATTTCTTTAATTTTTTCGGGAAGTGGTGCTTGCTGTATATTATGCATATCAACTGCAAATTGAATTTCATCATAGGAACGAATATTTGAACGTATCTCATCTATGACTGATTGCCTGTTTATTTTAAAACTATCTATTTGAGCATCATTGAGCCATATGAAGTTTTCTGAAATATCTTTTATCAATTCATTTGATTTGAATATTTGGCCTAAATGTTTATTTAAATTTGTTTTAAGTGTAGATCCATAAAAGAAACCTGAAGGCATTTTTTGATCTAGTAAATATTGAGGATTGTGAGCCACTCCATGATCTGAAGTAAGAAATAAGGTATAATTTCCTTGTCCTAATTGTTCGTTTAAAAAACTGATTAATTCTTCTATAGTTTTATCCATTCTTACATAAGTATCCTCCAATTCTATAGAATTAGGACCATACATATGCCCTATGTAATCGGTGGACGAGAAACTTATCGCAAGAAAATCAGTCTCATTTCCCATTCCTAATTTTTCATTTAGAATTGCTTCTTTTGCAAAGTCAAATAAGATGTCATTTCCGTAAGGAGTCTTTTTAATATCGCTTAATTTTAATGATGATGTTTTATGAGGAAATGAAGTAGTATTTTCTCCCGTAAAACGACCTTCGTATGCATTTTCATCTTGAGTAGAATGGGTATAAGAAGGGATTGGCAATATCGTATTCCATTCTTTTTGCATATACGATTTTGAATTATTTTGTTGATTAAATCTAGAAACCCACTCTGGCAATTGATTCATAAAAAAAGTACTTGTCATAAACACGCCTTCACTATCGTCCATCCAGTAGCTACCATTCGATGTATGCCCTCCAGGTAAAATAGCGGCTCTATCTTTAACGGAGATTGAGATAACTTTTGATTTAAAATTGGAATGCAATCTTAATTCATCTGTGATAGTACTAGCCCAAAGATTTTTAGGACTCATTTTACCTGCTTTTTGAGTACCTCCCACCGATTTTACAGATGCGTCTGCAGTACAATATACAGTATTGCCTGTCATTTTATCAATCCAATCATTGCTAGAAATACCATGCAAGGCAGGCACACTACCAGTGTAAATACATGTATGCCCAGGTGCAGTATATGAAGGCAGATAGTTTATAAATGCATTTTGACAAACATTTCCTTCGTTCAATAGCTTTAAAAATCCTTTAGAAGAAAAATTATTTTGATATTTATATAAAAAATCTGGTCTCATTTGATCAAGCACTACCCCAACTACTAATTTTGGTCTATCAACATTTTTAGTTTTTTGTGCATTTAATTTAAGTGAGATTAATAAGAAGAGTATAGGAATATATCGCATTTGTTTATAATTGATTTGTAAAAATGGTAATTATGCATGACAATACCATTAATTTTTGATTATTTTTGCAAAATCAAAATTACAATATGGCAGATTTATTTGAAAAGTTTTCAAAAAACAAAGGTTCATTAGGTCAATATCAAGATCAAGCGCATGGTTACTTTGCTTTTCCACGTTTAGAAGGTGAAATTAGTAATCGAATGATTTTTAGAGGAAAAGAAAGAGTCATATGGAGTTTAAATAACTACATCGGCTTAGCAAATCATCCGGAAGTTCGCAAAGCTGATGCAGATGCAGCAGCACAATGGGGACTTGCATATCCAATGGGTGCTCGTATGATGAGTGGTAATTCAGTTTTACACGAACAACTTGAAAATGAATTAGCCGAATTTGTAGGCAAAGAAGATGGTTTTTTATTGAATTTTGGTTATCAAGGAATGGCATCTGTAGTAGATTCGCTTTGTAGCCGACGCGATGTAGTCGTATATGATGCAGAGAGTCACGCATGTATCCTTGATGGGTTGCGCATGGTACCTGCACATCGCTATGTGTTTAAGCACAATGATATGGAAGATTTTGAAAAGCAAATGGGTCGTGCTACAAAAATGATTGAAGAAACTGGCGGTGGAATTTTAGTGATCACTGAAGGCGTTTTTGGTATGGCTGGCGATCAAGGTAAATTAAAAGAAATATGTGATTTAAAATCAAAATACGATTTCCGATTATTAGTGGATGATGCACATGGATTTGGCACCATGGGTGCTACTGGTGCAGGTGTAGGTGAAGAACAAGGATGTCAAGATAAAATTGACGTTTACTTTTCGACCTTTGCTAAAAGCATGGCAAGCATAGGTGCATTTGTCGCAGGCGAAAAAGATGTCATCAATTATTTACGTTATAATTTACGTTCACAAATTTTTGCAAAATCATTACCGATGCCTTTGGTTGTTGGCAATTTAAAACGACTTGAATTGTTACGTAGCAAACCAGAATTACGTGAACAACTTTGGAAAAATGTACGTTCCTTGCAAAGTCAATTAACTGAAAATGGATTTGATATAGGCAAAACAAATTCTCCAGTAACCCCAGTTTATATGCATGGAGGAGTGATTGAAGCATCTCAATTGATTGTAGACATGCGTGAGAATTACAATATATTTTGTTCTATCGTCGTATACCCTGTTATCCCTAAGGGGCATATTATTTTACGTTTAATTCCTACTGCTGTTCATACTGAGCAAGATATTAAAGAAACAATAGAAGCCTTCAAAGCTGTGAAACATAAACTAGATAATAAATTGTATCCTCAAGAGATCCCTTCTATGGTTTAGACTATGCGCATTTATTCAGCTATTATATTATTTTCTTTATTGTTAATTCAATTATTCTCTACCATAATAATGACCGCAAGTTGGGAATTGAATAGAGAATATATCACGGCTACTCAATGTGTCAATGTATTAAAACCTGAAATACAGTGTAAAGGAAAATGTCAATTGGCAAAACAGATCAAAAAAATGCATGCTGAAAATGAAAACGATTCAGGTAAACAAAGCCAAATCAAATTTCAACAAATTGACCAATTTATAAGTATTCATGATGAATTAAAATTAGTTCACTCGATTCATTCTACTTCAATGAATGAATATATTTATAAATCTAATTTTTATTGTTTCAACTATCATTTTAAAAGCATAAAACCTCCTATTAATGAAGTATGTTAATTCTAATACTGTAATTATCATTCATTAATTAATAAATTTTATATGCAAAAATTAATCTGCATTCTCATAATGGGAATGCTTTCAAGCAATTTGATTGCTTGTGATGTATGTAGTTGTTCGGGGTCTACCAACAACTTTGGAATACTCCCCTCTTTTACTAGGCACTTTATAGGAATCAAGTACCAATTCAAAAGTTTCCATTCTTCACCACATAAATTGAATGACATTCATTATGGACCTAGTGATGAAACTTTTCATTCTACAGAACTATGGGGTAGAATGATTATTAAAAAGAGGCTTCAAGTATTTGGCTCAATCCCATACAATATCAATAAACGATTTGAACAACATAAGACTACACAGATACATGGAATTGGCGATATGAATCTCATGCTTAGTTATGTATTGATAAAGCCTTCAAATAATCAATCCACTTGGCAACATAGTCTTCAAGCAGGCGTTGGAGTAAAATTGCCCACTGGAAAATCAAAACAATTACAGGATAATATTTTACTCAATCAAAATATACAACTTGGTTCAGGATCAATAGATATTCCTATGAATGTAATGTATACGATTAGACATAAAAAATTAGGTTACAATACAGAATTTAATTACAAATTCAATACACAGAATAAAATGGGGTATCAATTTGGAAATCGATTCAATGCGACCTCTCGAATATTTTTACAGAAAAAAACAACATCATTTACATTCATACCACATACCGGAATTAATTTAGAATATGCATTCCAAGATAAACTCAATTCAATTAAAGAGGATTATACAGGTGGCCATTTTCTATTTGCAAATGCTGGCTTTGATACCTATTTCAAAAAAAATGCATTGACGTTGTTTCTTCAGCAGCCATTAGCAGGTCGATATGGAGAAGGACATATCACAAGTCGTACTCGATTTGCTTTGAGTTTTATTTTACTTTTTTAAACATTCAAAAAAAACAATAAACATGAAACATACATTTAAAACAATGTCATTATTCATCTTATCATTCATAACATTCATTTCGTTTACATCGTGTAAAAAAAACAAATCATCATCGGATACGACGAACCCTATTATAGCAATAGTGGAACCTACTGATTTGGATACTCTGAAATTATCAGTTGAATCTGAGCTTCATATCGAATTTACGGCTTCTGATAATTCGTCATTGCATTCGCTGGAAGTTAACCTATTGGATTCATCAAATGCCATATTGTTCCAGTCTACACCCAATGTAATGGATCAAACGAGCTATGCCTTTCATTCACATTATTTCCCAATTGGCATTACAGGATTAACTTGGATGAAGATTACAATTAAAGCAACCGACCATGCAAGCAATATAACTGAAAAAGTAGTAAAAGTATATATTAAGCCTTAATGATCATATGTTTCATTAATATAATAAAACATTTTTTGTATCTCAGTTTGCTTTACTTTCGCAAACAAATAGAGAAATGGTTTATAAAATCCTTACTGTCATTCTACTTTCAAGCTTTGAAATCTATGTTTCTATAGCTACGGGTATTGCATTTAAATTATCTCCTCATGTTATATGCATTTCTACGTTGATTGGAGGTGTAGCCGGTGTGTTTGTAGCTGCTTTTTTGGGAAAGCAAATAAGAGCTTTTATTTCTAAATTCAGAAAACCCAAACCGCCTAAATTAGCTTCTAACAAAGATAAAATGATTCAGAAATTGTGGGCTAAATATGGAGTTGTTGGAGTAGGCTTTGTAGGAACATTTATTTTAGGAGCTCCTGCAAGTATTGGCATTGGATATGGTTTTGGAGTAGAACCAAAGTTACTTGTCAATTGGTGTTTATTGGCTGTGTGTATTCGATGTGTAGCATATTCTTATTTCTTTGATTTTCTTGTCAATCTATTTTAAGAACAAGAAAAATGAAATTATTACCAACGAGAACAAATTAATTTTGTGTCTATATAATTTTGTAAAAGAGACTTTTACTTCACTCCTATTTAAAAAAAGAATTATTCAATTACCTCAACAAATAATTCCTTTTTCTCATTTGTCGAATCCGATGGCCTATACGTTGCACAAGAGTTTGTATAACATCCTCCCATACCACAAGTATTAAAATTAAAAATACCTTGACTCATAAAAAACAAACCAAAGGCGCCAACTAATGTATCTCGATGCATGAAAGCACTTATCAATAATACAATACCAGCTACTAATCGAAGTACACGCATAAAATTCCAATTGGTTAAAATAAGTTGCTTCATTCCTAAATAATGTTTGACTGCAAGCTACTCCAACCACCACCATTATGCACATCAGTATATCCGTTCGATTTCAAAATTCCTTTGGCACTTGCACTTCGCATACCAGAGGCACAACAAGTAATAATGGTTTTGTTTTTATCTTTCAATTTAGCTAAGTTTTTGCTTAGTTGATCTACAGGTATATTGATGGCTCCTTTGATATGCCCAGATGAATATTCACCCGTTGTTCTTACATCCAATATAATAGCGCCATTGAGAACTAATTCTTTATAATCGACCGATGGTCCACCACCAAATAACTTTTTAAGTATTCCTAACATAGTATTTTTTTAATTATTTTGAGATTGAATAAAATTAACATCTAACCACGATCCAGCATTTAAACACTCGATACCTGCTTGCGACAAAAAGCGTTCAGCCATACCACTTCGATTCCCAGATGCGCAACAAAGCAATAAGGGCATATTCATTTTTTTCAATTCGTCCATTCTTTCTGTAATTTCTTGTAAGGGGATATTGATTGAATCTACTGCATGAGCAGATTGAAATTCTTCATAACTCCTTACGTCAACAATAGTTCCTTTTTTTTCTTTTATTAATTGTTCTAAATTCATGTTGTTTATTTTTAAATATTTAATTCTTATTTCTTTGACGTTGAAGGGCAAACATAAGTAGTTTTGGACACATTGGTTTCACTGATTGCTTTGAATCCCCCTTCCACATCAACAAAATTGTTCCAACCTCTTGATTTCAAAATAGATGCTGCTATCATGCTTCTATATCCACCTGCACAATGCATTATGAAAGGCTTATCTTTAGGGAATTCAGCTAAATGCTCATTGATATAATCCAATGGAATATTCAAGGCTCCTTCAACATGCTCTGCATTAAACTCGTTTTTGTTTCTTATATCAATTACAATAGGTTGCTCTTGTATTCTTAGTTCAAATTCACTTGCATTAATACGATCGATCTGATCGATTTCTTTACCAGCATTTTTCCAGGTATCTATTCCACCGTTGAGATAACCGATACAAAAATCATACCCTACTCTAGATAGACGTATGACAGCTTCTTCTTCACGACCATGTTCTGCAACAAGTAATATTTCTTGTTTAATATCGGGTATCAATGTACCTACCCAAGATGCAAAATTTCCATCAATACCAATATTGATACTATTAGGTATAAAACCTTTTGCAAAATCATCAGGACTTCTAACATCCAATATTAAAGCATCCATGTTGTTTGCAGTTAATTCAAATTCTTCTGCATTCAAAGGCTTATTCGCACGATCCATGACATCATCTAAACTTTCGTAGCCTTTAATATTCATCAATACATTTTTTGGAAAATACCCTGGAGGTGCTGTTAATCCTTCCAATAACTCCTTTATAAACTCTTCTCTGGTCATATCAGCACGTAATGCATAATTGACTTTCTTTTGATGTCCTAAAGTATCTGTGGTTTCTTTACTCATATTTTTACCACATGCACTACCAGCTCCATGATTAGGGTAAACAATCAAATCATCATTCAATGGCATGATTCGGTTACGAAGTGAATCAAATAAAAGCGAAGCCAGTTTTTCTTGAGTCAATTCTGCCACAACATGCTGTGCTAAATCTGGTCGACCCACATCACCAATAAACAAGGTATCACCAGTAATAATACCATGTTGATTTCCATTTTCATCAATTAACAAGTAACATGTACTTTCCATTGTATGGCCAGGTGTGTGGATTACTTTCACAGTATAATCACCTATTTTAAATTCTTGATTATCATCTGCTTCTAATGCGTCAAATCCTGGCTTAGCAGTGGGGCCATATACTATAGTTGCGCCTGTTTTTTTTGCTAAATCAAGATGACCTGAAACAAAATCGGCATGAAAGTGAGTTTCAAATACATACTTAATACTAGCATTATCTTTTTCAGCTCTATGGATATATGGTTGTACTTCTCTCAATGGATCAAAGATTGCAGCTTCACCATTGGATTCTAAATAGTACGCTGCATGTGAAATACACCCTGTATAAATTTGTTCGATTTTCATTTTCTATTTATTTTAATTTCAATGCAAAGTTCTGATTTGTTTTGGAACTATACAGTGATATATGTCACATAGAAAAACTTTTTTTTATTAAAACAATAGTTTAAAATTAATTTATACATAAATCATGTTGTTACAGTAATAGCAATTGCTTTTTAAATAATATTTTTTTTAAAATCTTTCTTAAGTCCAGATAGTTTACACAGGTTAAATAATCAATATATATGATGGCTTTCAGTAAAAAAGTCATTTAGTATTATTTCGCTTATTATATTGCTTGCACTATTGGTTAAACCAACTAAGTTCTTATTTGACATTACATACAAAACATGATAGAAATCATAATTTAATATAATACTTATCAAGTAGCTTTGCTTTATAAAATTATTAAAAACATGAAAGACACATTAGCACACCAGCATTTAATATGCGTTGATTGGAAAAGAGAACTTGAATTTTTCAAAATTGAAATTGCTTATTTACGCAAGCGCCTTGAAGAAGTCGCATCGAAAAACACATCAAAAGACGTTTTGATTGAGATAGAACATTACGAAAATAAATTTCGAATTATGGGAATTCATGTAGATGAATTGAGCCACGATGTGAATTTAAAAAATGAAGCATTATTGAAAGAAGCAAGTGAAAAACCAAATTACATAAATGTAAAAATGGTAGAATCTGATGAAAATTTAATCGAGTTGATGAACGACACAAGTTCTGATTTCCACAACACCAAAAAGGAATACTATAAGTTTTTGTCAAAAGTGATGTAACATTTTTATTAAATAAACTATTCAAAAAACACAATTGCCATTCAATTGTGTTTTTTTTATTTTTAATTTAAGCTGAACATATTGGCTTAATAATTGCATGAATTACTTTCTAAAATTTAGCAATTTTTAAAAATAACTATTAACTTGTACTAAAATTTATAAAACTAATATGAAAAAAATTCAATTCTCAATGATGGTCCTATTAATGGCAAATCAATTGTCATTCGGCCAATTGTATTCTAGCGGCAATAATGTAATTGCTGGCACATCTGTAGGTATCGGCATTAATAACCCTAGCAGTGCTACTATGTTACATATAAGACGTACATCTAATGGAGGGAATTTATATTTAGAAAATCCGACATCTACAAGTTTTCAAACATTTAGGTTAACAAACGATGTGCCTGCTAATTATGCAAATTATACAAAATACGGAAGCGCCTATGTAGGTGGATATTCAGGAATTTCTACTTTGTATCCATTTGCAAATGCATTTGGGTTTGGAAACACTGGACCAATGTTGAATGCTAGTACGGGAAATATGGGATTAGCTATTAGTAAAGCAGGAACTTTCAAATTAAAACTTCATATTGATGCTAGTACAGAACGTGTAGGTATTGGTGGCAATGCAGTTCCGGCTGCAAGTGTTCATATCAATAGTGCCTTAACAAGTGATACACTCAAAATCACAAATTCCACTACTGGGCATGGTGCAGGTGATGGATTAGACATTATGAACACTGGGAATGAATCCTATGTTTTCAACAGAGAAAATGGTGGATTAACGTTTGGCACAAACAATACAACCAGAATGACAATCTCAAACGGAGGCCTCGTTAAAATTGGTACTACAACTACACCAGCTGGGTATAAATTGTATGTTGAGCAAGGTATTCTTACCGAAAAAATAAAAGTGGCTATTAAAACAAGTGGCAATTGGTCGGATTATGTGTTTGCAGATGATTATAAATTATCCCCTTTAAGTGAAGTCGAAACCTATTTAAAAGAATACAAACATTTGCCTGGGATTCCTTCTGCCGATGATGTAGTTTCTAATGGACTTGATTTAGCACAAATGGATGCAAAACTTTTGGAGAAAGTTGAAGAACTCACACTCTATATTATCAAAATGGAAAAAGACATGAATGAATTAAAGAAATCGAATGAATTATTGAAACAACACATTCAAACTTCTAAATAATCTACTCATGAAAAAAACAAGCTTAATTATATTCATTAGCCTATTTTTCTTTCAAGTACGTGCAGAATTTGTTTCTATACAACAACAACTTGATAGAATCCAACCATTAGATTTCCATTCAATCGATTTATTTAGTCAAGTGAATTCTTCTGTATCTTTCAATACATTGAATCGTTTTGTTTCAAAATTTGATTTAATCAATGTAAATCCTTCGACATTAAATGAAATTGCTTCCAATAATCATCCTATCACACTAAAAATTCCAATAGATGGACAATGGGAAACTATTTTGCTAGTAAAAAACAATCGCATCACAGAAGATATTATTCTGACTACTCAAGATAAAAATGGGCAACAACCATTTTCGTACAAATTTGGATCCTATTATTATGGCAAAATAAATGGCCAACCTAATTCTTTAGTCTCTATTAGTTTTTATGAAAATGACATTATTGGCTTAATATCAACTGATCAAGGAAATTATGTAATTGGAAAAAGCAATGTAAAAAACCCTATTGAGAATGAATACATTGTATACAACGATCAAGATATGCTAGTAAAGGAAATTTTACCATGTAACACAAGTGATGCAAACAAAGTGGCTTCAAATCATCCTATTGAATTACCCATAAATGTAGAAACTTATACTACTAAATGTGTTAAAATCTATTTTGAATGTGATTTTCAAACATACTCAGATAATGGAAGTAATACTACAACTACTTCTAATTTTGTAACTGGTTTGTTCAATTTAGTTTCAACACTTTATCTGAATGATTCCATTCTTACTAGTATATCACAAATAAATATTTGGACAACTACGGATCCATATGCTGCTTTCAACTCAACCTCAGATATGTTAACAGAATTTAGCACCCAAAAAAGCAACAATGGTTTTGTAGGTGATTTAGCTCATTTATTGACTACAAGAGGTGTTGGAGGCGGTATTGCATGGCTAGATGTTTTCTGCTCATCCAATTATTACAAAACAGGTGTATCAGGAAGTTTATCTACAACACTTACACC
>JBIIJQ010000107.1:0-6330 GCA_044233655.1 Chitinophagaceae bacterium | reverse complement strand
ACGAACTGGGCCACAATATGGGCTCGCCTCATACACATGCTTGCGCATGGAATGGCAACAATACACGTATTGATAACTGCGGTGGCAACTATAATATTGCTTACCAAGAAGGCAATTGCAATTCATTTCCTGCAAATCCTATAGGAGGTGGTACTATTATGAGCTACTGTCATTTAATAGGTGGTATTGGAATAAATTTTAATTTAGGATTTGGTAGCCAACCTCGTATTTTAATTCGCGATAATGTAAATACAGCTCCATGTTTAACTACATGTCCTACATGCAGTGGAGCACTTACAATCACAGGGAATTATTCTACAGCGTTAACAGAATCTTCTACTTGGATTAAAACATCAGGACAAACAACAACTTCTAGTACTTCTAGTGTAAAATTAGATGCAGATCCTGGCAGTGGGTATATATTAATTTCACCTACTGTTTCTACAGATTATTTTATTGCATCACCAACTACTAATGCTGGTGTGATGGTAGCACAAGCCTATAATGGCTGTTTAAGTGGAAGCCCACTTAGACCAGTCAATGAGAATTCCAATGAACAATCAATCTTAGTAGATAACGATTTTATTATATATCCAAACCCAGCCTACTCTTCAATGATATTATCGAATCTAACACTTGAAAATTCTATTCTAGACCTAACCATTTATAGTGTTGATGGTAGAATGGTGCAACAATTAAATCACCTTTCGTTTAACCAAGAAATTTCCATTGATTTAAATCAAATGCCTACAGGTTTTTATATGTTGAAAATAAAGTATAACGATACTTCAAAAACAATAAAGTTCCAAAAACAATAAGTAAAAGACATAAAAAAATGGGCATTTAAAATGCCCATTTTTTTTATCTGTTAACTTTGTAATTATGATACTTTTTCTACTTGCATAAAGTTCAACTCAACAGGGGTTGCTCTACCAAATATTTTCACAACTACTTTTAATTTCTTTTTATCTTCATTCACTTCTTCAATATTACCGTTAAAGTCGTTAAATGGTCCATCAATAATTTTAACTGTTTCACCAACGATGAAAGGTTCAGACATTGACACCCCATTGTCAGCCATCTCATCCATTTTGCCAAACATTTTATTGACTTCACTTTTGCGTAATGCATCAGGATGATCTTTTCCAAGAAAATGAATAACTCCAGTAACCGATTTGATAGTTTGTATCATGTCATCTGACAAACGACCAGTAGTAGCTTCAAGAAGAATATAGCCAGGGTAAAGAATTTTTTCACGCATTACTTTCTTACCTGCTACGACTTTAAATACTTTTTCTACTGGACATAGAATTTGAGATATTGTACTTGCCCATCCAGAACGACGAACTTCAACGTCAAGATATTCTTTGATTTTACGTTCTTTTCCACTCAATACTCTAAGTACAAACCATTTGGTTTCCAATTCTTGTTGTTGTATAGTCTCCATGTTTGTAAAGGCTTATTTAAAAAACTTGTAAAAATTTTCGAAAACCAACTCTGAAGCGCCATCCATACCAAATATGATTAACGTCAATACAATTACACTAACCAATGTAATCAATGTAGACTGTTGAAGTTCACTCCAAGTAGGCCATGTTACTTTGTGAATTAATTCATCAAAAGCTTGCTCAAAATAATTAAATAGTTTTGTCATTTTGTTTGTTTTAAAATGAAATTCCGATGTTGGAATAGCATTTGTATTGCACAGGCACTAGGATTCGAACCCAGATCAAAGGTTTTGGAGACCTGCATGCTACCGTTGCACCATGCCTGTAAATTAATAATTCAAAAGAGCTATTAAAATACAAAGTACTTAGATTTAAAACCTAAGTACTTTGTATATATTGTGTCTTAGTACTTGATACGTAGTACTCAGTACTTAGTGATTAGATTACTTAACAATTTCAGTTACTTGACCTGCACCTACAGTACGTCCACCTTCACGGATAGAGAATTTCAATCCTTTTTCCATAGCGATTGGTCCGATCAATTTCACTGTCAAGCTAACGTTATCACCAGGCATTACCATTTCTGTTCCAGCTGGTAATTCAACCTCACCAGTGATATCAGTCGTGCGGAAATAGAATTGAGGGCGATATTTTTGGAAGAATGGCGTATGACGTCCACCTTCTTCTTTGCTTAATACGTATACTTCACACTTGAATTCAGTATGTGGAGTGATAGATTTTGGTTTACAAATAACCATACCACGACGGATATCGTTTTTCTCAATACCACGTAATAATAAACCTGCATTATCACCAGCCTCACCTCTGTCTAATAGTTTACGGAACATCTCAACACCTGTACATACAGATTTCAAAGGAGTTTCGTTGAAACCAACGATTTCTACCTCTTCACCTACTTTGATCACACCTCTTTCGATACGACCTGTAGCAACTGTACCACGACCTGTGATAGAGAATACGTCCTCAACTGACATCAAGAAATCTTGATCAATTGGACGTGGAGGCAATGGAATGTAAGAATCAACTGCTTCCATCAATTCAGTTACTTTTGCAACCCATTGCTCTTCACCAGCTAATGCGCCAGTAGCAGAACCTTGGATAATTGGTGTATTGTCACCATCAAAACCATATGAACTTAATAAGTCACGGATTTCAATTTCAACTAATTCTAATAACTCAGCATCATCAACTAAGTCTACTTTATTCATAAATACTACCATACGAGGTACACCTACTTGACGTGCAAGAAGGATATGCTCACGAGTTTGTGGCATAGGGCCATCTGTAGCAGCTACAACTAGAATAGCACCGTCCATTTGAGCAGCACCAGTAATCATATTCTTAACATAATCGGCGTGACCTGGGCAATCTACGTGTGCATAGTGACGAGTAGAAGTTTCATACTCAACGTGTGCTGTATTGATCGTGATACCACGCTCTTTTTCCTCTGGTGCACCATCGATATCATCATAGTTTTTCTTTTCAGCTAAACCTCTTTTTGATAATACGTCGGTAATAGCCGCTGTTAATGTAGTTTTACCATGATCAACGTGACCAATAGTGCCAATGTTTACGTGGGGTTTGTCCCTTTTGAAGGTCTCTTTTGCCATTTTATTCGTTTTTAAAAGTGTTTAAGATTTGTTTTATCTGTTATTTTTGGACTGCAAATGTAAATTTTACTTTTGATATATAAAAATATTTTTAGTTAGTTTTTGAACAAGTAATTATTAACATTTGAAATTGATCAATATTAAGCTGTAAAACTATTACTGAAAGGCGTTTTGACGAACATTTTGTCAAAAGTCCTTATCCCAAGATTCAACATCCAACTAGAAAATGAAAAAGTCTTATTAAAAAAATGATTAATACTTCACAGTTTCATTAAAAAGCTTCATAGTGCTTAGCTCCTCTTCAGATAATCCTCCATTATCGGATTCTGTACTTTGAAAAACTAAAAATGAAGAAATTTTACCTTCTATAGGCAATTTGAAAAAATCTTGATGAATAACAATTTTTGCAATGGTGATTTTTAATCGTACTCCATCCATTTGCTTATTACCAATTGTCTTTTGAATTTGACTTTGGGAACAATTCTTTTTGACGAATTTTTTGATGATAATATCAGTAAATGCTTCTGTTTCAATTTTACCATCAAAATTAAACAGCATGATATTAAAATCATTGCCGTCTAATGTCCAGCTTTTGTAACCTATTCCACCCTCTTCTTCTTTGGCAAAGCTTTTCGGATATTTAAATGAAATTGTTCCGTTATCAAATGATTGATTTAATTCTGAAACAATTTTAAAAACTGGATTGGTAAGTGTTTCACTTAATATCAACTCTTTCCCTTCTTCAATTGCATATTCTTTTCCGTTGATAAATAAAGAATAATGAGCATTAGTATTAGATTGTTGTGCAAATAATGAAGTAGAAATAAAACTACTGAAAATAAGTAAAAGATGAACCTTACGCATAGGTATAATGATTAAAAAGTAAATGTAGAATTAAAATTTAAATCTATACTAAAATAAACATGCTATTTTGTTTTATACCCCTTAACGGATTAACACAATATCACCACGTTGAATGTATGAATTACCTGAAAATGTATGATATACTATTTTATAAGCATACACATCCAACGGAACATCTTGCATTGGCTCCCATTTAAACTCATTGCCCGCTCCCATATACATTTGCTGTCCATACCGATTCAATATAACTATTTGATCTATTTTGATGCTCTTTGTGGTAAGATAGTTATTGTTTATTACATGAAATATATCATTCAATCCATCCCTATTAGGTGTAATGGCATTCGGAACTTTTATTGGATTAGAACCTACTTCATAAGTCGTATCTGGCCCAATATAATTAGTTGCAATATTGGTTAAAATAGGATCATTAAAATCAAAATAGATAGATGCCCTATTGTATGTTTTTGTACCAAAAGGCAACATCGTTTTTAATTGTATTTTAAATTGCAACCAACCATGACTTTCGGGCTCATTATGAAGGCTATCTAGTAAATTGATATGAAAAGAAAAACAGAGTTTTTTTTGCAAAAAAAACTCTTCCATTATAAGATGAAAGAGTTTAAAAAATTAATTGTGAGCCGCAGGAGGGAATTGAACCCTCGATCTCCTCCTTACCAAGGAGGTGCTCTACCACTGAGCCACAACGGCAAAAAAAAACCGATTGTTGGTGCCTTGCAGACAATAACAATCGGGATGAGAGCGGAAGAACAGAATCGAACTGTCGTCATCAGCTTGGAAGGCTGAGGTAATAGCCACTATACGACTTCCGCGAGGGTGTGGGCAGTGATGGATTCGAACCACCGTAAGCATTACACTAGCAGATTTACAGTCTGCCTCCTTTAGCCACTCGGACAACTACCCTACAAAAAAAAGAGCCACTTGCCGGAATCGAACCAGCGACCTACTGATTACAAATCAGTTGCTCTACCAGCTGAGCTAAAGTGGCTTATTTAATATTTTACAGTTTGCATCGAAGTGATGACTATCTGAAAAAGTGTCAAATTAAATATTTCAAAAGAACTGTCCCGTTTTTAATGGACTGCAAATGTATAAAACCATTTCTAATTTGCAAATATTTTTTTTAGAGATTATTTACTTTTTTTGTCGAATACTATAAACACTAGGATTTGAATTATCTCGCACATGCATTTCTTTCATTTAATCAACCCGAACTCATGGTGGGAAACCTAATGGGTGATTTTGTAAAAGGAAATAATTATGAAAAATACTCGGGCGATCTTCGTCGCGGACTCCTACTGCATCGAGCCATTGATCAATTCACAGATCAGCACAACGAAACAAAAGAGGCTGTAAAATTACTAAAACCTACCTTCAGACTTTCTAGTGGCATATTTGTAGATATTTTGTTTGACCACTTGTTAGCCAACGATCTCAACTATTTTACAAATGATACACTAATCAAATTTACCGATGAAGTGCATTTCAATTTAGATCAGCATCATCATCATTTTGATGAAAAAATGATTACCTTTTTTGGCTACATGAAACAATATAATTGGCTTTACAATTACAAATTTGAAGAAGGTCTCTCCCGCTCTATCATTGGTATATGTAAACGATATCCACGATTAGGCGATGGCCATGTAGCATTCAATATGATTCAACTTCATTTACCTTTATTCAAAAAACATTTCGAAAAATTCTTTCCAGACTTAATTAATCATAGTAAACTATTCATTGAAAATAATAAATAATACATAATCCAGATTCTCCTACTTTTAATTATTTCTATTATTCTTTGACTTTCTCAAGGATGTTTTTTGAAAAACATCTGCATGCTAATATAAAATGAATCCTTATGTGTCAGAAAATAACCTATTTTAAAATTGAATTATAATTCCTATAACGCGAATGTATTTTTACCAACCATGTCTAGTTTTAAATTGAAAATTGCACTAGAAATCAACACAAAGGTCTTTTTTTAGACTATTTGCATCTAATTATCTTAAAGTTACATTCAAATACAATTATTTCATCCGTTGTACTTTCATTCAAAGTACAGTTTAGTTTTGCATTTAAAAATCAATCGAATTCATAATGTATACAAATCCCTGAAATGTGTGTAAAAGCGTAGTAATAAATTAACAGATAGCTTTTTTTATGTCAAAAAAGAATTATACCTTTGCACCTCGAAAAAAATGCACTTGTTTTTTTCAATCTTAATCTATTCAAATAATTTTAAAAAATGGCAGACTTACGCTACCAACGAAATTTCGGGATCGCTGCACATATCGATGCAGGTAAGACCACTACGACAGAACGTATTCTTTATTACACAGGGGTAAACCACAAAATCGGGGAAG
>JBIIJQ010000143.1:0-2670 GCA_044233655.1 Chitinophagaceae bacterium | reverse complement strand
GGATTAGAAGTAAATTTTAGAGATCGGCATTTAGTGGATGTACAACAGATTTTTTTCAAAAAAGAACCAAGAAGCCTTTCCGCAGCTTACAAATATTACTGTGACAAGGAAATTGTAAATGCACACAGTGCAGAGGCAGATGCTTTAGCAACGATTGAAATTTTATTTTCACAAGTAGAACGATATGCTGATCTTGAGAACAATGTGGAGTTTCTTGGGAATTATTCAAAAGGGGACGACTTTCTCGACTATTCTCGTCGCATAAGAGTTGTCAATGACATTCCTGTATTCAATTTTGGAAAATATAAAGACAAACCAGTGGCTGAAGTTTTGAAGAAGGAACCTCAATATTATGACTGGATGATGAAAGGTGATTTTGCGCTAGACACAAAAAATGTAGTCGGAAAAATATTTCATGATACCATGTTAAAAAAATTATAAGTCTATACTATTCATAGATGAATGAGGTTTTTTATTAACTTCGCCTACTAAATTTACATTTCAACATCCCTTTTTTTGAGCAATATCGTTATAATACCAACGTACAATGAAATCGAAAATATCGAAAAGATAATTCGTAAGGTATTTTCGTTGTCGAAGGTTTTTCATTTATTGATAGTTGATGATGGCTCTCCAGATGGAACGGCAGATAAAGTAAAACAATTACAACTTGAATATTCGGATAAGCTTTTCATTCTTGAACGAAAAGGCAAACAAGGTCTCGGAACAGCATACATTGCTGGCTTCAAGTGGTGCCTTGCCAAGGGATATGAATATATATTTGAAATGGATGCCGATTTTTCACATAATCCGAACGACCTAGAAAGACTCCATGACGCCTGTGCAACCGATGGCTTTGACATCGCAGTAGGCTCACGATATGTAAATGGAGGTAAAGTCGAAAATTGGCCTATGAATAGAATCCTTATATCATATGGCGCTTCAGTCTATGTTAGATTAATAACCTGGATGCCCGTAAAGGATTGTACTGCAGGATTTGTTTGCTATTCTCGTAAGGTATTGGAGACTATTGATCTCGATGCAATCCAATTTATTGGTTATGCATTTCAAATTGAAATGAAATACAGAGCGTGGAAAAAAGGATTTAAAATCAAAGAAATTCCAATCACCTTCGTAGATCGAAAAGAAGGTATTTCAAAAATGACAAAAGGAATCGTAAAAGAAGCCATTACAGGTGTGTGGAAAATGAAGTTTTCCTAAACATTACTTCAAGTGCTCTTTTACAAAATCATCTACATTACTGAATAAAAAACTTGGATACAATGTTGAAAATTTTGTTTTCAACAAACCACCATTCAATGGCCGAGCAGCTGGTTGCTTCAAGTCTAATGTGAGAATTGGTGTTAATTCATATGCAGCTTCTGGAAAGTATTTCAACACAGTCAATGCCAGCTCTACCCTATTCATCCAATCGGTACTTGCTACATGAAATATTCCAGTATGTTGATCATTTAATAATAAATACATTGCCTTGGCAATATCCAACGCATTAACTGGTGTGGCATATTGATCGGATGGCAATTTCAAACTCAACTGTTGATTGTTCAAGCATTGCTCAATGATACGTGATACAAAATTTTTATTTCTCACTTCATGTCCATAGACATTTGTAATACGTAATACCAAACAATCAGATCCCATTTCAGTAAGCACTGCTTGCTCAGCTTCTAATTTATGCTGTGCATATACACTCAACGGATTCAAAGGAGCATCTTCATGATATGGTCCATTCTTCCCATCAAAAACATAATCTGTTGAAATATAAACTAGCTTTGCATTTAGCCTTTTTGATATCTCTATTAAATTCAAGGTGGACTGCACAGTTTTTTGATAACTTTCTTCTGTATGATCTTCACAATAATCAACATGAGTCAAAGCACCACAATGAAGGATTACATCTGGACGAAAGGCATCTATATCAAAATTAAGTGGATTGATAGAATTTAATGTATCAAAAAAAACAGTGTTATCGGTAGGAAATGAAAAATAAGATCCCACTACATTACACCCCATAGACATAAAGTGTTTGAGACAATTACCTCCTACTAATCCTGATGCTCCTGAAATAAATATTTTCATAGTTGAGTAATTAAAAAGGGGATTTAAAATCGGCCAATGATACAAATGAACAATCTCTTTCGGATAATATTGGATTTGATATTGACCAGTCTAGTCCAAAACTATCATAACGAACTCCATCATCACTCTCTTTATGATAAACACCATCTACGAAATAAAACGTTGTAGTATTATCTTCCAAGGATACAAACCCATGTGCAAATCCTTTGGGTATATACAATGCTTGATTATTTTCGAATGATAATATTGCTGATACGTACTGACCATAGGTTTTTGAATTTTTACGTAAATCCAAGGCTATATCCATGATTTTACCTGAGGTGCAAAATACTAATTTAGCATGATCAAATGGTGGGTGATGAAAATGCATCCCACGTATTACATCTTTATTGGATATCGAATAAAAACTTTCTTTTAAAATAAAATCAATTCCAGCTTCTTGCATAGAACTATTGTGAAACGTTTTTACAAATGTTCCTCTGTTGTCTTCGGCTCTGAATTGATGAATTAGTTTCACCGACGGAATAGCTGTATCTTCAAATGTAAAATTCATAAATTTATATTATCATT
>JBIIJQ010000142.1:0-2674 GCA_044233655.1 Chitinophagaceae bacterium | reverse complement strand
TCCTGTATTGGTTTATACTATATTGAACTCTAATGAAACTATTCCATTGATCAATACAGACTCAAAAGATAGTATCATGACGTTTAATAACATTGATACTTCTTCGCACAATGGCTTTAGTTCGAGTGATGAATTTCTTCAATCGAAACTATTAGAATTAAAAGCAATGCATCCTCCCATTGAAATTAAAATTTCTGATACTAAAAAACAATTTGTGTATTACGGTGAGTCTGAATTGCTAAAACAACTTCGATATTTTCCATTTATTTTATTGATTATATTATTCTTGTTTGTATTAATTGTAGTTTTTTATATTAGTTCATCCAACCGCCAAGTACAAGATAGGGTATGGGTAGGGATGAGTAAGGAAACTGCTCATCAACTTGGTACACCACTAACATCCTTAGTTGCATGGCTCGAATATTTGAAAGAAACTGGTGTCGAAAAATCAGCATTACTTGAAATGAATAAAGATGTAGATCGATTAAAATTAATTGCAGATCGATTTTCAAAAATCGGTAGTATACCTCAACTTGAAGAAGAACATCTTATAGAGCATTTGAAAAATATAGTTTTCTATATGGAAAAAAGAGCATCTAAAAATGTTCGTTTTAATATTCAATCAAATAAAGAAGAAGTATTGGTAGTGATAAGTGGGCCTTTGTTTGATTGGGTGTTTGAAAATTTAATTCGTAACGCGCTGGATGCTATGGATGGAAAGGGAGAAATCAATATCAATATCAAAGATGAAATAACTCAAACAATCATTGATGTTTCTGATACAGGGAAAGGTATTTCAGCCAAGAATATCAAAAAAGTATTTAAACCTGGGTTTTCAACCAAAAAAAGAGGATGGGGGCTTGGATTATCGTTAGCAAAACGAATAATATCTGAATATCATTATGGGGATATTTTTGTAAAAAAATCTGAAATTGGAAAAGGGACTACATTTAGGATTGTACTAAAAAGATAAAAAAAAGGATAAACAATTTGCTTATCCTTTTGATGTGCGCGAGAGGAGATTCGAACTCCCAAGTCCTTGCGAACACTACCACCTCAAGGTAGCGCGTCTACCAGTTTCGCCACCCACGCATGATGGTGTGCAATATTACAACAAAATAATAAGAGGGAAAAACGTGTTAGATGGTTTTTTGAAAGTAAATCTTATACCACTATTCTTTTGGTAATGATGTTGCAAGCTCTTTTTCCATTGCTAACGTCCAATCTATGATATTTTTCTTTTGCTCATTGTTCAAATTTGCATCTCTATGAATTATTAAATAACTTGAAAGAGGCATTTCATCTTCGTTAATTTCATTTCTGATTTCTTTCATTTTTTTCAATTGTCTTTTAATTGAGTAACTTTTAAATTCAGAAAAATTTAATTCATCTTTTCCTTCATCAATATGTTGTTGCATCCATAAGCCTATAGGTTGGATATTAGTATACCAAGGGTATGCTGAATTATTACTATGACAGTCGTAACAAGATTTCTCAAACACTTTCAATACATTTTCAGGTACTACATAAGCTGTTCTTATGTCATTTGTTGAAGGTATAGTTGAACTATTTCTCGTTGGTCGTATGAATTGTAATGCCACTAATATAATTAACAACCCAAGTGCAATTTTTTTAATCATGATGAAAGAACTTATTATATTATAAAAACAATTTTTTAATGTATTTAAGTTTATGAAAGCTAGAGTGCTCTCATTTTATTTCCTTTCGGATTATGAGTTACTTCTGCTAAACCTAGTAATTCAAGCAAGGGTGGTAAGTACATGCCAAACCGTCCTTTGAAGCCTTTTTTCAAACCGTACCAACCACCAATAGGATTGGTTTCAGATCGGCCCCAAGCCTCTACAGTGTCTTCTTTAGCTGGTTTTTGTTCATCGGCACTGCCTAGCTCCATCCAGTCATTGTGTTTTTTGAGCATTGCATGCAAATCTTCTATACAACGATAGTCGTAATGTAGAATTGTTTTGCCCACAACACATACAAGAATGTCTTTGCCATCTTTTTCATCTTTGTACATTTGATAATCTGATGAGAGTGGTGGAGTTTTAAGTAACCATGGGTTTTCTTTTGTGCCTGTATTCATAATATCAAGTTTTGAGTAAAAACGTTGTTCTAACAAATTTACATTATTTTCTAATCAATTTCTTTATAAAATAGATGACGTTTAATTTTTGTATGATGAAATTATAACTCAACTTGCAGTTAATATGTTCAACGAGATTCATCGATACTTTATAGTACATAAGCCATTTAATATGGTTTCTCAATTTAAAAGTCCAGATGATGTTAATTTATTATGCGATTTAGATTTTGATTTTCCCGAAGGGACACATGCTATTGGTCGACTTGATAATCATTCCGAAGGTTTGTTGATTTTAACTACCAATAAAAAAGTAACACGACTCTTATTTCAAGGGAAAGTGCCACATAAGCGTACATACCTTATACAAGTATTGCAGCACATGTCTGCAGCATCATTAGATAAATTAAAACAAGGTGTTTCAATTAGAATACATGGGAATGTTGATTGGGTTACAAGTCCTTGTGATGCAAGTATAATTGATAAACCTAGCAACTTGTTTCCATATGAATTTGAACTCAAAGAGTTTATACCACATACTTGGTTAAGTATTACGTTGACTGAAGGAAAGTTTCA
>JBIIJQ010000090.1:0-10960 GCA_044233655.1 Chitinophagaceae bacterium | reverse complement strand
GTCACTATTTTTTTGATAGCTTTAGGTATACCTTTGCTTCAAATAATAATTAGTATGAATTGGAACCAATATTTACAATACACCGAAGAAATATTAAATGGAGAACATCATCAAGAGCCTTATAATGACCCACATTTTTTAGAATATACAAAATTGAATCATTCAAGAATGAATCGATGGTTAAAACATGGAAAGCTACATGAGGAGTTGGTTTCAAAAATAAAAAATATAAGTACTCCTCAAATTTGGGTTTTGATTACCGAACCTTGGTGTGGTGATGCTGCGCATAATGTACCATTTATTGCCATGTTGAGCGAAATGAATCCACTTATATTACTTGATATTCAGTTACGAGACAGTGATTCGGAAATTGATCAATATCTGACAAATGGTGGTAAAGCTATTCCGAAACTAATTGTAAGAGATGAACTAGGAAATGACATATTTTTATGGGGACCAAGACCCAAAATTGCACAGGAACTTTTTTTACAATTGAAAGAGAAAGGACTTGAATTGGAACAGCAAAAAATCGAATTACAACAATGGTATAATCATGATAAAGGGCAAACCTTACAATTAGAATTATTAGCTCTATAAAAAAAGCAGCAAATATTGCTGCTTTTTTTATAGTCATTTACAATTTATGATTGTGTATCCTCATCGTTTTTCAACTTTTGAATATAGGCCAATGCATCTGTAACAACATCACTGCAAATTGCAATAAATGAATTTTGAGGAGCATTTTTTACGGCGTAATCAATCGCTTCCAATTCTTTTAAAATGACGATTACTTTCATATCTGCTTTTACTTTTGTTATACCTTCTTTCAAAAGATCGACTATATTATCGACTGTTCTACCGCGTAAATGTTTGTCCTGTCGAATGATAATTTCATCAAATGTAGAAGCTGCAATTTCACCCAACTCGCGTATATCATCATCTCTACGGTCACCTGTGCCTGCAATGATTCCTATTTTACTAGAAGCTACTACTTTGTCAACATAGGCTTTTAATACATTGAATCCTGCAGGATTATGAGCATAATCAGCTAATACCTGAAAGTTGTTGAATTGGAATAAATTCATACGACCAGGAGTTTGAGCAGGACTTGGAATAAACGTATTCAATGCTTGCTTGATATCGACTACGCTGAATCCTCTCAAATACCCTGCAAGGACAGCTGGCATAATATTCATAACATTAAACAACGCTTTGCCACTTTGCGTTAATGGTATTTGATGAGCTTTTTCAATTTGTATTTTCCATGCGCCTTTTTGTATATAAATCCAATCATTTGATTCATCGTAAATAGCTGCAATGCCATTTTTGTCGCAATGCTCTTTAATGCGCTTGCTTTTTGGATTCATACTAAATAATGCTACTTTGCAATCTAACCCATCTTTCATTTTATATACAAGATCATCATCAGCATTGAGAATGGAATAACCATTTCTCATGACGCTTTGAGCTACTACTGCTTTTACACGAGCAAGTTGGTCGATAGTATCAATACCGCCTAATCCAAGATGATCGGCACTTACATTGGTAATGATACCAATATCGCATTGATGAAATCCTAAGCCAGCGCGAAGTATACCACCTCTTGCACATTCAAGAACTGCAAAATCAACAGTGGGATCTTTTAATACAAATTCCGCACTTACTGGTCCTGTACAATCTCCTTTCATCATCAACTGATTTTGGATGTATATACCATCGGTTGTGGTAAAGCCCACTTTATGCCCCATACTTTTTACAAGATGAGCAGTAAGTCTAGTAGTGGTAGTTTTGCCGTTGGTACCACCTACTGCTATAATAGGAATACGAGCGCTTTTTCCCGGAGGGTATAGCATATCAATCACTGGTTCTGCAACATTTCTTGCAAGGCCTTCACTTGGATCTATGTGCATTCTAAAACCTGGCGCTGCATTGACTTCTAATATTGCGCCGCCATTTTCTTCCAAAGGGGTAGAAAGATCGCTTGCCATTATATCGATACCACATATATCTAGTCCGATTATACGTGCTATGCGTTCTGCCAAAAATATATTGTTCGGATGTACATAATCTGTTACATCAGTAGATGTTCCACCTGTACTTAAATTAGCTGTAGGCTTTAATGGTAAGATTTCACCTTGAGGGATGATGCTATCCAGTGTCAATTCCTTATCGAGTAATATTTTTTCTGTAACAGCATCAACTTTTATTTGTGTTAAAACTTTTTCGTGACCAAAACCTCTACGAGGATCTGCATTGACTTGATCTATTAATTGCTGTAACGTGCTCTTTCCGTCTCCTGTAACACATGCGGGTGTTCTTTTTGCAGCGCAAATAAATTTGTAATCGATGACTAGTAATCTAAAATCATGACCTGTAATAAATTTCTCACAGATGATACTACGAGAGTGTTTTTTTGCAATTTCTAATGCAAGCAATGCACTTTCCCAATCCTTGATATTGGTAGTAGCACCACGACCATGGTTTCCATTGATAGGTTTCAATACGATTGGGAATCCTATACGATCAATGGCTGCCTTTAAATCGTCTTCATCATAAATGATACGTCCACGAGGTACAGGTACTTCAGCGGCCTCAAGTAAGTTCTTTGTATCTTCTTTATCGCATGCAATCTCTACGGCAATATTACTAGTTGTACTTGCAACAGTGGCTTGTATTCTTCGTTGATTTACTCCGTATCCAAGTTGTACAAGTGAGTTTTTATTCAGTCGTATCCAAGGAATACCTCTATTGATGGCTTCTTCTACAATCGATCCGGTGCTAGGACCAAGTCGAACTTTTTCTCGTATTACTTTCAATTCATGTATAAATGAATTGACATCAAATGGTTCTCCATGGATTAGGCGTTCAGCTATTTCTACTGCAGCTTTTGCTGTGGCTTTTCCTACCTCTTCTTCTACATATGAAAATACAACATGATAAACACCTTTACTGCTTGCACCACGTGTTCTACCAAAGCCAGTTTCCATTCCTGCAAGGGTTTGTAATTCTAGTGCAATGTGTTCGATTACATGTCCCATCCAAGTGCCTTCATCTACTCGTTGAAAAAATCCACCTTCAACACCTTCACTGCATCGGTGAGACATCATAGAAGGAAACATATCTTTAATTCGTTCTAAAAAGCCTGGAATTAAATTGGTTGGTTTTTCTTCTAGGTCCTCCAAGTCGAGCATCATAACGATTAATTTATGTCTGCGTACGCTCCAATAGTTAGGACCCTTCATCACTTTTATTTCTAGTATTTTCATCGGGACAAAATTTTTAAGATTACAATATAAATATGAATTAACGCAACTCCAATTATTAGAGAAACTATTTTATTTAAACAAACAATTAGATTTCAAAATCAAAAGTTGAAATATAATTAGTTAGTATAGATTTTAATGATTTAGTATTCAGCTTGTAATAAAATTTTATGACGAACACAGAATCATATTGGTTGGAAATAATTAAATAGATAAATACAATTTTGAATTTAGAATACCATTTTGACATCGTGGTTTAATAAAATACATTTGCGTCATTATAAACAAATAAAATAAAAAAAAAATGAAATCAATTAAAAATTTAATGCTTGTAGCATTCAGCTTATTTCTTCTTAATTCATGCGACAACGATTCTGATCCAGTTGTAACTGCAACTGAATATGCAAATGTTATAGTTGCCCACACTTCACCAGATGCTCCGGGAGTAGATTTGTTAGTGAACAATAGTAAAATCAATTCTACTGCATTGGTCTATCCTAACAATACAGGGTATTTGCAAGTAGAAGCTAAAACGAACAATATTAAAGTAAATGTATCTGGTACTTCTACATCAGTTATAAACGCAGATGTTCCATTTGAAAAAAATAAAAACTATACAATTTTTGCTATCGATTCAGTAAGCAAAATTTCTCCATTGGTGTTAACAGATGATTTGACAGCACCTGCAAGCGGTAAAGCGCATGTTCGTTTTGTACATTTGAGTCCAAATGCACCTGCAGTTGATGTTGCTTTAGTAGGAGGAGCGGTTGTATTCGGTAATCAATTGTTTAAAGGTTCTACGGCATTTGCTCCATTGGATGCTGGTACGTACAATTTAGAAGTGAGAGTTGCAGGCACATCAACTGTTGCGTTGACATTACCTCCAATAACCTTAGCTGCTGGTAAAATTTATACAGTATTTGCGAAAGGATTTTTAGGGGCTACTGGTGCACAAGCTTTAGGTGCAGAAATAATAGTAAATAAATAAACGATTTAGTTTTTAGTGTTAACAAGGAAGAGATGCTCATTTGGGTGTCTCTTCTTTTTTTTATTTAAATAAAAAATTTCTATTTACACTTTCCCTTCATATTTCTTTTTTCTAAAAAAAAAGTAAGCACTTGCAAACATCAAGATTAATGCAATTGGTAATGCAATATTCAATAGTTGCCATTGGATTTTTTCATTCTTGACTCTTACGCCATCGAGTAATCTCAATTGAAGACTTTTATTTCTGGCCTCTAGTAGACCATAATCGTCTGTAAGGTATTCAAGACAATTTAAAATAAACGTTTTGTTGGCAAACAATTGATCAGTTACCTTGTAGTAGCCACATTCCATAGGGCCTCTATTTTGCGAAAAATCATTGATAAATACATCGCCATCCGATACTACAATCATTTTATTTGGCTGTTCGCATTCTATAGCATAATCTTTCTTTAGCGAATCAGTGTATATTCTCAGAAAATTCGGATCAACACGATTGGCAAAAGCAGATTGAAATTTCCCTTCTAATAACACAGCCAATGGAATGTTTTTTTCTTTAAACATTTCAGCTTGTGGTTTGAATTTCAAACTTGACAAACTGATACGAACCGGAGAGGGAACTCGTCGGCTTCTTTCAGAAGAAGTTAAGAGAATTGTTTTTTTAATTTCTGGATTTCCAATGGTATCCATACTGCTTACATTCGTAAACATTACAGCATCCATATTATTTACAATTGGATGTTTAGAACTAGGAATACTAAAAGGGAAATACATCCACGGTAATTGTCTAATGTCTGGCTGATCGCCAATATTGCCAACAGTTACAGGTATAGGATTACATTGTAAAAAATCTTCAACTAAATCTGGGTTGATACGTACGCCATATTTGAATAAAATGTCTTCGAGATTTAACCCATAATCAACAGCCATGGTTGCATCACTTCTTCTAAGCGAATCGAGTTCCATTCTTAATGGATCTATCATCCAAAGTAAATGACCACCTTGCATCACATATTGGTCTATTTTAAATTTATTTTTTTCGTCAAATGGAAATGATGGTTTGCATATGATGGTTGCAGCATAGACTTTGCTAATTTCTATATTTTGATTAATATCAATAGTATCAAGATCGTAATATTTTTCGATTGTAGTCAACATATCGATAGTATTCGCACTTATTATTTCACCTTCACCCACAAGATAAGCGACCTTCTTTTTGCCAGGAATAATCAATTGTTTGATAGCAGATGCAAATTTGTACTCAAGTAATGATTGAGAATAATTTAATCGTTCATCGGGTGTCATGCTCATATGACTTTCCAATAAACTGATTGATGTTTCTTTTTGATTATAAGAAATTTTAGCTGCTGGGAAAATTATTTTTTCGCTGTATCCATCATCATCGTCGCGTTGTATTTTAAGGTTAACAGGATTGATACCTTTCGTTGAAAGCTGTTTGAAAATTTCAACTTTTTCATTATCATTTTTACCTTCAATTGGATTAAAGAATTTAAATCTTAATTTTGATCCTCCATATGCTTGGAATTCTTGTAATACATCTTGTGCACCTTCGCTGAGTCGTTGAAATCCAGCAGGTAAGTTTCCTTTTAAGTATACTTCAATTACGACTTCTTCCTTAAGACCTTTTAATAGTTTTTTGGTTGGAGTTGATAAAGAGAATCTTTTTTCGGATGTAACATCGATTCTTTTGTGTAAGCGTGAGCTTATAATATTGATTAAAAGCAAGATGCCTATTATCAATACAAATCGTGTTAGGACTTTATTCTTAAATGCGTTTTTTTCTTTCATATAATTAAACAAACGAATGGGATGAACACTAATTCCATTTTCTTTTTTGAAGTGATAATTTGGTGGCTTGTATAAATACAGCAATGATACTTAAGAAATAAACTAAATCACGGCTGTCAAGGAGCCCCCTACTGATGGAATTATAATGGAATTGCATTCCTATTTGACTAATGATATAATCTAGTCCACCACTCAGAAAAGACATACGACTAATGGATTCAAACCCTGCGTATAAAATAAAGTTGGCGAAAACGGCAATAATAAATGCGATTACTTGATTAGAGGTAAGGGATGAACAAAATAAACCAACAGCAGTAAATGCACCACAAAGAAAAAATAAACCTATGTAAGAACCAATAATACCTCCAGTATCAATATTTCCTTTGGAAAGTACATAAATTGTAAAAACATAAAGTAAGGTAGGTAATATTGAAAAAATAACTAATATGAACGAAGCTAGAAATTTTCCAATAATAATGTCTTTTTCTTTTAAGGGTAGCGTTGAAAGTAGTTCAATGGTGCCCGATTTAAATTCGTCTGAAAAACTACGCATTGTAATGGCAGGAAGTAAAAACATCATTACCCAAGGGGAAAAAAGAAAAAATTTATCGAGATTGGCATACCCATATTCAAGGATATTATTATCAAAAACCCACATAAAAAGGCCACAAATGAGTAAAAATACTATAATTGCGATATATCCAATAAGGGAACTGAAAAACGAATTCAATTCTTTTTTAAGAATGCTTACCATAATGTCTTTTCTGAAGGAGGGCAAAAATAATCAAGTATATTCAAAGGGAGTGAATTAATTTATTTTCAAACTAACAAATATTTTCCCAACTTTGTGTACCTTTATTACGTCTTTACAAAGGAAATATTCAATTTTATGAAAAAATTATCTTTACTGATAGCTTCGATTCTATTAACTACAGCACTTTTTGCTCAAGTTACAGTTACGCCCAACAATCAGGCGACTGTTTTAGCTCAAACCCTTTTAGGTACTGGTGTAACCTTAAGTAATGCAACATTGGATTGTGGTGCATTTCCTCAAGGAAGTACTAATTATGGTAGCGGATTGTTTACTGTTACATCAAGTAATCTAGGTATGGATAGCGGAATTGTCTTAACTTGTGGACAAGCTTCAACTTCGGTTGGAACTGTTGCTAGTTTTGCTTCTGACCCAACTGGTAACGGTGGAGACCCCGATTTAACTGCTTTAATTGGTGGTACTACCTATGATAAATGTATTTTGGAATTTGATTTTGTTACCATTGGAGACACCGTTAAGTTTGATTATGTATTTGGTTCTGAAGAGTATCAAAATTTTACATGTACTACATTTAATGATGTGTTTGGATTCTTTTTAAGTGGTCCTGGTATTGCAGGCCCTTATACAAATGGTGCCAAAAATATTGTATTGGTACCAGGTTCTACGACTTGTCCAGTGGGAGTTAGTACCATTTATTGTCCTAATTTACCAGCTTGTTGCGGAACAGCAAATTATTGTTTTGGTAACACTCCAGGTTGCGGAGCTTTCAATGCTGGTAATAACACATGTGCATATTTTGTATGCAATGGAGCAACTGCTCCAGGTACTGTTGCTTATCAAGGGTTCACTACTGTATTAACGGCCGTTTCGGAAGTAATCCCATGTTCTACATATCATATTAAATTAGCTATTTCAGATAAAGGGGATCAAATTTTAGACTCTGGAGTGTTTTTAAGAGCAAAAAGTTTCTCCTCTAATATTATTTCTTATAAAATTGAAACAGGTTTAAGTGCTGCTAATCCATATATTATCGAAGGATGTGACAGTGCTAAATTGACCATAAAGAGAAAAATCGTTTTAAATACTCCTACAGCTGATACCATAAACTTCCTAATTCAAGGTTCTGCTCAAAATAGTGTCGATTATCTTACATTACCAAATCAAGTCACTTTTGCAGCAAACTTCACAGATACTGTTCAGTCATTTGATTTATATGCATTTCAAGATGGTTTAGCAGAAGGTCAAGAATTTATTAAAATTTATATTCTATCTGGCTGCGCTCAATCCATAACAGATAGTATTTTAATCGAAATTAGAGATTCACTATCATTTACGTTGAATAATATAGATACAGCAATTTGTCTCGGGAATAGTGTAAACGTAGGAGGGGTAGTTGATTCGGGGATTACTATGCAATGGACTCCGTCGACTTATGTATTAGATCCAACACAATTAAACACCGTAATAACTCCAACCGCCTTCGGACAACAATATTATACAATCACTGGAACTTATAGAACGTGCGCCCCTTCCATACAAGGCTTTTTATTAAAAACCGATCCGGTGCCTGTCATCACACCATTACCTGATATAGAATTATGTGAGGGACGAACCGTAGATATCAATGCAATTGTAAATCCAGCATTTCCGTACAATATTACTTGGAATTCACAAAGTACAGGAACCACTGCACCTGGTCTTATCAATACAGCAGGTTATACTCCAACTTTTGTAGGTACTCTATCTGATGATATTATTTTCACTACAACGTCACCAAATGCGGGTTGTACAGCTTCAGATACATTTCATGTACAAGTTTGGCCATTTGCTGCTGGTGCTATCAGTCCAGATACATTGGTATGTAATGGAGCCGCTACACAATTATGGGTAACTGGAGGTAATAATTTGTATCAATGGTATCAAGTTGGTAACGGAAGTTTAAGTTGTTATCAATGTCCTGATCCAATAGCCACAGGATTAGGTACTACAACCTACTATGCAATCCTATTGGATCCTCATGGATGTGAGGATACCTTAGATGTTACCGTAGAAACTCATCCTCCATTTAATTTAGTTTTGCATAATGGAGATACGACTATTTTCTTAGGTGATAATATTCAATTAAATGCAACTGGAGCACCATTCTACTATTGGACACCAACTGATTACTTAACTTATAGTCAAAGTGGTAATCCTCAAGCTACACCTTTGCGTGATATTACATACACTGTTACAGGCGTGAGTTTGTTGCAGGGTTGTCCTCAAGTTGACTCTTTTCATGTGACAGTTATTCCTCAAGATGTATTTGTGCCTAATGCATTTTCACCCAATGGTGATGGTAAAAATGATTTATTCAGAGTTGGGACTGTTCGAAATATGATTAATGTACAAGAATTTAGAATCTTCAATCGATGGGGGCAAGAGTTATTCTATTCAACTGATATCAGCAAAGGTTGGGATGGTACTTTCAAAGGAGTAAAACAAGACCCAGGTGTATATCATTACATGATGCGAGTTGCATATGCCAATGGTAAAACAGCCTTTATTAAAGGAGATGTGACCTTAGTGCGATAAAATTATTTCAATAATTTATATTTAAAACCACCTCATTTTGGGGTGGTTTTCTTTTTAGAAAAATGATAGGATATTTTTTTAGAATAATTCTACTATAAAATGAAATATTCCAAAATATGTTTAAACGCTCATGCCACTTATCATCCATTTTTAGCAATTTACTCATTCATTCCTGCCATCTACTAATTGAATAGTATCATTATTATCTCCAGTTTTAATTTTGTATAATCATATTTAATTAAAAAAGTAAATTTTAGAAAAAATAATATAATGATATATATCATATTAAAATGTGATATATATCACAAAATAAAATATTAATACAAATTAACTTCACACTTTAAAACAATATTTAACTATGCAAAAACCTATTTTAAAAACAGCTTTACTGCTCGGTTTTTCATTCTTTGCTTCTGATGTTTTTTCTCAACAAACCTTGAATGTAGCTGGTAATTCAGCGCAGATCAATGGAATGACCTTCGATTATTCGATCGGAGAAATGACCTTGGTAAGTACAGAACGCAATGCCAATTTAATTGTAACACAGGGAATGTTACAACCTCAGGGCTCGGGGAGTGCAGCCAACGATGCGCCAGGCAATACCACCTTATCCGACTTATCGGATAACATCAAGGTATATCCTAATCCAACACAGAACATTTTATTTGTAGAAACTTACGAAACTCAAGTAGCAGATTATAGCTATCAGCTAATGGACGGCTTAGGAAAAGTAGTATTAAACAAAGAAGGTCAAACAATAATAGGCCTCAACAAGTTTGAACTTGATTTACAAAGCTTGGCTGCAGGTACTTATTATCTTATGCTTCGCAAGCCAAATCCTATAGGACAATTAGAAAATTATTCATTCAAAATACAAAAATTAAACTAACACTCAAATCTTAAAAACATGAAACAAACATTCAAAAAATTATCCGCCTTCATGATGGCATTGGTCATCAGTGGTAGCTTGTTTGCACAAGTACCCCAAAAATTTAATTATCAAGGCATCGCACGTGATACCAAAGGAAATCCAATGGCACAGCAACGTATGACCTTGAAACTAACCGTATTACCAGCAGCCGATGCGACCACAGGTGAATACGAAGAAATACAAACCGTTACTACCAATGAATTTGGCTTATATACCTTACAAATCGGTAATGGCACACCTTTGAATGGTGAAATGAAAGCCGTGAAATGGGAAACTGGTAACAAGTATATCAAAGTAGCTATTGACCCTAAAGGAGGCAATGACTTTGTCGATGCAGGTACGAATCAATTGTTGAGTGTCCCTTATGCCATCTATGCCGATAAAGCAGGCACCGCTAAGAATGCAGGTGGAGGGGATCGCCTAGGCGCAGTCAGTACCTCTGCATCAGGTACAGGAACTGTAAATTACTTGACAAAATTTACAGCTCCAAATACAATATATAATTCACAATTGTTTGACAATGGAACCAATATAGGTATCGGGACAACCTCACCTGCAGCAAGACTGCATCTATTTTCAAACGTAGCAGGAGTGCAACAACAAATACGTATGCAGAATGCAAGTACT
>JBIIJQ010000024.1:0-37961 GCA_044233655.1 Chitinophagaceae bacterium | reverse complement strand
TAAAGCTTTACAAGAAGAAGGATACGAAAACCCTACTCCCATTCAAGCTCAAGCAATACCTATATTACTTCAAGGTAAAGATTTACTAGGCTGTGCTCAAACTGGTACAGGCAAAACAGCCGCATTTGCAATTCCTATATTGCAATTACTTGCAGGTAAACCTACCTATGAAAAAAATAAAAAAATAAGATCTTTAATCGTTACCCCAACACGTGAATTAGCTATTCAGATTCAAGAAAGTTTTGAATCTTACGGTCGTTTTCTTGATTTGAAAACAACAGTCATTTTTGGTGGTGTAGGTCAAACTCCTCAAACAGATATTCTTCGTCGAGGTGTTGACATATTAGTTGCAACACCTGGAAGATTACTCGATTTGATCAATCAAGGCTACATTTCATTAAAAGATGTAGAGTTCTTTGTATTAGATGAAGCGGATCGAATGCTTGATATGGGTTTTATACATGATATCAAAAAGTTATTGGTGCTTTTACCAAAGCAAAAACAATCATTGTTTTTTTCGGCAACCATGCCACCTGAAATTGTAACATTAGCAAATACTATATTACATAACCCTTCTAAAGTAGAAGTCACACCTGTATCATCGACTGCCGATACCATTAATCAATTTTTATTTTACGTAGATAAAGGAAATAAAAATTCTTTGTTGCTTCATTTATTAAAAAATAAAGACATTAAAACGGTTTTAGTGTTCACTAGAACAAAGCATGGTGCTGACAAAGTAGTGAAAATCTTACATAAGAATGAAATTACTGCTGAAGCAATTCATGGTAATAAAGCGCAAAATGCTCGTCAACGAGCTTTGAGTAATTTTAAAGCTCAAACAACGAGAGTATTAGTAGCTACTGATATCGCAGCCAGAGGTATAGATGTGGATGATTTGGAATATGTAATCAATTACGAAATACCTAATGTATCAGAAACCTACGTTCATCGTATCGGTAGAACTGGACGTGCAGGTGCCAATGGAACTGCTTATTCGTTTTGTGATGCAGAAGAAAAATCAGATTGGAAAAATATTGAAAAATTAATCGGTAAGCGGATCGAGGTAATTGAAAACCATCCTTATCCATTATCTAATTTGCCACAACCCAAAGAAGTAAGGCAACAAGCATCTTCTCACAATCATGCTCGTCCTAAATTGGCTGGTAACAATTCGAATAAAAAATGGTTTGGAAAGCGAAATGCAAAGTAATTGAATTGTCTATGCGTTATTGAATTGATAGAATGTTTGCGTTGTTAAAATAATTTTAGGTTTGAAAAATCAACTATAATTTCAAAATTATTTCTTCAATAGCTTATAGATTTTTCTATATCCAATTAACCTAATTATAATGCCGTTTATCATTTTATAACATTCTATTAAATGAAGTAAGTTTAGCTTTGCATCCAATATTTGATTTTATGCTAAAACCTGTTTTTTATACAATTGCTTTTCTTTTTTTAATACCTTTTTTATCCTTTGCCCAAAATCACACTATTAGCGGCAATATCAAAGACGCCCGTAACGGTGAAGACTTGATAGGAGCTACTGTGCGAGTGGTTGAATTGAAAGATAAAGGTGCAAGATCAAATACATATGGTTTTTATTCACTCACTTTACCAAGTGGTACGTATACCATAGAGTATCAATATATGGGTTACGAAAAAAAGGTAATGAAACTCGATGTAAATCAAGATGTAAAACAAAATGTACAGCTAAGTGTTGTAGATCGAACAATTAAAGATGTCATTGTAAAAGCAGTAAAAGAAGATAAAAATGTCACTCGTACAGAAATGGGTGTTATTAAATTTGATCCTAAATCAATAGAAACTGTTCCAGTACTTTTTGGAGAAAAAGATATCGTGAAAACGTTGCAACTTACACCTGGTGTAAAAGCTGCTGGCGAAGGTCAAAGCGGATTTTATGTACGTGGAGGTGGGGTAGATCAAAATTTAATTTTATTGGATGAAGCATCGGTTTACAATGCCTCACATTTATTAGGTTTTTTCTCTGTATTCAATTCAGATGCATTGAAAGATGTAACTCTTTACAAAGGGGATATTCCAGCCGAATTTGGTGGAAGAGCATCCTCTGTATTGGATGTTAAAATGAAGGACGGAAATAGTAAAAATTACTCTGCATCAGGTGGACTTGGTTTAATATCTTCTAGATTAACTGTGGAAGGTCCAATTGTAAAAGATAAAGGTTCGTTTATTGTCTCTGGTCGTCGAACATACGCTGATTTATTTTTAAAACTATCAAAGGATAGTTTACGCAAACAGTCAAAATTGTATTTCTATGACTTAAACTTAAAGGCTAATTATCAGGTTACGAAAAAAGATCGTGTTTTTCTATCTGGCTATTTTGGACGTGATATATTTGGCTTAGGCAGCACGTTTGGATTTGATTGGGGAAATAGCACTGCCACTGTTCGTTGGAATCATGAATTTAATTCTAAATTATTTTCAAACACATCGTTGATATACAGTGATTATAGTTATCAAATTAAAGCAGGGTTCAATGATCAAGAGTTTAAAATTAAATCGTCTATTCGTGATTATAATTTGAAACAAGATTTTAGCTGGTTTGCTAACTCAAATAATAATGTGAAATTTGGTATTAACCTTATGCACCATACATTTAGACCAACTGTATTCTCTGGAACTGGCCTAACTGTAAGTGATACACTTAAAAATAGATACGCGCTTGAAGGTGGTGCTTATATACAAAATGAACAAACCATCAATGATAAAATCAGTATTAAATATGGGTTACGTGTTTCTGGATTTGATTATATAGGACCAGGTAAGGCTTATACGTATGATAGTACTGGAAAAGTGACTTCCACTAAATCATATGAAAATGGAGAAAGTATTAAAACCTATTGGGGACTTGAACCACGATTGTCGGCAAGATATCAATTGAATGATGTTAGTTCAATCAAAGCTTCCTATAATCGTAATTTGCAATATTTACATTTATTATCAAATTCTACAACTTCATCTCCAACAGATATTTGGGTGCCGAGTAGTAACAATGTAAAACCGCAAATTGCCAATCAAGTCGCTTTAGGTTATTTCCGCAATTTCAAAGACAATGTGTATGAATTTTCAATTGAAACATATTATAAAACATTGGGTAATCAAATTGATTATAAAAATGGAGCCGATTTGTTTTTAAACACCAATGTGGAAGCTGAATTGGAATATGGCAAAGGTAGATGCTATGGGGCTGAGTTTTATTTGCATAAACAATCTGGAAGATTAACAGGTTGGGTGAGTTATACCTTATCTCGATCATTGAGGACGTTTAAAAATATCAATGAAGGAAAAGAATATTCGGCTAAACAAGATCGTATTCATGACTTAGCGATAGTAGGTATGTACGATTTAGCAAAGAAAGTTAAGTTGTCCGCAAACTGGGTTTACAATACAGGTTCTGCTGTGACTTTTCCATCCGGTTCTTATATTATTGATGGTCAAAAGGTACCCTATTATACAGAACGTAATGGATACAGAATGCCAGCTTATCACCGCTTAGATGTTGGAGTAACATGGATAAGAAAGAAAACTGAACGAAGAGAATCGAGTTGGAATTTCTCAGTATACAATGCCTATGGTCGTGAAAATGCTTATTCCATTTCCTTCCAACAAAATAAAGACAATCCAAATCAAACAGAAGCTCTACAAACATCATTGTTTCGTTGGATACCATCTATCACTTACAATTTTAAATTTTAAGAATCATGTTTAAAAACAGTTTATATATATTAGCTACGATTTTATTTTTATCGTCTTGTCAAAAAGTAATTGATGTTGACCTTAATGATGCAAATCCAGCCTATGTCATTGAAGCCAATTTGTATGAAGGTACTAATGATTTTCAAGTGAAAATAACGCAAACAACCAGTTATTTTGGAACTTCCAATCCAATTCCTATCAATGATGCCATCGTAACCTTAATTGATCCTTCGAATGTCACACATCCTGTGACATCAATCGGTAATGGTTTGTACAAACTTAATAGCTTTTCAGCTACCAATAATAGTAAGTATCAATTAATTGTAACTGCCGGTGGTAAAACGTTCAATGCAGCATCTACTATGCCATTCCATACAAGTATTGATTCAGTTACTTACGAAGATTTTGGAGGTTTTGGTGGAGGACAAGGTGGTGGAGGTGGTAATCCAAATGATACTTATCTACTTACCACACATTTTCAGGATTCTATTGGGATTCCTAATAACTATCGTGTGATTTTAACTAGGAATGATACATTATTAAACAAACCATTTGATTATTATTTGTTTGATGATAAAATTCGTGATGGACAATATATTGATGCACCTATATTTACTAATTTTTTTAGTGAGGGTGATTCGATAGATGTTGAATTGTTATCTATGGATGCCGGTGTAATTGATTATTTTTATACATTAAGTGATATACTTACAAGTGATGCAAATACAAGTGCAGCACCAGCAAATCCCAATTCAAATTTTTCCAATGGCGCATTAGGATACTTTGGTGCTTTTACACGAAGTAAAAAATCCATTCGCATTATTAAATAAAATTAGGCTTGAATTCTAAGTTGGTCTATACGTTGTAAATAATCAAATTGTAAATCTTCATGTAAGGTCAAAATCAACTTCTCCATCTTTTTGAGTTGATTATTATACAAATTAAACATCGCTGCATTGTTGGTATAATCGAGTGGGAGTTCGTTTAGTTTATTGCAAAAGTGAAGTAGCATTTCTAATTGTGTGGTTGCAATGCCAGAATATTTTGAATGCTTAGTTATAATTCTCAAAATTTTTCGAATAGTTTTTTTTGCCCAAAAAACAGAATTGGTATTAACTTGATCAAACAATTCGTCTATTTCGTTTTTCAAATTAAGTATGTAGGCGGTTTCATTTCCGCTTTCAAATAATAGATAACTGACTAATTCTTTATTTTCTTTTTTAAACTTTATCAGTTTGATGCATACTTCAATTAAATCAGCCGAAGGCATTGTTTTTAATTCATTTTTCAAATGGGCTAGGGTAGCTGCTTGCATAAAGTATTTACAATAGGATGTTCAAATATTTATTTCTTATTATTGAATTTCTTCAATACAATGTACAATAGAATTCATTTCAATACAGTCACCTTTTTTTAATCCAATCAATTTTTCACCCAACGGTGATTGAGGTGAAATAGCAATGATTTGAATATTATCTACCTTGATTTTTGGTAAGGCAATACTGATAAAAAAGTAACCAATAGTAGTTTTTACCAAGCTACCACTTCGGATAGTGTCTTGTAGTTCATCGATATTGATTTGCGAAAAAATAGTTTTATTATCAACGGCCTCATATAAATGTTCAGCCATTCTACTTTGCTCAGCTTGTAACATGGAAAGTGCTGTTTCATGTTTATCACCTGCTGTGCTTTTCGTTTCATTCATTACACTTATACTTAGTTCATCAATAGTGTTTTGAAACGAATCTATTTTTTCGTTGAGTGATTTTAAAAACTCTTGATATACAGTTTGTTTAAATGTCATATGAAATTTATCAAAGTAATAATTGAAAATAAAAAAAGGACAATTGAAGATAATCAATTGTCCTACATTGAAAAGAATATCTTTTATTTTTCTCCTAAAAATGCATATCGATAATCAATAGGAGGATTAAATGTTTCTTTAATTGTACGTGCACTCAACCAACGGTAAAGGTTCAACATAGAACCAGCTTTGTCATTGGTGCCTGAAGCACGTGATCCACCAAATGGTTGTTGACCAACAACAGCACCTGTTGGTTTATCATTAATGTAAAAATTACCAGCACTGTGTGTAAGTATACGCATCGCCTTTTCGAGTGCATATCTATCTTGACTGAATACAGCACCTGTCAATGCATAGTCTGATGTAGTATCAACCAATGCACATGTTTTTTCAAACTCGTCCGATTTGTAAGTATATATTGTCAATACTGGTCCGAAAATTTCTTCGCACATGGTTGTGTATTTAGGGTCGGAAGTTTCGATTACAGTAGGTTCGATAAACCAACCTTTAGAACTATCACATTTTCCTCCTACTAGTATTTTACATGTTTTATCTTTCTTAGCCCCATCAATATATTTTTTGATTGAGTTAAATGCTTTTTCGTCAATCACTGCATTTACAAAATTTGTGAAGTCTTCAGTTGTACCCATTTTCATGGATTTTACTTCTGAAACTAATTTCTTTTTGATTTCAGCAGCTAAATTTTCTGGAATATAAGCACGTGAAGCTGCGCTGCATTTTTGCCCTTGGAATTCAAATGCACCACGTGCTAAAGCGGCAACAACTGCATCTGGGTTGGCACTTGGATGTACCAAGACAAAATCTTTTCCGCCTGTTTCACCTACTATACGTGGGTAGGTTTTGTATTTGGCTATGTTTTCACCAATTGATTTCCACATTCCTTGAAATACGCCTGTACTACCTGTAAAGTGAACACCTGCAAAGTCTCTATGACTAAAACAAACTTCACCTACAACTGGACCGCTTACATAGACAAGATTTATAACGCCATCAGGTAAACCAGCTTCTTTCAATATTTTCATAAAAAGATTCGCTGAATAGATTTGAGTATTGGCAGGCTTCCATACCACTACATTGCCACACATTGCAGCTGATGTAGGTAGATTACCTCCAATGGCTGTAAAGTTGAAAGGAGTCACAGCCAATACGAATCCTTCTAATGGACGATATTCAACACGATTATACATACCAGGTCCTGAGATAGGTTGTTGCTGATAAATATCGTTTAAAAAATGAACATTGAAACGTAAGAAATCAATCAATTCGCAAGTGCTGTCAATTTCTGCTTGAAATGCGTTTTTACTTTGACCGAGCATAGTAGCAGCCAACATATCAAAACGATATTTAGTTGCAAGTAAATCGGCAGCTTTTAAAAAGATAGAAGCTCGTTGTACCCATGGCATTTCAGCCCATTGTTTTTGTGCCTTAAGTGCTGCTTTTATAGCCAAATTCATATGAGATGCATCTCCTTGATGGAAATGACCTAATATATGTTTTGTTTCATGTGGTGGACGAATTTCAGATATTTTACCAGTTCGCACTTCTTCACTTCCAATATACATTGGAATATCTTGCTTGTTTTTTTTAGCAGATGCCAATGCTTTTTTCAAAGCTATTTTTTCAGCACTTTTGGGTGCAAACTGAAGTACAGGTTCGTTGATTGGTTGAGGAAAATTGAAATGTCCGTTGCTCATAGTATTTTAATTTTGTGCAAAGGTAATACTAAAAGGCTAAAATTTTTGTGGACAAAAGTAGAATAATGCGTTAAAGTGAAATTAGTTTATTATAAATTAAATTCATTTAAACATTGAAATAATGAATTCCGCCTCCATTTTCTTTTCTCAACATTCACATGTTTTTTTATTAATGAAGGAGCTATTTTAAAGATTTTGTAATCTAATTAAGAATGCAAACCTTTCGTAAAAACATTATAACTGAATTGATTCAAAAAGTTTATAATCAGTTAAATCATATTGAATAGGAACGATGGATGCATGGTCGTGTTCCAATGCCCATACATCTGTATCTTTTCCTTTATCTAAGTTTTGAAATTCACCCGTTAGCCAATAATATTTTTTACCATGTGGATCAATTCGTTCTACAAAACTTTCTTTCCATTTGGCATTTGCTTGTCTGCATAGTTTGAGTCCTTTGTATTTTTTTAAAGCAACTTTTGGAATATTGACATTATACAAGGCCTTTTTAGGCAATACACCATGAATCAATTTGGACATCACATCATGTGCCACTTGCATAGACAATGTAAAGTCGGCATCAAAACTATAATCCATGTATGAAAAACCAACTGCTGGAATATTCTCAATAGAAGCCTCCATAGCAGCACTCATAGTACCTGAATAGATTACATTGATCGATGAGTTGGATCCATGATTGATTCCGCTAAAACAAAAATCTGGTTTCTTGTGTAATATTTTATCTACTGCAAGTTTTACGCAATCTACTGGTGTGCCTGTACATTGATATGCCTCGATTTCGCCAAACAAATGAACATGATTCAAACGCAATGGTTTGCCAATAGTAATGGCATGTCCCATGCCTGATTGAGGTGCATCGGGTGCTACAACTACGACTCTACCAAATTGTTTGGCTACTTCAATCAACGCAGCAATACCAGGTGCCGTTACACCATCGTCATTGGTAATAAGTATAGTGGGTTTATCAGCTGTTACCTTAGCTTTTGTAGTTGGTTTTAATTTTTTTGGACTCACGTTATTTATATTTTTTTTCTTGAAAAGCAAAGCTAGATGAAAGATAGCAGTTTTTTTATAAATCGCTCGTCAAGATTTTACGTCGAACAATAAAATAATATAAGACTATATAAACACAACTTGCAGTAAGATATATCCATACAGGTACTTCAGCTACAGTTGAAGGCATCATATTACTAAATGATTTTAAGGCATTCAATGGAAGTAACTCATCGCTCGATTGAAGAGGAAATAGATTTCCATAGTTAGTATCTAATTTGTAGTTGATGAGTTTTACAAAAATGGTTTCGAATAGGAGATAAGCAAAAAGAATTACAATAGCTAATCCTGAACGACGAATGTAAAATGTAATGAGTGCTGAAAAAGAAAGATAATTGAGTGTATAAATAAATACGTAGCCGATTTTTTCAATGTCTTGTAGTGGGTTGCCTCCACCATTTATAAATCCAAATAGGAGAGCAAGAATAGCATAAAATAATGTTGAAAGAAATGAAATAGATAGAATCAATCCAACTTTAGCATGTAAAAAATTGAGTCGATGCATACCATCGATAATATGTTGACGATGTGTACGAAATGTAAACTCATTGCTGATAGAAATAATAACGAATATAGCTAGAAAGAAAATGAACCAACTATAAATAAATCCCATATTGCCCCATACAGCAGGGAAAGAATAAGAAGAGGACATTAAATTGACTGGGCCTCCTCCCATTTGTACAAAACTCTTAGCGACACCATAATTCCACATGGTATACAATGCTGCAAATAAACCTATTAATACCCAGAATGTTGTATATCGTCTAAGTTTGAGCCATTCGATTTTCAAAAGATGTATCATAATATATAAATGAATTAAAATGTGTTAATGATTATTGTGTAATTTCTATAAATTTACTTTCGAGAGTACGCTTGCGTCGTTGGATATGATTTAGAATAATACCTTGTTCATAACAGAATTTATTTAAATCTTCCGTATTAAAACCATTGTTTAGAATTACGTTGATCATACGATCGGTTCGCATACTTTTCACTCCTTGGTAGCTAGATAAAATAAGTTGTAATTTTTTATTGTCTGCTGAGTCGATTTCTATACTATCTTCATCATTTAATACGTCCATCACTGCACCTTCTGTGATTAAATTACCTAGTTTTAAGATAGCCATATGGGTACAAACTTTTTCTACTTCATCTAGCATATGACTAGCAATGATTATGGTAATCCCTTCTCGGTTTAATTTAATAATCAATTCTCTGATTTCTGCAATTCCTGCAGGATCAAGCCCGTTGGTAGGTTCATCTAATACGAGTATATCTGGTTTGCCCAAAAGGGCTGCTGCAATAGCAAGACGTTGTTTCATTCCCAACGAAAAGGTTGAGAATTTTGAATCTCGGCGTTCGTATAAATTTACTAATTTGAGTACATGGTCTATATCATCGTAACCCCGATTCTTTATATTAGCTGAAATTTCTAGATTGTTTTTGGCGGAGAGATAATGATAGAAATTAGGAGTTTCTAATAATGACCCTATGTGTTGTCTGGCTAATTGAGCTGATTCGTAATTGGACCATTGATACTGTCCTGAATCAGCAATTAATACATCGAGTAATATGCCCAACATAGTTGTTTTGCCACTTCCGTTTGGCCCTAAAATGCCATAAACACTCCCTTTAGGGACGGTAATGGTAACTCCCTTGAGTGCTTGAACTGCACCATAGCTTTTCTTAATTTCGTTAATCTGTAAAACAGATTCCATAATATTTATTTTATAAAAATAAAGATATAGTTTATGATGTTAAAATGAGTATAATATTATTTTAATGGTTTGAAAACCAATATAATTGGTTTGTAAGATGAAATTACTTCTACATAAAATAATAATATTGAAAAAGGGGATAAATTATTTGCATCAAATATTTAATATATTACATTTACCACTTTAAAACAATCTAAAAAAAACAACTATGAAAAAAGTACAATTATTTTTGCTCGTAGCTATTGTATCGATAGCGAGCATGACTGTGAATGCACAGACAATGACTACCTGGAACTGGAAAACCTATGGTGTTAAATTTAAAGCCCCTTCAGATTTTAAAGTTCAAACAAACACAGCTGATGAATTCACTGCTAAATTATCCAATGATTTATTGCATTTGTCTATCATTCCTTGGAAAGATGCTACCTTAACAACAGCAACCCTTAAAAGTTCGGTAAAAGAGTTATGTACTGAAATGGGGTATACGTCACGTGAAATAGGTACTATTCAGGATATTGAATTAAACGGACTTGAAGGCTGTTATGCTATCGTATCTAAAGATGGTGTTACGTTAATCGTAGAAGGATTATTGGATCCATCTAGTGAAACTAATTTTTATGCAATCATAGTTTATGGTGGTCGATATGAACCAAGTGCGTTGAATATTGCAAATAGTTTTTCTAAGTAAACTAATAAATAAAATAACTAAAAAATCCATTGAGCAAATTCAATGGATTTTTTTTTGTTTAAATACTCTTGATATGAAGTAATAATTTATTTCAACCGTCCTTTTTAAATACTAGTTTAGTAATAATTCGATTGTTTTTGAATTAAGAATAGACATTTGGTTTCTATATATTGAATTAAAAAAGGCTATCACTTGTGAATGATAGCCTTTAAATTGTTCAATTTCTTAATTATAAATTAATCTTCGGCTTGAATTTATCCATCACTTGTTTAAGTTTTTTAGCTTGTTCGGCATATTCTTCTTCCAAAGCTTCAATTGATTTTAATTGTATATCATTGGGTTTTGCCTCCATGCTACAAAATACACCATATAATTTTGAAACTTTTTCACGTAATTTTTCTTCATCAGCAAATATGGAAGTTTGTTTAGTAGCCATCAATTCTGCTCTTAATTTTTCCAATTCTGCATTCATGGCTTTGTTGTTTTTATTGGTTGAATCAGCTTTTAATTTGGTTTGGTAAAAACGAATTGTATCAACATCGTCATTTATTTTTCCAAATAAAGTTTGAATTTGCATGGCTTTATTATATACAAGGGTTATATCTGATTCATTTAAATCTTTATTGTCTTTATCATGTACACAATTTATTTTTGATGTGTATTCTTTGTCTTTTATTTTTAATTTAACTGTATAAGTACCAGGTAATACCATTGGTGCGGTAAACCCAGCACCTTCCATTTTTACACTACCATCTGCTACGCGTGGTGGTGTACCTCGCAAGTTCCAAAATACTTTATTGATACCTTTTCGTTTACTTCCAGGCAATGTTTGTAACAACTTATTATTAGCATCATAAATTTCTAATTCAACTTTACCTGTACTAAGTCGTTCTTTTAAATAGTAATTGATACTAGGGATTTCGGGAGGATTACCTGCATACCATCCACCTGAAACATCAGGACCTCCCCAGCCCATTTTGCCATTGTTCAGTGTGATGTTGGGAGTAGGGAATAAGTATACATCTTGATCCCATATTTCTGAGGTAAGGTTTCGCATAGCTCTGATATCATCCACGATGTAAATACCTCTACCATGAGTACCCAAAATTAAATCATGTGTTTTTGGATGAATTTTAATATCACGTACGAGTGCATATTCAGGAATATTGTTCTTCATTCTAAACCAGTTTTTACCTCCATCCAATGTTGAAAACAATCCCATTTCAGTTCCTAAAAACAATAAATTTTTATTGATTAAGTCTTCACATACTTTGTGCGCAAATCCTGTGAATTCTGAATGTTGAATACGAGTCCATGTAGCACCCATATCTGTCGATTTGCCTAAATAGGTTTGATGATCGCCATACATATGGTTTTCAAATGTTGCATAAACTGTATTTTTGTCAAAATGTGATGGTTCAATACTACTCACCCAAGTTCCTGCCGGTATTCCACTTTTGGCGTAATTCCCAGAAACATTTTTCCATGATTTCCCAGCATCCATTGTATATTGAATATTACCATCATCTGTGCCTACCCATACTAGTTGCTCATCCAATGGCGATTCAGCAATAGTAAATATGGTGCAATGATTTTCGGCACTTGTATTATCCGCGCTTAATCCACCGCTCTCTTCTTGTTTTTGTTTTTCTTTATTATTGGTTGTTAAATCACCCGAAATACGTACCCAATCTCTTCCTTGATTTGTAGATTTGTAAAGGTATTGAGAACCTACATACAGATTTTTAGGATTTTGACTTCCTAAAACAATCGGTGTATTCCAATTCCAGCGAAGCTTGTCTTCACCTTTGGTTTGTTTAGGTTGAATTTCTTCACTTTTTAATGTATTTAAATTAACTCGTTGCATATTACCTCCTTGGTATTCTACATACACCGTTTTTCCATCTATATCGGGTTGAGTCCAAAAGCCATCGCCACCACCTACACGCGACCAATGTGCATTGCCAATACCTCCAGGAGCAGCACTTGGTGCTTTCCAGCTTCCATTGTCTTGTAATCCACCATATACATTATAGGGTTCTTGCATATCGTATGATACATGATAGAATTGACCTACTGGTAAATTATGACAAAAACTCCATGTAGCACCTTTATCTAAACTACGATAAACACCTCCATCAGTTCCTAGAAATAATACATTTGTATTACTTGGATTTATCCATAAGGCATGCATGTCGCTATGAACCCAACCACCTTCACCTGATGCACCTGAAAATGAATATCCACCATCGGTAGAATAAGCAAACTCGAATGCTGGTCGATAGACACGTTTGGGATCGAGTGGATCTATTTCGATTGTACTAAAGTAAAATGGTCTAGCACATACATTCATCGTAGCACTTTGATTTTTCCAAGTATTACCACCGTCTTCTGAAATGTAGAGGCCTGTATTTTTACTTTCTACAATTGCAACCATTTTTGTTGGATCACTAGGTGCCAATGCCATAGCTATTCGTCCAAATGGTTTTGGAGGTAATCCGTTGGTGATTTCTTTCCATGTAGCGCCACCATCTGTACTTTTAAATAATCCACTTCCTTCACCACCCGAATTGAAACTATAAGGCTGACGACGAAACTGCCACATAGATGCAAATAAAATAGTTGGATTTTTGGGATCAATTAAAATATCAGCACAGCCTGTTTGTTCATTTTTGTATAATATTTTTTCCCAACTTTCACCACCATTGGTTGATTTATATAATCCTCTATGTTTGCTATCGCTCCATAGTGGACCTGGAACAGCTACATAAATGATTTGGTCATTGCTAGGATGTACAATTATTTTAGAAATATGTTCAGTACTATCTAATCCAATTTTTTTCCAATTGTCGCCAGCATCTGTAGATTTATACATGCCTACACCTATTGAAACCGAATTACGCATATTACTTTCACCTGTTCCAACATAGATGGTATTGGGCGATTTAGGACTTATAGCAATTGCTCCGATTGATTGACAATATTTATCAAAAATGGGTTTGTACGAACTACCTGCATTGGTAGATTTCCAAATGCCACCTCCTGCTGTACCAACATAAAGAATGTTTTGATCTGATGTAGTACCTACGATGGAACTGATACGTCCGCTCATAGTACCAGGACCCATTGCGCGTGCTTCAAACATACCAAACATACCTGAATTGACAGTTGTTTGTGCATATATATTCATTGAACTAATTGCTAAAACGACTAATGATAAGAGTTTTTTCATAGTTAAAAATTTTTTAGGTATAAAAAAAGGTCTGACTGAACAGACCTATTGGTTTATTTGATAAATAGATTAATTCGTAGGTTTAAAAATTGATTCATCAATCGTTGGATTGATTGTAATTTTATTAATTTCTGTATCACCCCAATCTCCACCTAATGAAAAAGCATAAACAACACCTTCGTCAATTTTTTTGTAATTGCTATAGGTCGTTACACTTTCCATTTCTTTCCCATTAGCTTTTACTTTTTGAGATTGTTTAAGTGTATAATAGTTAGTAGGATCAAGCCAATAAGTAATTTCTTCACCAGCTTTATCAGTCAGTTTCAATTTGAAACATTCTGTACCTTCTAAATCATCTTTTCCTAAAAATTCTAGTTTCTTTCCGAGTTCTTTATATGTTATAAACTCATCTAATATTGATAATTCATCTTGCGATGATTTAACATCATCAGGTGTCATTGCTTCATATTTAGTTTGACCTTGAAATGGCATAAAACTCCATCCTTCTTTTTGGGTAACAATACTATATCCATTCATTCCCATTACTGCAATGTCCATACGCATTGCTTTGTTATGAAGATGTGTTCTTGTTAGTTTGATTTCGGCTCCTTGGGCTTTAATAGAAGCTTCCATCACTAGTGAATTGATTTTTTTCCAATTATCGACTCCGCCAATAGCTTCAATATGTTTATTGACGATTTCTTCGGCTGTTTGAGCAAAAGAAATATTAAATGATGCAATGGCTAGTAAAGAAAGAATTAGTTTTTTCATGTTTTTCTATTTTGTAATGTAAATGTAATAAAGTGATGAATTCAAAATTGTTAAATTTTGATGAGAGGTAAAAAATAAGTTTAAACTATTGAATCTTTAATTTAACCCTTAATGGCTCTCATGATAATCCAATTCTTTATGATATGATTCCTTCAGTTTGTAAGCTGCAATAAATGCAATTATACAGCATACTATACCTGTAAGCAAAGCACTCGTAAGTTTGTGTAACCCAATTACTTGTAAATACGAATAGGCTAATGATATTGGTACTAATGAAGCCCGAATAAAATTAGGAACGGATGTCGTAACTGTAGCACGAATATTGGTCCCAAATTGTTCGGATGCAGTAGTAATAAGTACTGCCCAATATCCAGCTGCAAAGCCTAGAACTGAAAACAATAAATAAAATTGTTGCACTGATGCCCCGTGCATGAAGAAATAGGCAATAACCATCACTAAAGTAGCAGCTACAAAAAATTGTAACACTTTTTTTCTACTTTTAAAATATTGACTCATGACACCAGAAATCAAATCACCCAAGGTGACTCCTGCATAGCAATACATAATGGATAATGCTGGTTTGATTTCACCTTGTATATTGAGTTCTCGACCCAACTCTGGACTCAACGTGATTAAGATACCAATTGTATACCAAATAGGTAGACCAATGAGAATGCATTTGAAATAAGTATAAACTCGTTGTTTATCACTAAACAATAATGAAAGGCTACCCATTTTGAGCCCAATTTCTTTGGATGCTTTGTACATGCCTGATTCGAATACACCTATACGCATCAATAAGAGTAATAAACCCAATCCACCACCTACAAGATAACATGTAGTCCAGTCAAAATTAAGACCTAAAATACCAGCCAATATAGCGCCAGATACACCAACTGTAGCTACAATAGTAGTTCCCCAACCTCGATCTTCTTTCTTAAGTATTTCGGATACCAACGTAATGCCAGCACCCAATTCGCCTGCCAGTCCTACACCTGCTACAAAACGAAGAATACCATATTGTGTAATATTGACAACGTATGCATTCAGAATGTTTGCAACTGAATACATTATGATTGAACCAAACAAAACAGATAGTCGACCTTTTTTATCGCCCAATACGCCCCATACTAAGCCGCCTATTAACATACCTACCATTTGAATATTGAGAAGCCATAGGCCACTTTGTTCTAATTCAACTCCTTGCAATCCCAAGGAAGTAAGACTAGGTTTACGAACTATACTGAATAAAACTAAATCGTAAATATCAACAAAATAGCCTAAGGCAGCAACCATGACAGGTATACTCAGAATGTTAGAATGTTGCTTCATATCTATTTTTTATGGCACAAAAGCTTTTAAAAAATAAATATAGAAAATTGAAATGATAATTTGATTGAAAAAACTAAAGTTCTTCTGGTTCGTTGTAATCTTCTTTTTTACCACCTAAAGCAAATTTGAGGATAACAGGTAGGGTAGTTACTAAAATAATTGCAATCACAATAACCTCCAATCGATCTTTAATCCATGGAAATTGCTTGCTTAAAAAAAGCCCAGCAAGCATCATTGAAAAAACCCAAGCAATAGAACCTACGATATTGTATAAAGTAAATTTTTTATGATCCATCTTAACCATGCCAGCAACAATAGGCACAAACGTTCGAATGATAGGTATAAAACGTGCAGCAATAATAGTCAATGCGCCATTTTTCTCATAAAACTGTTTAGCGCTTTCAAGATGTTTCTTTTTGAAGAAAAAACTATCTTCTTTTTTATACAACATTGGTCCGGATTTTTTGCCAAACCAATATCCAACAAAGTTTCCTAATATGCCCGCAAGTGCAATTAATAACATGATGACTAAATAGGGTACATGAAAAAACTCTGCCGCTAGTTCTTCTACATAAATACCAGCAACAAATAACAAAGAATCACCTGGTAAAAAGAAACCAACAAATAAGCCTGTTTCAGCAAAAATCACAAACAATAACATATATAAACCACCAATTTCTATATACCATTGTGGATTTAGAAGCGTTTCTTTCAGTGTTTGAAGCATTTTTTTAAATTATGGTCGCAAATATAAAGGAATTATATGAGAGTTGTTAATTGAGAATTGAATGTTGATGATTTGTATTTTATTCATATTTTTCAATCAGAATAGGATGTTTACATTTTAATTCTCTACCTACACTTCACGTTGATCACTTCGCTGATACGGGTGGTATAGTGAGGCGATAATCTTTCTTGTCGCATTTTCCAAGTACGTTTGATATCTTGCGATGCTAGTTTGAGTTTGGTGGTTCCGATGGCATGATTGATTTGGTCCATGGCATGCATCAGCGATCGGTGTCGTGGGTTTGAGTTTTCAAACAGCTTGATTTGACCTGTATCCTCGGGTGTAAAGTCCATCACAATCACACCAGCTTTTTTGTAGGCATAGCCCTCGCGGTATATTTTATCGAGTGCTTGCTTCGCAAACTTGGCGAGCTCGATACTCGAATGCGTAGGATAGGGTAGCTTCATGGTGATGCTACGATTGTACTGTTGCAAATCATGCCGATGTATATTGGTATGTACAAATACGAGGATCGCATTGGCACACGATTTTTGTTGACGTAGTTTGGCTGCACATGAGGCTGCAAAGGTGGAAACTCGTTCCTGTATCTGTACCTTGTCGGTATAGTTTTTGTCAAATGAACGCGTGGTGGCTATTATTTTTTTATCGGAAGGTGTCTCCAAGTCTAGACAAGGGATGCCTTCGAGTTCGCGTTTGAGTCGTAACCCTACGATCGACATATTGTTGCGAACCCATCCATCCAACAGTTGTGTAAATTCGTAGGCATTCGTTACATTTTTAGCTCTTAGTCGTTTGGCATGCCGGCGCCCTATGCCCCATACATCTTCGATTGGGAGCCATTTCAATGCTTTGATGCGTTTCTCATCGGTATCAATGCTATATACATGACCGGTGCGTTCAGGAAATTTCTTGGCAATTTTATTAGCTACCTTAGCAAGTGCTTTGGTAGGAGCTATGCCTACACTGATGGGAATGCCTGTATTTTTAGTAACGGTATAGCGTATTTTATAGCCATGCTCTTGCAGGTTAAAATGTTCATCGAATCCTTCAAATTTCAGAAAGGCTTCGTCGATGCTGTATATTTCAATTTCGGGTGCAAATGTGCTGAGTGTTTGCATCACTCGGTTGCTCATGTCACCATAGAGTGCGTAGTTGGATGAGAATACATGAATATTATTTTTCTCAAACAGTTCCTTGTATTCAAACGAAGGAGCGCCCATGGGTACGCCCAGCTTTTTGGCTTCGTTGCTACGGGCTATCACACAGCCATCATTGTTGGACAATACCACAATGGGTTGATTTCTCAACCGGGGTTGAAATACCCGCTCGCACGATGCGTAGAAATTATTGCAGTCAACAAGAGCAAACATTAGTGCTTATGGTATTTAATGGAATATGTGAGAATACCCCATATTTCGAAATCGTTGTATTCTGTTATCTTAATGGGTTTGAAGGCTTCGTTTTCGGGTACAAGGTATATTTCTTTGCGATCGATTTTGAGACGCTTGAGTGTAAATTCATTGTCGATGACACAGACCGCAATAGCACCATGGGTAGGCTCCAGCGACTTGTCGATGATGAGTAAATCGTTGTCGTCGATACCAGCACCTTTCATAGAGTTGCCACTCGTCACTGCGATAAAGGTGGAGGATGGATTTTTGATGAGGTGCTTGTTTAAGTCAATCGATGCATCCAAAAAGTCGGTCGCCGGCGATGGAAAACCTGCGCTAATGCCATTGTCCACAAATGGTAATTCCAATTCAGTATCGGTCGAGACCGAAAAGAAATTGAGATGCGTGGTTTTGAACAAGGGTTTTACTTTCATGTGTGTGCACTAAACTAGTCAACATCGAAATTAAGTAAAAACAACATTGGAAAATGGAATGTGGAAAAGTAATGAAGGTGCAATCAGTCAATAGTTGAAATCATTGAATCAAAGAATCGATTCGCCATTGGTATTAGTAGTGAGTACTTCGCTCATATAATCAAAATAAGGTCTGACTGATTTGAAAAGAGTATTCACATTTTTTAAAAAATCCTTCGATAATACGTCGGAGTCGCTGAAGTCGTGGCGAAGAAAAAATTGTTTGTGACGTAATAAATCAATACCAGGATGATCTATATCGAAACCTCGTGGAGAAGTAACTACTTTATTGCCTTGCAATAAGCCAAAATGTTGTTTGATAGATTTGGTATGCAAAATGCGATTCCATTCCTCATAGTTGAAATCAATATCTTGCCTGATACGTTTCAAATCCTCTGGATTGGGTGAGAAAAAACCACATGCTAAGTAGCTATTACCTGGTTTGATATGCATATAATATCCACCTCGTTTGTATTGAGTTGCTCTTCGTAAACTAAATGCAAATCGTACATTGTATGGAGACTTATCTTTACTAAATCGTACATCATTGTAGATACGATACAAGCTTTTTTTACCTGATGGGTTTTCGATTTCATCATGTTTATTCATTTCTTGTATGAGCTGGTCAATGAAATGACACATGTTTTCCTGAGCCATGATATACTGCTCTTTGTGCTCATTAAACCACTCTCTGTTATTGTTGCGGGCTAGTTTTGTAAGAAACTGAAAAGTGCTCGTACTGATAGATTCAAATGGCATGATTATTTATTTTCAATTGAATTATAGATGTCTGTATAATATATAAAAACAAGCTGATTCAATAGTTGTTTATGGATTCGACTTACGAACATACTTGGTTAAAATGATAATGCTGGTTCCATTTACTTTACCCTCAATTTGTTCCGGGTTGTCTTGTACAAGTCGAATATTGCGAACGACCGTTCCTACTTTAGCGCTAAAGGTTGCTCCTTTTACATCGAGTGTTTTTGTCAATACCACTGCATCACCACTTTGTAAAACGGCCCCAAAGCAATCAAGATGTTTTACCATGTCATCCTCATTAACATCATCGCCACTGGCTTTAGCCCATGCGAGTATTTCATCATCAAGATATACAATATCCAACAAGTCAGGAACCCAATCAAGCGACTTTAATTTATGTAACATGCGGTAGGATACAACTTGTACAGCAGGAACTTCACTCCAGATACTTTCATTCAAACAACGCCAATGATTCGCATCGGCAGTTTCGGGCTTTTCTAGTTGTTGATGACATGTAGGGCATACCCATAAATGATGTTCAAGTTTGTTACCCGGACTATGTGGAACTAGGTAATCGATATTGGCTTCATCTGATCCGCATAATTCGCAAATTGAATTGCTTCTTTTCTGTAATTCTCTGTCAAAACTCATGAAAAAATATATTGTTAAAAGGCGCAAAGGTACTAAATATTCTCGCCAATGAATAGGATTCCCTGGCATTTATGCCAAGGTTCAATGTATATAAATTCAAGTTATACTTTTTATCTATGCTTCTACGATTATACATTTTTTTTCATACTGATAAAAATCCTAATTTTGATTAGAATTACTATATGTTAGGCTTCCGATTTACCCATTTTTCCAAACCCAATGAAACTCCCTTCGAGAAGTTGTTTACTATCTTCAAAGAGTTGATAACCTATACCAGTGGTGATTTCAATGAAGCTATCAGTTGGTTGACCGAATTGGATCGTGAATATAAATTGACCGAACCTGATTATGGCATTGGAGATTTTGTACAAGAATTGAAAGATCGTGGTTATATCAAAGAAGAAGAACCTGGTAGTGGTGAAATTATTATCACTGCAAAAACAGAACAAGCCATACGACAACAAGCGCTGGAGAAGATTTTCGGTAAACTAAAAAAAGGAAAAGCAGGTAATCATAGCACTAAGTATACTGGAAGTGGAGAAGAATTGAGTAGCGACACTCGGCCATTTCAATTTGGCGATTCATTGGAACAAATTTCGATGCTTGAATCGATGAAGAACGCTCAAATCAACAATGGTGTAAGTGATTTCATGATTACCGAAAATGATTTGGAAGTCAAAGAAAAAGAACATAAAACACAAACTTCTACTGTGTTGATGATTGATATTTCTCATTCAATGATATTGTATGGTGAAGATCGAATCACGCCTGCCAAAAATGTAGCGATGGCATTGGCCGAATTGATTAAACGAAAGTATCCAAAAGACACCTTAGATATTTTGGTTTTCGGCGATGATGCTTGGCAAATAGAAATCAAGGATTTGCCTTATTTGCAAGTGGGTCCTTATCATACCAATACGGTAGCTGGTTTAGAATTAGCGATGGATTTACTTCGCCGAAGAAAAAATGCCAACAAACAAATTTTTATGATTACGGATGGTAAACCTACTTGTCTTAAAGAAGGTGGACGATATTATAAAAATAGTTTTGGCTTGGATCAAAAAATATTGAACAAATGTTTTACCCTGGCTCAAAGTTGTAGAAGACTTAAAATACCTATTACGACTTTTATGGTAGCAAGTGATCCATATTTACAGGAGTTTGTGCATGATTTTACAGAGGCTAATAATGGCAAGGCATTTTACACATCGCTGCAAGGTTTGGGTGAATTTATATTCGAAGATTTTGAACGAAATAAGAAAAAGAAATTTTAATACATACACACATGAAGTTAGTAAAGACCTTAGGCGAATTAAAACAATCTGGCTATGCAAGCAAGAGTATCAAAAATGAATTAAGAGATAATTTGATTTTGAAAATACAACAACATGAAAATGTATTTAAAGGAATCATTGGATTTGAAGATACGGTGATTCCAGAAATAGAGCGAGCTATACTTTCTCGCCATAATATGAATTTATTGGGATTGAGAGGTCAGGCTAAAACACGCATTGCTCGCCAAATGACTGAACTATTGGATGAGTATATGCCTATCGTGGAAGGTAGTGAGTTGAACGATGATCCTTTTCATCCAATTTCTACATTTGCAAAACAAACTATCGCTGAATTAGGTGATGCAACACCCATTGCATGGGTTCATCGTTCTGAGCGTTATGTAGAAAAGCTTGCTACGCCTGATGTATCTATCGCTGATTTAATTGGGGATGTAGATCCTATCAAAGCGGCTAATCTTCGATTGAGTTATGCCGACGAACGAGTGATTCATTTTGGTATTATTCCACGTAGCAATCGATGTATTTTTGTGATCAACGAATTGCCCGATTTGCAGGCAAGAATTCAGGTTTCATTGTTTAATATTTTGCAAGAAGGCGATATACAAATTCGTGGTTTTAAACTTCGATTGCAATTGGATATTCAATTTATATTTACTGCCAATCCTGAAGATTATACCAATAGAGGAAGTATTGTTACCCCCTTGAAGGACCGTATAGGCAGTCAGATTTTAACCCATTATCCAAAAAGTATAGAGCTTTCCAAAGAAATTACTGCTCAAGAAGCTAAACTAAATCAAGATCAAAAAGATAAAATAGAAGTGGGAGATTTGATTGCAACTCTAATAGAAAGAGTGGCTTTTGAAGCTCGTGAAAGTGAATATGTAGATTCTAAAAGTGGTGTGTCTGCACGTCTTACGATATCAGCTTATGAAAATCTAGTAAGTACTGCAGAACGTAGAATGCTCATAAATGGCGAAAAGAAGACTGTAGCACGCATCAGTGATTTAATAGGTATTATTCCAGCTGTGAATGGCAAAATAGAGTTAGTATATGAAGGTGAACAAGAAGGTGCTGGAATTGTTGCTCAAAATTTAGTTTCTAAAGCTATCCGTAATCAATTTGTTACGCTATTTCCAGATCCAAGTAAATTGAAAAAGAAGAAAGAAGTGAGCCCTTATCAAGCTATTGTCAATTGGTTTAGCGAAGGCAATGAAGTTGATTTGATTTTAATAGAAAAAGATGTCAATTATCAAAAAACATTGAAATTGATTCCTGGATTGAGTGAATTGGTTGAGATCTATGTGCCAGCGTTAAAACCATCTGAAAAGCTAACCATGATGGAGTTTGTATTGTTTGGATTATCGGAGCATTCACTTATTGGTAAAAACAACTTAGTAAGAGGTGTACAGTTTAAGGATTTATTCGGAAGTATGTTTAGTGATAAAGCGATGTACGATGAGCTAGATGACAACTAAATGCTAGTTTAACATGCCGTGTTTTTTCCAATACCGTTTACCATAACTACAAAATATTTCCTCGTTTGCTTTAATGTTGCGAGTCGCTATCAAGCATAATTGTTCGTTTTCATCGAATGCAATTTTACAATTGTTTTTAAATACGGATTTTACAAAACCAGTTGCATCATTCGCATATTTGGCAAAACATTTTACATGCATGGAGTCCATGATACTTCCATCAAGCATTTCGATAAAATATTTGTCCTGGTCTTTGTTCAATCGGATTTGTATTTGACGTTCAGTCAATATTTCTCCTTTAAATAAAGATATAATTTCTTCTTTGTATATTGGAACTGCTGTAAAAAGACCATTTCCTGCTCCTTTTAATTGAGACACATCTATGTATAAATAGTCTGCTTCTTGTGCTTCAATTGTTTCAGTTGATTTTTTTTCGGTCAAGTATTGGAAATCGTTATTCATAGCAATTAGTCCAAATTGATTTTTTATATTTTAATATATAGAAAATTCATTAAGGGGTGCAAAGATAAAAATATTGATTACAAATGGAAGAAAACCTTTTATGATTGAATTATTAATTGAATCATACAGAATGAATGGTCATTTTTTACCATAACTTAGGTATAAACCGAGGAACTGATTTTTGATAATCTTTGTATCCATTGTATTTTTTAGCAGAAATTTCTTCGCTAAAGTTTGAACTACCTATAAATAATAAAATCAATAAAATGCCACCCATCAAACTCCAATTGAGCCAATTACCAGTAGCTGCAACACTAAAAAGATAAAAACTTATCCATATAGCTTGTTCACTTGCATAGTTTGGATGACGTACGTACTTCCATAATCCACTACGTACAAAACCATCTGAGTATGGTGGAGTAAGTGGTTGGTTTTCATTGATTCGTTTATGTTTTTCTTGTTGATAATTATATTGTTGTTGATCAGCTATGGTTTCCAATATCAGAAATAGTATAAACAAACCTCCTGCGATTAAATCCATAAACGTCATTGATTGATTTTTGCCAAATGCGGAAAGGAGAGATGGTAATGTAAATAACAAAATTAAACTTTGTTGGTAAATGGATATGAAAAACAAATTGAATAAAGCCCATTTAAATCGCCCTTGTAAGGCTGGATTCTGACGTAATACTTCCCATCGATAATCTTCATGGCCTTTCCATGGTATCAAATGATAGCCACCACGACGAGAAAAATTATAGGTCAATCGAATAGCCCAAAGTGTTGTAAGTATGGCCATAATAACTGTACGAGAATGCCAATCTGAAGCATATGCAAAATACCAAGTATAGAGAATGGGGATAGTGCTCCATAGTTTATCAACTTGACTGCAGTTGCGTGTAATCTCGCTTACTACAAAACAACTAAATGCTGCTATCAGCATAATGATGGTTGCCACTTTGAGCATATGATATTGTTGATTATTGAGTGGGTCGCCAAAGTAAAATGCAGCTACCGGTATAGCAATCAACGTAGCGATAAGACCGAACATTGTTTTAATCATATCTGCAAGATATAATTTCTAGCGAAGAATGTAAAATGGAAATAACAAAGGAATCGAAATTATTTTTTCCCTCCTCGCGTTTTTGGCTTACCATACTTTTTCATCATGATATCTTTACGCTTAATTTTTACATTCACTTTGCTGTTTTTAGCAGATTTTGGATGAAAGGCAGGTCCTACATCTTCCTTTTTGGGCAATTTGATTTGAATTGTTTTCATATAAACCTTCGGCTTTTCATCTTCGGTTAATATGTTTGAAATAATTAAATGAGAAGGCAAAGGGTGTAAGGGCACTTTATATTTCATCAATGCTTCAATTGCTTCTAATGCAGGTTGCTCACGTTCAGTAATAAATGTAATTGCAATTCCCTTTTTGTCTGCACGACCTGTACGTCCTATACGATGGATATAGTTTTCTGGAACATCGGGTGTGTCAAAATTTATAACATGCGTAACCTCTGCTATATCAATACCTCTTGCTACGATATCCGTAGCAATGATGAATCGGTAATTCCCTTCTTGAAATTGTTTGACAGTATTGAAACGATGATTTTGTTCTTTGTTGGAATGTATAACGCCTGCAGTTCCTGGAAATTTATTTTCTAGTTGTTCGTACAATTGATCAGCTAATTGCTTTGTTGCAGCAAAGACAAGTACTTTGGTCATTGTTTCATCTTCCGAAAGGAGTAATTCCAACAAGTTTACTTTAGTGTAAAAATTGGGTACTTCATAGCCTGTTTGAATAATATTTTCCAATGGGGTTCCTGTAGGTGCAGCTTCTACACGTATGGGGTCATTAAAATAAGTATCGATTAATGCTTCTACATCTTCAGTAATTGTAGCCGAAAAAAGTAAGTTTTGCCGTTTGGCTGGTAATAATTCTAATATGTTTTTTAGTTGAGTTCTGAATCCAAGATTCAACATTTCATCTACTTCATCAATGATTAATTTTTTAACCATTTTAGTTTTCAATACACCATTTAAAGCAAGGTCGTATAGCCGACCTGGCGTGGCAACTAATACATTCACGCCTTCCATGATTTGTAATTTTTGGGTATTGATATTAACACCACCATATACACCTACCACTTTTAAATTCATGTAGGTTGTTAATTCTTTTACAGCTTCTACCACTTGGGCTACCAACTCTCGTGTGGGAACTATTATAAATATTTCGGGGGCTTTATCTTTCGTGAATTTCCATTGACGAAGGCAAGGCAATAAGTAGGCATATGTTTTACCTGTGCCTGTTTGTGCAATGCCACATACATCTCTTCCCGACATGACTATAGGGAATACTCGATGTTGAATTGTAGTAGGATTTGTATACCCCATATCGTTTAGGGCATTGAGTAAAGGTGTACTTAGGTTTAAATCATCAAAGGTCATATGCTAAAGAATTATGGGCGAAGATAGTGAATTGAGCTTAATAGCTATTGTAACTGAACGTTACTAACTTAGTTTACTTAATTTGTATACCGTTCCATTTTTCACCACATTCATTTAGAATTCTTCCGTTTGTACCAAATATAAGTTGGTTTTTATTTTTTAAACTTATGCTTTTTCCTTTTGCCATATGAACAGCACAATTGATAGTCAGTGTATTATTTTTTTTAATGACAATATCAGTTGATATGGGCATTGCTTCTGTAGGAAGATATGTTTCAAATACAGTATTCTTCTTAATTATAATTGGATTGGAGTAATTGATTGAAGGTAGGTCAGTTTCCCATAAGCCTCTTCCATAAGTAGCAGCAATTAATTTTCCTCTACAATAATTAATATTCAATTCAGAAACGATGGTTTTAGGGAAATTGGTTGAAAATAATTTCCATGTATCAGTCAATGATTTTCGAAAGAAAATACCTTCAAATGTGCTTGCCATGAGGGCGTCATCACTGCCATCTAAGTATACAATATCTGTAACATAATAGGCAGGTAATCCTTCTGTGAAATTAATCCATGAAGTGCCTCCATCTGGTGAATATAAAACTCGTTCTGATGTGTTACATGGATTATAATAATCCCCAAAATAGCCCAAACTAATCCATACCTTTTCAGGATTTGTGGGAGATACACAAATGGCATGTATTCGTGTATCACTTAATACTCGATCACCTATTTTTACATTCGAAGAAATATCGTTAAATGATTTTCCTCCATCGGTTGATTTGAATAATTTATTCCAATAACTAGATAAATATACAATGTTTGCATCTGATTCACTTACCGCAAATGCTAATGCAGGATGAGGACTACCTGTAGGATAATGTTCCCAAGTAGTAGTTCCTTTTCGTAATATATGAAATTGAAATTCAGCAAAATAGGTATTCCCATTTTTGTGCGTAACAATTGTTTTTTTATTGCTAGCAGCTTCTTTAGCTTCTATAAAGGCATTTACATCAAAGGGAGCTTTGTCATTGAGTGTACGCATCATAATTCGCGAATTGTATTGGCCAAAAGCTTCGCCAGGCAATGCTTTGCTGTATTCTACATCATAGCCATCTCCTCTTACATCATGTACCCATTCCTTTGATATGGGCAAATAAGTCATAATAGAATTGTCTTGAGATCCTGCACTGATAGCCCCACTAAATGGTGATGACCCAACGCCGAAAAATTGGGTGATTTGCAAGGATGTACCATTAAGATTTCGAAATGTTCGACCACCATCTGAAGAGTAGGAGAGTCCTCCATCTGTTCCTAAATAGATTTCATCTTCTAAGCTGCTTTTACTATAATGAGTTATAAGAATGCTTCTAATATCAGCATGTGGTACATTGTCGTAGCCATAGCTGTATCCGTACATCGGCTGAAATGTTTTTCCACTATCAATAGATTTATAAAATAAATTTCCACAAAAATATTGAATGGCTGGATTGGTTTTATGTTGAATCAAACCTTTACGCCAATAGATATCTTCGGGCAAGTATTTGTTGTTAGGAGTATTAATTTTGATTAGCTGATTTGTTTCAATATCGTAGTTGTATATAGCATGTTCTCTTGTATTGACAAATGTTCGATCAACCCATAATGTATTTTCTTGATCTCTGCTTAATTTTAATGCATAAGTAGGATTTGAAATTTTATTCTCGTATAGATTTTTTAATTCTTGTGTATGTTTAATAAATTGGGATGTCGTAATGTTTTTATGACAATCTTTTAATTCAATGAATTCACTTTCAAGTAGAATCTTAGTTTGGTCTGAATTGAGAATTGGATTTGCGCGTGTTGTAAAAAATAATTGATGTTCATCTTCGGATATTTCCATAGAAATAATCTGAAATTCTTTATTGTAAAATAGTTCAGGATATTTGTCTGGAGAATATATAATTTCCCATGTCATTCCTTTATCCTTCGAACGAAGTATTTCTTTTAATCCATAGGCGTACCATGGGGAGTCCTTTTTACCTTCAACTATTTTTTTAATTTCAATAGAAAAAAATGTTTTGTTGTCTTGTATCTGAGCTTCTTTCCATGACAATCCATTGTTGGATGAATATAGTATACCGAAATTCGGAGCATCATACCAAGTATTGCTTGAGCCGGTTGCAATGAAAATAGAATGTGGAGTAACTGAATAATTTACATGTATATCTGCAACTCCTAATACTGGATACATAAAATTGTCGGTCAGGCAAGTCCATGATCTTCCTCGATTTGTAGAGTGAAATAATCCAGAAGTCATAGAACCGATATAGATTTCATTGGTATCATTCGGATTGACTGAAATAGACGTAATAACACCTGCATGTTGATCGGCTAATTTTGATTCAGGATTTATGGGGCCAAGAAATGTCCAGTTAGATTTATACTCACTTTCTTGCAAGCAAGGAAGATGATTTTGTGCAAATGAAATTGAAGAGAGTAGAAGTAGGTATAAAATTCGCATGACAATAGAATTGTAATTCGAAATTACAGATTTAATTCCGATTGAATCAATTTGCAAAAATCAGGTAATGAATTTTGAAGCAAATCAATACTTTCATGCAATTCAGTTCTAGGTTTTGTAGTGTTTACATACACTGTTTTCATCCCTAGTCGTTTACCAAATTCCATGTCTGATATATTATTTCCAACCATTATGCTTTTTGAAAAATCAATCTCAGGAAATTCTTTTTTTGCTTTCAACCCCATACCTATATTCGGTTTTCGATCAATTGAATCGTTTTCTAAATCAGGAGCATAATAAAACTGATGAATATGCCCATCATGTTTATTGATTTCAGTCAATAGAAATGAATGGATAGATTGAAGGTCATCATGCGTCATAAGTCCTTTTCCTATACCTCGTTGATTTGTTACGATTATTATTTTCCCGAAAGTTTTATTGAGAATAGAAAAATGAGATAAGACATCATTGTAGAAAATAAATTCATCTGCATTGCGAATATAATCTTGATCTTTTTCAATATTTAATACACCATCACGATCGAGAAAAAGCGTCCATGATTGGTCTATATTTTTTAAAAAACTCATAATGTTTCAAACAATGCAGGTATTTCAGTTTGTGCTCTTGCATAATCTTCGGGAATACCAATGTCAATAAAATAATTGTCACTTACATAGCCTATCATATCTCGTTCGTTGATCATTTTTTCTAGATAATCTTTTTCAAATGAGAATTTTTGAGGGAAAGGAATATTTAAAAATGAGTTTCTGAAAATACAATAAACACCTCCATTGATAAGACCGGATGATCCAGGTTTTTTTTCTTCAAATCCTATAATTTGACTTTCATCATTCATATTCACTAATCCATATCGATCAGCGTTTTGCATAGGTTTGAGTGCCAATGTACAATCGGCCATTTTGTTTTCTTGCCAAAAAGACATTTCATCGTAGTTTACATCAAAAAATGTATCTCCATTAATCACAAAAAAATCTTGCGTATCTGAATATTGTAGAGCATTTAAAATAGCACCTCCTGTACCCAATGGTTCGTCTTCTTCGGCAAAGTCAAATGCAAATTTGAATTCATCTCGGTGACTCATTACGTAATCAATCACCATTTCTTTTTTATAACCTACAGAAAATATGACTTTGCAAAAATGATACTTGGATAAATGTTGACAGATATAATACAAAAATGGTTTACCATTGACTTCTGCAAGGCATTTGGGTTTGTCGTTTACAACGGATTGCAATCGAGTACCCATACCACCTGCGAGTATGATACAATCTCTATGCATGTGAAAAATATTTTTCTTCTACTAATTGGCAAATGATATGCCCAAGCATGATATGTGATTCTTGTATACGAGGTGTATCATTGCTTGGTACATTGAGCAGATAATCACTCATATTCTTCATGATTCCACCCGATTCACCAGTGAATCCGATAGTAATCATGTTTTTGATTTTAGCAGTTTTAAAAGCTTCTACTATATTTTTTGAATTTCCACTAGTAGATAAACCTACTAAAACATCACCTGGTTTACCGATACCATTGATCATACGAGCATACACTACATCGTAACTATAATCGTTAGCAACAGCTGTAATATACGATGTATTGCAATGCAATGCTTCGGCAGGCAGTGCTTCACGATCGGTATAAAATCGACCACTGAATTCGGCTGCTAAATGCTGAGCATCTGCTGCACTACCACCATTTCCACAAAATAGAACTTTCTTGCCCTCTTTAAATGCTTGTGTAATGATATTGCTACATTCCTCTAGAATTGCAATCAACTCATCATTTTCAAGAATTTGTTGTTTGGTAGAAATGGAGGATTGTATGATTGATTTTATTTGTGCGCTCATTGTGAAATAGTATTTAAATAAATTTTAAGACCTGCAAATTACGATTTATTATTTAGATGAATTGAAGTGCTTTCTTAAAGTTATTGTAATCCAGCAGCCTGATAAAGTTTCATCGCTTCTTGCTGATTGCCCAATTTCATATAACAATCACCCATTAGTTTGTAACAATTTTGACGAATAGATTCATCTTGAGAGGCTGTATTGAAATTATTGAGGGCTTGTTGAGCATTTCCACTTCCGAGTTGTGCCATACCTAAGAAATAATACCCTTTAGGATATTGAGGATTTGCTTGAATCATTTCAGTAAATATCTTTTGTGCAGTAGCAAAATCATTTTTTTGTAATCGAATCATACCATACATCTGTTTTGTTTCCATCCCAGACGAATCTATTTTGTAGGATTGATTAATATATTTTTCTGCACTATCAATTCTGCCAAGTTGCATTAAAATATTTCCTTGGGTATTTAATATGCTTGTATTATTAGGGTCGGCTTTGAGGTAATTATCAAAATATACAATTGCACTATCTGCTTGATTTTGATTCAATGCATTGAATCCCTTGAAATCGTCATGTGAAGGTCGTTTTATAACAGCACTCAATACCTTGCCTTGACTTTCTGCTTTAAATAGGGTAGAAGGAGGTAACCAATTGCCTGATTTTAACTCTTCGGTTGGAATTAGGGCAATATGAAATATTACATAATCCCAATCCTTTTGACTACGTTCTGGATATCGAATATAATCGATTACAATATTTTTTTCGTTTTCGAAGTAATGTGTCAAAATATGGGCTGCGTTACTATAAATGATAGTCTTTTTGTTTTTATCCAATTTTGGCATCTCATTTTTCTTAAACCAGTCAGCACTTTGTTTGAGTGAATTATAGTAATAATCTACCTCGTAATTGGTATAAGCGCCCTGTACACCACCTACCAATTGATTGTAATATGTAACAGTGTTAGGAAAGGTACTTGCTATAAAATAGAGTGGTTCGAGAATTAGAAATCCTAACATGCCCAAGCTAGCTATTTTTATTTTTTTTGAATCAAAAAAATCAATGATTTTTTCCCACCCAAATGCAACAAGTACAACCATCGATGGGAAAATAAACAACACATGTCGCCAAGCATGATATACATTGGCTTTGGTATAGATGATATATAATAATGGGAAAAAGGCAGTAAACGCAATGAAATATAAGATGGCTGCGTTGCTATTTTTCCTGAATGGCCATACAAATACAAACATCAAACAGATTCCAGCTAATATCGCAAATGAATTGGTGAAAATGAAACTTTTAATTAAAAAATCGGGTCCTAATTCGGCCGATGGAATTTTTGCTCCTTCAAATAATTGTCCAAGACTCACTTTGAAATTACTCATTTCGCTTAATGCAGTTAATGGATTGCTGATTGGATTTTGAATGCCATAAGGCCACAATAAACTACCAGCCAAATAACCCAATATACCTGTGATTGCAATAGGTTTAAAAAAAGAGAGTATTGAAACTTTTTCATCCTGAAATTTAGTTTTAACAACAAAAATAATGCCTGCAAATACAACCAAATAAGGTATCAATAAAATGCCACCCACACGAACATTGATGGTTGCACCAATACTTAATATGGCCCATGCATAATCTTTTTTACTAGGAGAGGGAAGGCGATCAAACAATCTTATAATAAAATAGATAGCCATGATATAAGTTGCAGCAAAAGGAATATCTTTAGGATTATTCATTGCATGACCTAAAAAGAACGGCGATAAAAACATGAGCCATATTGCAATAGTTCCCGCTTGTTTATTCATGATACGCACTGCAATTTTAGCTGCAAAAAATATGGCTAAAAATCCAGCCCATGCATTCAAAATATGACGTGTGGTGTATTCTTCCAACGGTGAAATTTTATTGATGACAGCACAAATCAAATCGAACAAACCACCATAATATTGTACTACATTATCGCGATTGTAATTGTATACTTTAGCTGCATTCAATTGATCAGAACTTAAGAAAACAGATTGATCTGAGCCGAACGATGCAAAATATTTCAAGATTTGTTTCCCATATTCATTCATATCTACTTCATCGCCACTAATGCCATATGAAAAGCTCATAATAGTCATTAGAATAAATACAGCAGCTAAGCTTGCAAGAAATAGATGATTCCATAGTGGATTGATACCATGCGGTAATCCATCATTGAATGTTAACTTATCATTGATTTTCTCAATAGATTCAGTGCTGGATACAGAATGTACAGGATTCTTTTTAGCCATAAAATAATAAAAATAGTGAGTCAAAAGTAGCTAAAAAGATTGAGAAATGTAAATGCAGCAATACATTCATTCAATTTCATAATTTTCATAAAAAAGCCGGCAATAACATTGCCGGCTATTGTTCAATTATGAGAATATTATTAAGCCATCTTCTTTTGCAAATTGGCATCCAAGGCATCCAAAAATTCTTCGGTATATACATAATGTTCGCCATGATTTACCTTATTGCCATGTATACATACCGCTAAATCTTTAGTCATAATGCCACTTTCTACGGTTTCAATACATATAGTTTCAAGATTATTGCAAAAATCAATCAGGGGTTGATTGTTATCTAATTTTCCTCTGAAAGCTAGGCCACGAGTCCAAGCAAAGATAGAAGCAATAGGATTTGTACTTGTAGGTTTGCCAGCCTGATGATCGCGGAAGTGACGGGTTACAGTACCGTGTGCAGCTTCAGCTTCCATTATTTTTCCATCGGGAGTAATCAATACAGAAGTCATTAGACCCAATGAACCAAATCCTTGCGCTACTGTATCACTTTGAACATCACCATCGTAGTTTTTACAAGCCCATACAAAATTGCCATTCCATTTCAATGCAGAAGCTACCATGTCATCGATTAATCGATGTTCGTATGTAATGCCTGCTGCTTCATATTGTGCCTTAAATTCATTGTTATAAACCTCTTCAAAAATATCTTTAAATCGGCCATCGTATTTTTTAAGAATTGTATTTTTAGTAGATAGATACAAAGGCCATTTTTTACTCAAGGCCATATTGAAACAACTACGAGCAAAACCATAAATGCTTTCGTCTGTATTGTACATACACAATGCCACGCCATCTCCTTTGTAGTTATAGACTTCGAATGTTTGTGCATCACCACCATCTTCTGGCTGAAAGGTCATCGTCAATTTCCCTTTTCCTTTAATGACAGTATCAGTGGCACGGTATTGATCACCAAATGCATGTCGACCTACAATAATAGGTGCAGTCCAGTTGGGAACTAGTCTTGGTACATTTTTCATTACTATTGGCTCACGAAATACAGTGCCATCCAAAATATTACGAATAGTGCCATTGGGCGATTTCCACATTTGTTTCAAATTGAATTCTTTCACACGAGCTTCGTCGGGTGTAATCGTTGCGCATTTGATGCCTACGCCACAAGCTTTTACAGCATTAGCACAGTCAATTGTGATTTGATCGTTGGTTTCGTCGCGCATTTCGATACCCAAGTCATAATATTGTATAGGAACTTCTACATATGGAAGTATCAATTTTTCTTTGATAAATTTCCATATAATTCTGGTCATTTCGTCGCCATCGATTTCTACAACGGGGTTGGATACTTGTATTTTTGTCATTTTATTTGTTTGATTTTTTTAATGTTATTGTATGCAAATGTAATTAAACACTTTTCGAAAAACTACTCGAAATTGTGAAATATTACAACTGTGCAGAAATGATTGCTTATTTTATTCGAGAAAAATGATTTTATATATGAAATAGACTACGTTGCTAGTAATAAAACTATTACATCTACATCATGCATCGTTTATTCATTGTCATAATAAGTAAAATCCTTAGTGATAAATCCATTTTCAATAGTAAAAATGGTACAAATAGGCAATTTGAATTTTGAAAAATCTTGTGCCGTACCTGTTGAAATAAATTCTACTACGATATGTTGATCATCTGAAGGGTATATGGCTGTGATAGAATCATGAATATCTGGAAATAGTTTTGATAATTCTGAGTATTTATCAATGGTTTGCTGTCTCGTTTGCTTTACGATTTCTGTACCGAGTGAGGGGTCTTTAAAATAAGCTGTATCGGTATACATAGCTGCCATCTTTGTCCAATTGTGTTGATTAAACGCATTGAAATAGTCTGTTATCAATTTAGAATTTGCATTGTTGGATTCTGTTGCAGACTTATGGGTGTTACATGAAAAAAACGTTATACTGGCCATCAGTAAGATTCGCATGGATTTCATATTGATAAATTATATTATAGTATAATGTTGTTTTTTATTGTCAATAAAGTATAACTCATTTAGAACAATCAATAGGTTCCCATAGTTCTATTTTATTACCTTCATTGTCAAGAATGTGTACAAATTTCCCATAATCATATGTTTCAATATTGTCTAAAATGGCAACTCCATTTTCGTTGAGTTTATGAACTAATTCCTCAATATGTTGAACACGATAATTAATCATAAATTCTTTCGAAGAAGGGGCAAAATAATCACTTCCTTTTTTAAACAGACTCCATTGAAGGGTATTAATTTCTTCAGGCTTATTTATGTTTCTTGATTCAAAACTAGCACCATATTCATTGCTTTCAATTCCTAAATTATTTCGATACCATTCATTGGTTTCTTTAGGGTTTTCAGAAAAAAAGAATATTCCGCCAACGCCAGTTACTTTTGTTTTGCTATTATTTGATGAGTTGTTATTCGAATTTTCAATTGATTGATCTTCCATTTCATTATAATTATAAAGTACTAATTTAATACATGAAATTTTTAAATTATTATTTTTAATTGAATATATTGTACTAAGTTTTTTTTATATCACTTAATCAAAAAACGTAGTTTCTTTCTCATGCTTACCTAAAACTATTTGTTTTTACCTATTCCTTAATAAGTTTGGCATTATATAACTCATTGTTTGTACTAATCAATTGTAAAAAATAAATACCTTTAGGAAAAGTACTCAAATCAACTGTTACTTTCTTATTATTTGATTTATGTTGTAAGTTCAGCTTTTGACCAATTTGGTTAAAAATATTTATGTACTGAATGTTGATATTATTTGTGATTATTTCAACTAAACCTGAAGTAGGATTTGGTAATATGGTAAATTTATTTTCATAATCATTCTTGATTCCGCTTGGCGCTGTATAATTTAAACAATCTGATGTGTCTATACAGCCATCAATCGATACAACCAATGCATATGCTCCACTGACGCCCGGAATAAAGGTTTGGCTAGTAGCACCAGGAATAATTGTAAAGGAAGATTCCTCGCATCGCAACCATTGATACGTACTTGCAACATTAGCGATTAAAGTTCCTTGATTATTTGTGATGACGGCTTGAATATTGCATTGTCCCAATTTTTCAATAAATGCATCTTGGCCAATTGATGTTAAATTATAGGTTACATTCGGAGCAGGGTCAAAATCGGTACTGCCAGTATAATATCCTGATATATATACATTGCCTATATTATCATTTTGAATATTAAATGGCCAAACGGTATTTTGGCTTCTTATAGCCTTTGCCCAAATAAAATTTCCGTTGTAAGAAAGCTTCAAGACATACATGTTATTGGATTGAGCCAAAGATGATAAAGTATATGTACCGATACCAGGATCAAAATCAACGGTGTGTAAAAACATTCCACAAACGTATACATCATTATTTTGATCTAAATTAATTGAATATCCCATGTCATAGTTTGAAGCTCCGTAAGAAGCACTCCATTGATAGGCACCACTGGAATCGTATCGAATTACATAAGCGTCTTCCCCGCCATTTGAATATAGCATATGCACCGCATTTCCCATATCTGCATCTATAGAATCAGAAAAAAATCCAGTAACAAAAATATCGCCTTGATTATTGACTTTATGGGCATACGCTCGCTGATAAGAATCTGATTTGCCAAATGTTTTTACCCATGTGAACATGCCATTTGTATCAGTCTTTAAAATAAAGTTCAGATGTCCGTTAATTGTTGGAACCGTTAATGGGTAAGCTATATTTCCTAAACCAAAATCAGTAGTTCCGCCAAATTCACCAAACGAATATAAATTACCGTCAGCATCTGCATCTATGGATGTAATAGTTGATCCTCCATTTCCTACTAATGATTTTGACCAAAGTTGTGTGCCGCTTTGATTTAGTTTTGTGAGAAATCCGTTACCTCCATACATTCCACATACATAAATAGATTGACCTAAAATTTTTGCATCTAATGTATTTTCTGTACCTGCAGAACCTACTGTATAGGTCCATATAAAGTTACCACTTGTATCGAACTTACTTACAAAATAGTCCCAACCACCTAATGATGTATGGTTAGCTATGCCTGGACCCGGATTTAAATCTACTGTGGCTGAAAAATAGCCAGAAATGATCAATTCGGAATTATTAGCAAAACCAATACTAATAGCTGCATCGTAACCTGTAGAGCCAATTGTTTTAACCCAGATTAAATGGCCGCTTGAATCTAATTTTATTAAAAAAATATCAGATAGCCCGTTTGATGTAAGATTACTGATTGCCGGACTTGGATCAAAATCAACAATGCTTTCAAAAGTTCCAATGCTATAAACATTACCTAATGGATCAACTGCCATTTGTTTTACATATTCGTTCTGATTGCCACTCAAATTTTTTGCCCAAATAAAATTGGGAGCCTGAGAAAATATTTTCTGTGAAAAGAAAATTAAAATAGCTAGTATAAAAATATTTTTCATACGAATGAATTTGATAGTAAATATAACATTTATTTAGAATGAAGACAAACATCATTTAATTTAATAGTTTATATTAATTCTATTTAAAGCGAAATGCATTATTTGTAATCCAATATCATTTAAGTACTTTAATTCTTTAATTTTTATAGAGTTCATCAGCTTATTAATGCAGCTCAATAACTATTAGATAGAATTAAATATTTCCATTATTAAAATGTCAATTCAATAGCCAATTGGAACCCATTGTTTGTGATTTTACCAATAATATTCCTAATTGCAATAATAACTCAAAATGGAATAGCTTTTTATCTTTTGTAATTCAAATGTAGATTGAAAAGTATTTATAATACTCATCAATAATTAATGTGCGGAATAAAAGATTATTATTTAATAGCTTATTTCTGCATGAATAATTTATTTAGTAGGATCATATTCTACCGTCCATTCAATACCATATTTATCTCTAAACATTCCAAAGTAAGTACCCCACGGACTATCAGCAATAGGCATTTCAACTTGACCGCCTTCCGAAAGTCCATTGAATAATTTGTCTGCTTCTTCTTTGTTTTCTGCTTTTATAGATATTTTACTTCTGTTTTCGTTTTCATTTACTTTCCCCATAATTTCAGGGACGTCATTTGCCATCAATACATTATTACCTACAGGTAATACAATCATCATTATTTTATTAGCCTCTTTTTCATCTATTGGAAATTCAGGACTTGACAATTCTTTGAAACGAGTAATTTGTGAAAACTCACCACCAAATACTGATTTGTAAAAATTGAATGCCTCTTCAGCATTCCCATTGAAGTTGATGTAAGGATTTATTTGTGCCATAATTTTATTTTATTTTAGTCGTTCTAGTTTGCCTTTACGTTTGATAATATTTTTTTTGCATATCCGTATGTTTACCCATAGTTTTTTGCAATTGCTAGCGTTAACCTATCAAAGAGTCTGTTACCAAAGTATCTTCTGTTAAGTTTGTAACAAAATTCGTTTAGATAGTTTTGAAGGTACTG
>JBIIJQ010000055.1:0-20565 GCA_044233655.1 Chitinophagaceae bacterium | reverse complement strand
CATAGTTTTTCGATCTGCTAAAGGCATCCACCATTTTACTCTACAATCTCCCCGATGATTTCCTTCTTTATCTGGATTTGTAATGCCCGTTGGCAATGCAGTTTCAATGCCTTTTAAGGTTTCTTCTATCACTCGAAAGGCTTCATTTTCTTTGTTGCAACATCTCGACAAAAAGTCCGAATCCATCGTTGTATAATGTTGTTTAAGCCATTCTATATTCGATTCGTTCCAATAGGCGTGCACAACATTGAATGCAGGTAGTTCTAAAAAAAGTGGCAGTGTTTTGAACCATTCCAAATACATGTCCCATTCATCTTCTTTCTTATGAAATTGCTCTAAGGTTTGAGAATGTTGTTTGATTTCTTTCCAGGAATGGTCTCGGAAAAATCCACCTTTTTCGATATGGGGTGTATGAAAACAAATGGCATTGTATTCATGATTACCTATGATACAAGTTGCTTGTCCACGATCGCACATGGTTTTTACAATATGAAGTGTTTCAAGTATCTGCGAACCTCTATCAATCAAATCGCCTACAAAGATCACTTGTCTTCCATCGGGGTGCTGATAACTATCATTGACGAATTGATAATCGAGTTTTAGCAATAGATGTTCTAATTGGGTGGCGTGCCCATGTATATCGCCTATGATATCGTACATAGTTTGTTTAAATTATTGATTTTAAAAGTACGATTATTCCGCACTATTCTCTTTGTTTTCAAAAATCTCCTTGCTTTCCAACACTCTTTTTTCAATATCTCTCATCATAGCACATCCTTCAAAGTCTGCTGTTTCTATATAGCGTAATTTGACATATTTGATCGCTTGCAATGTCTGTTCAAAACTCTGATGTAGATTACGGAGTGAATCGCCTAGCAATTTGCGATGGGCTTTCCATTCCTCAAATTCTTCTTCTGTCATCATGATAGTCGTTTTATTTGTTCGTAATTAATTGATTCATTTTTTCTAAAATGCGCACCATCGCATAGGTATCAAGCTTGCAATAATCGAGCAATTGTTGTCGTTGGCTTTGTTGTGTAGCCTCATCTTGGTATTGCAATTGTGCATACACAAAACTGGCTGTCATGCCTTCTTGTACATCAAGGTCTTCATAACTCAATTCGGGAATAAATACAGGTAGCACTTTCTTGATAGATGCACTCCCCTCGCAAGCCGGTATATCGATCCACTTTCGAGAAAATGGTATTTTCAAATCCACCATACGATCGATGATGGCTTGTAATGGTTGCTGATAATGCGGATAGTTTTTTATCAATCCATTGAGCATTGTAATTTCATAGGTAGCATGCCATGCTAATACAGTGCCTTTGTTTCCTATTTCTTGTATGAGTTGTTGTATCAAGGCTTCTCTGGGGTCGGTGTTTCCATTGCCTAAGTATTCAAAATGTTGGCAAGGGGCATTGAGTTTATCTTGTTTGTGCAAGGAATATTGAAAAGGCAAGGCCTGCCAAGGTGAAGATTCATTGTATGGAGGTATACCATACATCACCGTTTCGAAATCGAAAAAACTCAAGGGATATTCAAATGCTTCGACAAAGGCTTGTACGTTTTCCCGATTGACCGCCGCCTCTGTACTCAGCGGTTCGCTTACTTCTTGTTCTACATCTTTCCAACAATGATCCATAAACGGACATTCATAGGGTTTTGTACAATGTTCCCCTACTTCAACGGTTGGTTCTATTTTGGCTAGCAACATTTGTTTCAATGATTCCAGATTGGTTTCAATCATGGCTTGTTGCTCTATCACCTTGTCTAAAATTGATTCGGATGTGAACAAGGCTTGTATATCTAATTCACCGTTTCGTATATAATCTCGATTAAAATGTACAATGCTGATATCGCCCATTGGTAAGCCCGCTTTGGTCATGACATAATATTGAAAGGCTGCATCCGTTATATGTTGAGGCTTAACACCATTCGTTCCTTTCACTTCAAAGGCATACCACAAATCATCTTTACGTACCAATATATCGATGGCACATAAAGCTCCTTCGTATTGAAAACAAGCTTCATAAATCACATCATTGGTCATGAGATAGCTTTGTGTAAGCATAACCGACTTTTGATATTCATAAAGTCTTAGTGGTGAAGCATCGATACCATTGGGAAAAAGTTGTTGTGCCAATTTACCTGCATCGTTCCCCGCATCAAATACAGCTTGCTGTTGTTCGTCTACCTCCTCAGGCAACAAATCACGTCGAAATTTTGACAAGTACAATCGTTTAGGACATTGTAGCCCTGACATAAAGGTTGATTTGGAAAGGATGTGTTTTTTCATGAATTGAGAGTTTTGAGATGTGAGATGTGAGATGTGAGAGTTGGAAGTTGAGAGTTGTTAGTTGTTAGTTGTTAGTTGAAAGTTGAAAGTTGAAAGTGGTAAGTGGTAAGTGGTAAGTGGTAAGTTGAAGGTTGAAAGTTGAAAGTGGTAAGTGGTAAGTGGTAAGTGGTAAGTGCCTACTGCCTACTGCCTTATGCCTACTGCCTTATGCCTACTGCCTTATGCCTACTGCCTTTTACTTACTCATACAAATCAAGTGTTTCTTTCAATTGTTGAATAATCATATTTTTCAGCTTGAGTGGTTTTAATACTTTCACACGGTTGCCTCTAGATCGAATTTGCATGATAAAATCATAGGATAAAAAGAGTTTTAATTTTATTTGACATTCTTCTTCATTGTCTACTATGATTTCCTGTGTTTCGTGCAAGGGTAAGTTTTTGATATAGAGTGCTTCCTCGGGATCAAAGGAAAGTATAATTTCCTCTGGCTTTTCTGAACCATGGCTATCGATACCAAAACAATATTTGAAAGCTTCATGAATATTAAAATCTTTTTTTACCTGAAATCGACGCTTTAACACATCGATATCAACGATACGATCAAGACCAAATGTTTTTACTTTATCGTCATTCGGTTGATAAGCCAATACATACCAAATATTTTGCGATTCCTTTAGCGCATAAGGCTCTATGATTCGATCTGTTACTTCATCAGACCATATTTTTTGATACTTCATATTGATCTGCAATTTATGTTTAATGGCATGCAATAACACATATAAAAATTCGGTTCCTTTAGGTTTTCTTCGTTCAAAAAAAACATAGTTTGAAATTCCTTCCGATACCTTTAGCATATTCAACGTATCAAAGGCCTCAAGCATCCGAATATTCGTTTCAGTATCATCATCTTCATTAACTTTGTACTTTCTTGTGCTAAAATCATAACAAATATCAATTTTATACAGCGAAAATATTTCTTCCAAATCGCGCTTGAAGGTTCGTGCACTGATATCATAGCGAAAGCCTTGAATCTCGCCTTGTTTCATCAAATAATCTTGGATTTCATTTAATGTAGAAGGCTGACTTCGCACTTTATTGATAATGCAGGTATAGCGTAAAAGGGATTCTCGTTTTGACATAAGGCTTAATTATGAATACAAAGTTAAGATTTAACTACGTCAATATATGTCGTAGTTAAGAAATTAATTAAGAAGCAATACGTTCATTTACAAATCCAATTTGATTGCGTTGCTTTTTGTATTGCAACGGATCATCATCACTATGATAGATTTCTGCGAGTGTCATTGGACTAGTCACCAATACATCCTGCTTTGAAACCTTCTCTACCAAAGCCTTTGCTTTTGATGTATCCAAAGGCTTAAACTCGTACAAATTATCCAAGCGTCCACGACGCAATAAAGCAGGATCGATATTGTCTACATTGGTATTAAAAGTGGCAATAAATTGAATACCAAGTCCCTCACCCAATAAGCCATCACTTAGGTTTAATAGCATAGACATACCCGAATTGCGATTACCTTGGTGATTGACGATTAGTTCTTCCGCATCTTCTATAACAAATATAGTGTTGGGATGCTGTACCAAAAACTGTGTAAAATCTGGGCTATCCATACCTGCCGCAATACGAGGTGGTAAAAAAATAACTTCTTTACGAACCTGATAAATCAAATGCTTTATATAGGTCGATTTCCCGGTGCCTGGCTTTCCATGAAAAAGCACTAAGCCGCTCTCATGCATTTTATTGAGCGTTTGAATGAGTTTTTTATGCATTTCCCCCATACCATCGTTGTAATGGGTAGTGAGATTAATCACAGGTTTTTTTACATGAATATCGACCGTATCCAAACCTCTTCGGGTAGTAATAATCATACTAATCGATTTTCTTCTTTTTTTACGAATCTTAAATGATTTGAATTTTTCGCTTAAGAGATCAGCAGCAGGTTCATTCGCTCGTGCAAACAGCATACTGCATTCCATTTTACTTATATAAATAATCATCTCATTTTTCAGGACATAGATGACATCTTCCATATTTAATTTTTTGGCTCGCCAGTCCATTTGCTTATTGTAAATAACATCAATGATATCATCCGTCAATTCTTTTTCTATATAGTTTTTCACCATACTCCCTTTTACGAAGTTGAGTGCATGTTTACAAGGTATTTTGGCAAAATAGGCAAAGAATATTTTATAGTTATCGATACTCATAGCTTGTTCATTGAAAATTTCGTAGGATGGAAGCTGAAGCGAATGTTCTTGAGGATTGACTGAGTTTTGTTGCATATTGAATGATTTAGAAGTACAAAGTAAAACCCTGACTAAGCCAAAATATGTCAGCATCAATTTAAATGAAAAAATAGTCAATGAATGCTTGGAAATTTATATAGATAAATAAAAACCCTCACAGTTTCCTGTGAAGGTTTTAGGTAGTAGGAATTCAACGTATATCTTAACTATCGTTTAATTATTTATTGTATAATTCGTTGTATAGTGCTAATTCAGCTTCAGATGGTTGTACACTTGCTTTGTTGCGACTCAATTTCAAACGATTACTAAAATAATAATCCATGATGTCGTTTCCACTGGTTTGAATTACTACTAAATCGGCTTCTAAGAATTTAGCATAGTTAGTAGTTGTTTTCAATTTTGATAATCATGTTTAACTAAAACTACTTAATTTATTCAGCATTTCTAATACTGAATCTGCGATAATTTAGAATGTCTTCCTATTTGTTTTATTATTTAATTACATTTGCACCGTCACAACATATCGTTGTGTTTTAATTTTTTATAATATCAACATAAATGAAAAGAGTTTACAACAATATCGTAGAAACCATTGGAAATACTCCTCTGGTAAGACTAAATAGTATTACAAAGGATTTCCCTTGTCCTGTTTATGCCAAGGTAGAATATTTCAATCCTGGCAATAGTATCAAAGATCGTATTGCATTGAAACTGATAGAAGATGCTGAAAAAAGTGGCAAACTAAAACCAGGTGGGACCATTGTAGAATGTACAAGTGGTAACACAGGTATGGGATTAGCATTGGTAGGACTTACACGTGGCTATAAATGTGTATTTACATTAGCTGATAAAATGAGTCGTGAGAAGGTGGATATCCTTCGTGCCATGGGTGCAGAAGTTCACGTGTGTCCTACGAATGTAGAACCTGAAGATCCTCGTTCCTACTATTCTGTTGCAGCTCGTATAGCAAAAGAACGTGATGGCTGGAATCCAGATCAATACAATAATCTTTCTAATCGCGAAGCCCATTATCTTTCTACAGGTCCAGAAATTTGGGATCAAACTGAAGGTAAAATAACGCACTATGTTGCTTCTACTGGAACTGGCGGCACATTGGTAGGCACTGGTATGTACTTAAAAGAAAAAAATCCGAATGTACAAATATGGGGTATAGATCCTGCAGGTTCAATCCTAAAACATTGGTTTGAAACTGGGGAAATAAAACCTGAATTAGCAAAAGTATATGCAGTAGAAGGTATGGGCGAAGACTTTATTCCAGAAAATTATGATCGAAACTTTATTGATCATTTAGAAGAAATTCATGATAAAGAATCTCTCTTGATGTGCCGACGACTTGCCAAAGAAGAAGGTCTTTTCTGCGGATCATCTGCAGGTGCTGCAGTACAAGGTTTAGTCCAAATGAAAGATAAACTAAAGCCTACTGATTTAGTTGTTGTTATTCTTCACGATCATGGTAGTCGTTATATTGGAAAAATATACAACGATGATTGGATGAGAGAGAAAGGTTTTATTGATTAATTTTTTTATTTCATTTTAATAAAAAATGCCACGCAATTGCGTGGCATTTTTATATTCTATTTAGTATTAATTCTTCCTCACTGGTTGAGAATAATTTAATCCTTTGTCGTTTGTAATAGAAATCATATACATGCCATCTGCTAAGCCTTGCATGTCTACCAAGGTTGTATTGCTACCAGCTTGCAATTGCATGTCTACCACTTTCACAGTTCGTCCTGTTGCATCGGTAATTTTCAATTTAGCTACTGTTGCTTTTGGTGTATTGATATCTACATTCAAGTTTGTATTCACTGGATTTGGATACAATGTAACGATAGTTTCATTGCCAAAATACACATCAACCACTTTGCTATAACTCATATGACCATCAATATCATGTTGTTGTAATCGGTAGTAGTTATGCCCTTGGTATGGTGTTGCATCGGTATAACCATAATCCAAGCGCTCGTTGCTATTTCCGTTCACTGCTTTACTAGCAATATTGTCTGATAGTTTACTAAATGCTCTACCATCTTTACTACGTTCTAATACAAAATGACTATTGTTGATTTCTGTCATAGTACTCCAATTCAATTGTGAAGTCGCATCTACACGAGTTCCTGTAAAGCTTAATAAACTAACTGGTAATGGTACATTGCCAGGGTTTTGAGTATGTAAGTAGAAATAAGAGAAGCCACTCACAGGGAAGCATATCGTCCATACAGTTGAAAGAGGATCATAACTTGCAGATATGGATGCATTCGATATTGCAGTTGGTACGTGACCTGGTGTATTCAAATCACCATTGTCCACTTTTGTGATGGCAATATTATTCATGTTTGCAGGCATTGTTGCAGCTGTTGGTAGCAAAGGCCATCCTAAGAATCCTGCATCGGCATTGTAATCTTGTAAATCTTGATCTAAGTAATACAAACATACTTCTGCAGTATCATTTGTAGTTGGTGTAATTTGATAAGTTCGATTTGCATATGGTTGTCCATAATGGAATGGTGTACTTGCAGCAATCTCAAGGCAAGTAGCTGTTGAGCCTAAACTTATACTATTAGCAACGTCGGTTACTGAACTTATACGACGACAATCAGATGGTGAACGAAGGGTATCAGATAAGCCATCTAAAATAGTCACCGAATTACATCCATAACTTCCAGCTACTGAATAGCCGCCTATAACATCTTGTCCTGAAATATAATTATTTGCTGCTGCTATATCAATAAATACTGTTGCAGTGTCTGAACAAACTGGAACTGTATTAGAAGCAAAAACCATATAGACAGTATCAGCAGTAGTAATATTATGTGGATTTGGATGTAATGTTGTATAAGTATTATCATTATAATACAAAGTATCTGTTCCTGTAGGTGATGTACTGAATGGATCTATCAAATTGGCAACATCAATAGATGCTGGTGCACAAGCAAATCCTGTGATAACAGCACTTGGTAACTCTGGCAAACTATTTACTTGAAGCAATAAGCTATCTTTTGAGAAACAACCTGTAGAAGGATAAAATACTTTTGAATAGACAAAGTTAGTTGATGAAGTATCATTGGATGGGAAAGGAACTTGAGAGAATAAAGGTTCATCTAAAAAATACTCTACACTAGCTGCAAGGTTATTACCCGATACTGAACTATTCATTGTAGTTAAATCAAATATAGCACTATTCGAACTCACTGCATATTCACATTGTGACAATGTATCTTGGAATGCGGCAGGTGTTGGATTAATGACTAAGTTGACCGGTACACGACAATTTGAACTACCTGCACAAGCTGCGAACCAAGTATAAGTACCTGTATTATTTGAATTGGACAGTCCAGAACCGGTGGTAATCAATGGATTAAACGGTGATAAGCTATATAAATTCACACCTCCCGATGCTGCACTATACCACTCAAAATTGGCTGGTATATAAGAATAATACACCTTCAATGTAGCAGTGGTTGGACCACCTGTATTAAAGGTAACATCAGAAGCTGCAAATAAATCGTTGTACGTTTCCCAATATCCAAGGTTAAGTGTAGTATTTCCAGGTGCAAATATGGAAGAAAGCTGAGATGGTGTAATATCTCTGTTATTTAAAAATAAGGCATTTGTTCCTATTGATTGTCCACCAGATAATAGATTACCTGCACCTGTATTGTATCCTGTAGGGCAACCTGAGAATAATTGAGCCCCTATCAGAGAAGTCCCATATAATATGAAACGAGGTTCTGTAATATAGCCAGAAGCCATGTTAGTCACTTGCAATTTACCATTAGAAGTAAAGTAAGCTCCTGGTTGTAATGCTGGAATAGTAGCTGTACCAAGAGCGCCTGCATATTGATTTGAACAATTTGCTGGGGCATTTAAGGCAGTTCCTCCACCAGTAGCACCAACATTATCGATACAAGGGGTAATTGTAAAAGTCAATGTTACAGAATCATTGAGCGGTGTAGCACAACCAGAAACTGACAATCCTTGACCAAATGGAATTGGACTAAATTGGCATAATTGATATGGTGCACCAGCTGTTGGACGATAGTTGATTTTTGTAATTGGAGTCGCTAAAGAATCATTGAATAAATTACCATTCCCTGCTCCAGAAATAGTCAAGGTTGTATTTAAATAATAAGTACCACCAGCAAACATGTTAACTCCAGTGAAAATAGCACTAACACCAGATGCTCCGTTAGGAGTTAATAACCCTGTACTTACAGTGGTATTGTATTGCACTAAACCACTTGGTCCATTTACATTTAATGTAACAGTAACTGGGTTTACAGATAAATCAATAGCCGTAGAACCATAATTTCTTAATTGAGCTGAAATAACTTGGTTGGCAGAGTAGCAATTTCCAGCTGGCGAAGTCATTGAAATAATAGAAGGATCATACGGCGATTGAGGCATTACATTAATTAAATAATCTTCAGTTTCGCCAAATCCATAAGAAGCACAAGGCGTAATTGTACCTATCCAAGAACTCCAACATATAACTCTCATTCGTGTAACACCCGATAAGGCTGTAACAGGTGGTATAAAAGAACCAGTCACAATGGCTGGCAAGGATGCAATAGTTGTGTTTGTATATATTTCTTCTCCAGGGTCGGTAAAATCTGCATCATGATTATAATCAATAAATATACTAGCATAAGTAGCCACTGAACCGCCACATGTTCCAATATTGAGTGAAATTGGCGTTGAAAGCCCTGTAAAAGCAATACCAGCTGGCACACCACCCACACCAGTAAAATCTGCAAATTGACTTGCTAAACCAGTTGCATTTCCTTGTGAACCTACTAAGGGAGTAGCACATGTTGTTGTGTTATTTAATGTACCAACGGTTACATTTAATATATCTTGATCTGTGTTATTTGTAGCTGAAGAGGCACAATAACAAGGCGATGTAGGACTCCAAGATTGCACAGTAACCGGAACTGATACAGATGTATCAAAACCAGCACTACTTGAACATGTAACGATACATCTATAATAAGTAGTTACACCAGCAGGTGGATTGGTAGCATAGTTAATAGAGTTTGCACCTCCAATAACGGTCCATGGCGAAGTATTGGTAGTAGAACGCAACCATTGATACGTTAAACCACCAACCAATGAATTACCAGTTAAACCAAAATTAACTGTTATGCCTGGGCATGGATTTACAGGAACTGCAGTTGATGTACCTGCTGTGGGTGATCCTGCACATGGAGTTGATGCAATGATATTGATGGCATAATCTTCAGTTTCACCAAAAGTGAAATTAACACATGGATCATTCGGAGCACCGAAATACTGACATCTTACCCTTAATCTAGAAGGACCGGGAGTAGCTCCTGGAGGAACTGTTACAGAAAATGTATAGATTGCTGGGTTTGTACCTGCATATGCTGGGGTAAATAGAGATTCTGAAGCCTCGAAAATTTGGTTTCCATTATAATCAATCCAAGCTGCTACTCCTTCTAAATCTCCACCTGTTGAAATTGAAATAGGATAAGTAAGTCCTTGCACAATATTACCAGCTGGTGTTGGATAGTAACTATGTCCACCTGCTGGTGCATCACATGTTGAGGTTCTATTAATTCCTGCAAAAGTCACATTAGTAATAATGTCTGGAAATGTACAACTAGTTGTAGGAATACAATATTGAGCACTAACAGGAAAATATCCTATTAAGGAAAGTAAAAGAAAAAGAAATTTGGTAAATGATTTATTCATGTTATTTAATTAATTTGATGTAAATATAACAATTAATTATTTTTTTTTCAAAAATTATTAGAAGAAAAATGCATAATAACTATTTTTAAAATGTGAATTTGCATTAAAGCTGAAATTCATGAAATTGAAAAGAATATAAAAAATGTATATTTACTTTTTTAAAACATCAAAAATGAAAAAACAATTTTTAACCCTTTGTATTTGCATGAATATATCCTTATTTGCTCAACAAAATTTTCCAATGAGAACCATTGAAACATCAAAAACAGACATTAGTGATTTGTATTTTGGAAAAACAATCGAAGACCCATACAGATGGCTTGAAGATGACAACTCACCTGCTACTGCTCAATGGGTTAAGGAACAAAACCTGTTGACAGAAAATTATCTCAAAAACCTTACAAATAGAACCTTTGTTCACAATCAATTAAAATTAATGTGGAATTACACTAAGTATAGTTCACCATTTAAAGAGGGCGATTATTATCTATTTTACAAAAATGATGGACTTCAAAATCAAAGTGTTCTTTTTATTCAAAAAGGCTTAGAAGATGAACCTAAAGAATTTTTAAATCCTAATACAATGAACGAAAAAGGTACCTCTTCTCTTGGAAGTATTGTATTATCAAAAACCCAAAAACTATGTGCGTACAGCGTATCGAATGCAGGGAGCGATTGGCAAGAGATTTACATCATGGATGTAGCTACTAAAAAACCATTGAAGGATACGATTCGTTATTCAAAATTTTCTGGCATTTCGTGGATAGGCGATGAAGGATTTTATTATAGTGGGTATGACAAGCCTGCGAATGAATCGGAAAAATATTCAGCCAAAACAGAATTTCAAAAAATATTTTTTCATAAAATAGGAACATCTCAAGAGAAAGACAAAATGATTTATGAAGATAAGGAACATCCATTGAGATACAAAGGCGCTTTTGTTACAGAAGATCAACAATGGTTGATACTAAGCTTATCTGAAGGAACTGATGGGAGTGAATTACAGTTTATGGACTTAAAAAACCAATCACAAAAACAATTCAACATGTTATGTCCTGGTTTTAAAACGAATCAAGATTTTATTACTAATATAGATGGCAAATTTTTAATTTACTCTAATTGGAATGCACCAAATTATCAAGTTTTACTAATTGACCCTAGTCAACCAAACGAAAAAAATTGGAAAACGTTGATACCAGAAAAAGAACATAAATTAGATGGCATTACTTGTGTAGGTGATAAACTATTTTGTAAGTATTTAGTCAATGCATGTTCCAAAGTAGATGTATATAATTTGAAGGGCGGCTTTTTATATTCAATTGATTTACCAGGCTTAGGCACAGTAAGTGGTTTTGATGGAAGTCAAAAAGACGATCATACTTTTTATACATATACTTCACTTAATACACCTCCTGTAATTTATAAATATGATATAAAAACAAACACAAGTTCATTGTTTAAAAAACCAACAGTTTCAGCTGATTTAAATAATACATCTGTAGAACAAATGTGGTTTACAAGCAAAGATGGAACCAAGGTTCCAATGTTTGTTTATCATCGAAAAGATGTTGATTTAACCAATGGACCTCACCCAGTTTTATTGTACGGATATGGTGGTTTTAATATATCACTTACACCTAGTTTTAGCATTCCTATGAGTTACTTTGTACAACAAGGTGGAATTTATGTAATGGTAAATCTTAGAGGTGGAAGCGAATTTGGTGAAAAATGGCATCAAGCGGGCATGCTCGAAAATAAGCAAAATGTTTTTGATGACTTTATAGGAGCTGCCGAACATTTAATCAAAGAAGGTATTACCTCAAAAGAAAAGTTGGCCATACATGGCAGAAGCAATGGTGGATTATTAGTAGGCGCTTGCATGACTCAGCGACCTAATTTATTCAAGGTGGCCTTACCAGGTGTGGGTGTATTGGATATGCTTCGGTATCATAAGTTTACTGTTGGCTGGGGCTGGGCTGTTGAATATGGTAGCAGTGACAATGAAAAGGACTTCAACTACTTGATCAAGTATTCACCATTACATAATGTAAAAAAGGGAACAACATATCCTGCAACAATGATAACAACTGCCGATCATGATGATCGAGTAGTACCTGCTCATTCATTTAAATTTGCTGCAACATTACAAGAAAACAATTCAAGACAAACCCCCATGCTGATAAGAATAGATACTCAAGCAGGACATGGTGCTGGCAAATCTACTTCTAAACAAATCGATGAATGGACAGATGTAATGACATTTACCATGTTCCATCTAGGCATGCCCTTACAAAACAGATAGTCATTCCATTCATTAAAACTTTCATGTGAAAAAAATTACTTCAATAATCTATTTACGATTTTTAATCGTATGTGCTCTCATTCCATTTACCACTGTTAAATTACAAAGTCAATCGCTTGATTATTCAAAATCAATCATACATGAATTATGCTCTGAAAAATATGCAGGTCGTGGTTATGTAAACAATGGTGTAAACAACGCCGCTAAATTTCTTGAAAATGAATTTAGTCGATTGAAATTAAAACGATTTGGCAATAGTTATTTGCAACAGTATTCATTTCCAGTCAATACACACCCCTCCTCTATATATTGTAAAGTTGACAAATCAATAGAAAAAGCAGGATCAAATTTCCTTGTGGATGCAGCTTCCCCCTCCATACAAGGCAGATATCAATTAAGACATTATAATACGCGAGATTCGTTGGATCAACTTTTATTATCTAAAAAAATTAAAAAAGGTTTTGAGAAGAATGATGCCTTAGTATTACATTTTGGAAACAACCGAAATTCATCTATTCTAGATTCTTGTAAGTTGTATAAACATAATCCTTCATTGATAATCTACACAGAAGAAAAAAAATTAACACATACAATAAGTCAAAAAATAGATGAAATACCATCACTTCACTTTTTAGATAGTGCTATCAAACAAAAAGAAACAATTGAAATTGACTACACAAATAACTTTATAAATGATTTTACTTCAACTAATCTAATTGGATATATCAAAGCAAAAAGATCAGATTCATTTATTGTTTTCTCAGCTCATTACGATCATCTCGGTATGATGGGAAAAGATGCCATGTTTCCTGGAGCAAGTGACAACGCCAGTGGGACATCTATGATACTTTACTTAGCAAACTATTATTCAAAATACAAACCTAAGGATAATATTGTTTTTATTCTTTTTAGTGGAGAAGAAGCAGGATTGATGGGTTCTTCATACTTTACTTCACACCCAACATTTGATATCCAAAAAATAAAAATGCTGGTCAATATAGATATAATGGGTAATGCGGATAAAGGCATCACCGTTGTAAATGGAGAAGTGTACAAACCTCAATTTGATCTTTTGACACGTATAAATAAAAAAGGACAGTATTTGCCTGAAATAAAAATAAGAGGAAAAGCAAAAAATAGTGACCATTATTATTTTTCAGAGAAAGGAATCCCTGCTTTCTTTATTTATTCCAATGGTGGAAAAGGATACTATCATGACATTTATGACAAGGCGGATCAATTAGAACTTACGAATTATGAACAAGTTGCTAAATTGTTGATTGAATTTGCTTCAAAAATATAAATGAAGCCAATAGCAATTTCATTATATAAAGTACCGAAATAATGAAAAGATTTTTTACTTTTATGGCCTCAACATAGTTACAATATGGCATACAACTTATTAAAAGGCAAACGTGGAATTATTTTTGGCGCATTGGATGAAAAATCAATGGCTTGGCAAATAGCATTAAAATGTCATGAAGAAGGTGCCACATTTACTTTAAGCAATGCACCTATTGCATTGCGTATGGGAAAAATAAACGAATTATCGGCTCTGTGTGGTAATGCAGAAATAATTGGTGCAGATGCTACGTCTACTGATGATTTGGAAAATGTATTTACAAAAAGCATGGAAGTATTGGGTGGAAAAATTGACTTTGTACTTCATTCAATAGGTATGAGCCCTAATGTGCGCAAGAAAATACCATACACTGAAACGAGTTATGAAAACTTTCAAAAAACAATTGACATATCTGCATTGTCTTTTCACAAAGTGATGCAAAGTGCCATGAAATTAGATGCATTAAACGAATGGGCTTCAGTCGTTGCATTATCCTATATAGCAGCTCAACGTACTTTCCCTGGATACAATGATATGGCAGATGCAAAAGCATTGCTTGAAAGCATTGCTCGTAGTTTTGGATTTCAATATGGATTTAAAAAGAAAGTACGTGTAAACACCATTTCTCAGTCACCTACAATAACAACTGCTGGAAGTGGAGTTGAAGGGTTCAATGCATTTTATCATTATGCTCAAAAATTATCTCCGTTGGGTAATGCAGATGCCGAAGAGTGTGCCAATTACACAATTACTCTTTTCAGTGATTTAACACGAAAGGTAACAATGCAAAATTTATTCCATGATGGTGGCTTCTCATTCACTGGCGTGAGTGTAGAATTAGTAGAACAAATTATGCTAAATCAAGAATAGTATGAGATTGATATTAAGTTTTGGTATTGGGTTTATATTTTTACTTCTTGGCAGCTGCTCAAAAGATAAAATTGTAAAAACAAGATACTATACTTATGAATTAAACCCTTCTTATATTGGAAGCCATCCAACTACAGGTTTAACTGCTAATGTTTATGTGAAAGATGTAAGCACAGCATTAGAATTTTTGTGTGATATGACGGGGGCATTGGATTCTAATACCTACACTCTGCGAATACATGAATATGATGCTTCAGCTCAATATGGATACAATCCAACAGCTACGTATGATTTAGGTAGTATAGTGAATAACATACCTAAAAATACAAGTATTTCAAGCACAGACTTTGCAAGCTTTACAGAAGATTTTAAAGGCTATTTCATTATTCAAGATCCTAAAAATCCAAGTAATGACACTTCCACCCTATTGATATTTGGGAAAATTGGAAGTGAGTGGTAAGCAAACTTTTTTACATTCGATCTGGAGAATCAATACCAAGTAATTTTAAACCATGAGCGATTACTTGCTTTGTGAGTTGACTAAGTTTCAAACGTACATGTTTTGCTTCTTCTGAATCCGCTTTTAATATAGAATGATCTACTAAAAAACTATTATACTCTTTAGCTACTTGATACACGTAGTTGCTAACCATTGCCGGATTGTATTCTTTTGCTGCTTGTAATAATACACTTGGATACGTTTCCAATAATTTCAAACAATTTTTTTCTACAGAAGTCAATGTATAAGTAGGTGAATGAACTTCTTCTATTACACCAGCCTTACTCAATATTGATGTGATACGAGCATGTGTAAATTGAACAAAAGGAGCTGTAAATCCATGAAAATCGATACTCTCCTGAGGATTAAAAATCATTTTCTTTTTTGGGTCTACTCGCAACAAATAAAATTTTAATGCACCTAATCCCAACGTTTGATAAAGTTTCAATAATTCTGCTTCATTGAATCCATCTACCTTACCTAGTTCTTCTGTGTTTTTTTGTGCAATGGCTATCATTTCATCCATCATATCATCTGCATCCACTACAGTTCCTTCTCTACTTTTCATACGACCTGTAGGCAACTCAACCATACCATATGATAGATGATAAATACCATCTGCACATGGTTCTCCCAATTTTTGAAGGATTAACTTCAATACCTGCATGTGATAGTTTTGTTCATCCCCGATTACATAAACGGATGAGTCCATTTTAAAATCGGCATACTTCAATGTTGCGGTACCTATATCTTGTGTCATGTATACAGATGTACCATCTCCACGTAACAATAACTTTTGATCCAAACCTTCATTCGTCAAATCAATCCAAACAGAACCATCTTCTTTTTTAAAAAGAACGCCTTTTTCCAATCCTTTTAACACAATATCACGACCCAATAAATACGTACTACTTTCATAATACATTTTATCAAAATCAACGCCCATGCGTGCATATGATTTGTAAAAACCTTCATATACCCAATCATTCATACGCTTCCACAAAGCCATCGTATCAGCATCACCTGCTTCCCATTTGCGAAGCATTTCTTGGGCTTGTAATAAAATGGAAGCTTCTTTCTCAGCTTCTTCTTTTGTGATTCCTTTAGAATGAATGATGTCTTCAACTTGAGATTTAAAAACATCATTATACATTACATAATAATCGCCTACCAAGTGATCGCCTTTAATGCCTGTAGATTCGGGTGTAGCTCCATTGGCATATAGTTGCCATGCAATCATACTTTTACAAATATGAATACCTCTATCATTGATCAGATTAGCTTTGATTACTTCATGACCAGTTGCTTTCAATAATTCACACATTGCGTATCCTAAAAATATATTTCTAAGATGTCCAAAATGAAGTGGCTTATTTGTATTAGGCGAAGAATATTCTACCATTACTTTTTTTCCATTATGCGCATGATTTCCGAATTGAGCATTTTGCCAAGTATTGTTTAAAAATTCATGATAAACGCTTACTTGAATCGATAAATTTAAAAACCCTTTTATGACATTGAAGGATGAAAACAATGAATCATTTTTCAATAATTCTACACCTAATTCCTGTGCTATATCATCTGGTTTTTTACCTATTAATTTTGTAAACGAAAAAGTAACTAATGTAAAATCACCCTCAAACTCAGGTTTTGTTTCATTGATCAAAATATCATCAACGACAATTGTTTTTTGATAAAGAGAAAAAATTGCTGATTGAGCAGCTACTTTTATTTGCTGGGTAATAGACATACGAACGAAATTAGTGCGCGAAGCTACAAAAAATAGCCCTAATAATCAATAATAATGGACTATTGACTCAGGTGTGTTTTATTCATTTTATGAATTGAATATTTTTTTTAATTAAAGAATTTGTTTTCGAGATATGTTCAAATAACTTAGCTTTGTGACTTATGAAAAAAATCATTGTTGCAATTCTAATTGCTTCTGTAGCTTTCACATCCTGCTCTACCGATTTCAAAGTAGGTGCCGACTATAAAGATATTACAGCTATATATTGTTTATTATCGAAATCAGATTCTGCTCATTATGTAAAAGTTACAAAAGGATTTTATGATGAAACTATCAACAATTTAATATTGGCACAAAATCCAGATTCATTATACTATAACAACTTGGAAGTAAAAATTGAAGAATTGAACAATGGAAATGTTACAAATACTTTTGTATTGCCAAGAGTAGATTTAATAAAAGAAGGTTATGTCAAAACTCCTGGTACATTTGTAGATTCACCTAACTATGCTTACAAACTATTATACAATTTAAATTCACAACGTATCTATCGATTACGAGTTAAAAACTTAAGCACAGGTAAAGAAATAACTGGCGAAACTGATATTATTGATAGTGCAAGAGCTATATTTCCGATTACAAATCCATTTACTAATTTTGATAAATTGAATTTTTCAGAGCCATCCAAAACTTATAATTTTGCATGGACTGGTCCTAGTAATGCTGCGTTTTTTGACGTTGTAATACGCTTTCATTATCAAGAAAAAAATACAAATACATTGGTTACTACAGAACTATTTAAAGACCTGCCGGTATTAAAAAATATTTCATCAACTGGTGGCAACATTAATGTAGTGATGGACAATGTACAATTTTATAAAACACTTCTTAGTGAAGTTGGCACTGCCCCATCATTTATTACACGATATGTAGACACACCAGACTTACTTATATTAGCTGGCGGACAAGTACTTAAAACATATGTTGATGTAAACAGTGCTCAAGGTGGTATTACGTATGATCAAATCAAACCTATTTATACCAATTTATTGGGTGAAAATGTAATGGGCATTTTTTCAACTCGTGTTACTAGAAGTTTAATTGAAATACCATATACCGAACCTACATTTGATTCAATTATCAATGGACAGTTTACTAAGAATTTAAATTTTGTTGGCAAATCAACTAAGTAGATTCATTGTATTTTTTTAATAAAATTGAAACCAATTCAAGATCCGCCGGTCTTGTAACTTTTACATTTTCGTCCAATCCATCTACTAAATTTATAGTCCCTCCGATCGATTCTAAAACAGAAGCTTCATCTGTAAATGTTGATTGAAATTCCTGCAGAAATGCTTTTTTTATTGTTTCTATATTAAATGTTTGCGGTGTTTGAATTGATTTATAGCATTGTCGATCTACCGACTTACTAATTCCCTTTTCAACAAAACGAATACTATCTTTTAATTCTACACATGGTATTGCATTGCCAGTTTTGATTGCTTGTATATATAATCGATCCAGTAATTCTTTATTGATACATGGCCTTACTGCGTCGTGTACGAAAACAATACCATCATTGTGAATTACGTCTAATCCATTTTTGACAGATTGAAAACGCGTGTCTCCTCCAGTTACGAAATGAATATGCTGCTTAATATTATATGATTTTAAAAGATTTGAACACATATCAATATAATCATTTGGCAGAACAAGAATTATCTCTATTGATGGAAATGATTGAATAAATTTTTCAATGGAATACAGAATCACAGGTTTACCATTCACTTCTAGAAATTGTTTTGGAACTGTTGAATTCATTCGAGTACCAATGCCACCTGCTACGATAATTGCATATATCATGCTCCAAAAATAAACGAGAATAATTTAAATCAAGCACAAAAACTTAACATGTCAGATATTAATTTGTCTTTGTTAATCTTATTTTTTAAACAAAAATGTCGATATAAAATTCTAAAGTTTTTTGCCTTATCAGACAAATCCATTTTGTTACAATCATTCATTACCATCATGGTATGTTGAATATTTTCTACATCTTGATTGGATGTTTTTATTTTTTTTTCTCTACAATACCGGCGAGGCCGAAATAGCTGAGGGAATAAACTATAAAATCATCGTACGAATAGTTATTAATTTTCATGATGAATTTGTTTGTAAGACTAAAATTAGTATTTGTTGTTATAACAACAAAACTATTTTTGATTATTTTACATATATTTATTAATTTAATTTGAATAAATAGTAAAATGTGAATAAAACACACTAAAAGAAAAACTGTATTGATTTACATTTGCACATGCTTGCAGATTTTCCAATACAAAATGAAAAAGAAACCAGAGCTGGTTTTGGCGAAGGAATACATGAAATTGCTAAAATAAACAACAATGTTGTTGCGCTTACAGCCGATTTAGCAGGTTCTCTAAAATTAAATGCTTTTATGAAAGATTTCCCCGAACGATTTGTTCAGTGTGGAATAGCAGAAGCAAATATGATTGGAATTGCTGCCGGAATGACTATAGGTGGAAAAATCCCTTACACAACAACATTTGCTAATTTCAGCACATCGCGTGTATATGATCAAATAAGACAAAGTGTGGCATACAGTGGCAAAAATGTAAAAATATGCGCATCACATGCTGGACTCACATTGGGTGAAGATGGCGCAACCCATCAAGTATTGGAAGATATAGGTATGATGAAAATGCTGCCAGGTATGACAGTCATTGTACCATGTGATTTTAATCAAACCAAAGCTGCAACCATGGCTATTGCTTCTTATCAAGGACCTGTATATTTAAGATTTGGCAGACCGAAATGGCCAAATTTCACCCCATTGGATGTACCATTTGAAATTGGAAAAGCACAACAAATAAATGAAGGCAAGGATATAAGTATTTTTGCTTGTGGTCATATGGTATATGAAGCTATGAAAGCGGTTGAACAATTAGAAAATGAAGGCATTTCATGCGATTTGATCAATATTCATACAATCAAACCATTAGATACAGAAGCAGTCATTCGTTCAATCAGCAAAACTAGTTGTATTGTAACTGCAGAAGAACATCAACAAAATGGCGGATTAGGAGATAGTATAGCTCAAGTAGCTTCACAACATCACCCTTGTGCTCATGAGTATGTAGCTGTAATGGATTCGTTTGGTGAAAGTGGAAAACCAATGGATCTTCTGAAAAAATACGGACTCACTGCTGACAATATTGTAGAAAAAGCAAAGCTAGCATTCTCAAAGAAACGTTAAAATTGAGGGTTTAACCCCATATTTCAGACGATTAATCTAAATTTTTAGTTATTAAAGAAATAATAATATAAATATTATCTATTTTTGGTATTGAAAATTATATAAAGAACTCGGATTGAAAAAACTACTATTCATATTATTCTCATTGTTTCTGATGCAAGCATCGTTTGATGCTTACTCAATCAATGAAAATGAATCAGAAAATTCGATGAGTTCAAAAAC
>JBIIJQ010000064.1:0-18044 GCA_044233655.1 Chitinophagaceae bacterium | reverse complement strand
GGATCGATATTTCCGTTTTGTTTACGATCAAATCAAATTCCCAAATAAAAAACTCAACTTTGATGCTTTTAGTAAAGCCTATTATGGTTATTTGAATTTAATAGAAGAAGGTAAATTGAGACCAGGCGCTTTATTAACAGTTTGTGACTTCAATCTATCTAGTAATCAAAAAAGAATGTGGGTTATTGATTTGAAAAATAAAAAAATACTCTTCAATACCTTGGTAGCTCACGGACAAGGCACAGGAGAGGAGTATGCAGAAGCCTTTTCAAACACACCTGATTCACATCAAAGTAGCTTAGGATTTTATTTAACCGGAGAAACATATGAAGGAAACAATGGCAATTCATTAAAGTTGCTTGGAGTAGATGGCAGTTTCAATAGCAACGCTTATGATCGTGCAATTGTAATACATGGTGCAGAATATGTATGTAACGAATATGCTCGAGCTAATAAACGTATAGGTCGCTCGCATGGTTGCCCTGCCTTACCAGTAGAAGTTGCTCCTAAAGTAATTGATAAAATAAAAAATGGACATTGTCTATTTATTTATCATTCATCTAAACAATATTTTGCTTCTTCTCATTGGATTAATAGCCGATTGAAATCATTACCAGAGGAAGCTAACAGAATGGATTTAAAAATGCCTGTAAAGAATAATCCACGTTATGTAGCTTCTGCCTCTGAAATCAATAGTTCAACACCAATGACGGAAGTCTCAAACCAAGCTTGTACCAAAGATAATAATTCAGACGAATGTCAAGATATGGTTAGTGGCGGGGATAAACAAAATTACAAAGTAGAGGTAAAAACGATATTGATAAAAAAGGCCGATTTGCCAAAAAAAGAATTGAACAACACTGAAAAAATTTCAGCGACATCCACATCGAAATAATATTTCCTTTTTTTCTTTTGATAGATATATAATATACAATTTTTCACTTGTATATTTAACTCTTGCAATTGACATTATTCATAGTGTATTTTCTGCTCTTTAGCAGTTTTATTTATTTCTATAAACTGAATAGAAACACTGGATTTTCGTCTTATTTCATCATTGCACTTTTTGGGTTCAAAGTTTTTGCAGGTTGTATTAATTTATATTTATACAACAATGTATTTAAATTTAGTGATGTCTCTTTTTTCCATTGGCAATCCATAGGCGAATTAAAAAAATTTCATTTAAATCCTTCAGCTTTTCTTTATGAATGGCTTTTTAATTGGGGTGATTACAAAGGAAGGTTAAATTTTTTCAACCATGAAAATTCACCTTATTGGAGTAATTTAGGTTCACTTTTTCATTCTAAATTTATGTTGCTTAGCAATATTTTTTCTTTGGGTAATATATATGTAAATGTAATTTTTTACAATATTGCGTTTTTTATAGGACAGCTATTATTATATAAATCATTCTACCAATTCCAACCACATAAGAAATGGCTTTTAATTGCAGTGATATTCTTCACTCCATCCGTATTATTTTGGTGTAGTGGTATACATAAAGATGGATGGATACTGATGGCTTTGGGCTTTATTTGTTATTATACAATTAAGTTTAATAAAAATCGTAATTTAAAGGACCTTTTAATTATCATTTTAAGTATAATCCTAGTATTTATTATTCGCTATTTTTATGTACTTTGTTTATTACCAGCCTATTTAATATGGATTTGCACGTTTAATTCAAATAAAGGAAAAATAGTACTTTTTGGATTAACTTATGCAATCATTGTACTTTTATTCTTCACGATTCAATATCTATTTCCAAGCATAAATCCAATGCAAATGGTAGCAAACCGTCAACATGAATTTATGAATCTTGATGCATTTTCTGATTTAGCAGCTCCTCTATTAGAACCTACATTGCTTAGTTATTTTAAAAATCTACCTTATGCATTATATCATGTTTTGTTTATCCCAACATTTCATTTTTCGGATAGTCTTAGGTTTCAATTGGCTTCACTAGACAGTATATTAATAGTTGTAATTCTATTTATCAGTATTCTTTTTATTAAAAAACAACATTTATCTAATTCATACTATTTATTTCTTTTATTTTTCACTGTATCCGTTTACCTTTTCATTGGATATACCATACCAAATAGTGGCGCATTGGTTCGATACAAAAGTGAATTTACAGCATTATTATTGCCAAGTTTGATATCTCTAAGTGAAATCCCATTTCTAAAAAGATTCTATGCCGCTGATAATTAGTTGGCCTTGAAAAGCCCATACTTCAGTATGCAATAGATTGCTCTAAAACCATCTTTAGCAACAATTTTTTTACCTTCTTCGTACGTACGACCATAATACGATATACCTACTTCGTATATTCTAATAGCTTTTATACGAGATATTTTAGCAGTTACTTCTGGCTCAAATCCGAATCTGTTTTCGACTAAATGCAATGACTGAAAAATTTCTCTTCTCATCAATTTATAACAAGTTTCCATATCTGTCAAATTCAGATTGGTGAACATATTGGACAATTTTGTTAGAAAACGATTGCCTATACTATGCCAATAAAACAAAATACGATGAGGTTTGCCTCCTATGAAACGAGAACCATATACTACATCTGCAAAATCGTTGATAATTGGCTTTAATAATATATTATATTCCTCTGGGTCGTATTCTAAATCTGCATCTTGTACAATTATAAAATCGCCCGTTGCCTTTTGAATACCTGTTCGGAGTGCAGCACCTTTTCCAGCGTTTACTTCATGCTTATAATATGATATTGATAAAGTTGGATTATTTTTTTGATAATCCAATATAGATTCTTCGGTATTATCTTTTGAACAATCATTTACAATAATAATTTCCTTTTCAATATTGTTAATCAAATTCACCTCCTTCACTTTATTTAAAATACGGTGAATAGTAGGGCCTTCATTATATGCTGGTATAACAATACTTAGTTTCATAATTTTCAAGTTGCTAATATAATCATTTCTATTTCTTTACTTTGTAAAAAATATTAAAAAAATGAGTAATCTGGTGAATGAATTTAATGAGTATAGAGAAAAAATGAATGAAGTGATACTTGGCAAACAAAACAAAGTACTTGGTCGGCTTTTCAATTTAGATACAAATACATACATGGAAGGTGCTTTAAGCATCAAAACGAAAGAGATGCTAGGACTTGTAGCTTCTATGGTATTGCGATGTGATGATTGTATAAAATACCATGTTGGCAAATGTCATGAACTTGGAATCACTACTGAGGAATTATATGAAATATTTGCAGTAGCTAATATAGTGGGAGGAACTATCGTAATTCCACACACACGAAGAGCAGCTGAATATTGGGAAGAATTGATTTCGAATTAAGATACTATATCGATATCAAAATTTACTAAATCAACAAAGTAGTTGAGACGTTCCATGATTTGGTCATTGGAGATTTCTTTAAGCCGTTGCGTACCAAATTTTTCAACTACAAAGCTAGCCATAGCAGATCCAATGATGATACCCGTTTTCATATTCTCAAATGAAATATCTTTAGTGCGAGCCAAATGTCCAATAAAACCACCTGCAAATGTGTCTCCAGCACCTGTTGGATCAAAAACTTCTTCTAAAGGTAATGCCGGTGCAAAAAATACATGAGTTCCATGAAATAACAATGCACCATGTTCTCCTTTTTTGATAATCAAAAATTGAGGACCCATCGCCATTATTTTTTGAGCTGCTTTTACTAATGAGTATTCTCCACTCAATTGACGTGCTTCAGCGTCATTGACCATCAACAAATCAACTATCTTGATTGTTTCCATTAAATCATCCATAGCAATATCCATCCAAAAATTCATGGTATCCATGATGATTAACTTTGGACGCTTAGGTAATTGATTTATGATTTGCTTTTGAAGGGAAGGCATTAAATTACCTAACATCAAAAATTCACAATCTTGATAAGAAGCAGGTACTTTAGGGTCAAATTTAGCTAATACATTTAAATCGGTCACTAATGTATCGCGGGTATTCATATCCAAATGATATTTACCACTCCAGAAAAAAGATTTCTCGTCTTTTAAAACATCTACCCCTTCAAATTCAACTCCGCGGCTTTTAAGTGCTTCAATTTCTTCTTGAGGAAAATCGCCACCAATAATTGAAATTTGTTTGATAGGGCTTGTAAAATGAGAAGCACTCCAAGCAGCATACGTTGCTGAACCACCAATAATTTTATCTGTTTTGCCAAATGGAGTTTCGATTGCATCAAAAGCCATTGTACCTGCGATCACTAAAGACATAGTTATTTTATTTTGGGTGCAAAGGTAGCCGATGAAACTTGTAGTTCAAACAGAAATTAGTATTATTAATTAACCATCAATTGATATTTTTCCACTTTTAAGCAATTTGGAATCAATAGTAAATAACTGATATAAATACAATCCATTTGCAAGTATTGTGTTTATAGTAGTCTTATTGCAATTGTTAGTATTTAATACTAATTTCCCATCCATTGAGTACATTTTCAAAATAAATGGATCATTATATCCTATTATTTGAATTGTATTATGATTTGATAATAACTCGATTGATTGTTTCAATTCATGATTGTCAATAAGGGTTGGAGATTGCGAAACAGTAATAGTATCTAAAAATAAATCTTCCAAACAACTATCATATTGTGCCTTTAGTGAAACAGTATATGTGCCAGATGTTGCATAAGCATGTGATGGTGATGAGGTAAAATTTAATGCAGAACCATCTCCAAAATTCCAACTATATAAATTAGAGCGAAGCGATTGATTCATAAAATTGACTGTCATCCCATTTGTTAAATATGTATATTTTGCAATTGGTATTCTACCTGCATGTTGCCATAATTCAATACTATCCAAAACAGTATTAGAAGAAACAGTTTGTATTGTAGTTGCATCGTTCGAATTAACCCCACCTAGAACAAAAGTGGCTCCAATTGTAGACTTATGATAGATAGTTGAATAAAAAGTACAAGCTGCTAAGTAGGTACCATTGACAGAAGGATGCGACTCATCGGCATTGTATAATTCCACCAAAGGATAACTAGCTCTGTAATTGCGCCATACGGCTCCTACAGGTGAACAAGTCGCATTGTTTGTATCACACATTTCAAGATAACTATCTCTTAAACGCTGTTGCATGCCAGCATAAGTACATATGGGAGGATATGATGCACAATTAGAAGCATCACCATTTTTTCTGCCCCATGTCATATAAAACAAGATTTCACCACAAGGATTATATTTTTTGATCGTATCGCATAATTTTTTAGCATAAGGATAGCAATCTGTTGCAACTTGAGAAGGATCAAATGAAGGTATTTGGCTTTGCTCTTGTAATACGATGTAATCCCAATTCCCTAATTTGATTTTATTTTGAGTATTAACATCTGTAGAATGTGAATTGAATGTATATCCACCTGGCGTGCTATTATCTACCACAATTGTATCTCCCATTGATAAGGCTATATTTACAAGTGTATTAGGCAAATCATTCACATATGTATAGCTATTACCAATAAAGAGAATTCGTTTTACTTCAGCGTTAGAAATCGAACTAATAAAAATAATAAAAGTTAACAGTAAATTGTTTTTCATTTTACAAAGATAAAAATTATAATCATTTTACCAATCGAGTAGTGTCATAGTTTTATCATTCTTTTTACATTATTCAAATCTATTTAAGTTATTTTCGATTTTTAAATGCAATAGTAAAATATGGATAATCAACAAGAAGAAATAAAATTTTTAGACGGCCCACAAAGCAGGTGGATGGATTTCAAGGTTACAATACGTACTGTACTTGATTTTATTAAAGGTTATCGAACACTTCATTTTGCAGGGCCATGCGTTACGATATTTGGTTCAGCTCGCTTTGACGAAAATCATCCAAGCTATATACAAACACGTGAAATGGCAGGGAAAATTGCTCGATTAGGATTTACAATTATGACAGGTGGAGGGCCAGGTATAATGGAAGCTGCCAATAGAGGTGCTCGAGATGTAAATGGCCGAAGTGTAGGCTGTAATATTGAATTACCTTTTGAACAATCACATAACCCCTATCTCGACAAATGGGTAACTATTAAATATTTTTTTGTAAGAAAAACATTGCTGATTAAATACTCGTATGCATTTGTTGTAATGCCCGGCGGATTTGGAACCTTAGATGAATTATTTGAATCGCTTACATTGATACAAACAAAGAAAATTAAAAATTTCCCAATTGTAATATTTGATACTGCCTTTCATAAAAACTTACTCTCCTATATTGAAGATATGAAAATCGCTAAAACAATATCACCTGAAGACCTAGAGTTAATCTTAGTTACAGATGATATTGATGAAGCTGTTGGGTATATAAAAGCAAGTATTGAACGTTTTGGATTACAATACGAAAAGAAATTCAAGCCTCTCAAATGGTTGCTAGAAGGCAATGGTGATTAACTACCCATGTCATCTGCCGATGGGCCGTAAGAACCTGGCACTGGAATATTTAATAATCTTAAATAAACGCCCAATTGTGCTCTATGATGATACAAATGATTTAAACACCATGTACGAACAACCTGAGTTTTAGGCATTGTAAAGTAAATTTGTTCACCATTTCTCATAGTCCACATTTTTTCAAATTCAGCTTCATCTACTTCAGTTAATATTTTTTCTGATTTAGCCATCAAATCATCAAATAATGCAAGTAATTCATCTGTTGATTTTAATACTTTAGGGGTAAAGTCTCCAGCAGAAAAATCTAATACATCAAGGATCAAACATTCTTTCCACCAACCTATAATTTCTGCCACATGTGTAGCTAATCTACCCAGAGTCATAGACTTTTCATGTGGTTTATAATCATATTGATCAAGTGGTACTAGGCTTAATATTTTACGGGTTGCGATTGCCTCATGTTTAAGTTCTGCTAAAAGGATTTCTTGTAATTTCATTGTTTTGTTTTTTGTTATTGTTTGATAATTTTGGATATGTGTTTTTGATCTGCATTGATTTCAACAAAATAAATACCTGATTTTAAATCATCTAAATTAATTTCAAGAGACTTCGTCCCAATGTTACGAATACTTTTATCAAAGACAGTTTTAGATGTTAAGTCATAAAGCTTAACTTGAATCCAATCATTTTTTTGTACTTGATTAAAATTTAAATGCAATTCATTAATCAAAGGATTTGGGAATATTGAAATCGTTTGTTCATTTTTGATGGATTCAGTTACATTCAATGTTTTCCCATTGAATGTAATTTGATCAAATATAGCTTCATTTATGGCTGTATCTATATGACTACAATTTGCTAAACCAACATAAACTGTATCTAGCATATTAATTGTAGCTGTTTGTAATGTATTCCAATTAATCCCATCCAACGAAAAATAGGATGTAAACACATTGCCAATACGTTCCATTTTTACCCATCCGGGAGCAATACCAGCGGTGTCTTTACTATCACTCCAATCATTTGTATTTGTTCGCCATTGCATAGCAAAGCCGTTTCCTGGAGTTAAAGCACACATGGCATGTTTAGAATCAGTTGCAAGCGATTCACGTATCATTACACCACCTTTAGCCCAACCATATATATTGCCAATATACTTAACCCTTGCACTAATTGTAACATCACCTACTAATTTTTTGTATAGGAAATGAAATTCATCATTTTTATCCCAAATATCCTCACCTGATGCAAAGACTGTATATCGAGCGTTTATAGCATCATAACAAACACTCCCTGCAGCGCCTACTGGACCTATATCTTGATGTGCATCAAAGTCGTTGTTCAAAACATTGGAAGGTGTATTAAAATAAATTCGATCACTCCAAAGACTTGTATCTGATATACAAAGACCTCTAACTCTTGCTTCATACTTTGTACAACCTGCATAAGTTGTTATAGCGTAGTTAGTTGAGCTCACAGTTTGATTATACCATTGAAGCGTTCCTAATTCACGATATTGTAATTCGTATTGAGTTGAACCAGTATTTGTCCAGTTTAGTTGAAATGCATTTCCATTCCAACTTGAAGAATTAATAACAGGACTAGTACACGTATGATTATTTTCAATTGTTGATTCCCATACGCCACGTCCATAATAAGCAACATATATTCGTGCATCCTTACCACCGTCATTGAAATACATGAAGTTTTTGATAGAAGCTATAGAAGGTAATGCACCTGAATAATTATCCCAATCTGCTTTTGTGTTATTACGAGAATAAACTCCTTGAATATTCCCTAAATACACACTTGCATTTGTACTATAATCATCTAGGAATAATTTAGTATGATTTAATGCTGGTATGGTGCCAGAATAATCACTAAAGGTCATTCCGCCATCGATTGATCTATATACTTTTGTGTTAATGATTACAAATATCAAGTTAGTATCTTTTGATGATATTACAATATCAGTAGCTGTTGCAACGGGATAAGTATAATTTTGAAAACTAGGCAATGGACTCAATGCATCATGTGTAATGTAAAACTTCCCACCTACACTATAGGCAAATATATTAGGATGACCATTACAAACAGCCATAGCTCTTATTTGCACTGAACCCGTAACAATCTGAGTCCAAATCGGTTCGCCATTCAATAAATTTTTAGTTTGCCAAATGCTATTACCTGACACATACGCAAGATTTTGATTGTCTGAACTAAATACTTGCTTCATCGTATTCGCTGCAACAGCTGCAGGTATTTCATAAGCATTTCCTCCGCCTGTTGGCAACGCTCTTCTTTCTTGATCATCAAAATAATAAACAAATTTTTGAGGTGAAAAATCCATTTGCATTTTCGTAGTCCAATCACCACCTCTATTTGTTTTCCAAGTATTATCGATATAAACAAGTTCACCATTATCTTGAGTTCCAGTACTTATTAATTTTGAATAAAAAGGACTCACGGCTGCATTGTAATTTTCAGTTGCTCCCAGCCCATTACTTGATTGATTCCAGGTTACCCCTTCCGTCTGAGTTAACCATACACCTCCATCATTTGCTTGAAATAAATTAATAGCATTGTTAGGTTGATAAGCCCAGTCATGCATATCTGTATGTACAGTTTGCCACCAATTCGTTAATTTTACCCAAGTAATTCCACCATCATTACTTCGCATTACATTATGTGAACCAAGAAATAATTGATCAGGATTTGTAGGGTTGGCTTCAATACAAAAGTTATAGTTTCCTTGACCACCTCCAGTGGAATCGTATCCAGTTAAACTCCAAGAAGGATTATTATATTGAATAGAAAAGTTCAAACCAGCATCAGTGCTTTTAAAAATGGATCCTTCTTGATTGACAGTACCAACATAAACGATCGAAGGATTCGCTTCGCTCACTGCAATTCTTGTACCTGAAGCTAATAGTGAATTGAAGCCAGTAGTTATCTCAGTCCAATTTTCTCCTTTATCGGTACTTCTAAAAAATTTATTCATACTTGAGGCATACATGATCGAACTCCCATTCAATGGTTGCCATTTCATATCTGTAAACTGATTACCGGCTAACTTTTCGGTCCAAGTGTTTCCACCATCATTCGTTTTCCAAATGCCACTGTTAGTAGCTGCAATTAAAACAAGATGATTTGAAGGATCCATTAATAATTCAACCGCCATTTTAGTTCCTATTCCAGTATTGATTTGATTCCAAGAAATACCACCATTTGTGGTTTTCCATATACCTAAATCTGTGCCATAGTAATTAGGATCGCCAGAACCAAGATAAATAATATTAGTATCAGTAAAATCAATGCATACACTCGCCGTACTCATAGTTGGCAATTTGTCTGTTCCCAATGATGTCCAATACTGACCGGCATTGGTACTTTTCCATAATCCACCAGATGCACTACATGCAAATATTGAATTGGGATTTGTAGGAGAAAACTTGATTTGACACACTCTACCTATTCCATTAATTTGACCTGAAATATTGGTAGGAAAATCAATTGGTCCATGAAATGTCCAATTGGAAGTCTGAGCATTTGAATTAAAAAAAGAAATTAAAACAATGCTGAATACTAAAATCGTCTTATTCAATTGTATCATACGTTATTTTCTATTTTGTTGTTGAGCTTTCCATTGTTCAATTCTTTCATCAGGTGTCAATAGGGTCCCGTCGTTTTTAATCAATGGTTCATTTTTTATCAACCAATTTTTAAAACGCTTATATTCAAATGCATAATCAATTGCAGCTTGCTCTTTGTTTTTTCTTTTTTTAGAAATAAAACTTTTTTTCTCTTTTTCTTTATTATCTGCATTTAATAATTCATGTTCTTCAACAGGTAGCTCACGCCCTTCCCAAAATAATTCAAATGCCTTTTGGGCATCATAATAATTTACATTCTTATTATCCATCATTTGAATCCAAACGGGATGTGTCCTTAAGTAGTTATCAGAATATGTTTGTGCATAAATTGAAAAGGTTGCTAAAATAGCAACCCCTGAAAGAATTATTTTTTTCATATAATATTAAAAAAAAGTAAAATTAGTATAAACGACATTTTTCGTCCATTGTCACATCATCTTGTGTAACTATCGTTGAATTGGCTTCACATTCTTTAGCCGCTACCTTCTTTTTATTTTTAATCATGAACTCAACCACAGATGTATCAGGCAATCCTGGAGGTGGACCTGAATATTTGATTACACATTGACAGATATATTCTTGTGTGCAAGAACTCACAAAAAATATCGAAATGAGTAGTAAAAAGGGTATAAACTTCTTCATGAATGAAAATATTGAGTCAAATATAACAAAAGATTTTTTTTTGTACTAAATAAGTGCAATAAATTTACTGAATTAATTTTATATATGGTTTTTAATCAACAGATGGAGAATATCGAATTCCTTGCGAAACAAGTGGTAGAAGGATTTATCATTGGATTGCACAAAAGCCCCTTCCATGGGTTTTCGGTTGAATTTGCAGAACATCGACTTTACAATATTGGCGATAATCTTAAACATATCGACTGGAAAGTATATGGTCGTTCTGATAAACTGTTTATTAAAAAATATGAAGAAGAAACCAATTTGCGTTGTCAACTTATAATAGATACATCATCATCTATGTTTTTTCCAAAGGAAAGCACTAAACCCAATAAGTTGCAATTTTCTGCTTTAGCATCAGCATCTATTCTAACAATTTTGAAAAAACAACTAGATGCAGCAGGTATTTCCTTATTCGATGAATCTATTACGTTACATACGCATCGTAAATCAAATACGGTACATTACAAAATGTTGACTACTCAATTAGAAAATTTATTAAAGGTTGAAAATCATCAAAAATCCACACAAGCGGCCAATGTATTACATCAGATAGCTGAAAACATTCATAAACGTTCTTTGGTCATTATTTTTAGTGATATGCTCGATCGCGTTTCTGATCAAGCTGAGCTTTTTGATGCATTGCAACATTTAAAATACAACAAACATGAAGTCATCTTATTTCATATACAAGATGGAAAATACGAAGTTGACTTTGATTTTGAAAACCGACCATATGAATTCATAGATATGGAAAGTGGCGAAAAATTAAGAATGAACTCAACACAACTAAAACAACCGTATGTTGAAAAGATGGCGCAATATCGAGAACAGCTTTCTCTTAAATGTGGTCAATATGGGATTGATATCATTGATGCTAATATAAATGAAGGCTATGACAAGGTATTAATGTCCTATTTAATTAAAAGAAATAAAATGTTGTAATACTTCATTTATAAAATATACCCTTGAATGGGTATTGCACTTATCTTCAAAATTGTTCATCTTTGTATTGAACTAAATTCAATCAACATGAACACAAAAAACATTTTAATCGCAATTATTTTCGTTTGTTTCACACAAATTGCAAAAGCTCAATTTGCTGAACTTAAAGGCATTACAATTCAAGCTACATCAAAATTATATGTAGAAGATAATGAGGCTAAAAGTGAAAATCTGGATCAATTATTCAATGTATCTTTTAAGGATATGATACTCGTGCACAATATATATGCTGATGGGGTTATTAGTGTATCACAAGTATATCAACTAAACTCAGTGAAAAACACAGTGGATAGACTTGGAAAAACGATATACAAATTCAATGCATTATCTGGGCTTTCAGGAAATACATTTAAGTATGAAGCGAAAGTTGACAAAGAAGGTAAATTAGAATCTATGGTAATCGAAGAACCTGGAGGAACTAAAACTACATATAAAGGTGGAATTACTGAGTTGAAAACATTCAAACAATAATTACTAAACTAAGCAGTAACTACTTGTTGCAATTGCATCACAGCATCTACAACTGCCTGCATATCATATCCACATTCACGATGTAGCTCAGCTGGTTTACCATGCTCAATAATTAAATCTGGAATACCTAACATTTTCACTGTTGGGCTGTAGCCATGTTCTGCAAAAAATTCAAGACAAGCAGAACCAAATCCTCCAACTACTGTCCCATCTTCGATGGTAATCACATGCTTGTATTTTTTTCCTACTTCATGTAATATTGACTCATCAATTGGCTTCACAAATCGCATATTATAATGTGCTGGATAAATTGAATGATCGCTCAATTGTTTACAAGCATTTATAACAAAGTTACCTGGATGCCCTATAGATAAAATTGCTATATCATTCCCTTCTTGAACTTTTACCCCTTTTCCTATAGCCATTTTCTCCAATTCAGTTTCCCACTGTGGCATTACACCTTCTCCTCTTGGATATCGTATTACAAAAGGCAACACATTTTCATCCATTTGAGATGTAAACATCATATCTCTTAATTCCTTTTCATTCAAAGGAGCACCTATTATAAGATTAGGAATACAACGCATGTATGGTATATCATACGCTCCATGATGTGTAGCACCATCATCTCCAACTAACCCAGCTCTGTCCAAACAGAAAATAACAGGTAATTTTTGGATAGCCACATCGTGTACCACTTGGTCGTATGCACGTTGCATGAAAGAAGAATAAATATTACAAAATACTTTCATGCCTTGTGTAGCCAAACCTGCACTTAATGTAACAGCATGTTGTTCACAAATGCCAACATCAAAAGCTCTATCGGGCATTTCTGCCATCATATATTTCAATGAACAACCTGATGGCATCGCAGGGGTTACTCCCATAACCTTTGGATTGGCTTTAGCTAACTCTATAATAGTTTTACCAAATACATCTTGATACTTAGGAGGTTGAGGTGTATCATAAACTACTTTATTAATCTTACCGGTCGTTTTATCAAACAAACCCGGAGCATGCCAAAGTGTTTGATCTTTTTCAGCCAAGTCGTATCCCTTCCCTTTTATTGTATTGATATGCAATAACTTAGGTCCGTTTAATTGTTGTAAATCTTTAAGTGTTTCGACCAATTTCAATACATTATGTCCATCTATTTGACCAAAATATCTATGGCCAAGTCCTTCGAGTAAATTACTTGTTTTGGATACAACTGCTTTGATACCTGCCTCTGTTTTGGATGCCATTTTTTGATGAAATTTACCAAAAGGAAGTTTACCAATTAGATTCCAAATATCATCGCGAACTATATTATATGTTTTAGATGTAGTGATATCAGTAAGGTATTCCTTGAGTGAACCCACATTAGGGTCGATACTCATGTTATTATCATTCAATATTATAAGCACATTGGCTTTGCAAGTACCTGCATGTTGCAACGCTTCAAAAGGCAAACCTGCAGTCATTGCCCCGTCACCAATGATTGCTACATGCTGACGATTGGATTCTCCATTTAGCTTACTAGCTATAGCCATACCCAATGCTGCTGATATAGATGTTGAGGAATGTCCTACCCCAAATGCATCATATTCACTTTCACTTCGTTTAGGGAATCCACTTATACCTCCATATTTTCTATTTGTATGAAATACATCTCTTCGGCCAGTTAATATTTTATGACCATAAGCCTGATGTCCAACATCCCATATTAATTGGTCGTAAGGAGTATCAAATACGTAATGCATAGCTACTGTTAACTCTACTACTCCTAAACTTGCTCCAAAGTGACCTCCATTAACACTTACAGAATCGATAATAAATTGACGAAGCTCATTACAAACTTGCTGCAATTGCTCTTTTTTCAGTTTTTTTAAATCCGAAGAGTAATTAATTGTTTTCAATAAAGGGCCCGCTTCTATCTGCATAGTTGATGGTAGGTATTAGAATAGCCAAAAATACATATTGTATTTTATAATTTGAAGCGTTTCGGCTATTATATATGATTTTTAAATAGTTTTTAGCAATAGTTTATCAATAGGTCCATATTTTAATTCAAAAAACATACTTTTGATACATGAGTTTATTTTCAGATTTTATGATTTCAATCCGAAGTTATAGTGAAGCTATTTCCCTTATTAGAGCACATAAAATGGGAAGAATATTCTTTTTTTCTTGTTTTTTGTATTTATTTCTTATCATCATTTCATCTTCAATTATGTGGTACGGATTAGATTACTTCATTGAATCTATATTATCCTTATCCTATATCAAATCTGTAAACCAATGGCTTTCAAAATATCCTTGGCTTTTAACAATAACTAAAATTGCATTATACCTATCAAGTATTTTCTATTTTATTTCTATTTTCAAATATTTGTTTTTAGCTATTGCATCCCCTCTTTACGCATATTTATCAGAAAAAACATCAGAAGCAATTAATAATACATCCTACCCTCTAAATGTTGGCCAACTCATCAAAGACATTGGAAGAGGAGTCATTATTTCATTGAAAAATATGGCTAAGCAATTCTTTTTAACAATGTTATTATTTATTCTGTCATTTATACCAGTTGTTGGATTAGTTTCTAGTTTTCTGATTATTATGCTTGATTGCTACTATTATGGCTTCTCTATGTTAGATTATAATTGCGAGCGAAATAAAATGGATGTAAAACAAAGTAGTCAATTAATCAATAGCCAAAAGGGGCTAGCCATTGGAAATGGACTCGTCATGTATTTGTCTTTGCTCATACCCTTTATTGGTGTTATGTTTATTGCTCCATTATCTGCTGTTGCAGCATCAATTGCATTTTACAAAAAAAATCCTCAAACACTTTAACCTTCTTTACGATCAAAATGCAAAAAGGCACTTTACATTTAATACCCAATATCCTTGCTGAAAATGGAATTCATGCAATTCCAAGCAATATTAAAGAGGTAGTCACTTCTTTAAAAACATTTTATGTTGAAGATCTTCGAAGTGCTCGTCGATTTTTGAAAATGCTGAATAAAGACATAATCATCGATCATCTTACGTTTCATTTACTCAACGAACATGAAAATGATTCTTTGCAATATGTTGCAAAAATATTAAACAAAGGTGAATCCATTGGCTATATTAGTGAAGCGGGATGCCCTAATGTTGCCGATCCTGGGCAAGAACTTGCAAAAATTGCACATGAAAATGAATGTACAGTAAAACCTCATGTTGGACCAAATTCAATCTTATTAGCATTGATGGCATCTGGATTCAATGGTCAGCAATTTAAATTCTTAGGTTATTTACCCAATAAACAACCTATGTTATCACAAAAAATAAAAGAAATAGAACAAGAAAGTAAATTAAAAAATTGCACACAGCTTTTTATAGAAACGCCCTACAGAAATAATCAACTTTTAGTTGAGTTAATAAAAAATTGTGCTGGTCAAACCAAACTTTGTATTGCTTCGGGGCTAACTGGAGAAAATGAAAAGATTGTCACTAAAACAATTTCAGAGTGGAAATCATTTGAAATTTCATTTCACAAAATACCTGCGGTTTTCGTACTATATGCTGGAATAAATTAAAGACCTATATTGTTATTAGATTCTGTTACTTTTTCAATTCGATCAATGATATATTGACCATTTTCTTGATTTTGGTTTTTACCATTGTAATTATCACCTCTCCATGGAAGTGACTTACGATATTGGATATAATGCACATTTACATTTTTGCCTATTACTTTTTCTAAGCTATCGGCTATTTTAATATCAGTAACAGAAAAATAAAAATTGTTTGTATTAATAGAACCACCTTGTACTGATCTTAATCCAGGTTGCACCATTTCTCCTTCATAAGTTTTAAATATATTTCCTTTTCTAGAAAATTTATATAATACGCCTTCACGTGTACCATCACTAAATGAATTGTAATAAAACCAATACATGTATCCCGCTCCAAACAATAGGACAATTACTAAAAATAAAAAAATAACTTTTCTCATGATTCAATATATTAGTGCGAAATTACTTTAAAACCTTGAAATCACAATACTAATTACAAATTTGTACTTTTGACAAAAGGAATCGAATGAAGGCTACTTATTTAATACTTTTAATATGCATGTGTTTTGATGGCTTAGCTCAAAAAAAACATCTTGAAATTAAAATTACTTCTACAACAAATGAATTAAAAAAAATTAATTATCATATTAATCAAATAATATTTTCCAACGAAGTTAATGATACAATCGGATTCATTGGTATTAGAAAAAAAACACTCGAACAAAAAGCTGTTTTAGTTAATAAACTTAGTGATTTACAAACAATTATTTCATCTCAATACACTCAATTGTTGAATGGCACTCCAATTCACTTGAAAATTAAAAAACTTGGATTATATCCAGTGAATCCAAGTTACTTTTCACCTAGCGATACTTTTAAATATGAATGTGATTTTATTGGAATTTTTAATGGTAACGAAGAATTGCTCTATACCTATAAAGCAAAAAACCTTTTTGGTTCGTTTGTAAACCCTGCAGAAGTACTTTCTAATTATATTTCCAGAGCTTTTATTTCATCTATTGATCAATTCTCTAAAACATTTGATTCCAATAGTCAATGGAATATTTTAAATGACACTTCAACATCTAAAATCAATACTATTGTATTTCAAAATTCTATAAAAGGTATGGATAGTATACCTTGTTTGAAAAATACAAAACTTCATTTATCTGATTTCAATATTTCTAAAAATAAAAACTCAAATTCAGTCATTGGTCATTGTAGAATGATATTGACTTATGTTGCTTATTTAGACGAATCTGAAATAAGACCAAGTTTATTTATTCATGTAAAATCGTTTTTCAATAGAACAAGAAGTTGGATTAATCCAACATTAGCCAATGAAGATTGGTTATCTTATCAACAAGGACATTTTGATTTATGTACTATTTATGGCAATAAACTTACAAATGAGTGCAAACAATTCCCATTTACTTTAGGTGAATATAAAAGCGAGTTGAATCAACTCTACAATAAAGTCTATACTGAGTATGTACTAAAAAGAAAACAATACCAAACTGAAACAAATCAAGGTAGTAATAACGAAATGTTGAAAAAATGGAAATCTGATATTGCAAACTTATTGAGATAAATTATTAAAAATTAAAAGAAACCGCCCTTCAGCATTGGAGGGCGGTTTCTTATTATACTTTTGACTAAGTACTTTCTATCCACCACGGCGGACTTTCAACATATTAGTCATTCTTTTTCACTTTGCTCACATGAGTCAATTGATCGTTTTCAAATACTTGTACAGTGTATACACCGCTTGCAATATCTCCTAAGTTTAAGCTTAGTTTGTTCATGCCTGCTTCGCTACGCGCTTGTACTTGTTTTACGATACGACTACTCATATCCAATACTTTCACTGTTGTGTTTTGAACTTTGCTTGTATACAAGTCGATGTTCAATACATCCTGTGTTGGATTTGGATAGATACTCACTGTGCTACCATTGGTACCCCAAATAATGTCTACAACTTTTGCATTCATGGTGCTATGGTTGTCGATGTCTACTTGTTGTAATCGGTAGTAGTTGTGACCCAATTGTGGTTTTGTGTTCTCGAAGTTATAGTTCAAGATACTTGAGCTATTACCATTCGCTGCTTGGCTGTTCACCTTTGCAATGGTTGTAAAGTTCACACCATCCGTACCATGTTGTAGATTGAAGTAAGCATTGTTTTGCTCGCTTGCTGTGGTCCACTCTAGCATGTCGCTGTTGTTCATTTTACGGCCACTGAAGTTCGTGATCGTTG
>JBIIJQ010000088.1:0-11400 GCA_044233655.1 Chitinophagaceae bacterium | reverse complement strand
CCAACCATATACAAACCCTTTTTCAATTCAAATCCTGCTTTGAATTTGATACCAGCATCCCAAGGTTTAATTTGGTCGGTGTAATAATCAGTACCAACGCGCATTGGACCATTTTCTATATTCAATCCATTGCTGTAGTAACGATGTTGAGAATGAAATAACTTGCTTAAATAAGGACCAGCACCTACGATTAGATAAGCACTTTTTACGTCTACTTTATAGGTAAGACACACAGGTACTGTGATATAGCTTAAATCAGTTTGATACTCTTCAGAAATATTAGCTCTATCAGATCTATAAAACCCTCCTTTTAAGGTATATAAAAATTCAGATTGTAAACTTAAATTTTTAGTGATTACTAAATCCGTCATAAGACCTGCATGAAATCCTAATCGATTTCTAAAAACACCTTCGTATAAATTAGTATTCGATTTAAAAACCTGACGATTAAAATTAAGTCCGCCAGTTGGTCCGATTCTCAATTGAGCTATCGAAACAAGACTAAAAAACATCATTACGAGGACTGATAATACAATTTTCCTTATCATTCTTTTGAATTTGGGTTGAAATTTACGACCAAAAAAGTTGTTTTTAAAACTTTTTATCATCTGATTTGTTGAATCTTATGAATTAGAAGTAAAAAATCTCTTTTCGTAATTGAAAAAAGATCAATTAAATGAATTAATACAAGTCAGTTTCCGCGATATATTTACGAATCTTAGCCAATTCTTGGTAGCGTGCTTTGTCCTCGACCGTAAAAGTTGGCACCAGTTTTCGAGCTGTATCGTATACACTTTTCGTAATGGGTGACAATTTATTTTGAATTCCTCTGTAATCGACTGCCTGACAAATAGCAATTAAATGAACAGCAAAAACGTCAAACGTATTTTCAATTATTTTGTTACAAAGTAAGGCTGCATTGGTACCCATACTTACAATATCTTGATTATCATTATTGTTAGGTATACTATGCACATACATAGGATTCGAAAGGGTTTGATTCTCTGCAACAGTTGATGTAGCAGTGTATTGCATGCCTTGCATTCCAAAATTTAAACCCAATTTGCCTAAATTGATAAATGGCGATAGCTTTTGATTCAGGTTATGATTCAATAAATAATTTAACTGACGCTCAGCTAGCATTGATAATTTAGTAATCGCAATTTTCAATTTATCCATCTCTATTGAAACATAATCACCATGAAAATTTCCTCCATGATATATATTACCATTGTGATAATCAATGATAGGATTATCATTCACTGAATTAATTTCATGGGTCAACACTTTTTCAGTATATGCAATAGTATCCCATATTGGGCCTATGATTTGTGGTATACAACGTGAACTATAATACTCTTGTACTTTTTCATCCAATACGTCAGCTAAGACTTCCTTGTCGTACAAATGCTCATGACGATTTTTAAGTAATTTACTTCCTTTTAGTATTTTACGCATAGCAGTAGCTACTTGCTGTTGACCATGATGAGGTTTTACCTGATTGAGTTCTTTTGAAATGTGATCGTCATAAGCCTCGGATATTTCATTGACCATTGCACTCATGAGCATACCCCATTTTGCTGCTCGATAGGCCAATATTGTATTTACCATGCCAATTCCTGTCATACAAGAAGTACCATTCATCAACGATAATCCTTCGCGAATATGTACTTGCAATGGTTTTAATTTAGTTTTAGCTAATACATTTTTAGTAGGTTGTAGTTTGCCATTGTATATTACTTCTCCTTCTCCAATCAAACACAAGGCAACGTGCGCTAATTGCACTAAATCGCCGCTTGCACCTACACCACCATGAGCGAAAATGAGGGGCAATATTTCATGATTGATAAAATCGCGTAATAATTCAACAGTCGAACGATGAATACCTGATCGCGCTTTCATTAAATTGGACAATCGAGCGACCAACGTAGCCTTTAAGAATGTAGGATTTAAAATATCGCCACATCCACTCGCATGACTACGAATTAAATTGAATTGCAATGCATGTCGCTCCTCATTAGGAATACGGTATTGCGCCATAGGACCAAAACCTGTATTGATACCATAAATCAACTTTTTATCAGAATATTCTTTTAGGAATTTAAAGCATTTATCAATTTCAGTCAATGCAGGCTTGTTTAAAACCACTTCGGCATTTTCGAATACAATATTGTAAAACTCTCTGAGGGTAAGATCGCCTCCTGTAATTTCTATCTTCATAGTTCTTCTTTAGAAAGGCGCAAATGTAGGAAAATAAATAGTTTTGTACTAGATAATTTAAGCAAAAATGGTAAAGCTACTTAACCGCAAAGAAAGCAGAGATATCAAAGAGATTTCAAAAAGAGAAAGGTATTTAACCGCAAAGAAAGCAGAGGTATGGCAGAGATCGCAAAGGGATGTTATAAGAAAACGAGTTAATTAACCATAAAAAGGCAAAGACTTATAAATACAGAGAAAACAAAGAAAATATAGTAGAATCACCTAAAGTAATTTTTGAAAGAGAACCATTTTATGGATGTGGCTGCTTAGTAAACACCTTGTTATGGTTCAATTTATTGAATTTCTTCTAAACCAATTCCCCTTCTAAATCGTAATCGAATGCTTTTGTAATCAGGACTTTAACCATGTCGCCAGGTTTTAGGCGCTTTTTGGTATTGATAATCACTTCATTATCTACCTCTACACTGTCAAATTCAGTTCGACCTATAAATCGGCCTGCTTCTTTTTTATCAATCAATACATTGAGTGTCTGGCCTACTTTTTCTTGATTTTTTTCAAGGGATATTTCTTGTTGTACATCCATGATTTCTTGCGCACGAGCCTCTTTTTCTTCTTGTGTAAGCGTATCCTCAAGTGCATATCCACTTGTACCTTCTTCGTGCGAATATGTGAAAACACCTACTCGATCAAATCTAATTTCTTCTAAAAAGTTTTTCAAATCTTCTATATCCTCTCTTGTTTCGCCAGGAAATCCAACTATCAATGTAGTTCGTAAACAAATTTCTGGAAGAATGGCTCGTATATCTCGAATGAGCTCCATCATTTCGTTGCGAGTAATTTGACGTTTCATAGCCGTCAACATATTATCTGAAACATGTTGTAAAGGCATATCTAAATAATTACAGATATTCGCTTTCGCTTTCATCACTTCAATTACTTCTAACGGAAATTTATGTGGATAGGCGTAATGAAGTCGTATCCATTCAACACCCTCAATAGCTGATAATTTCTCCAACAATTCAGGTAATGTTCTTTTTTTATATAAATCAAGACCATAATAGGTAAGTTCTTGTGCTATGAGCATGATTTCTTTTACACCTTTTTTTACTAACCCTCGAGCTTCTTCAAGTATTTCTTCTTCTGGTTTGGACACATGCTTCCCTCTCATTAATGGAATAGCACAGAATGAACAGGTACGATTACAACCTTCTGATATTTTTAGATAGGCATAATGACTTGGCGTACTTAAAAAACGCTCACCTACCAACTCTGTTTTATAATCTGCATTGAATGCTTTCAAAATATTGGGTAATTCCATAGTTCCAAACCAAGCATCGACTCCTTCAATCTCTTGTTCTAAATCATCTTTGTATCGTTCGCTTAAGCATCCTGTAACATAGACTTTATCTAGATAACCCTCTTCTTTCAAGGCTACATGTTCTAAAATTGTATTGACACTTTCTTCTTTGGCTTTATCGATAAAACCACAGGTGTTGATAATAGAAATATTATAATCGGGCTTTATACTTTCATGCACTACATCAATACCATTTGCAATTAATTGACCACTGAGTACTTCACTATCAACCATGTTTTTAGAACAGCCTAAAGTGGTTATATTAACTTTATCTCGATGTAATTTTTTTGATTTCATATTATTGTTCTATAAAAAAGGCAAGGCCCCTATTGATTAGGTTGCAAAGTAAAGCAATAAAGCGCAAATGAAATAAAGTTGGCGTGAATGCTTTATTCTCCCAATTCTTTTTGTATTAATTTTTCTAAGTCGTACAGACTCATATTGGCACCAATTATCTTCCCCTCTTTTAATAAAAGTTTGTTGGGAATTGATTCAATTTTATATTCTTTACATGCATTGCCATTGAATCCATAGGCATCATTGACTAGTATAAAGGGCAACTCAAGTTTACGACATGCTTCTACCCAATTATAATATCCTTTATCTATGGAAACTGCATAGACTTCAAGACCCTTTGCATGATATTTATTGTACAATTTGACCAAATCAGGCATAGACTTTACACATGGATAACACCATGCTGCCCAAAAGTCGAGTAAGATAACTTTTCCTTTTACTTCACTCAATGGCTTCCACTTCCCCAACGAATCGGGTAATTTGATTTCGGGGGCTTCTGTACCTATACTTAATTGTGCATAAGAGTTAGAGGCTAAAGCAGTAAAAAGTGCAAGTATGATAATTAGTTTTCTCATTCAGGTTTGTCAAAATTTTTATTATTGATAAAATCGTAATCGGTCAAGGTTCTTAAAAATGCAATTAAATCGTTGATATCTTGTTCGCTCATTCTACCTTTCACAGCAGACTTCAACTCAGAAGAAAGATTTTTGGTATACTTAAAGTTAGTATTGTAATGATCGATGCATTCACGCAATGTTTTAAATCGGCCGTCATGCATATAAGGAGCAGTACGTGCAATATTTCGTAAGGTTGGTGTTTTAAATTTGCCTTCATCACTTGAATTTAGTGTAATAAGCGCTCTTCCTAAATCTACAGGAATACTATCGAGACCCGTATTCCGAAATTCAAAATCGGTGAATGTACTTCCAAATGAATGACAGTGTGTACAATCTCCTTTAGTGCTAGATGAATATACATCCAAACCACGTTGCTCCTCAACAGTGAGTGCAACTTCACCTCGTTTCCATTGATCAAATTTAGAATTAGCCGATATCAATGTTCTTTCAAATTGTGCAATGGCTTGCATTAATAATTTTGTAGAAACAACATCTGTTCCAAAGGCCTTTTTGAAAAGTGCAGGGTATTCTGGATGATTTTGTAACTTCACTATGACTTTTGCAACATCTTCGTGCAATTCTACTGGATTAGCTATTGGACCTAAAACTTGTGATTCTAGATTAGCTGCTCCCCCATCCCAAAAAAAGGTAGGTGAATACCCAATATTAAATAGAGGCATAGAATTACGTGTACCTGCGATACCATCAATCCCCACACTAAGTGCTAAGTTACTATCAATGGTATAATTTCGTAATTGATGGCAAGAACCACAATTCATCGTATTATTTGCAGAAAGTAAGTTATCGTAAAACAATTTACGACCAAGTGCTACACCTTCCACCGACATAGGATTATCGGCCGAAATTGGCATTGGAGGCAAACCCGCTGGAATATTAAGATCATAATGTGTATGTTCATGACCATCGTTAGGCATCACAGCAGGGTCTACCTTACAAGAAGCTATCAACAATATGAAAATAAAAGGAATTAGTTTATTCATAATAAAGTACTTATTGCAAAATTAAAGATTTTATTAATCCAATAATACAATTAAATTTATACCGAATATGTTATTATTAACCTCATTTAAAAAGATTTTTAGCCAAGTAGGCAGGACAATCGTTCGATTTCCAATGCCCATCTTGATGAGTCTACTTGCTTTTGTGTTTATAATACTCGAAATAAAAGGATTCTTCAGGACTACCGCTATTTCTAAAAATTTCATTTTTGTTCGTATTATCCTTGAAGCTATTTCAGGTATTTCATTGTATATCGTATTTGATTTTTTTGCAGAATCGCAACAAATAGAGAAAAGTAAAAAATTAGGATTATATCTATTGGGATTTTGCATATTGGGACTTCATTATTACTCAATTACACCAGGGATGTTTGATTCCGAAACCATTTTTGTTTCCAGGTATTTAATATTCATTGCCTCATTTCATCTAGCTGTTTCTTTTGTTACGTTTTATCATTCCGATGAAACGATCAGTTTTTGGCGATACAATTATTTCTTATTTATACAATTCTTAAAATCCATAGGGTTTAGTATAAGTTTATTTGCTGGTTTAGGTAGCGCCATATGGGCTGTTGATAATTTATTTGGGATGGGTTTCAATGGCGATTATTATGTGTATCTCGGCGCTTTCATTTTCATTGTCTTCAATACAATTGTATTTCTAATGGGGATACCTGAAAACTTCAATGATTTTAAAATTGAAAAAGAATATAAAAAATCAATTAAACTATTTGTTCAATATGTATTGCTACCTGTAGCTGGAATCTATATGATTATACTATATGCCTATATGTTTAAAAGCCTGATGGAACATCAAATTCCCAATGGTTGGATTTGCATTCCAATTCTGCTTTTTTCAGTACTAGGATTATTTGCCTATTTATTAATATATCCAATCCGAAATGACGAATCCAATCGCTTATTTTATGTTTATTCAAAATACTTTTTTTACAGCCTTCTACCTTTACTTACACTCTATTTCAACTCCATATTCAAACGTATAATACCCTATGGAATTACAGAAGATCGATATTTAATCTTTGTTTTAGGTTTGTGGTTATTGATTGTTTCACTTTATATAATCTTTTCAAAAAAAGATAATATACTATTGATTCCAGTAAGTTTGTTCATACTACTATCATTGAGTGCTATAGGTCCATGGGGTATGTTTCAACTAAGTGGACAAAATCAAATGATGCGACTTGAAAAATTATTAACTAGAAATCATCTTTTAGTTAATAAAAAACTAGTGCATAACAAACAACAAAAAGTAAATAATGAGGATGCAAAAAGTATCCGTTCGATTTTATTTTATTTGAAAAAAAGAGGCGAACTCAATCGTATTCATCGATGGCTAGGCAAAGAGGATCAATTTGTATTAGAAAAGGCCATCAAAAACAATGAAATATTTTCGTTGAATGCGATTTTCAATTCGAATGAAATGAGTCTTGGAGATCAACTATATGACAACTTTAGTTTGAATGCAACACCCTATTTTTTTGAAGCCAATCCTTATTCAGTTGATGATTCATATAAAATGCTGCATATAAATATTTTTCAAGAACTAGAAACGAATGATACCAATAGACATAGTTTCATTTCAAATCGAACATCCATAATATACATTGAAAAAGAGGATACAGTTTTCAATATTAATTTAAATGAAAAAATAAATAGCCTTCTTCAATATCAAAAAATAATCGATAGCCTTAAAAAAGTAAATAATACCATTGACAATTCGATTCATTTAGTGCAAGAAGGAAATTATATATATAGCTTCCCAACCGATAGTATGAAATATAGAGCAGGTGAAAATCAACTATTGATCAATCAAATGCAGATACAACGGTATGATTCGAGTAATTCTATTTTTAGTATTGACGGATATATTTTGATTAAACGTTAATCTCTACAAGTTAATATTATAATTCAATCCATTGAAAGCGGGATTAACAGCACTGTTAAACTTGCTGCCAAATCGATAGCTAAGACCTACACCAATATTAAATTGATACGAACTCAGTATTTCCCTATTCTTTGCCAATAATTGATCTATAGAGGCATCTCCTTTTCGAATATTAATTTGATTGCGCACGAAATTATAATTTCCCCAAAATGCAAAATTCAAACCTTTCACCAAACGAGTTGTAATAGCACCATTGAATGAGAGACTATTTTTTTTCCAATCGTTGAGTAGATTACGCCAAAATGCGCCAACATTGATACTTCCCCATGTTTGTGTAGAACTCACAATAGCAGATAAATATTGAGCTGAGAACAGTTCTTTTGTCTTTAAATAAATAGTAGTATCATAATAGATATTATTTCTTACATCAACACCATATTGAAATACAAATCGCTTGGTATTAAAATCTTTATATGGAAACACGCTGTATTCTATTTTTGGACCAATGGTAAATTGAGATTTCAAATTACTAAAAATAGAATTGGTATAATCGATTCCTCCACCATAGGCTACATGTTGATTTATTTTCTTAACATAATCACCACCCACGTTAAATACTTGATATTCGTATTTATAAATAGTACCATTATCGTCGTACTTACTAAATTGTTCATTGGCATTGATATAAAGATTCGTTTTAGAATCGTTGGTTTCCCGGTCAGCAAATAGATAACCATTCCCTTCGGCTGATTTATATACCTGATTGCCATCATAGGAACCTGATAACCCTATTTGAAAAACCCAAAAATTATATGGATCTGATTGTTTCAATGTGGTATCAATTTCTTTCACATCCTTTTTTTGAATATTTATTTCTATATCTGCTACTGATGCTGTTTTGGCTAAATAGGGAATTAAAGCCAATTTTATATTTTTCACCCAAAGATTTCGTATCTCTGATTCAGTACTATTGAGTGGAACAGTATAATTCAATGTATCACTGTGATATTGAAAATGATTACGCCCTACAACAAAAAATGTATTAATTTGTGTTCCAATTGAATTTTGATTGTTTTTGGCAATTATATGTACATCTGCATCCAATCGGTCACGTACAAAATTGACAATCGTTAATTCTTGTCTTACGTAGTCATTGTAACAATCTCCGCCAAAATTACTACAATCTAAAAAAACTTTAATAGGTCCTTGAAATGATTGTGAAAATGAATGAAATGTACATAACATAATCAAACTGAATAACAGTTTAAATTTAAAGAGTTGCATAAAAATGAATTTGTAGTTAAACACAAATTAAGATTATTGTTTCTTAAATAATTTAAAAAAAAATCATTTTACAGTATTTTCTAATAATATTAACAGACTAAGAAAGTACTTTTACTTTCAGCTTAGAACAATAAATAATTCAACCCTTTTCTTTATGCTTGGAGACTTCGATTTCAACATTGGTTACTGTTTAGAAAATGAATTTGTACGATTAATTCCTTTACAAGAGTTAGATATAGTACATTTAAGCACATATTCAATCAATGAACCTGAAATATGGACCTATTCATTAGTATCTGCTGCTGGTATTGAAAATATGAAACGATATATTCATCAAGCTGTTGATGCAAGAATGCGACAAACCGATTATCCTTTCATTGTTTTTGACAAAGTAAATCAACAGTATATTGGTAGTACACGATTTTATGATATTCAATTAGCGAATCGTACACTTCAGTTGGGCTATACTTGGTATGGAAAAAAATACCAAGGAAGTGGAATCAATAAACATTGTAAATATCTAATGTTAGAATTCGCTTTTGAAACAATGAAGATGGAACGCGTTGAATTCAGAGCTGATAATGAAAACAAGCGAAGCATTCAAGCAATGAAAAATATAGGAGCAAGCATTGAAGGTATTTTAAGAAGCAATGGATACAAAGCGAATGGACAACGCAGAGATAGTATTGTGTTAAGTATACTTAAAGAAGAATGGTTTGAAGTTATTAAAAAAGAGCTATGTTTAAAACTACCAGTTATTATTCTTCAATAAGAAATTAAATCAAGATTGAGTAAAATAAATACATTCATCATACTAGATCACCATTCTTAAAATAGGTTCATCAAGTTTTATTAGTTTATCTATTTTTGCATGTAATTCTATTCGTACATGAAATCAATTTTATTTGCTGTTTTAATCTTATCAACCATATTTGCAAATGCACAAACCACCATATCAGGTACTGTAAAAGATACCAAAGGTGAAAAATTACCTGGTGTAAATATCTCAATCAAAAATAGCTATGATGGCGCTACGAGTAATATCAACGGGCAATACACATTTGAAACACTGGAAAAAGACAGTGTTATAATTACAGCCACATATATTGGATTTCTACCTTTAGAGAAAAAAATTGTTCTAAATCAAAAACAAATCAATTATGATATTGTTTTAAAAGAACGTATCAATGATTTGAAAGCAGTAGTGATTAGTGCAGGTGCTTTTGAAGCCAGTGATGAAAAAAAAGGAACTGTACTCAAACCACTCGATATTGTAACCACAGCCGGAAGCAATGGCGATAATTATGGAGCACTGAAAACCCTACCAGGTGCACAACAAACCAATGACAGAGAAGGATTATTTGTACGTGGTGGAACCGGTGCCGAAACGCAAACTTTTATTGATGGCACTTGGGTGCGAAATGCATTTTCTGCTTCTGTACCTGATTTAGGCGCTCGAGGACGATTTAATCCATTTATTTTTAAGGGTACTGTATTCAGCACTGGCGGCTATTCTGCGCTGTATGGTGGTGCACTTTCCTCAGCGGTTATATTAGAGACTATCGATCTACCTGAACGTAGTTCTGCTAACCTCAATGTATCTTCGGTAGGTATTGGTGCTAGTTTTCAGCAACTGGCCAAAAATAAAAAATCGTCTTGGGGTGTTGGGTATAACTACACCAACCTTACGCCTTATTTTTTATTGATAAAACAAAATGTAACCTACAAGCAAGCACCAACAGTGCATCAACTCGATTTAAATTACAGAATTAAAACATCCAAAACTGGCATTTTGAAATTTTATGGATATATCAATCATACGGGTATCAATATCCAACGCAACAATGTGACTAGCCTTGATTATGGTATTGATAGTAAAAAATACAATGATGAATTTGGAATCAAGAATAGTAATATTTATACTAATTTATCTTACAAAGAATATTTCAACAAAGACTGGAAACTCAATATTGGTGTATGTGTGAGTCAAAATGCTGATGATATTTCTACAAAAATTCTAGATCAAAGCAATGAGGTAGTGAAAGACTCTAATTTTAAAAACCAAGCTTGGAATGAAATTCAAAATCGAAATTTTTTAGCCACTACTAAAATTGTATTGGAAAAAAGTTTAAACAATTTGAATACCATTCGATTCGGAGCAGAATATATCTATGGCAAAGACCGCTTTCACTATGCCATTGTTGATAATTTAATCGATCGTGCACCATTGGTGATCGAAGATCATTACAAGGCGCTTTTTGCTGAAAGCGATATCTATATCACCAACGACATCGCAGGTAAAATTGGGGTTCGTGCCGAACACTCTTCATTATTGAATCAATTCAATATAGCACCCCGTGTATCGGCTGCATACAAATTAAATCGTCGAGGACAAATTTCGGTTGCCTATGGTATGTTTTATCAAAAACCCGAACAAACTTACTTGTTTCGAAATGCCAACTTAAATTATATGCGTGCCGATCATTATATTATCAATTACCAATATCAACCCAAAGATCGATTGCTTCGTATGGAAGCCTTTTACAAAAAATACCATCAACTGATCAAAACATATTTGTATGGGAATCCGAATAATTTTGGAAATGGCTATGCGCGTGGTTTAGAACTTTTTTATCGTGACAAAAAACTTATCAAAGGAATTGATTTTTGGATATCATATTCATTTCTCGATACCAAGCG
>JBIIJQ010000087.1:0-11521 GCA_044233655.1 Chitinophagaceae bacterium | reverse complement strand
TACTATTTAATAATTTGATAAATATCTAGGAAATAGAGTATATTTATATTATTAAATAACTGAAAAAAATGAAAAATGCATTCTACTTATTTATTATTATTTTTATTTTAATAAATAAAAAAGGAATATCTCAAATAGTCCAAGTAGATCAAATTTCAACCTCAAATCAGTATATACTAGTTTCTGGTCATTTTGGATATGATTTCCCAACAATAAATAATAAATTAGATTTTCTAAACTATACGCCTAATTATATTGGAGGTGGAAAGTATAGTCAGTTTTGGAGTTGGTATGGTTTTGGAATTGATTTTGATTATACAACGACAGGAGTTAAAAGTACTTATCCAGTAGATTCAAAATTTTTTCTGAATGACACTACATTATTAACAACATATGATTTAAATGAAAAGAGTATTCGTAGAATTCAAATCGGTATTGGTCCTGATTTTAAACTAGATGTAAATAATAAAGTGTTACTAATAGAAGCGGGGTTTCGATTAGGTATTTCTACTTTTAAAGGTGGTCAAGTTGAACTGCGTGAAACAACAACAATATTGAATGAAACATTATTATTTCATGCAGGGTATAATTCAAATATTCTATTTACTTCAAAAGCTCGATTTAGTATTGGTTTTTTTCCAAAAGGTAATAATGTGGGCTTTTCTTTAGGAGCATATTACATCAAACATTATAATGTAGTTGAATCAAAAAGTATTTCTTACGGGAAATCTGCTTTTATACATACTTATACTAAAGATAATATTTCAAATTCAAATAGAATAAATGGAACTGTACTATCTAGAACTGAAGCTTGTAATTGTGAAGCATCATCGTATGGGGGTTTCATTTCTCTTAATTTAAGAATGAATAATAAATGAATATAAGCACCTATATGAAAATTTTCATACCAAGTTTTCAACGAATGAGAAAATTGAAAGGTATAAGGATATTACTTTCTTTTTTTGCTTTGTTAGTCATTCTTTTATTTTCAAAATGTAGTAAAGCGCCCAATTGCGAAAGCCTTCAAGTTGAAAATTCTGATAGCACGGCATGTTTGGTAGGTATGGATGTTGCATTTTTGATTGATTACACTGGAAGTATGTCAGATGCAATTGATAATATAAAATATTCTGTCAATAGTATAGTCAACAATATTGCATTGAAATCTGGAGGTGACTACCAGTTAGCCCTAGGAATATTTGATGAATATCCCACTGAAACTTACCCTCTCTATTTCGTTCAAAGTCCATATGCTAGTTTGCCATCCTCTTCTAAAAAAATTGTAACAACTAACCCTTTTCGAACTCAATATTTAACTATCATGGAAAAATTCAGTTCCTATAATAAAACATCTTTTATAAATCAACTTAATAAACTCAATTCTATGGACATGTTCATGGGTAGTGGTGTAAGTTATCCTGAACCTGGAGGTTTACTTGCATATGAAGTCGTAAAGAATGATTTTGCAGGATTGTGGCGCAGTGGTAAAAAAAAGTATTGCTTTATTATAACTGACGCTCCTGATGGTGGTGATGATGATAATGCAGATGCAACAGATGATTTACTATTACAAAACATTGCAAGTATTGCCGATACAAATGAAATTAGTTTTATTTTGATTACTACTGCTAGCGCTGGTATTAATTATGAAACTCACCTAATTGATAATAATAAAGGGTCCTTCAAATTATTGAATGCTGATTTCAATAATGTTAGTAAGGACATTAATTTAATTATAAATAAATTATGTGATGATTAATTCTATGTATCAGATTTTTTAATCAAATTTCTTAGCTATAATTTTCTAAATCAAATTAAGAAAGTGTTTAATTTTATATTTTTATCATACATAAATTTAATTTCCTTATTTCAATTACGATTCATTTTTAGTTTATTTCTGATAATTAATTTATAAATACTCGAATCTATCCCACCTTTTTATACCTCAATCGCAACGAATTGATAATTAGAACCACGTCGCTCAAACCCATGATGGCTGCACCCCAAGTTGGTGTGAGTAAGCCTGCTGCTGCAACAGGAATGGCAATGACATTGTAGAAGAATGCCCAAAAGAGATTTTGTTTGATGGTCATGAAAGTATGTTTGCCCAAACCGATTGCCATCGGCAGATTGGATAAATTATTTTTCAATAAAATGACATTGGCACTTTGCATCGCAATATGTGTTGCATCGCTGAGCGAAATACCAATGGTAGCTTTAGCCAAGGACGGTGCATCATTGATACCATCACCAACCATGGCAGTAGGAGCAATAGCCATCAATTCGTCTAATTGTTGCATTTTTTCATGAGGCAAAAACTCACTGTACACTTCCTGAATATTTAATTCCGATGCGATGCGCTCGCATTTTTCTTTTCGATCGCCACTAAGCAAAATAGTTTTATAACCTTCATTATTTAATGTGGCGATTACTTCTTTTGTTCCTTCGCGTAATTCATCTTTCAAATCTATCCAACCCACTAATAGTTTGTTTTTTAGTAGATATAAATCATGTCTTTTTTCATCAGTTTTTTCTTTTATAATTCTATACGAACCGATGGTCCATAAATTATTATCTGAGTCTGTAGCATGTATGCCAATTCCTTTTTCTTCTTCAATGTTTGTAAATGAAATTGAATTTTCAATAGTCCAATTAGATAAAATACTTTTTGCAATAGGATGAGATGAATGTTGCTCGAGCGAAACAACTATTGCTTTAAATTCATCATCAGAGAGTGTACTAGAAAATGTATCGATGATTAATTTGCCAGTCGTCAAGGTGCCTGTTTTGTCAAATACAAATTGTTGGATGTCTTTGAATTTTTCTAAGGTATCGCCACCTTTGATTAAGATGCCATTGCGAGCGGCACGACCGAGTCCTACTATCACAGCAGCAGGGGTAGCCAAGCCCATCGCACATGGGCATGAAATAACCAATACGGCAATACTTCGCATTATGCTTGTTTCTACGCTAAGCTGTAAATAATAATGATTGACTACATACGTAAGAATAGCAATAGCAATAACCGTTGGAACAAATATGGCTGAAATTTTATCAGCTAACCGCTGCATAGCAGGCTTAGCTGCTTGTGCTTGATTCACCAATTTGATAATATTGGCTAAGGCAGTACCCGAGCCTACAGCTGTCGCTTTCATACGAATACTTCCTTCGTGCAAAATAGTACCACCGATTACATTTTCCGATATTGATTTTAATACAGGCAGACTTTCGCCAGTCATCATGCTTTCATCGAGCATGCCTTTGCCTACTATAATTTCACCATCTACTGGAATTTTATCACCCGTATTGACCTGCAATACATCATTCACTTTTACATATTCATTGTCTATTTCTTGGATGGTTTCTTTGCCTATGCTATCTGTAAAAATAATCTTGGCTTTTGTCTTTTGATACTTCATCAAATCTTTGATGGAAGAAGCTGTAGAGCGTACTGAATATTCTTCGAGAAAATTACCTGCTAATACCAAGGTAATAATAGAGGCTGTCGTTTCGAAAAATAAATATTCGTGAGCATGTTCTGGATGAAGATACCAGCCGATGATACTATAGAAAAAAGCAGCACTGCTTCCTATAAAAACCAACACATCCATATTAGGAATACCGTTTCGTAATGAACGAATGGCACTTACTCCAAAATAATATACACCAATGCCATAAACGGGCAGAGTCAATATAAGTTGAACAAATGGATTGTGCAATGGTGCCCAATTGGAGAACATATGCGCCATCAAGGGTATCCAAAACAAGATTGCTGTTATAAGCAAAGGTTTCATACTCGAATGAGAGAGTTCGTCGGCATGTGTATCAACTTTTATTTTATATCCTAGGCCTTCTATTCCAGCAAATAATGAATCCACCTTGCTTTCATCTTCTATCGTAAACGAAACATCGCCTGTAGATGCATTGGCAACGGCATTCTTGGCACCTTGTTTAGAAAGGTAGTTGGTAATTGTCAACGCGCAATTACCACAAGTCATTCCATCTACTTTACATTCTATTGCTGTTTCCATATATGCGAAATTACGATATTAAATAGAACTCTAGGGTAGTATAAGTTCCAATCAAAGTTTGGAAGCTTTCATTCTTTCCGTTTATTTTTGCATCATGCAACGAGAATTTCAACTTCATGAAATACAGACTGTCGCCCAGCAATTAGTAGAAGAGTATCCTTCATATCGATGTTTTGCTTTTTATGCCGAAATGGGGAGTGGTAAAACGACTTTTATACATGCATTGTGCGATGTCTTAGGCGTTACGGATAATGTAAGCAGTCCTACATTTTCTATCATAAATGAATATGAAATTGAATCTACAAAACAACGAGTTTTTCACATGGATTGGTATCGACTGAAAAATAGTGAAGATGCTTTTGAAGCTGGTGTGCAAGATATAATAAACAATACAGATGATTACTGTTTTATAGAATGGCCCGAAATAGCGGAAGATATGTTGCCCAAGCATCATGTTGAAGTTAAGTTGAATTTAATCAACGAATCGACCCGAAGTATTGAAACAATAACTCACTAAATTACAACATACAATTCAATAATTTAGATTGATTTTAATCATACCAATTACTTGAAAATACCCTTCATGTGGTATAGGTTTCGTCAGTTGTGTTTGTAATTTTGCAAACAAATTATATATAAAATGAAATCACTTTTATCTTTTTCTGTGTTGATGTTGATGACCCTGTTTGTCCATGCACAACAAATCAAAATCAATTTTGCCAATAACTTAATTGACTCAAGTACAAATCATTATTTGATTGATACCAATAATTGTGGCAATGCATTATCCTTTTGCAACGATGCATCGGGTAATGTGAATAATGCATATCAATTTGATGGACTTTGTAGTATGAAAACGGATTCCTTTAGTATGACCAATACTAATTATCCTGGAATGAGTTTGAGCTTTTATATGAATAAAAATTTTGATAGTGATACCATTCAATATGGTTTGTTTCATTTTTATAAAGGACCATTTTTAGTGTATGCTTTGCATGATAGTATGTTTGTTACACTGACAGATACAGCCAATAATAATTATACTTATGGCGTGCCTTGTCCTATTCCCAATGGGGAATGGTTTTGTGGCGTGATTACATTTAAAGATTATGGAGCGGTTGATTTTTATTTCAATAAAACAAAATACAATGCAGGAACTACCACTTATAAGATACTTCGTAGAACTTGCGAGCCAGGTTTTTGTTATTGGTTTAGCATGGCAACAGAATTGTGGGCCAATAAACCATTCAAAGGAAAATTGGACGATGTACGAGTATGGAATTGGCCATCGGATTCAGTGAACGTAGACGAAATATGTACTAAAACAATTATACCTCAAGGTGTTTCATCGTTTGAGCGAATTGAAGCCAAATTATATCCTAATCCTGCCAGTAATTTTATGACCTTAGAATCGATATACAAAGGAACTGTGCTTATCTATGATATGATGGGTAGCGTAGTGAAAACACAAGCTATCGAATTGGGCGTTAATTCAATTTCTCTTGAATCATTGAATGAAGGAAATTATATTATCCTTTTTCAAACATCCCATGGCGTTTATAGTCAACGAATTTCAAAACAGTAATTGTACTTATAAAAATTGTAATTCTAAAGTAGTCTAGACATGTTTAGAATTTTACAATTGTAAACCTGTGCGCCGAAGGAGTATGCCGATGATAAATGTGTTTAGTACAATGAGGCATAGCCGATATTGGACTATTTCAGATTTACAATCTCTATAACTTGATAGAGTGTGCTAAAATAGAATTAATAATATATTAGTAATATTCATAACTCGAAAGGTACTTTCCAAAACGCAATGTTCATTTAGGGACAGCCTTGATTTTTTGCTCCACTTTTTTATCAAGAAAAAAGTGGAAATATAAAAAATTACGAAATTTTAAGGTGAAAGGAAATTGCAATTGAATCACATAGCATCGAGAAGCTATACAGTTTTTTCTTGAGTTGCGGCTCAGAGTTGAATCGGTATTACTGAATACCTTATTTTAGGCAAAACAAAAAAGCATTTAGAGTTAATTCTAAATGCTTTTTTTATATAAATAGGATCGCAACGACTAGCTAAATGCTTCACGTATTTTATCAAAGAAACTCTTATCAGACTTTGATACATTGGGTTTGAAATTGGGTGAATTTTTTAATTTTTCCAACATGGTTTTTTCTTCACTACTTAAATTTTGTGGTGTCCATACATTAATATTGATGAGTTGGTCACCTTTTTCGTAGCTATTCACACTTGGGAAACCTTTCCCTTTCAATCGTAGTATTTTTCCTGCTTGAGTACCTGCTGGTATTTTTATTTTAGCCTTACCTGTAATCGTGGGTATTTCAACTTCGAGACCTATGACAGCATCAGGAAATGAAAGATGTAATTCATACAATACATTCAATCCCTCACGGATGAGTTCTGCATGTTTTTCTTCTTCTATTACGACTAGCAAATCGCCCGATTGGCCATTTCGTTCGCCTACATTCCCTTTGCCATTGACACTGAGTTGCATACCTTCTTGTACGCCTGCAGGTATATCTATACTGATGGTTTCTTCGCCATATACTCGTCCTTCGCCTTTACAGCTCGAACATTTATGTGCGATTTGTGTACCATCACCATTACAAGTAGGACATGTAGTCACAGTTTGCATTTGTCCTAGGAAAGTATTGGTTACACGTCTTACTTGTCCGCTACCACCACAGCTGCCGCATTGTTGTATGGAGGATTTATCTTTTGCACCACTACCAGTACAAGTATCACATTTAACGTATTTTTTTACCTTGATGGTTTTGTGTACACCTTTGATAATATCTTCATATGTAAGTTTCACCTTAACTCGAAGGTTAGAACCACGAGCGCCTGTGCCTCTGCTACGCTGACGTTGTTGACCGCCACCACCAAAGAAACTACCAAAGCCTTCGTCGCCAAAGACATCGCCAAAGTTGGAGAATATATCTTCCATGCGCATACCACCTTGTCCGCCACCAAATCCACCTCCGCCAGCAGCACCTCCTACACCAGCATGTCCATATTGGTCATATCGTTGTTTCTTTGAGGCATCACTCAGTACTTCGTAGGCTTCAGCCGCTTCTTTAAATTTTTCTTCGGCTGCTTTATCATTCGGATTTCTATCAGGATGAAATTGCATGGCAACCTTTCGGTATGCTTTTTTGATTTCATCGGCTGATGCACTTTTACTTACACCTAATATTTCGTAAAAATCTCTTTTCATTTCAATTTTGTAATCAGCATTAATATCAGCTGATAGATTTATTTTTTAAATAATCGTTTGAAAGGATTTGTTCAGTTATCTGAACTTTTTCCTACTACTACCTTTGCATGACGAATCAATTTTTCATTGAGCATATACCCTTTTTCCAATTCATCTACTACTTTTCCTTCCATGCCCGCTGCGGGTATTTCGGTTACAGCTTCATGCTTTTCTACATCAAATTCTTCGCCTTTGCTTTCAAATGCTTTAAGCCCTTTTTGCTGTAGTGTATGTCTCAATTTATTAAATACCAATTGAGTGCCTTCTTTAATGGCATTGATATCGGTGGCTGTAGCCATTTGTTTTTCGGCACGCTCGCTATCATCGAGCACTTCTACCATACTCATGATGACTTCTTTGCCAGCAGTTTGAATTAATTCGGCTTTTTCCTTGTAGGATCTTTTTTTGAAATTGTCAAATTCTGCCAACAAGCGCATATATTTATCCTTCCATTCACCTACTTCAGCTTGAAGTTTGGCATTTTCATCTTCGTTCGTCATTTCGTCATTAAGATGACTTGTACCTGCCACATTCTCATCTGAATTTATATCCAGTGGGATTTCTTGTTCTACTATGGGCTCTTTTTCGTTTTCTGACATATGTTTTTGCTTATTTTTTGCTTGTATTACTACAATACGCAAATTATTTGCCAATCCAAGCTTTTAAGACAAAATGTCGGATAGAAAGTTTGGATGAGTAAGAAAAAGAGAAAAACTTATATTACTCTACCAATAAGGAAAGGGGATCAATTTTTAGTGATGTGCCGTCATTTAAGGTGACAACGATTTCCTCAAAAAAGAGTTTTGAACCTGATTTTACTTTTTTCAAAAGCTGATTTAAAGCAATAGTTGAGTTAGTTTCATTTAGGGTAATATTCAATTCTTCAGGGTCTTGTTTTGTGGTATTGGACGGAAGATGAAGCACGTTCAACGTTATTTTTTCTAATGGAAGTGGAACATTCAAGATTTGATCATCTAATCCAATGAACATATTTTCCTTGATTTCTTTCAATCCAATTTTACCACTTTGGGTGATGGTTCCAACTTTTAAACGAAATACATCTGGTACTCGCTTAATTTTATAGACAATAGGATCAGTTACCTCTGCTTGTTCTACACCATTTTTTCCTAAAATGTATTTAAATTGAACACCTGCTGTGTTTATATCCTTTACCATCAATTTGAGGGTATTGTCCTTGGTCATTTTTACTTCACCCACAGTAGACGAAATCTTGATGAGTCGTACATCTGACGGAATTTTTATAGAGAAATCATTTTCGATACCAACATAGACCATTTGCATGGCTGGATTTTTTACATTGATTTGTTGTATGTTTATTTGAGCCGACACGCAAAAAGATAATAAAAATAGGAGGGCTAAAAGGAATGTTTTCATATTGTAAATTTTACTGAAAGATAAAATAAACTATAGTATGAAAGATATATATTGTGGTCAAAATACTAAATATGTAGTTTTTTCGAACAAGGAGTGTATTTTTGTACAATGCGTAATATCAAAATCATAGAAGTAAAGTCGGAGATTGGAGCAGGTACACGAGGTGCTAGTTTGGGTATTGATGCTTTGAAGATTGCTGCGCTTGATTTCATGAGCAATTTTTTTGTGAATTTTCCGAGCGATATTGTAGAGACAGAAAACAAGCTATTGTATGAACCTGTGGAAAGTCCGTATGCTAAACGGATTCAAGGTGTGAAAACAATGTATGAGCGTGTTGCAAGTACAGTAGAAAAGAATTTAAAATCAGGTTTGTTTCCTTTGGTGTTGGCTGGAGATCATAGTAGTGCTGGTGGTACAATTGCTGGTATAAAAATGGCAAAGCCCAAATCTCGATTGGGTGTAATATGGATAGATGCACATGCCGATTTGCATACGCCCTATACAACGCCTAGTGGCAATATGCATGGTATGCCATTGGCTATTTCCATTGGCGAAGATAACATGGATTGTCAGGTGCATCATCCCGATGCAACAACTGCTAAGCTATGGGATGATTTGAAAAATTTAGGTAAAATATGTCCCAAGGTAAAACCTGAAGATATTGTATTTATCGCATTGCGAGATACTGAAAAAGAAGAAGATTACTTATTGAAAAAACATGGTATTAAAGTAATACCCGTTTCGGAAGTTCGAAAAAAAGGCGTTGAACATGTGGTACGTCAAACCTTATTGAGTCTGAAAGAGTGTGATGATATTTATGTTTCATTTGATGTAGATAGTTTGGATAGCAGTATATCTCGTGGTACAGGAACGCCTGTGGCCAATGGACTCAAAGAACGTGAGGCCGAAGATATATTGGCAAGCTTGATGCAAAATCATAAAATATGTTGCTTCGAAATAACGGAAGTAAATCCTACCTTGGACAAAGAAAACCTGATGGCCGAAATTGCATTTAATATTCTACAACGTAGTGTGAATATATTGCTGATGAATTAACTGAAATTAGAAAAATAATAGTTTAGTTTGTTTTAGTAATTCTTATTTCATCTACCCAACACTCACCTGGTTTAAGTACATTGAGTTCAAGTCGAAGTCGTTTCATGTTTTCAGGAATTGTATATCGCATTTCAATCAGATGCCATTCGTTGTAATTTTCTGAAAAAAAGGTTTCGGTAACTTCTGCTTCATGCTTGGCATCAACAGCATTTACTTTTAATACCATAGTAGATTGCTTGTTTTTTATCCAAGCTTGAATGAGGTATTTTTCACCTTCGTGCACATTGATTTCCTGAGCAATACCTGGTGAATACCAACCACCTTGGTCAGAACATTCTTTCACTACCAAATGCAACGATTGCTTTCCTTCTTTTTTTATTGTAGTATCGGCTTGTATAGTAAATGTTCCACTAGGAGTTGTTTTGGAAGTATACACCAACCAATTGATTGGTAAGCCATTTTTGGTATATTCAAAACTACCGTTCATGTCAATGCTTTGATCAACTTCGGATTCGCTCATAGGTTTTATACAACTCATTTGAAAAGAGATAAAAGCAAATCCTAAAAGGATTATAATGGTTGATAATAAAAATGTTTTGTGGTGCATCGTGTATCTAAATTTCACATACAAAGGTAGAATGGGAGTTTGGTGAAAAATTTGACCTATATCAAAAAATCAATAACTTACTTCTCTGCTCGTATTCGACTCAAGGTTTCTTGTTTCATGCCTAGGTAGGATGCGATTCGACCAAGTGGAGCCCGCTGTATAATTGCCGGTCGATTTTCCATCAATTGTTGATACCGCTCTTTGGCCGATTTAAATTGAAGGGAAATCAATCGCTCTTCGAGTCGTGCATAATATTCTTCCATGATAAGGCGGCCAGCTCGTTCCGATTCAGGAAAACGTTGATACATTTCATGTATTGTTGAATAATGGATTCCTTCCACTTCGCATGATTCAAAACATTCGATGGTTTCGTACGATGGTTTACGAGTAATGAAACTGTAATAGCTTGTAGCAAAATCGCCTTCCATAGAAATCCAATTGCATACTTCATGCGCTTCAGATTCGTAATACGCACCAAGCATGCCGGTTTGAATAAAATATAAGTAGTTGCAAATTTTGCCATAGGGCAAAATGCATTCATTTTTCTTGAATGAGAAGTAGTCTATTTTTTCAGACAACCATACCAATGCTTCATTGGAAAGTGGTGTGAGTTGTTGTATAGTAGAAATAAGATTCATGAAGTTGGATTTATTACAATCACATCATTCAATAATTAAATCTTAAAATAATCTATCAAATCACTTAGTTTTTGTTTCAACTCTTTTCGATCTACGATAAAATCTAAGAATCCGTGTTCCAATAAAAATTCGGATGTTTGAAACCCTTCGGGTAAATCTTTTTTAATGGTTTCTTTAATAACACGTGGACCTGCAAAACCAATTAATGCACCAGGTTCAGCAATATTCAAATCACCAAGCATGGCATACGAAGCTGTAACGCCACCCGTGGTAGGGTCGGTCATTAAAGAGATATATGGTAATTTGGCCTTAGCGAGCAAGGTTAGTTTTGCGGAGGTTTTAGCCATTTGCATCAAAGAGAAAGCGCTTTCCATCATACGAGCGCCGCCCGATTTGGAAATGATCATAAAAGGTAATTTGTGTTTTATAGCATAATCAATGGCCCGAGATATTTTTTCGCCTACCACACTACCCATGCTACCTCCTATAAATTGAAAATTCATAGCAGCAGTT